>CAIQJF010000027.1 GCA_903872075.1 uncultured Caulobacteraceae bacterium | reverse complement strand
CGGGTCGCCACGGCCTCGCCGCCGCCCTGGCCGACGGCTGGCGCGCGGGCCGCGCGGCGGCCGAACGGCTGGGCTTCGCGCCGCGCGACGAGCCCCCATCCGTGGGCGGCGGGCGTCTGGCGCCCACAGCGAGCGGGACCGTCGATGGCCTCGCGCCGGGCGCGAACCCCAAGACCGCCTTCATCGACTTCCAGAACGACGTCACCGCCGCCGATATCGATCTGGCCTGGCGCGAGGGCTACCGGTCGGTGGAGCATCTCAAGCGCTACACCACCCTCGGCATGGCCTCCGACCAGGGCAAGACCAGCAATATCGTCGGCCTGACGCGCATGAGCGCGGCGCTGGGCAAGACGCCGCCCGAAGTCGGCCTGACCACCTTCCGGCCACCCTATACGCCGGTCACCTTCGGCGCCATGGCGGGAACGGCGGTGGGCGATCACGCCGCGCCGAACCGCCGCCTCACCCTCGACGCGATCCACACCGAGGCCGGCGCCGTCTGGCAGCCGTCGGGTTACTGGCGACGGCCCCGCGCCTATCCGCGGCCGGGCGAGAGCCTCGCCGCCGCGGCGCTGCGCGAGGCCCGGACCGTGCGCACGGCCATCGGGCTCACGGACGTCTCCACCCTCGGCAAGTTCGAGATCGCCGGTCCGGACGCAGCGGCCTTCCTGGAGCGCATCTGCGCCAACCGCGTCGCCAATCTGCCCGTCGGACGCGGCCGCTACGCGATCATGCTGCGCGAGGACGGGATCGTCGCCGACGACGGCACCATCTGGCGGCTGGGCGAGGCGCGCTTCCTGCTGACAAGCTCCACGGGCGGGGCGGACACGATGGCGGCGCACCTGTCCTACGTCCGCCGGGTCCTGGCCCCGGAGCTGCGCGTGACCGCCGTGGCGACACAGGAGCGGTGGACGGGGATCGCCGTGGCGGGTCCGAGAGCCCGAGAGCTGATCGCGCACCTGACGGACGTTTCGCCGCCGGCGCACATGGGCGCGGCGCGCGGCCGGATCGCCGGCTGCGAGGTCCTGCTGCTCGGCGCCAGCTACAGCGGGGAGCGGGCCTTCGAGATCTATGCGCCGGCGCCGGACGCCCCTCCCGTCTGGCGGGCTCTGGCGGAGGCTGTTCGGGCCGCAGGCGGCGCGCCCTATGGCCTGGACGCCATGGACCTGCTGCGGATCGAGAAAGGCCATGTGGTCACCGGCGCGGAGATCGACGGCCGCACGAGCCCGCATGACCTGGGCCTGACGAAGATGCTGCGGCGGCGCGGCTATGTGGGCTGGGCGGCGCTGCAGCGGCCCGATTTCCAGCGGCCCGATCGGGCGCGGCTGGTGGGGCTGGAGGCCCTGGACGGGGTGCTGCCGGAAGGGGCGATGATCCTTCCCGCGCCCGGCGCCGCGACCGAGGGTCATGTCACCTCGGCCGGCCGGCGCGTGCTCGGCCAGGGCGCGATCGGTCTTGGCCTGGTGAAGGCGGGGCCGGACCGGTTGGGAGAGACCCTGATCGTCAGTTCGCCCACGCGGGGCCTGCAAGGCCGGGTGAAGCTGGTCGCGCCCCTATTCCACGACCCGGAAGGGGCGCTCTATCGTGACTGACGCGCCTGTCGATATCGCCGTGCTGGAACCCTGCGCCATGATCTCGCTGGAGATCTGGGGCGACGCGGCCGAGAGCCGAATCGCGGCGGCGCTGGGCGCAGCGCTTCCCGCGGTCGGGGCGAGCGCCGACCTGCCGGGAGAATGGCGGGCGATCCGCGTCGAGCCGAGCGTCTGGTGGCTGAGCGGTCCCCGCGAGGGTCTCGCCGCGCGCCAGGCCGATCTGGACGCCGCGCTCGGCGAAGACGGCGCGGCTGTCGACCTGACCGGGGCCTTCGCGCGGCTGGAGGTGTGTGGCCCCGCCTGGCGGACCCTGCTGATGTTCGGCGGGGTGTTCGACGCGGAGGATCCGGACTTCGGCCCAGGCCGCACTGCAGGGACCATCCTCCATCACCTAAGTGTGCGGTATGATGTGGTCGATGAGGACCGGTTGCACATCTTCGTGGGGTCCAGTTACGCGGGCGATCTGCTGCATCACCTGCGCGCCGCCGCCGCGCGCCTGGACTTGGCCTGACCGCGGAGCGAGGCGGTGCTGACGGCCGCCGCGCCCGACGCCCCCTATGTGGAGGCGGCCGCGGCGGTTCGCGGCGTCGCCTATCGCTGCCGGCTCTGCGGCGCGCCGGTGATCTTCAAGCCGGGTCGGGTTCGCGCCGCCCACTTCGCCCATCGGCCGGACGGGACCTGCGCGTTCGGCGCGCCCATGTCCGTGGCCCACCTGGCGGCGCAGCAGCGGCTGGCCGAGGCGCTGCGCGCGCGGGGTCTCACCGTCACCCTTGAGGCGCCCCTGACCGGCGAGGCGGGCGACCGTCGTATCGACGTCCTGGCCTGGCCGCCGGATCATCCGGCGGCGCGGGTCGCGGTGGAGGTTCAGGCCAGCGATCTCGGCGCCGATCAGATTGCCGCACGCACCGCCAGCTATCAGGCCATGGCCGTCGCGCCGCTGTGGCTGCGGCTGCTGGATTTCGGGAGCGTCAGGGCCGTCCAGACTCTGCCCTTCCGGGGCACGATCTGGATCGAGCGCTACCGCGCCAGGGCCTGGGAGCGCTGGGCGCACGATCATCTGGGCGGACGGCTGTGGTTCATGGACTCGGGCACAGGCCGCGTCTGGCGGGGCGCCTTCGTCACCGCCCACCGGGGCCGGGAACGGGCGGCGAGCCGCATCCGAGGCGAGGCGCCGACACGGGGAGCGGACTGGACCGAGGCCGTGCAGTGGGCGGACCTGGAGCTGGAGGGTCCCTGGGCCGTCGAGGACCTGAGGCTCGGCCGGGGCGAGGTCGTCGGGCCGGATGGAAAAGCGCGGCGGTTCGCCTGGTTCGTCCCCGAGGGCGAGGAGGCTGAGCGCCCGCCGTTTCAGCCCACCGTGCGGGCGCGGTTCGAACGCGAGGCGGCCGGCGAGTCGCGGCACCTGGAGGCCCAGGTGGACGGCGACTGGATCCCCGCGACGACGGACGGCGCGCGGGCCGACTGGCGCACGGTGCGCCTCACGCGCCGGCCGGCCTTAAGGCCCCTGCACCGCCGGTGACGCCGCCACGGCCGCTGGCTCCGCCGGCGGCGGGGGGTCGAGGCCGTCATCGGGCGTAGTGAGGAAGCGGGTCAGCTCCGGCGGCAGGGCCTGGCGGCGCTTGTCCTGGTCCGGGCGCCAGACGTCGGCGTCCTTGAAGCCGGGAACATAGGCCGTCTTCGCCCCACCGGCCGCCTGATCCTGGCCATACTGCGCCAGACCGCCGCTGCAGATGGTCGCATCGTTAGGCCGCAGGGCCGCGGTCGCCCGCTCCAGGGCCAGGGAGAGGGAGCCGACATTCATTCGGTCGGCGCGGGACAGGAGGCGTAGATAGGCGAGCATGGGCTGGGCCTGGGCCAGGACCTGGGTGAACCGGTTGTCGGGCGCGGAATCGTCGGCGCACTTCACGCCGTCCAGGCTGACCAGATGCAGGGCGTAGAGGCTGTAGAGGGCGGCGGAGTCCTTGAGTTCCCGCCCATCTTCTTCGGGCACGGCGGCGGCGACGCGCCAGAGGGTGTTGGCGTAGGCCAGAACCACGGTCAGCCCCGCGCCGTCGAAAATCCGGCTCTGTTCCCAGTTCATGTCCAGGACGATCGCGTCGCCATCCTTCACGGCGCGCAGGCGGTCGACGAGCGGGCCGTCGGCGCCCGCGGCCATCCAGCGATCGAGGGCCGCCACGTCCCGGGGCAGGGGCCGGTGGGCGGGATTCATCGTCGGCTCTAGGCGTTCACGTAAGGACGCGACGTCCTCCTTCGGCGGCGTGGCGACCTGAGCCATGGCGGCGCCAGACCCCGCAAGGACCATGAGCGCGGCGAGGCCGGCGATCGTTCTCAGCACGCTCACGCTCCTCATATGACTCCCAGGGCGCGGGCGCCTGCCTCATGGCTGGTGGGCACCCAGCCGGCCGCCTCGCGCCAGTCGTCGGCCAGGCCGTCGAAGCGCCGGATCGAGAGTTTGCCGATCTCGGCGAAGGTGCAACGGCCCTCGATCACCAGATCGCGGATCGCCCGGCCGCTGGCCGGCGAGAGACCAAAGCCCACCCCGCTCATCGTCGCCAAGGTGAGATTGCCGGGATCCTCCAGCCGGTCGATGACGGGGCGCCCGTCGGGGGTGTTCTCCACCACCCCGGCCCAGGAGCGGATCACCCGCAGGTGGGCGGCCCTGGGCAGAAGCTCGGCCACGCGCCGGGACAGATTGCGCAGCAGGGGTGTCGACGGGCGGCGCGCCGGGCCCTCCGGACCGACCTCCATCCACTCATGGGGGCCGCCGCCATAGGCGAGATTGCCGCGCAGGGTCTGGCGCCCATAGAGGCCGTTGCCGTCCGCCCCGCCGACCGGCATCAGGGGCGCGGGCTCGGTAACGATCATCTCGGCCCGGGCCGGCGCCAGGGGCAGGCGCGCGCCGACCTGGGCCAGAAGGCCCTCGCTCTGCGGACCGGCGGCGACCACCAGATGATCGCAGGCGAACAGGCCGCGCGGCGTCTCTACACCCGCCACCCGGCCGCCGGACTGAACGATGCGCAAGGCCGGTGTGTGCTGCAGGATGCGGCCGCCGAGATCCTGCAGCGCCCAGGCATAGGCCTGGACCGTGCGCTGCGGATTGGCCTGTCCACCGAAGCGCAGGTGAATGCCGCCCAGGACATTGTCGCCGGCCAGAGGCACGAACTCGCGGACCTGGGCGGGGTCGAGATCGTCGACCCGGTAGCCGATATCGCGGCACATCCGGGCCATGTCGCGGTAGTGGCCGAGATGGTGCTCGGTGGTGGCGAAGATCACCCGCTCGCGACGGTACTCGGTGGAATAGCCGAGCATCTCGTCCATCAGGGGCCAGAGGCGCTGTTCCTCATGGAACAGAGGGCTGTGATAGTGCGAGGCGCCGCCGCCGTTGCGGCCCGAGGCCTCCCAGCCGACGATCCCCTTGTCGAGCACCAGGACATCGACGCCGGACCGCGCCAGCCACCAGGCGGCCGACAGGCCGGTGACCCCGGCGCCCACGACGATCACCGCCGCGCCCGCTTTCGAAGCGGCGGTCACAGGTGCATGTCGCCGCCCAGGAGGTTGTCGTACAGCGCCTCCCGTTCGGTCCCGATGTCGTCGTAGGGGGTCCACTGGCCCTTGATCCCGAACCACACGTCCCAGTGGCCGCCCATGATCCGCGCCTCGTCCCAGTCTGCGAGCACCGACAGCGGCAGGGGCCGCACCGGGGCGCGATAGCCGGCCAGAGGAATGGCCGAAACCGGCGTATTGGCGGCGCCGGCCAGGGTCAGTGCCACCTGCTCGCGGCATCGCCGGCCCTGGCAGGGACCCATGCCGGCGCGGGTCAGGCGCTTGATCTGGTCGGGGTTGGCGGGACCATCCTGAAGCACCGCGCCAAGATCGCGCGCCGCCATGCCCGGCGATGGAGGCCCCAGATAGTCCGGCTGGCGAACGGCGAGCAGGGCCTCGCGGGTCACCGCCTCGCACTGGCAGAGCACGACCCGTCCGCCGTTCTGGGCG
Organism: uncultured Caulobacteraceae bacterium; assembly: GCA_903872075.1. Taxonomy (GTDB): domain Bacteria; phylum Pseudomonadota; class Alphaproteobacteria; order Caulobacterales; family Caulobacteraceae; genus Acaudatibacter; species Acaudatibacter aquilonius. The sequence continues at coordinate 7,892 of CAIQJF010000027.1, read as the reverse complement.
GCCAGGGCGCGGATCCACGCCTGCTGGGCGGCGAGGGTGTCCGCCACGCCGGCCACATCCCCGGCGACGAAGACCTGCGGCAGGCTGGTGGCGCCGCCGTCGGCGATCACCGGAACATGACCGCCTCGCGCCGGGTCCATCACCAGGGCGGCGCCGAGGACATCGAGCAGGTCGATGGCCGGCGTCAGGGCGATGGCCTGAACGACCGTGTCGCAGGTCAGAACGCGCTCGGCGCCGGTGACGAGCTCGCGGACCGTCAGGCTCTCGACGCCGTCGGCCCCGCCGGCGGCCAGGAAAGGCGCCCAGCCCGCGAGGACCTCGACACCGGGCGGAAGATCGGTGCGGGGTTCGGCGGCGGGATCAATGAGGGCCACGACCTGAAGGCCCCGATCGCGGGCCAGGCGGGCGGTGGCGACGGCCAGGTCGCCCATACCCAGAATGGCGAGGCGGCGGCCGGCGAAGGCGTCGTAGGTTTCCAGCAGGGCGGCCAGGGCGGCGGCGCCCATGACCCCGGGCTGGTCCCAGCCGGGGAAGCCGAACACCACATCCCGGGCGCCGGTCGCCAGGATCAGGCGGTCGAAGCCGACCATCCAGGCGCGGTCCTCGTCGGCGAGGCCGGCCAGGGGCTCGGGCAGGGAGGCCAGGCCGAGGCCCGGAACCCAGGCGCCCCAGCAGGACACGCCCAGTTCGATCTCGACCCCCGCCTCGAAGGCCTCGGCCAGGGCCGGGCGGGCGGCGAAGACCTGTTCGATCATCCGCGTCCCGGCCTGGACCGCGGCGGTTTGCCGGCCGCCGTAGTAGAGCGGGACATCGAGCCCCATGAGCCCGGCGGAGACGGGGTTCTCGTCGACGAGCAGCACCTCGGCCCCGCCCCGCCGCGCCTCAAGGGACGCGGCGATCCCGGCCGGGCCGGCGCCGATCACCAGCACCTCCACCCGGCGCGATGGGGCCGGAACCTTGCCCGCCTGGGCCTTGGGATCGAAGCCGCGGGCGGTCACGGGCCGGTCAGCCCGCGTCCAGGCCGCGGGCCATTTCGGCGATCAGGTCGTCCGGATGCTCCAGGCCGATGGAGAGGCGCAGGGTGGCGTCGGTGATGCCGCTGGCCTCCCGCCGTTCGCGCGGGATGCTGTAGTGGGTGGTGGTGGCCGGATGGCAGATCAGGGTCTCCGATCCGCCCAGGCTCACCGCGTTCTTCAACAGCTTCAGCTGGTCGAGGAAGCGGAACGCCTCGGCCTCGCCGCCGTGCGGGGCGAAGGAGAAAGTCGAGCCGGCGCCCGCGCACTGGCGGTCATAGACGGCGCGGGCGGGCGAGCCCTCGGGCAGGAAGCCCACATAGGTCAAGCTGGCCACCTTGGGGTGGTCGCGCAGGAAGGTGGCGACGGTCAGGGCGTTGGCGCAGGCCCGCTCAGTGCGCACGGCCAGGCTCTCCAGCGAGCGCAGCATCAGCCAGGCGGTGAAGGGCTCCATGTGATTGCCCAGGATCATGCGCAGGGACTTGAGCTGGCCGATCAGGTCCTTCGACCCGCTGACCGAACCGGCCAGCAGATCGCTGTGGCCGCCACAGTATTTCGTCAGGGAGGTGATGGTCAGGTCGGCGCCATGCTCGGCCGGATTCTGCAGCAGCGGGCCCAGGAAGGTGTTGTCCACCGAGATCAGGGGCCGGCGGCCCTGGCGCACGCCGATTTCGTCGGCGATGCGGCGGACCAGGGCAATGTCGACGATGGCGGCGGTGGGATTGGCCGGGCTTTCCAGCATGAAGAGGGCGACGGGCCCCTTGGCCAGGGCGGCCTCGGCGGCGGCGCGGATCTGGGCCGCGTCGCAGGCGTCGATAACCCCTTCCACATGGACGCCGAAATCCACCATCACCTTGTGGAGCAGGTTGTCCGTCCCTGAATAGATCGGGCGGCTGTAGACCACGCTGTCGCCGGGCCGCAGGAAGGCCAGGGCCACGGTGGAGACGGCGGACATGCCGCTGTTGAAACAGGCGGTGTCCTCCGCCCGGTCGAGGGCGGCGACCCGGCGTTCGACCATATCGAGATTGGGATGGCCCAGGCGCGAATAGATGAAGCCGTCGGGGATCGGCCCGCCGTGCTCGGCCTCGGTGGCGCCATCGAAGAAGGCGCGGTGGAAATCCTTGGCGGCCTGGGCGCTGGGATAGACGAAGGTGGAGGTCAGGACGATGGGCGGCTTGGCCGCGCCCCAGGCCTCGGAAGGGTCATAGCCATGGCCCACGGCCAGGGTGTCCGGATGCAGGCCGCGGCCCCCTTGTTCAGCCGACACGACGCAGTCCTCTCTTGGCGGGCGCGCGGCCGACGCCCTGGCCGTCCAGGTAGTCGCGCGCCGTGGCGCAGTACCAATCCACGAACCGGATCGCCAGGGCCTCGGCCTCCGGCGAATAGGGGCCGGGGCGATAGCCGGGGGAGTTCACCCCGGCCTGGTTGTTTTCCACCAGATCGCGGTCCTGGAGATTGGTGCGGGTCCACAGGTCGGCCAGGTCCTCGACGTCATAGTCCTCGCCCTCGATGGCGTCCTTGTGGACCAGCCATTTGGCGGTGACGAGGGTCTCGTTGGGCGCGACGGGCATGGCGCTGAACAGCAGCACCTGATCGGCGGTGGCGTGGGCGAAGGCGTGAGGCTCGGTGGCCCAGCGCAGGGAGCCGATGTCGCCGCCTTCGATGTCGCACATGAGTTTCTTCACCCCGAAGGCGCCGTCCAGGGTCATGGATTTGAAGCCGTCGTTGAGGCGGAAGCGCGCCACCTGCCACCCCTCGCCCTCCAGCGGGGTGGTGGAGAGACCGGCGGCGGCCATGCGGGCCGCGAAATCAGCCTGGGCCGCGTCCTCGCCGAAGTCGAAATGGGCCGAGGCGCCGGTGGGAAAGCTCTGGGACAGCTCCGGGTGCGAGCCGGGGCAGTGATAGCACTCCCGGGCGTTCTCCATGACCAGCTTCCAGTTGCCCCGCTCCACCAGGGTGCTCTCAAAGGCCAGCTTGGCGTCCTTGAGGTTATGGACGGCGAGCATCGGCGCGAGGGTGTCGCGAAACCCGGCGATGTCCGGCGGATCGTCGGCCAGGCAGAGGTAGATGATCCCACCGACGCTCTCCACGGCCACGGGGACGAGGCTGTGGGCGGCCGGATCGAAATCGGCCGGCATGCGGGCGGCGTGGGCCAGTTCGCCGCTCATCTCATAGGTCCAGCGATGGTAGGGGCAGACCAGCCGGGCGGAGACGCCCTTGCCGGGCTTGCAGATCTGGGCGCCGCGATGGCGGCAGCTGTTGTGGAAGGCCTTGAGGTCGCCGCGTCGATCACGGGTGACGATCACCGGCCAGGGCCCGACGTTCGTCGCCATCCAGGCGCCGGGCCGGGGCAGTTCCACCTCCGCCCCGACCATCAGCCAGGAGCGGCCGAAGATCGCCGCCATGTCGAAGTCGAAGGCGTCCTGGCTGTTGTAGAGAGCCTGGGGCAGGCTGTGGCCCCGCCGGCGCTCATCCAGCAGGCGCGCGATGGCTTCCAGATCGGGCATGATCCATTCTCCGCTCGGCGGGTCCGTATCGCATGACCCCGGGCCCCTGCTCCGTTTAGCCCAGTCGGCTCCCGCCGCGAATGGGGGGATCAGGCCAGCACCCGCGGCAGGCGCGTGCTGTGCTTCACATCGGCCACCGTCGCGCCGTTGAGGGTGGCGAGCGTTCGCTCCTCGACATGGAATTCAGTCGCCGTCGCGGTGATCGCCACCTCGGCGCGGATCGCCACGTCCCAGCCCTCGCGGCGATAGGCGGAGGACTGCTCGGCCCGCCAGGCGCAGCTCAAGGGATCGCCCGGCGTGAGGGTGAGGACGACGTTGGGGCCTGAGCTCGACACCGTCTCGGCGATCTCAGCGATGTCGCTCGTCGAGACCGGCCAGGTTTCGACGACGCGGACCTCTTGCGGGCTCTCGGTGATGGCGAGGACCGGCCCTGCGGCGGGATTGTCGGGCAGGCCGGGCGCCTCGGCGATGGGCATCGGCGCTTCGACGGCCGGAACGGTGCGCGCGGGCAAAGCGAGGCGCGCGGTCGCCAGATCGAGGGTCAGGGTGGCGGGCTCGGGCGCCGGCCAGACCAGCGGCCAGAGGCTTTCGGAGAGGGCGAGCCGGACCCGCGATCCCGTCTGGAAACGGTGAGCGAAGAAGGCGAACGGGATCGTGACATCCACGGCCTCGCCAGGGATCAGGGCCTTGGGATCGGCGTGGCCGTCCCGGTGGGTGAGGTTCAACAGCCCCCAGACGACGAGCCAGGACCTGCCGTCCGGACCGACCTCGCACAGCCGGGCCGCCAGATGGGCGACCGGCCGGTCCGACGACAGGCGGACGGTGAAACCACCCTGCCCCAGGCATTCCAGGGGCGCGGACAGAGGCGCGGAGTCGAAGACGGCGCTGCGCGCGTCATCGGGGGATTGTTCGTGCGGCAGTTCGGCCGGCGCGAAGGGAACCCACTCCACCTTGCCGAGGCCGACAGCCTTGCCGGCGTGGAGTTGCAGGGCTTCCGACGGTCCCGGCCGCGGGGTCAGCGCGCCACCGGCGGGATGGAGGACCTTGGCCGCCGCGCCGGGAGGAGGCCAGACGGGCTCGGCGACCCACCGGCCGGGGATCGGCCCCGGCGCGACCTGGGCGGCCGTCGTGTCCGGCATGAAGGCGCGCAGCATGGGCTCGTCCATGATCCCGGTGGCCTCGCCCATCAGCCTGCAGCGCCACCAGCGGACCTCCTCCCAGGCCCAGTCGAGGCTGGGCCCGGGGCTGGCCGGGGAGGGATAGCCGTGGCGCCAGGGGCCGATCAGCCCCTTGCGCGGCACGGTCAGGTTGGCGAGCAGGCGCGGGATCTGGTTCGCGTAGGGATCGACCAGGCCGCCGACCACATAGACCGGGCAGCGGATGGCGGCGTAGTCGAAGGCGACCGAACCCTGCCGCCAATAGGCGTCCTCGGTCTGATGGCTGAGCCAGCGGGCGGCGATAGCCGGGGTGGCGTCCAGGCGCTTTTGCCATTCCTCCCGCCAGCCCGGGCCTGTGACCAGGGGATCGGGCGGGCCGGCCAGCACCATCTTCATGCTGGTCGCCCATTTCAGGCCGGTGAGGGCGAAGGCGCCGCCCACATAGTGGGCGTCATCCGTATACCGACGATCGGAGGCGCACAGCGGCATGATGGCCTTCAAGGCCGGCGGGGCCAGGGCCGCGGTCTGCAGGGTGCTGAAGCCGCCCCAGGAGACGCCGCGCATGCCCACCGATCCGTTGCACCAGGGCTGGGCGGCCAGCCAGGCGATGGCCTGGGCGGCGTCCTGGTGATGGCGCGGTAGATATTCGTCCTCCAGCAGGCCGGTGGAATCCCCCGAGCCGCGCGTCTCCAGCCGGGCGTAGGCGATCCCGCGCTCGGCCAGAGTTCGGCCCCAGTACAGGCCATAGGCCCGGTAGCGGTCACGCTTGCGGTAGGGGATGTATTCGAGAACCACCGGCGCGGGATGGGCCTCGGCGTCCTCCGGCAGCCACAGCTGCACGGCCAGACGAACGCCGTCGGATACGGGGATGAACACGGTCTCGATCGTGCGCACCCCGCGTTTGGGCGGCAGGGCCCAGGCGTCGGCCGCGGCCGGGCCGGCGGCCAGGGCCGCGGCGCCCAAGGCGGCCGTCTTGATCACATCGCGTCGGCGCATGGCTGATGACCCCCGATGGGGGGATTGGACAGGCTGACGTCGGCGCACGCAAGGCGCCGCGGCCCGTTCACTCGCGGCGGATGGACGGCGCGGGATCGTAGAAGAGGATGTCGGGATCGGCCGCCGCGTCATTGGCGGCCGGCGGTTGGACCGGTGTTTCCGGCTGAAGTGTTCGGCGCGCCAGCCTCAGGTTCCGGCCCGGCGTGTTGAAGACGGAGAACTTCGGCCGGGAGAGCGGCGGGCGGGGCGGAAGTTCCTGCCCCGTCCAGGCGTGCCGGTCGGGGTTGAGGCCCAAATCCTTGCAGATTGTGCGCACGACGTAGTCGAGCGCGGTGTCTTCGAGATGGGCGTAGGCCTCGTCACGCTCCAGGCGTTCGTCGAGGGCTTCGGTGAGGTTTTCGTATTCGGTGAGGGTCTCGGATTCGCACTCGGCGATGTCGTGGAGAATCTCGCGGACCTTGGCGACACCCGCGTCATGGCGGGCCTTGGTCTCGGCCGCGGCCCGGCGCGCGCGGTCGGCGCGGCGGGCTTCGCGGGCCGCCGGTTCCCCGGCGATCAGGGCGGCGAGGTCCTGCTCGGTGCGGGCCTCCAGGGCGATGGTGAGCCGGATGGCCTTGGAGATGCGGGCGAAGGCGGCGGCGGCTTCGCGTGACTTGGCGGGGACAGAGGCCCGCACGGCCTGGGCCTGGGCTGGCCCCTCCGCGCGGCTCAGCTTCAGGCCGTAGGCCTGACCTTCGAGCCGGACCTCCACCTGAATCGACCGGGCGATCTCCATACCGATATCGCTGAGCTCTTCGAGCTTCCGGCGACGCTTTTCCGTCCCCGCGATGGCGGGGTTCGGGGCGTCTTCGTCATCGGTCTCGGCGGCGGACATGAGCACATCGTGACATATTGCAATATGCAAGTCAAGCGGGTTGGCCGGCGGGCCCGCAGACTGTCGCCGAATCGCCATGAAGCGGGCCTTGCCACTGTGTGGTCCGGGTGACGCCCGGACGACGGCCTCCTCCACGCAGCCGGACGTCGGCGGTGCGTCTTCGAGCAGGTGGCTCGTGGCGCTGCGTTGGTGGCCATTCCTGGGGTGTGTCGGAGGCCCCGCGTCAGGTCGCTTGACGTCAAGGTTTCCTGGATGCCCGCCAGGCGAGGCGGTGGGGCCGTCCCTGGAGGCGGGTGTCCAAGAAACCTTGAGGCTGCGGACAAGTCCGCTCTAACACGGTGAGCCAGCGGCGACACAGGCCGACGGCGGGCCGCCCGCCCAACGAGCCGGCTGTAGCCAGGCGAAGTGTCAGCGTGCGGGATTCGTGAGATCGGGCAACCCTTGAGGCGGACGCGCAGAGGGGGACGCCATGGCGAAGACCTCCCGGAGCGGTTTCACTTCAGGGAGGATGTAGACAATTCCGGTCGTCCCCGCGAAGGTCCTGGCGACGATGCTGTCATAGAACGTCGCCGGGACATTGATGCAGCCGTAAGAGATTCGCTTGTCGAGCGACGAGGCCGTCGACAGACGGAGTGCGCGGTGGTCCTTCGGCGCGCCCTTGATAACCCGGTGCAGCGATAGCGACGTGTCGTAGTCGATCCAGAGGATGTCCTGCTCGAAGTCACGGCCCAGCGCGGCCACGAAGCGCCCCGCCGGCGTGGTGCGCTCGCTGGGGCGTATGGCGGCCAACCTGCGGTGTCCGATGCCGGGCGTGGTGTCATCGCCCCTGGCCAGGCCGAGCAGAGCCCGCGCCGCCCCGCGCAACACGCCCGAGTTGCCGAACACGAAGACCTTTGCGTTCACCTTGTCGATGATCGCGAACGGCAGGCCCCGATTGTCGGACGAATCGACGACCCAGTCGGCGACTTCCCGCGCGTTTCCGGACGCCAATTCGCCCCGGAAGTCCGCGCGCGTCGCTCGCCCTTGCGGGAGCTGTGCGACGTCCGCCGGCGGGCTGGCGGTCACCGATCCTTGCGCAACGGCGCACGCCGGGCACACCCAGATCGTGGCGAGGCACAGGAGACTGGCGACGCCCGCCGCGGTCAGGCGCCGTTTGCGTATTGGGCTGCTAAGTCGGAGTCGCGGCATCGGCGCCTTTCGGCCGTCGTTCAGGGGACGGGCCGAATTGACCCTCAGTGTCGGGCCTGCTTGGGCGGTAACACCGGCGGCGGCGGCGGCGGTGGAAGGGGCGGCGGAGGCGCGGCGGCGACGGGCGGCGGAAGCGGCGGGGGCGGCGCAGGCGGCG
>CAIQJF010000026.1 GCA_903872075.1 uncultured Caulobacteraceae bacterium | reverse complement strand
GACCCGCCGCAAGTCGGCCCTGGATATCTCGTCCCTGCCCGGCAAGCTGGCCGATTGCCAGGAACGCGATCCGGCCAAGTCCGAAATCTTCATCGTCGAAGGCGATTCCGCCGGCGGCTCGGCGAAACAGGCCCGCAATCGCGAGAACCAGGCCGTGCTCCCCCTCCGCGGCAAGATTCTCAACGTCGAGCGGGCGCGCTTCGATAAAATGCTCGCCTCGGACCAGGTCGGCACCCTGATCACGGCGCTCGGCGCCGGCATCGGCCGGGACGATTTCGATATCGAGAAGATCCGCTACCACCGGATCGTCATCATGACCGACGCCGACGTGGACGGCGCCCACATCCGCACCCTGCTGCTCACCTTCTTCTACCGGCAGATGCCGCAGGTGATCGAGCGCGGCTATCTCTATATCGCCCAGCCGCCGCTCTATAAGGCCAGCAAGGGCAAGTCGTCGCGCTACCTGAAGGACGACACCGAGATGGAGTCCTTCCTGGTGGAGGAAGGCCTCGACGGCGCCGAGCTGGACCTGGCCTCGGGCGAGCGCATGATGGGCCGTGATCTCGCCGAACTGACCCAGACCGCGCGCCAGTCCAAAGCCAATATCGAGCGGCTGTCGGCCCGGGCGCCGGCTTTCGCCATCGAACAGGCCTCTCTGGCTGGACTTCTGGGCAATTCCGACGATCTGGCGGAAGGCGCCCGGCGTCTGGACCTCTATGCCGAGGAAGGTGACGGCGCCTGGTCGGGCGAACGCGCCCTGGGCGGGGGTTATGTCTTCCATCGGGTCAAGCGGGGCGTCTCCGAGAAGATCGTCCTGGACGATCAGATGCTGCACTCGGCCGACGCGCGGCGCCTGGCGGAACGGGCCAGCAAGCTCTCGGACACCTTCGCCGGCCCGGCGACCTTCCGTCGCCGCGACCGCACCCATACCGTCCGCGGTCCGCTCGATCTGGTCTCGGCGGTGTTCGAGTCAGGACGCCGCGGTCTGTCGATCCAGCGCTACAAGGGGCTGGGTGAGATGAACCCGGAACAGCTGTGGGAGACAACCCTCGACCACAACGCCCGCACCCTGCTGCAGGTGAAGGTCAACCACGCCGACGACGCCGACGATCTGTTCACACGCCTGATGGGCGACCTTGTGGAACCGCGCCGCGAGTTCATTCAGGCGAACGCCCTCGACGCCGAGGTCGACGTCTAACCCGACCGACACCCCCGACCCAAGCGCTCGTCGCAGCCGCCGAAAACGGCCGCGCGAGCCCTTGGGTTGAGAAAATCCTGAAAACCGCTATAAGATACCTTCCAGTGTGTGGATGGGGCTCGCCAATCGAGCGCCGGACCCGGTCAATCCCCTCCTGGACGACTCGCCGTTCTGATCGCGGCGGCCGGGTCGAAACACTCCCTCAGCGATAAGACGTATAGCCGCCGGAGCCTCTGTACTTGGCTTCACGACCGCGGCCTCGCGCAATTCATTGGGTTTTTATTGTCTACTGTCCTAAAACTCGGCGCCGCCGGAATGGTGGCCCTGTCTCTTCTCGTTGTCTCCAAGGGTATCGCCGCATCGCCCACAGACGGCGCGGGCCCGATCGCCGTGGATGCGACGACGATTTCCACGGAAACACCGGCTCCCCCCGCCGCAGAGCCCGTGTTGACGGCCGGTGAAACCCAGGCCCGTCGCGCGGCCGAACTTCGCAATCTCATTACCCCCGCCGCTCTTCAGCGGCTTGTCGCGCTCCATGCCGGTCATCCCAGGGCATTGAAGCCATCGCTGGCCTGCATGGCGCGGACGGTCTACCTTGAAGCCGCCAACCAGACTCTGCCGGGTCAGCTGGCGGTGGCCCAGGTCATCCTGAACCGCACGCGCACGGGCGACTTCCCGACTCACGTCTGCGCCGTTGTTAGCCAGCCCGGCCAGTTCGCCACGACCCCTGCCAGCGCCGCTCCGCCGGTCACAGCGCGTCCGTGGGACACCGCGGTGGCGATCGCCGCCATTGCCCAGGAAGACCGGCTGCCACAGGTGGCGCCAGGGGCCCTGTTCTTCCATGCGAATTATGTGAGGCCGGCCTGGTCGCATCACCACGAGCGGATCGCCCAGATCGGCGACCACATCTTCTATCGATAGATCAGACGACGCCCGGCCCACCGGGCGTCATTGGTCTCCGACCACGGCCAGCACCGCCGCGCCGTAGCGGTCGAGCTTGCCCGCGCCCACGCCGTTGATGTCGGCGAGAGCGTCGCGGTTGCGCGGCCGAGCGACGGCGATATCAGCCAGGGTCTGGTCGTGGAAAATCACATAGGGCGGCAGCCCCTGGCGCGCGGCCTCGGCCCGTCGCCAGGCGCGCAGGGCGTCAAACAGGCCCAAGGCCTCGCCACTGAGATCCGCGGCAGCCTCGCCACGTCGTTTCGGCCGGCCTGACCGGCTGGTCGAGTCGTGGGCCTCGGGCGCATGCAGCACGGTCAGCCGGCGCTCGCCACGGTAGACTGCACGGACACCATCGGGATCGGCGAGGCCAATCAACGGACGGCCATCGTTGGGATCCTCAGCCAGCAGGCCTTCGAACAGCAATTGGTCGATCAGATCGCGCCAGCCGCCGGGGCTGAACTCCTTACCCACGCCATAGGTGGACATGGCCGCCTCGGATTCGCTGACCCCCTTGGTCTTGCCAAGCAGGTGCTCCACCAGTCGGCCCCGTCCGAACCGGCCGCCGAGCCTGTGCACCGCTGAGAGCGCCTTCTGGGCCGCTTCTGTCACCTCCACCCCCTTGGGCGGATGTAGACAGCGATCGCACTGGCCGCACGGCGCCACATCGCTCTCGCCGAAATAGCGGCGGACGGCGGCGGCGCGGCAGGTCGGCCCTTCGAGCATGGCGTAGAGTTGGCGCACCTTGCGCATCTGAACCTGGGCCGCCTCCGGCGGCATGTCCCGGCGGCGGATCCGCTCCAGGGCCCAGCTCATGTCGGCGGCGCTGTAGAGCGTGACACCCTCGGCCAGATCGCCGTCGCGGCCGGCGCGGCCAATTTCCTGCCAATAGGCCTCGATGGCGCCGGGCGGATCGGCATGGATCACAAAGCGTACGTCCGGCTTGTCGATCCCCATGCCGAAGGCGATCGTCGCCACCATCACCGCCTCCTCCTCGCCGAGGAACCAGTTCAGGCGGTCGTTGCGCACCGATTTGTCGAGGCCGGCGTGATAAGCCTTGGCGGCGACACCCTCGGCGGCCAGGCGTTCGGCGAGCTTTTCCGTGCCGTCGCGCGAACCGCTGTAGACGATCCCCGACCTGCCCGGGCGCGCCTTCACCAGGGCCGCGACCCGGTCGTGCGGCTTGGTCCGCTTACGCTCCGCGTTGAGCGCCAGTTCGGGCCGCGCGAAGCTGGCCACGAACTCCGCCGCACCCTCAAGGCGAAGTTCGCTGCGGATGTCCGCCCGCGTGCGGGCGTCGGCCGTCGCGGTGACGGCCAAGCGGGGCACATCGGGGAAGATCTCAGCCAGGCGGCCCAGGGCGCGGTATTCGGGCCGGAAGTCGTGACCCCACTGGCTCACGCAGTGCGCCTCGTCCACGGCCAGAACCGCCAGCGGCGCGGCCGAGAGCCGTTCAAGCGCATAGGGCTGCATCAACCCTTCGGGCGACAGATAGATCAGATCGAGCTGGCCCGCGGACAGTTTGCGCCAGGTCGCGTCTCGTTCCTCGGGCGCGAGACCCGAGTCCATCCGCGCGGCCTTGACGCCAAGCTGCCGCAGCGCTTCGACCTGGTCGCTCATCAGCGCGATCAGAGGCGAGACGACCAGGCCCACGCCGGGGCGCAACAGCGCGGGAATCTGGTAGCAGACGCTCTTGCCGCCACCGGTGGGCAGTACGGCCAGGGCGTTGCGGCCGGCCAGCATTTCCGCGATCACCGGGGCCTGCAGGCCCCGAAAATCGGCGTGGCCGAATGTGTGGCGAAGAATCTCGCGGGCGTCGTCCAGATTGGCGGTCACGGCGCCTTATGGCAGGCGTCGCCGCCGTTCGGAAGCCGTTCGCCTTAAGGCTTTTTCAAGGGTCTTACCCCCCATGTCGGCTTCCGCTATGGAACCGCCCCGGGACGCGGGCGAGACCCAAGGATGGCGCATGGCATATGCTGACGGCGCTCCGCCGCCGGCCCGGCGCGGGCGCACCCCTCTCCAGGCCCTGATCTACTGGTCTGTGGTTCTCGCCGTCTGGGGCCTGATCTTCATCGCCGCCTTCCTGGCCGCGTTCGCCACCGACCTGCCCGACACGTCCAAGCTTTACGACGTCACCCGCCAGCCTTCGGTCACATATCTCGATCGGTCCGGCGCCGTCGTGGCGGTGCGCGGCAGCCAGTACGCGCCTCCCGCCGACATCGACGCCTTGCCGCCCTATGTGCCCGCCGCGTTCGTGTCCATCGAAGACCGGCAATTCTATCATCACCTGGGCTTCAACCCCTGGGGCATGCTGAGGTCCGAGATTTACAATCTCAAGCACCCGGGTGGGTCCCTGCGCGGCGGCTCGACCATCACCCAGCAGTTGGCCCGCAACCTGTTCCTGACGCCGGCCCAGACCTATCGGCGGAAGGCGCAGGAACTGGTGCTGGCGGTCTGGCTGGAGATGCACTTCAGCAAGAAGCAGATTCTGGCGCTCTATCTGAACCGCGTCAGCTTCGGCGGTGGCGCCTATGGCATTGAGGCGGCGGCGCAACGCTACTTCAACAAACCGGCGTCCGGCCTGACTCTCGGCGAAGCCGCCCTGCTCGCGGCCACCATGAAAGGGCCGTCGCGGTACAACCCGGCGGCGAACAGCGAACGCGCCGCCCGGCGCGCCACGGTGGTGCTCTACGAAATGGAGCGCATGGGCGCGATCAGTCCCGCCCAGCGTCGGGCGGCGTTCAGTCAGCCGGTGCATGTCTCGGCGCGGCTCGCCAACCAGCGGGCGCAGTATTTCGTCGACTGGCTGGACGCTCAGGTCAGATCTCAGGTCGGCGAGCCCACGGAGGATCTCGTGGTCGAAACCACCCTCGACCTGCCGATCCAGGCAGCGGCGGAACAGGCGGTCCGCGCCGGCGTGGCCGCCCATGCCGATCAGGGCGTGGGACAGGGGGCGCTGGTGGCGATGGATGGCGAAGGCCGAATCCGCGCCTATGTCGGAGGCGCGACCTATGCCGAGAGCCAGTTCGATCGGGCCACAGCCGCCCGCCGCCAGGCCGGATCGGCCTTCAAGCCCTTCGTCTATCTGGCGGCGATGGAGAACGGTCACACGCCGGACGAACCGGTCGTGGATGAGCCGATCACGATCGGGAACTGGACGCCCCGCAACTACACCGGAAAGTACCTCGGGCCGATCGATCTGAAGACGGCGCTCGCCCAGTCCATCAACACCGTGGCCGCGCGACTGGCCCAGCAGGTCGGCACGGCCAGGGTGGCGGACACCGCCCATCGACTGGGCATCACCTCGCCGATCCAGACAGATCCCTCGATGGCGCTCGGCGCGGTCGAAGTCAGTCCGATGGAGATGGCGGAGGCCTATGACGCCTTCGCCAACGGTGGCTTCAAGGCGCGCGGCTACGGCATCGAAAGACTGCGGACCGCCAAGGGTCGGGTTCTCTATGACCATGCCGCGGCGCCGCCAGCGCCCCAGTCCGTTATCGGCCAGCCCGCGCTATCCGAGATGATCCGCATGCTGCGCGGCGTTCTGGTTTCCGGCACAGGCGCGCGGGCGCGGATCAGCGGCTACGACCTGGCCGGCAAGACCGGCACCACAAGCGACTACAAGGATGCCTGGTTTGTCGGTTTGACCGGTGGGTTCGTCACCGCCGTCTGGGTCGGCAAGGACGACAACACCGCCATGCGCAAGGTGACCGGCGGCGGCCCGCCGGCCGAGATCTGGCGGAATTTCATGGCCTCGGCCCTGCCCCGGCTGGCGGCCCAACCGATCCCCGGCGCGGATGGGCCCGCACCAGTCGAAGGGATAGACGAGGCCTTGTCACAGACCTCGCCGGCAAGGGACGCGGAAGCGCCCGTGGACACCGAGCCTGAAGCCCCGCCGCCAAGGCGATTTCGGGAACGCGGCGGGCGCCCGGCGCAGGACAGCGCCGTTCCCTTTTAGCCCACGAGCTTCGGCAGGATGGCGTGCAGACTCGCGCCGTGGTTGCGCAACCAGATTCGCGCTCCGCGGACATCGTCCACGAGCGAGTCGACGACAGCCCAGAACCGGGGACCGTGATTGGCCTCGCGCAGGTGGGCGCATTCATGGGCCACGACGTAGTCGGCGACCTCGGGCGGGGCCAGGGCCAGACGCCAGGAAAGCCTGATGGTCGCGGGTCGGTCTCGCCGGGCCGGCGCGCAGGAGCCCCAACGCGTGCGCGTATCTGTCAGCAGGATCGGCGGCGGCGGCGCGCCCAGGGCGGCGCAATGCGTCCGCGCCCAGGTCTCGAAAACCGCCTGAGCCTCACGCCGGACCATCCGCGCCACAAGCTGGGGATCGACCGCGCCGGCGCCGCAGCCGGAAAGGACGCGCGGACCGTCACCTTCCGCCAGACTCAACCGTGGGCGACGGCCATCCGGCTGCAGACGCCACGGACGGCCAAAAACACTGACCACATCGCCCGGCAAGGCCGCCGCCGGCGCGGCCTCAAGGGCCTCAAGGCGTTCGGAAAGCCAATCGCGGCGGCTGACCGCGAAAGCGGCGGCGTCGGCGAGATGCCGTCGCGAGGGCGCCACGGCGACAGCCTCCCGGCGCAATCGGTCGACGCGCAGGGAAATTCGGCGAGCCCGGGCGCTGACACGCAGCCGCACCGCCATGCCGTCGATCTCGATAACCTGACCATCGGCGTACCGGGGGGCGAACAGCCGCATGATCGCCGCCGGGCCGGTCGCGCGCTCTAGAGCAGGGCTTCGCGGCGATCGATGAGATCGCGAACCCGGGGATAGATTTCCTGCTCGAACCGCCGTCCGTTGAAGACGCCATAGTGGCCGACCCCAGGCTGCACATACAGCTCGCGCAGGTTCTCGGGGATGTTCGGGCACAGGTGATGCGCCGCCTGGGTCTGACCGACGCCCGAGATATCGTCCCGCTCGCCCTCAACGGTCATCAGGGCCGTGTCCGCGATGGCCGCGGGATCGACCTTCCGGCCGTCGTGGATCAGCTCGCCCTTAGGAAGCAGATAGCGCTGGAACACGATGTCGATCGTCTCAAGGTAGAATTCCTCGGTGAGATCCAGGACGCTGAGATATTCGTCGTAGAACTCGCGGTGCTTATCGGCAGAGTCGCCATCGCCGCGCACCATGTGGTCGAAATACCGGCGATGGGCTTCCTGGTGGGCTTCGGCGTTCATCGACATGAAGCTGTAGAGCTGCACAAAGCCCGGATAGACCCGCCGCAGAGTCCCCGCATAGGGCCACGGCACGGTGTAGATCATGTTGGACTGAAACCAGCTGAACGGCCGCTCCTCGGCCAGGCGGTTGGTCACGGTCGGCGAGAACCGCGCATCGATCGGCGAGCCCATCAGGGTCAGGGAGGCCGGCCTGAGCGGGTCCTCGTCCTCGGACATCAAGGCGGTCGCCGCGAGGGCGGCGGGCCCAGGTTGACAGACCGCCACCACATGGGCCCGCCGGCCGATGTGGCCAAGCATATCCATCAAGGTGTCAACATAGTCGTGGAAGCCGAAGCGGCCCTCCAGGATCGGCACGTCGCGCGCATTGGACCAGTCGGTGACGCACACGTCATAGTCGGTCAGGAAGGTTTCCACCGTCCCCCGCAGCAGGGTCGCGAAGTGCCCGGACAACGGCGCCACGATCAGCACCGCGGGTCTGTCGGTCTGGCTGCCCGCGGCCCGCAGGGCGTCTGGATCGCGGCGGAAATGCCGCAGCGCGGCCCACGGCGACGACCAGGGCTTGTCGCACGTCACGGGGACGACATGGCCGTTGACGGTCGTGGCCGAGATTCTCCACGCCGGCTTGCCGTATCGGCGGGTGAGATTGGCCAGAAGGTCGGCCGAGGCGTGGAGATTGCGGCCCAGGCCCGTGTCGCCGGCCAGATTGAACGGTGAACGCCAGAAATCCCGCATCATATGGGCGGCGGCGCTGACCGGCGCGGCGGAACGGTAGGCGGCTTCGTGAAGAGCGTAGAGCATTGCGTCTCTTTAGGGTGCGGCGCCGAGGTATGACCGAGCGCCCCCGCCAAGTCCAGGGCGCCGGGTCAGCCGCCGGCCAGGGCCGTCCTGAGCTGCCGGGCAACCTCCGGGGGCGGAAGGGAGACATCCAGCGGCCGGATGAACCGGCCGCCGCGGTCCATCAGATAGACCACGGAGGAATGGTCCATGGTGTAGCCGCCGCCGGCCTCGGGCGCCTTCTGGTAGAAAACGTGATAGGCTCGCGCCACTGCCGCCACCTGAGCGGCGGTCCCGGTCAAGCCGATGGTCGCCTTGGGAAATGAGGGACTGGCCAGATAGGCCGCCAGAGCCTTCGCCGTATCGCGTTCAGGGTCCACGGTGATGAACACCACCTGCAGGCCGCGCGCCGGGTCTACCACAATGTCCATGGCGCGCCCAAGCGTCGAAAGGGTCGTCGGGCAGACGTCGGGGCAGAAGGTGTAACCGAAGAAGACGGCGGAGACTTTGCCGCGCAGCAGGCTCTCATCCACCGCGCGGCCGGATTGATCCACCAGATGGAAAGCGCCACCCACGGCGGATGGATCGGGCGCTGGCCGGACGAGCAGTTTCCAGGCCAGAAGGCCCGCCAGGAGTATCGCGGCGGCCGCCGCCGTGACCCCGATCCTGCGCCGGACGCTCATGGCGCGCTGTCGCCTCTCGCGCGACGCGGCGTTTGGGGCCATCCTAGCAGCCATGGCATCGACGCCAACTCTCGCATCATCCGTCCTGAAAACGCCCGCCGCGAGCGGAGCGCGGTCGGATACGCCCGGGTTCGATGGCGCGCAAGGCCGCGCGGCGACTCGACCGCGCATGCGAATGCGGACCCTGATCTTCCTGCGCGTCGCCCTGGTTGTCGGTCAGTGCCTGATGCTGCTGGCCGTCTGGCGACTGCTCAGATGGCCTGTGCCGTTCGCGCCATGTCTGGGATTGATAGGCCTCAGCGCGATGCTGTCCGCCGGCCTCGCGCTCAGCCCGGCGGCGCGCCGCGAGGCGCAGCCCTGGGAGGTGCTCTCGCTGATGGCGTTCGACATCGCTGAGCTGACCCTGGTCCTGCAGATCACAGGCGGGGTTCTGAACCCCTTCGCCTTGCTGCTCATTGCACCGGTCACCGTGGCTGGCGCCGCCCTGCGACCGCGCACGGCGGTGATGGTCTGCGCCGCGGGGTTGGCGGCGGCCCTCTTCCTCACATTCGCCCCGGGCGCGGTGTCAGCCGACCCAGCCGCCCAGTTCGAGAGCGGCTACCGACTCGCCCGGCTGTTTTCCCTGGAAATCGCCATCGTCTTCGCCAGCGCCTACGCCACCTGGTCGGCCGCGGAGGCGTCACGCCGCCAGCTTGCCCTCAATATCACCGAGACAGTTCTGGCGCGCGAACAACGACTCTCCGCGCTGGGCGCGCTGGCCGCCGCCGCCGCCCATGAGCTTGGCACGCCGCTGGCGACCATCGCCATCGTCGCCACGGAACTGGTGCGGGACGCGCCAGAGGGCCCGCTGCGGGAAGATGCGGTCCTGCTTGTGGAGCAGGCTCGCAGGTGCCGCGACATCCTCAAACGCCTCGCGGAAACCCCGGAACGGCGCGACGCCGTTCACGAACGTCTCACCTTGCTGCAGCTGGTGCGGGAAATCGTTGAGCCCTATGCGGCCGCCACAGACGTCCGCGTCGAAGCCCTGGTCACCGGCCCGCCCGGGGTCGCCGCGCCCGATATCTGGCGGCGGCCCGAAATTCTCCACGCCATCGCGGCGATCGTCGAGAACGCCTTCGACTTCGCCAACGGCGAAATCCTTGTCACGGCGCGCTTCGACGTCGGCTTCGTATCCCTTGAGGTGCGCGACGATGGTCCGGGCTTCGCGCCGGCGATCATGACGAAGCTGGGCGAGCCCTATGTCACCAGCCGGCCCGGGGCAGAGGGATCACGCACGGGTCATATCGGCATGGGGCTGGGTTTCTTCATCGCCAAGACGCTGCTGGAGCGAACGGGCGCGCGGGTCCACTTCCAGAACGCGCCCCGGTCCGGGGCGATCGTGACGGCCCGTTGGCCGCGCCTGGCTGTCGAGGCGCTAGGGTAAGATTGAACGAATATCTTGTATTTGCGCCCGTATGAGCGACATAATGCCGCGTACCAGTTGGTAGTCGGACGCCCATGCCCCCGCTCCGATCAAGAGGCGCTCAAATGGATGATGTGACCGGGCTGAAGGTGGCGGATAGGAGCCTTCTTCTGCTCGACGACGACAACGCGCTCCGGGGCCGCCTTGGCCGAGCCCTTGAGGCCCGGGGCTTTCAGACGGTCCAGGTCGGTTGCGTTTCCGAAGCCCTGAGCGCCGTGGCGGTGTCGCCGCCGGCCTTCGCCGTGCTCGACATGCGCCTTGAGGACGGAACAGGTCTGACAGTGGTCGACGCGCTGCGGGGGATTCGCCCGGACGCCCGGATCATCATGCTGACCGGCTATGGAAACATCGCTACGGCCGTGGCGGCGGTGAAGGCCGGGGCGGTGGACTATCTGTCCAAGCCGGCCGACGCGGACGACGTGGTCAACGCCCTGCTGGCCGCGGAGACAGGCGCTCCGCCGCCGCCGCCTGAGAACCCCATGAGCGCCGATCGCGTGCGTTGGGAGCATATTCAGCGGGTCTACGAACTGTGCGCGCACAACGTCTCGGAGACCGCCCGGCGACTGAACATGCATCGCCGCACCCTTCAGCGCATCCTCTCCAAGCGCGCCCCGCGCTGAGCCCCTGACGCGATCGGCGCGGAGCCGCTTGACGCCCGCGCTGGAACCGGGCCTTTCCCTTGCGCGCAGTCCTGGGAGGGGTCGTAAGATGCTGAAGCGCCATTTGGGGCAGTTCGAGGTCTCGGCCATTGGCCTGGGCTGTATGAGCCTGTCGCATTCCTACGGTCCGCCGCCACCGCGCGAGCAGGCCGAGCGGGTTCTACTCGGCGCCATCGACGCGGGCTACACCTTCTTCGACACCGCCGCGGTCTATGGCCTGGGTCACAACGAGCGCCTGGTCGGCGAGGTGCTGAAGCCGCACCGCGACAAGATCGTGTTGGCGTCGAAATGCGGCATGACGCGGGGCGAGGAACGCGACCTCAACGGATCTCCCGAGCGTCTGAAACAGACCTGCGATGAGAGCCTGGCGCGTCTCGGCGTCGAGACCATCGATCTCTATTACCTCCATCGCTGGGACAGGCGCGTCCCGATCGAGGACAGCGTCGGCGCCCTGGCCGATCTGGTGAAGGCCGGGAAGATTCGCGCGATCGGCCTGTCGGAAGTGGGCGCCGCGACCTTGCGCAAGGCGCATGCCACCCATCCGATCGCCGCTCTGCAGACCGAATACTCGCCCTGGACGCGCAATCCGGAGATCGCCGTCCTGGCGGCGTGCCGCGAGTTGGGCGTGACGTTCGTTCCCTTCAGCCCCGTCGCCCGGGGCTTCCTGGCCGGCGGCGCGAGCGATCCGACGAAGTTCGGCCCCGGCGACTTCCGCTCTGGCATGCCCCGTTTCCACGGCGAGGCCCTGGCCGCTAACCTGAAGCTGTTGGCGGCCTTCACCGCTCTGGCGGGCGAAGCCGGCTGTACGCCGGCCCAACTCTGCCTGGCCTGGCTTATGGAAAAGGACCCGACGGTGGTCTCGATTCCTGGCACATCGAACCCTGACCACATGCGCGAGAATGCCGCGGCCGCCGAGGTCACCCTTTCCGCGGATATCATGGCGAGGGTCGAGTCGCTGGTGAATGAACGCACCGTCACCGGGCCACGCTATGCCCCGGCGATGCAGGCGACCGTGGACACCGAGGACTGGGCGGCCTGACGGCCTTGCCGACCGGGGTCCGCTGAGGCGGCGGCCCGCGACTTACAGGCCGTGAAGCCGGGCCATGGTCAGGGAGTCCGTATAGGCGCCGTCGCGAAATCCCTCCGCGCGCAGCAACCCTTCGGTTTCGAACCCGAAGCGTTTGTAGAGCGCGATGGCGCGATGGTTGTCGGCCCAGACCTGCAGCTCAAGCCGCTTGAGATTCAGCCAGCGGTCGGAGTGGTCGACCACCGCGCCCAGGAGCGCCGAGCCCACGCCCCTGCCGGCGTAGGCGTCGTGCACGCCCATGCCGATCCCGCCCACATGGGCGCGCCGGTTCTCATACCGGGTCAGGAAGATCGCCCCTACCACCTTGCCCTCCGCCACCGCCACAAGGCGGGTGACATTGGGCCCCAGGGCCGCGCTGCGGATGCGGCGCGCCTCAACGGAAACGAACGGTAGCTGAAGCGTACCCCAGATCACCTGGGGTTGATTCCACAGCTCGGTGAGATCCGGAATGTCCTCCGGCTCCTGGCCCCGGATGAGAATGGCCGGCCTATCCATGGAATCTCACCTTCTCAGACCTCCACATGCAGGCCCGCTTCGCGCCAGGCCTTCATGCCGCCGTCGAGCGCGCTGGCGCGCATGAAGCCCAGGCGTCGCAGGGTCGCCGCCGCGAGAGTCGAAACCTTGCCGTAGTCGCAATAGACCACCACACGCATGGTCGGGTCGGGGATAGCGTCGTTGACGCGCAGCTCCAATTGCCCGCGGGCAAGATGCCGCGCCCCGGGAATGTGGCCAGCCGCGAATGCGTCAGCCTCACGCACGTCCAGGACCAGAAGATCATTGGGCCGGGCCGTCACGCGGCGATCGAGTTCCTCCATGCCGATGAATGGCACTTCGCCCGCCGCTTCGGCCAGCATCTGATCGACCGTCAGGCCGCCGCTCATGTTGGTGCGCAGGGCCTCGGTAAGGTGGGTGGGCGCGGCCAGGTTCAGGTCCCGCATCATTCGGATGAATTCAGCCCGGTCGCGCTTCTGCAGGCGCGGATTTTCGGCGATTTCGGTCCCCAGAGTGGAGTGGGTCCGGCCCTTGTAGTCGTGCGCCGGATAGACCAGCAGGTCCGGATCGAGCTTCAGCAGCTTGCCGAACAGACTGTCATAGAGCTGCTCGGGGTCACCGCTGGGCAGGTCGGTGCGGCCAGTGCCGCCGATCAACAAGGTGTCGCCGGTGAAGACGCGATCGCCGACCACCAGACACATGGAATCCCGCGTGTGGCCCGGCGTGTGCAAGGCCCGCAATCTCAGCTTGCCGATGATCAGCAGATCGTCGTCGTCGAGCCGCAGGCCGGCATGGGGAGCAGGGCTGGACTGGTGCATGACAATCGGCGCGTCCAGCATGCGCGACAGCTGCTTGGCGGCGGAGAAGTGGTCGGCGTGGGTGTGGGTGTCGATGATATAGCGGATGTGCAGACCGTCTCGCGCCGCCAGCGCCTTGTAGCGGTCGATCTGGCTGACCTCCGGGTCGATCAGCGCGGCGCTAAGCGTGTCCGGGCACCCCACCAGATAGGACTGGCAGCCGCCGGTCGTCACGTGTTCGAAGATCATAAGCCGCCCTCCCTGATCAAACACCGCCACCGCCCCCAGGCCGAAGCGCCTCGCTAGAACCCTGCGACGCGACCGTTCGGCTGCCCCTCGACGATCTGGTCGAGATATTCGCTCAGGCCGTAACCCACGAGGTCGCCGCACCGGTATTCCGTCATACCCTCGGTGATGCGGGTGGTCATCTCGGTCCCATCGGGGGCCGTGCGACGGTTGCGCAGCGGAATGAGCGAGAGCACCTTTCCGGTCACCTCGTAGGACCGCCCGCCGGCCGTGCCGACCTTGGCCCGCAGGCCGGTCTGATAGCCATTCTCGTCCCAGTCGCTGTCGATCTTGCAGGAGGTGATCAGGTCATAGGCGCCGTCGACGAACACCATGCCGCCCTCGCGCGCGCCGCCCTTCCCATCGCCGATGGTCGACAGCATCATGCCGAAGTCGCGGCCGAAGTTCATCGGACACCAGCGGTACCAGTCGATGGCCTGCCAGTAGCGAGGGCCCCAGGACTTGTCGCGCAGGCCGTGCCCGGCGATCTCGAACCGCTCCTCGCCGACCGTGATCACGCCGTGCGCGGCGCAGTGCTGCTCATAGTGGGCCTTGGCGAACGATTTCTCGGGATCGATGTCGAGCGCCGAGCCGTCCGCCTTCAGTGTTTCGCCGCCGTACATCGGCGAGACGCCTTCGTAGTCGAGGTCCACGGTGCAGGGCAGGCTGGGGTTCTCCCGCCAGGCTTTCTTGGGATCGGCCATCTCGAACGGCCTGGCCAGGACCAGGGCGTTGCCGGAGAACGTCACTCTCAGGCGCTTGAACGGCTCGACCACGGCGACCTTCAGGCCGCCGGCGTCCATGGCCGCGTTGTCGGTTATCGTCGGCCGGCCGAAGGTGAACGCCACCCGCCCGTCGGGCAGGTAGAGACAGACGCTGACCTCGGCGTAACCCTCATTCGGCCGGTTGCCGATCCGAAACCAACCACCGGTCTTCGCCACGGGGTCGAAAACATTGAAGTACATGCTTTCGTTGTAGTTCTTGGCCTCGCCGGGGTCGTGGGTGAACTCGTCCTGCGGTTCCAGGCGGGTGATGAAGGCGGGGTTGGCGGCGGCCATGGCGGGTTTCCTCGGATTTTGCCGGAGGTTACCCGCCGCCGCGCGGTCATGGCAATCGAGGGCGATTGCGGAGGGCGCCCCCCTAACCCCCGTCGCGGACCTCGTCGATTCGACGATCAAGGCGACCAAACGCGTCGCGCAGGGCGCCCCGGTCATTCCAGGGCAGGCTCCAGCCATGCGCCTCGAACTCCCGCGCTTCCCGCCGTTCGATGTCGCGCAGACTGCTGACGAACCGCCAGGCTTGCCCGCCCTCCAGCCAGCCTTCTTCACGGCCTTCATGGAGTTCCTGGCGGATATGCGCCTTCACGGCGGCGAACTCCGGATAGCCGGCGAAGCCGTAGCTCCCCGTCTCAAAATCCCCGCCTCGACGGCCTTGACCGTACCCGTAGCCATAGCCGCGTTCATGACCGCGATCGTAGCCGCCGCGGCCACGCCAACTCTCCCCCTGACCGTAGGCCGGCTGATAGGTCGAACCCGGCGCATGCTGATCTCTGTATTCGCCACCCCAGGATTGGGCGGTCGCGGCGAACGGCAGAAGGACGGCCGCCAGGCCGCCGGCGATGATGAGGCAAGTCTTGGGAGCCATGATGGTGTCCTTTCCCGATGGATCAGACCGTCTGATCGTGGTCGAGACTGACGGAACCAACATGACCGGTGCGGGAACGGCGCGTTCATGCCGCATTCATGCGTGCGGGGCGGCGCGGCCTCCGCGCCTAGGCGCCCAGCACCCGACCCGCCGCCAGCCTCGCGAACGCGATGGTCAGGGCCTTGCGCCGGGCGCCGGCGAGCGGCGCCAGCGGCGCCTCGCGCAGCACCGCGCCGTCGAACCCGTCGGCCACGATCAGTCCTGGGTCTTCCGGCAGGATGTGCCGCGGAAACTCCGGCGCGACGGCGAAGTAGAAAGCATCGCAGAACGGCCGGTACTCGCCCCATTTCTGGTCGACCCGGAAGTCGTCGATCCCCGACTTGACCTCGGCGACGGCGATCTGACCCCGTGGACCGATGGCCATGATGTCGGCCCGGCGGCCATTGGGCAGGCCGACTTCAAGCAGAGGCGTATAGCCAAGGGCCAGGAACAGCCGCGCCGCGCCTCGCGTGACAAGACTGGTGACCTCGGGACGAGACAGAGTGAGGGCTATGGTCTCCATGCGCCCATTCTGTTCGCTATATGTTCGAGGTCAATGGGCGCGTCAGCCGCCCGTCTGGGCCGGATAAATCAGCCGGGCGGTCGAATAGCCTAGGGCGCCCACATGGCCGAGCGCCGCCGCGAGTTCGGCCGGCGGGAGGGCGGGGCGGCGCGACAGGAGCCAGACGAAATTGCCGCCGGGCGTGCCCATGACCAGCCAGCTGTTGTCGTCGGCATGGTCGAGAATCCAATAGTCCTGGTGCACGAGACCGCCAAAGAAGCTCATGCGGAAACGGGTGTTGTCCGCCCTGGAGATGATCCGGGCCTTGGCGCGCACAACCTTCGCCGCACCACCCGCTTCGCCCTGATGACAGGTTTCAATGACAGTGAATCCGGCGGCGGTGCTGTCCTGAAAGTCGCTGGTGGGGGCCTGGCAGTCCTTCTGCAGCTTGTTGGGCGTGCGAGCGATCTCGTACCACCTCCCGGAGTAGACCTGATCCGAAACGGGCCGCGCGGGCGGCGGCGCGGGACGGGCCAGCGCCATGGCGCCGAGGCAGGTCAGCGCCATCGACAGCCCTCCGACGCGGCCGACTCGGGCGACGAAGGGGTTGCGGACTCGGGTCGATCTTTCGGCCAAGCAGCCTCCACGAGGATTTGTCACCACACCCATTAGCCATATCCAGGCTGAACACAGAATGAAGACAGGAGCCGCGCGCGTCACGACCGCGTGAAGCGCGCGGCCATGGCGCCGGTCTCACGGGGCCCCCCACCCGGGGTCAGGAGATCATGGGTCGTGACCGCATGGCCGGTCAGCCGTGCACTTCACGTCTAAGCAACGTCCGCGGCAGGCGAGGATATGCATATATATCTCGCGAGACCCGGGCTATTGCCCGCGCCCACCGGTTCCAGTATAGAAAATTGCAAGGCGTCTAAGGTGTCACTGTACTGTCATCTTCGAAAGAGCGTAAAAAATGAAAACATGTTTTTACTTCTTATTTTCCCTATTAGCGCTGCTCATAGTCGAGCCCGCTGAGGCGTCGTCGGCCAGCTTCGCGGCAAGTCGCGCGGGAGCGCTGTCCGGCGCCGCCAGTCCGGACGTTGTGGCCTGGGTGGTGCTGATCGCGCTGTTCGGTCTGATTGGCGTCTATCCCCGCAACAGGCGGGCTCGGCCGCTGTCGTCGTCCTGATCGGGCGCGCCCCCGGGGCGGGGCGCAAAACACCAACGAAATGACGGCGCACTAGCCATCGGACGACATTGCTACTCGCCAGACCCGCGACAAGGTGACACGTAAAGCATCGGAGTTGCTTGCGGTGTCGCGGACGCCTGATTATGCAGCGTCGGCGGACCCCAAAAGCGCATGACCGAGCCGTTTTCAGAGAAATTGACTCTCGTCCTGAAGGTCCTGTCGCTGAGTCGGGCGCGCCTGGCCGCGGCCCTGGGTTTGGACAAGTCTGTTGTCGCCCGTTGGGCCTCCGGCGCGACCGTGCCTTCCGGTCACAACCTGGCCCAACTCAGCACCCTGATGAGTCAGAAGATTCAAGGCTTCACGGCCCTGGACTGGGATCGCGATCTCGAAGGCCTGGCCTGCCTGCTCGGTGTGGGAATGTCGCGGGTGGAGGTGGCGCCAAAACCCGCGGCCCTGGGTTTGCCCCTGCCCTTCCTCGACCAGATCCTGGCCACGACCGGCCTGCGCGGGACCGCCTATGAGGGCTTCTATCGCACCACCCGGCCCTATGCTGAACACCCAGGTCGTTTTATCCACGATCATGTTCTGGTGCGGCGTGGTGACGATGGGTTCCTCAAGTTCAAGATGAGCACGGGCGGCGTGGTCGTTGAGGGTTGGGCGCTGCCCGTGCAGAATCAACTCTATGTCATCGGTACGGAATTCACCGGCGGGGCCTTGGCCTTCGCTATTCTGCACGGTGTGAACAGCGTTCAGGCCGACGTTCTCGACGGCATCACGCTCACGGCGAATCACGACGCCGGACGATCGCCCGCCGCGACGCCGATTGTCTTCGAACGCATCCGCGACATCAGCGATGATCGTCAGGCCGATGATGACCTTCTGACGGAATTGGCCGCCCCCAATCCGGTTGCGCCCGAAGGCGCGGTGCCGGAAGCCCTTCAACGACACCTTGCCCGCAACATCGGCCCAGAGGCGGTGGCGAACGGTGGCGACTGGGTGCTGCGACTAAAGCTGGCTCAGAGTCTCAGCCGGGGCCCTTTGCCCAACCTGCCATGAACGCCGCGCCGGCGCCCGCCGGCCGGCCGTACGATCCCACCCCTGACGGCGCGCGGCTGCGTGTTCGACTCACGCCGCGCGGCGGGCGAAGCGGACTGGA
Organism: uncultured Caulobacteraceae bacterium; assembly: GCA_903872075.1. Lineage (GTDB taxonomy): Bacteria > Pseudomonadota > Alphaproteobacteria > Caulobacterales > Caulobacteraceae > Acaudatibacter > Acaudatibacter aquilonius. The sequence goes on along the minus strand of CAIQJF010000026.1, from coordinate 13,767 downwards.
CCGGATCGTTCAACTGGCGGACGGCCGCTGGACCGCCCAGGTGCGGGTCGCCGCGCCGCCGGTGGACGGCGCGGCGAACGCCGCTCTGATCGTCTATCTCTCGCAGGCCCTGGCGATCCCGAAATCCGCGATCTTGGTGATCGCGGGACAGTCATCGCGACTGAAGACGCTGGCGGTGGCCGGCGACCCGGACGATATCCAGGCCCGGCTCAAGTCTTGGACCGCGAGCGCCCCCGCCGCGTGATGTGGCGGCAATGTGGCGCAATTCACGTTGACACACAGCCCTAGGGAGAGGCCTATTTCCCCCCGACCCTGGGGAGGGACAACACCATGACTCGCAGACCTCTGCTGACTGGCGCCGCCATACTGGCCTTGGCGGCAAGCCTCGGCGCCTGCGCCTGGCTCGGCGGCGACGCGAAGACGACCGCACAAGGCTGGAAGGCCACCGAGCAGGACGCCTGGTACGCGGCCAGTCAGGGCTCCCGTCTGATGCCGTTGGCGTGGTTCAAGGCGCTGGAGCAGCCGGGCGGGACAGCCGCCTTCTCGGATGAATCGTTCATCAAGAGCTTCGGCTACATCGGCGTGCCGGAGGGCTCCAAGAGCGGCCTGCCCGTCGGGTTCGTGGTCGACCGCCAGGCCGACGACGGCTTCAAGGTGACCGGCCTGCGCTGGTACGCCGGTCAGCCTGGCGGCGGCAATGCGGAGCCCTGGATCGGGCTGAACTGCTCGGCCTGTCACACCGCGGAGGTCAGCTACCAGGGCAAGGCCATCCGGGTCGATGGCGGTCCGGGTCTGGGAGACTATCAATCCTTCATCGAGGCGCTTGACCAGTCGCTCCGTCAGACGCGCGACCAGCCGGACAAATGGGATCGGTTCGCGAGCAAGGTGCTGACCGGCAAGGACACCCCCGCCAACCGCGACGCGCTGAAGGCCGCCCTCGGCAAGCTCATCGCCTGGGAGGACCAGGTCGAGTCCGTCAATCACACGCCGCTGCGCTACGGCTTCGCCCGCGTCGACGCCTTCGGTCACATCTACAACAAGGTAGCGCTCTTCAACGGCGCGGCTCACCCCGTGGGCAATCCCGCCGACGCGCCGGTGAGCTACCCCTTCCTCTGGGACCTGGAAAAGCAGGACCGCGTCCAGTGGGATGGGGTGGCGAAGAACAGCAAGCTTACCATCGCCGGCCGGCCATTCAACTATGGTGCGCTCGGCCGCAACGCGGGCGAGGTGATCGGCGTCTTCGGGGAGGTGATCGTCAAGCCGCCGAACGGCCTCTCAGGGACGATCGACGGTTTCCCGTCCAGCCTCCAGGCCGACAATCTCAACCGCATCGAAGACATGCTGATGCGGCTGGAGTCGCCCAAGTGGCCCGACGCATTCCCGCAGGTCGACAAGGACCTGGCCGCCAAGGGCGCGGTGCTGTTCGACGCCCACTGCGCGGGCTGCCACATGCCCAAGGACAAGTGGCAGGACGGCAAGGGGATCGAGCATATGATCTCCCTGCGCAGCATGGCGGCCAGCGGCAACCTCACCGACATCTGGATGGCTTGCAACGCCTTCACCTACACGGCGGACACCGGCAATCTTGAAGGGCAGAAGACCAACTTCCTGACCGGCGAGACGATCGGACCCAACAGCCTCGTGGTCACACAGCTGGCGACCACCGTCGAAGGCGCCCTGGTAGGCAAGAAGCTGAACATCGCCGGCGCCGCCGTGGAAACCTTCCTGGGTATTCACGAGCCGCCGAAGGTGTTCGCGGGCGGCCTCAACGCGCATGCGCACGGCGCGCCGGTCAGCGCGCGAGATCAGCGCCGCGCCTATTGCCTGAACACGACCAACGAGTTGCTGGCCTACAAGGCCCGGCCGCTGGACGGGATCTGGGCGACGGCGCCCTATCTCCACAACGGATCGGTGCCCACGCTCTACCATCTGCTGCTACCCGGGAAGGATCGCCCGAAGGCGTTCTGGCTGGGCTCTCGCGAGTTCGACCCGAAGAATGTCGGCTATGTCTGGGAGCAGAAGCCGGCCGGTCCCGCCTTCCAGTTTCAGACCGTGGACGCCCAGGGCCAGCCCCGCGACGGCGACAGCAACCTGGGCCACGAGTACGGCGCCGACAAGCTGACCGACGCCGAGCGCTGGGCGCTCGTGGAGTATATGAAAACCCTCTAGGCGGAAGGTTTCGTCATGGATGACTATCTCGCGCGGATCGACGCCGCGGCGCCTGAAGCCCGCTGGCCCATGGTCCGCTCATGGCTCTATTCGGAGCCGCTGCCGCTGTTCCAACAGCTTCGGGCGGAACGTCCCGTGCTGGTCCTGCCGGAACTGACGTTTTGCACGGCCCTGGCCGACTGCAATCTGATCCTGACGCGCCACGATGTGTTCGGCGTCGATCTCTACGTCCCCAAACAGGGGACCTACTTCATGGCCCAGGACGACACCGCCGCCCACTGGCGCGAGAAATCGATCATGAAGGCCATTCTGGATTTCGAGGACATCCCGGCCATGCGGGCCTGGGTCGGCCAGGAAACGGCCCAACGGCTGGAGGCGGCGCACGGTTCGCTCGACATCGTCCCGCACCTGACCCGGACGGTCCCAGCCGGCCTCGTGCAGACCTTCTTCGGGTTCGACGGCGCCAACCCCAAGGACATGATCGACTGGTCCTACTGGAGCCAGCAGGACGCCTTCCACAATCAGCCCTTCGATGCGCCCGGCCCGGTTTCGGCCGCGGACATCACCTTCAATCGCGAGAAGGCGAGCGTGATGATGGCCGCCTATCTGGCCGCCCTGGTCGCGGGCCGCGCCGCGGCGGTCAAACTGGGAAGCGAGGAAAAAGATCCCGTCTCCCGCCTTCTGCGTCTGTCATTCAGCGGCGGCGTGAGGTTCGACATCCAGAACGTGATCTTCAACACCGCCGGTCTGCTGATCGGCGCCGTGGAGACCACGTCCCACGCCTCGGTCAACGCCCTCGCGTTCCTGATGGCCGATCAGACCCGTTTCATCGACGCGCGCATGGCCGCCATGAGCGACGATCCCGCCGAGTTCGACGGGTACGTCTTCGAAGCCCTGCGTTTCCGCCCGGCTTTCCCCTATTTCTTCCGCACCTGCCACAAGCCGACGGTTCTGGGCGGCGGGACGCCGCACGCCGTGAGAGTTCCCGAGGGGACAACCGTACTGGCGGTGACGCAATCGGGGATGTTCGACGCCGCCGGGTTCGACAGGCCCGAGACGTTCGACCCCACGCGCGAGCGGACCGCGGCCTTCACCTTCGGCCTTGGATTGCATGAATGCCTGGGCCGGGCGGTGGCGGCGGCCATGCTGCCGGAAATCGTCCGCCAGGTCCTTCGCCGTCCCGGTTTGTCGGCGCCGTCCGCGCCCGACTATCAGGGAACCAAGGTGCCGCAGAGCTGGCGTCTGACCTGGGACACCTGACTCTCGACCGCCTTGCCCGCGCGCGCCGTTGGGGTGAAAACGACGCATGACCACAACCGACATCACCGCGGCCGCTAAAAGGTTGAACCTCGCCCTGGCCGCCCTGCCCCGCGCCTATCCCGGGCCTGGCGGCGCCGTCGCCGTTCTGCGCGACGGCGAGGTTCTCGCCCGGCACGCCTGGGGCTACGCCAACGCCGAACGCCGGCTGGCCTTCACGCCACGGACGCTGTTCAGGATGTGCTCGATCACCAAGCAGTTCACCTGCGCAGCGGTCCTCGACGTCTTCCCTGACATCTCCACCCTCGACGGCGACGTGGCGGCCCGCCTGCCGAGACTGGCGGGACCGGTCCCCGGCGCGGCCCACCTCGCCCACAATCAGTCCGGTCTGCGGGACTATTGGGCGGTGGCCATGCTCCACGGCTCACCCGCCGAGGCGCCGTTTGGCGATACCGAGGCGGCCCGGATCATCGCCGACACGCGCAGCCTGCAGTTCACCCCGGGAACCCGTTTTTCCTATGTGAACCAGAATTTCCGTCTCCTCTCGGACATTCTCGAGGCGCGGACCGGCCAGGACTTCGCCAGCAATCTGCGGAGCCGGGTTTTCGACCGGGTTGGGATGGAGTCCGCCTTTGTCGCCGCCGACACCCGGGCCATGCCTGACGGGACCGAAGGCTATGAGCCGATGGCCCTGGGTGGCTTTCGCGCCGCGGAGAACAACATCATCTGGACCGGCGACGCCGGGCTGGGCGCCAGCCTGGACGACATGATCGCCTGGGAACGGCACATCGACACGACCCGCGACGACCCGGCCGCTGTCTATAGCCGCCTGTCCGCGCCGGTGTGCTTCGCCGACGGCCAGGTCGCGGGATACGGCTTCGGGCTGGGCCGCGGGCGTGTCTTCGGCCGGGCGATGACCAGCCACGGGGGCGCGCTTCGCGGCTGGCGCAGCCACCGGCTCTATATTCCCGCCGAGCGGCTGAGCGTGGTGGTGATGTTCAATCACCTCTCGCCCGCCCACCTTGCGGCCATGGACCTGGTCGCCGCCGTCCTGGGCGAGACGCCCTCCGGGCCCGATCCGAGGTTGCCGGCGCCGCCATGGGCCGGCCCCTATATCGAACCCGAGACCGGCCTGTCGGCCCGCGTCGAGGCCGGCGCACCCGGGCAGATCAGGTTGAAGTTCGGGCATTCGGCGGAAGCCCTCGACCTTCGCGCCGACGGCTCCGCCGGCGGAGAGGGCGGCGCCCGCTTGCACCTGGGCGACGATGGCGGCCTGTGGCTCGATCGCCCGGGCGACAACGCGAGCAGCCGGCTGACCCTGCTCCCGGCGAGCGGGCGGATGGATGTGGAGGGCGTGTACGCCTGTGAGGAACTGGGCGCCGAGGTCACGGTCGTAGATGCCGGCGGGGCCCTCTACGGCGCCTTCTCGGGCCGTCTGGGCCAGAGCCGCATGGAACTGCTGGAACCCGCCGGCGAAGATGTCTGGGCCCTGCCCTGTCCGCGCGCGCTGGACCATACGCCGCCCGGCGACTGGACCCTGGCCTTCCGTCGTGACGCCGCGGGCAGGGCCGTCGGCGTCACCGTGGGTTGCTGGCTGGCGCGCGGTCTGGACTACGCCCGGATAGGTTAGCGCCCCCGCGCGTTGCGCTTCGCCAGGACCCGCAGCCGCAGGGCGTTGAGCTTGATGAAGCCCCCGGCGTCGCGGTGGTCGTAGGCGGCCTGACCTTCCTCGAAGGTCACGAGATCCTGGTCGTAGAGCGAGTAAGGGCTGGTGCGGCCGATGACCGTGACATTGCCCTTGTAGAGCTTCACCCGCACCTGGCCGGTGACCTGCTGCTGGGAGTAGTCGATCGCGGCCTGCAGCATCTCGCGCTCCGGCGCGAACCAGAAGCCGTTGTAGACCAGCTCCGCATACTTCGGCATCAGCTCGTCCTTGAGGTGCATGGCGCCCCGGTCGAGGGTGATGGACTCGATGCCGCGGTGCGCCGCGAGCAGGATCGTGCCGCCGGGGGTCTCGTAGACGCCGCGCGACTTCATGCCGACGAAGCGGTTTTCGACCAGGTCCAGTCGGCCGACGCCGTTGTCATGGCCGAGTTGGTTGAGTTTGGTCAGCAGGGCGGCGGGTGAAAGAGCTTCGCCGTCGATGGCGACCGGATCGCCGCGTTCGAAATCCATGGTGAAGATCGTGGGCGTGTCCGGCGCATCCTCGGGGGCAATGGTCCTCATATGCACCATCTCGGGCGCAGCCACGGCGGGGTCCTCAAGCACCTTGCCCTCGGATGAGGAGTGCAGAAGGTTGGCGTCGACGCTGAACGGCGCCTCGCCGCGCTTGTCCTTGGCGATCGGGATCTGGTGAGCCTCGGCGAAGGCGAGCAGCGACTCGCGGCTCTTGAAGTCCCATTCCCGCCACGGCGCGATGACGCGGATGTCCGGCTCGAGAGCGTAGTAACCGAGTTCAAACCGTACCTGGTCGTTACCCTTGCCCGTCGACCCGTGCGAGACCGCATCGGCGCCGACCTTGCGGGCGATGTCGATCTGGGTTTTGGCGATCAAGGGACGGGCGATGGAGGTGCCGAGAAGGTACTGCCCTTCATAGACCGCGTTAGCCCGGAACATCGGGAAGACGTAGTCCTTCACGAAGGTCTCGCGGAGATCCTCGATATAGATGTTCTCCGGCTTGACGCCGAGCAGGAGGGCCTTCTCGCGGGCCGGGCCCAGCTCTTCGCCCTGGCCCAGATCGGCGGTGAAGGTCACCACCTCGCAGCCGTAGGTCTGGACGAGCCACTTGAGGATGATCGAGGTGTCGAGACCGCCGGAATAGGCGAGCACGACTTTCTTGACGGACGTATCGGCGGACATGGGCGTCTTTCAGTCAGAAGGTGGAGCGGCGCTTTAAGAGGCGCGGGCCGCTGTATGCAAGAGGGTCGGAACGGTCAGACCGTGACCTGTGTCCCGAGTTCCACGGCGCGACCGGGGGGGATGTTGAAGAAGTCGGTGGGATTGGCCGCATTCTTCATCAGGAAGATGAACAGGTGATCCTGCCACAGCGGCATGCCCGAGCGGACGTCCGGCACGATCGATCGTCGCCCCATGAAGAAGCTGGTGGACATGATATCAAACTTCAGGCCGAGCGCCCGGCACTTGGTCAGGCTCTTGGGCACGTTCGGGCTTTCCATGAAGCCGTAGGTCATGATCACGCGCTTGAAATCGTCGTTGATCGGCTCGATCCGCACCCGGTCCTCGTCCTTCACATAGGGCGTCTCGGCGGTGTCGATGGTCAGGATGACGTTGCGTTCGTGCAGCACCTTGTTGTGCTTGAGATTGTGCATCAGGGCGATCGGCGCGACGTCGGGATTGGCGGTCAGGAACACCGCCGTGCCCGTGGTGCGGAACGGCGCGCGGCGGCTGAGCATCTCGCAGAGGTCTGTCAGGGGCAGGCTGTCGGCCCGGGTCTTGTCGGTCAGGATGCGAACGCCGCGTGACCATGTCCACATGACGATGACCGAGCCCGTGCCGCAAGCCAGGGGCACCCAGGCGCCCTCGACGATCTTCAGAAGGTTCGAGGACAGGAACACCGCGTCCATGAAGGCCAGCGGGGCGAGCAGCGCGGCCGCCCGCCACCATCCCCACTTCCAGAGGTAGCGCGCCACGACCCAGGCCAGCAGGGTCGAGATGAACATCGTGCCGGTCACCGCCACACCGTAGGCGGAGGCCAGGCGATGCGAGTTCTGGAAGATACCAAGCAACAGCAGCACGCCGACAATCATGATCCCGTTGACCGTGGGAACGAAGATCTGGCCTGACTGGGTCTCGGAGGTCCGTTTGATCTCAAGCCGCGGCACGAGGCCCAGCTGTACAGCCTGACGGGTCAGGGAGAATGTGCCAGAGATCACCGCTTGGCTGGCGATCACCGCCGCGGCCGTCGCCAGCACCAGAACCGGCCAGTAGGCGAAGTGCGGCACCATTTCGAAGAAAGGATTCAGCCGTGCGTGCGGATGGTGCAGCACCAGGGCGCCCTGACCCAGGTAGTTGATGGCGAGGCACGGAAAGACGAGAAAGATCCAGGCGGCCCGGATCGGCGCCTTACCGAAATGGCCCATGTCGGCGTAGAGCGCTTCGGCGCCCGTCACGGCCAGGAACACGCTTCCGAGAATGACGAAGCCCACGAAACCGTTCTCGACCAGGAAGCGCACCGCCCAATAGGGGCTGACGGCCCGCAGGATCGAGAGATCATCCTTGATATGGAAGATCCCGAGCGCGGCCAGAGCAATGAACCACACCGACATGATCGGGCCGAAGAAGGTCGCCACGCTCTGTGTGCCGCGGGCCTGGGCCAGGAACAGGCCCACCAGAATGCCCGCGGCGATGGCCAGAACATAGGGCGAGAGAAGATGGCCCAGCATGGGCGCGCTCTTGAGGCCCTCCACCGCGGAAAGAACCGAGAAGGCCGGCGTAATCATCCCATCGCCGTAGAATAGCGACACCCCGACTATCCCCAGCAGGAACAGCAGGCTCGAGGGCCGCCCGAGCGCGCGCTGCGCCAGAGCCATGAGCGCCACCGGGCCGCCCTCGCCGCGGTTATCGGCCCGCATGAGAAAGGCGACATACTTGACCGTGACGATCAGGGTCAGGGTCCAGAGGATGAGCGAGACAACGCCCAGCACGGCGATGTGGGGCGGGCCGACCGGCCGGGAGTGGGCCAGGGCTTCGCGCAGCGCATAGAGCGGGCTGGTGCCGATATCTCCAAACACCACGCCGACCGCACCGAGGGTCAGGGCCGCGAACCCGCGTCTCGAGGACTGAGCCGGGTCGGATTCGCCGTTGAGGGCCGTCGTCGCGCTGGCGACAGTCGAGGTCGGCCTTGCCGGGACGTGATCGCCCAAGTGCTCGTCTCCAGGACGCCGCGCGGACGGATTCGTCGCGCCAGTCCCACCGCAATCGGCGGGCGCGGTACACCCGATCCTCTCGGCGTTCAATCGTTCGCCGGACCAACCATGCGAAGATTTCATTTTCAAGCTCCCGGCGACCTCGCCGGGGGCTGGGATGACGCCTAGCGGGCCACGGGGCGTGGTGAGGCCGGCCCGGCGGCTGGCGTGCCCTTGTGCGGATGCTGATAGGGCGCCGCCGTATCCCGCCGGACCAGGTTGATGGTCGAACTCGCCAGACCCGTGAGCATGAACTGGATGGCCATGGCGCAGAGGATCAGCCCGAGCACGCGCACCACGATGACCATGCCGATCTTGCCCAGCACCCGCGAGATCAGGTCCGAGAACCAGAAGGTCGCCACGATCGTCGCACAGGCGACGAAGATCACGCCCAGTCCCTCGGCGACGCCCGCCGCCCCCAGAGCACGCGCCTGATCGGCGTAGATCACCGCGGAGCCGATGGCGCCTGGGCCGACGAGCAACGGAATGCCGAAGGGCACGATCAAGGCCTCAAACCGCGACCGGGCGTAGTCGCGCGTCGAGAGAGGCACGCCGTTGTCGCCGGCGTCCGCGATGGTGCCCGTCACATCGCCCCGGGCCATGTCCAGTCCCAGGAGCAGCAGCAGAATTCCGCCGGCGATCCGGAACGCCGACATGGAGATGCCGAAAAACTCAAGGATCGAGAGGCCGGTCAGATAGAAGGTCGCAAGGAACACGAAGGCGAACAGCGCCATATAGGCGGCGGTCAGACGCCGGCCGGCCGCCGTCGCGCCCTCGGTGGCCGCTGCGAACAGCGGGACGTTGCCGACCGGGTCGATCAGGGCGAACAGGGCCACAAAGAAGTTGATGGCGAAGGCGGTCAGCGACATGGCCCGGGCTTAGCCGAATTCGGCGCGCGTCGCGACCGTCACGCGACCAGACGTTGGCGGGGCGCAGCCGCGGCGCGAAAGGCGACTGGAATTCCGCCGGGGTCGGACTAATCTCGTCTCCGACAGCTCCGCCTCTTGCCAGTCGGAGCCTCTGCCCATGTCGCCGCCGGGGGGACCGACTTTGGATATCAATCCGCCTACGCCTGTACGCTCGAACCAGGCCGTGGAATTCCTGCGTGTGGTGCAGCAGCACCACATCCAGCTGTCATCCATGGCCGACTTCAAGGCCAACGTCCTGCTGGGCGCGTCGTTCCTGATCTTCAGCACGTCCCTGAAGGAGGTTCATGACGGCCGGGCCTCCTTGCCATTGCTCTTTCTGATGACCACAGCGTTCCTGGCGGCGACCCTGGTCGTGCTCGCGATGCTGCCGGCCACCAAACGCGCCCACGATCCGGCTCCCAATCTGCTTTTTTTCGGAGTCTTCGCCGGCATGACCGAGTTGGAGTTTCAGCATCGGATGGACGAACTGCTGATGGACGAGACCAAGCTGCAGCACGCCATGATGCGGGACATCTACCAACTGGGCAGCGTGTTGCAGAACAAGAAGTACCGCCGCCTGGGTCAGGCCTATCAGGTGTTCTTCGTCGGACTGATGGCGTCGGGCGCCGTGATCGTCGCGCAGTTCGCCCTGAAGGCCGTGCAACTCTAGAAGTCGACCGCGATGCCCTTGCGTTCCCAGTCGCCGTACCGCGTCGGCTCGAGGCCGGCCGGACCGCCGCGTTCGATGGAGACGCGAAACGCCGCTTCCGCCTCCGCGCGGCGTTGGGCGGCCTCCTCCAGGGCCCGACGGGCAACCTCGGTCAGGACCTTGCCAGGAGCGGCGTTGGGGGGCGATGCGGGTTCCATGCGCCAGCCATAGCGCCGCGTGGCGCCGGCCGCAAAGGGTCCTCGGCCTTGCCCCGCGCGCGGGAACCGGGCAGGGGTCCGCCGGTGAACACGTCCGAAACTCCCGCCCCATCCTCGGCCCTGGCCGCTAGACAGGCCGCCCTCGCTCTGCTGCAGGCGGCGTTGGGCCGTCGTGGAGGCCTGGACGAGGCCCTGAGCGCCGCCCGCTACATGGCGCTCTCGCCCCAGGATCGCGGCTTCGCCCGCGCCGTTGTCATGGCGACCCTTCGCCATCTGGGGCCGATCGACCGCGCTCTGGACGGCAAACTCAAACGCGAGCCGTCGCCGCCGACGCGCGATCTGTTGCGCCTGGGACTTGCCCAGGCCTTCTGGCTGGATACGCCGGCGTTCGCCGCCGTGGACACCACTGTCAGTCTCACGCCCAAGCCGATGCGGGGCCTTGTGAACGCCGTGCTTCGCGGCGTGCTGCGCGACGGCGCACCGTCCGACGCGCCGGAGTTCCTGGCGCCTCCGTGGCTGATGGCCCGCTGGCGCGCCGCCTTCGGCGAGTCAGAGGCCATGGCCGTCGCCGGCCAGATCGCGATCGAACCGGCCACCGACCTGACGCAGCGCGACCTCGCGGATTCAACGCTGGCCGCGTCCCTTGAGGCCGAGGCTCTGCCGGGCGGAACCCTGCGGCTGGTGCGTCGCGGAGACGTGGCCGCCTGGCCGGGCTACGACGAGGGTCGCTGGTGGGTGCAGGATCGCGCCGCGGCGATTCCCGCCCGATTGCTGCATGTCGGCCAGGGAGAAACCGTCATCGACCTCTGCGCCGCGCCGGGCGGCAAGACCCTGCAACTGGCGGCCTCGGGCGCCGCCGTGACGGCCTTGGATCAGTCGGCCGGCCGGCTTCGCCGCGTCACCACCGGCCTGTCGCGCACGGGGCTGAGCGCCGAGACCGTGGTCGCCGACGCCCAGGCCTGGCCGGACACCCGGACGTTTGACGCCGTGCTGCTGGACGCACCCTGCTCGGCCACGGGCACCTTCCGCCGCCATCCCGACGTGCTCTGGAACGCCAAGCCGGGCGACATCCCAGCCCTGTCGCAACTTCAGTCGCGGCTGCTGGACTCCGCGGCGCGGCGCGTACGTCCGGGTGGTCGCCTGGTCTACAGTGTGTGTTCGCTCGAACCCGAGGAAGGCGAGGCTCAGGTGCGCGGCTTCCTGGACCGTCACCCCGAATTTACGATCGACGCCATCGAACCCGGCGAAGGCGGCTCACCCTCGGCCAGCCTCTCACGGGAGGGATGGCTGCGGATACTTCCCCATCACGCCGAGGGCGGTCTCGATGGGTTCTTCATAGCCCGACTGCGCAGAGCCGCCGAATATTGAACTCAGGCGTCGAGGCCTACTGCATCCAGGGCGGCGTGCCGTTCCCGGTCTGCATGAACGCGAAGAGCAGCCCGACCAGAAGGACAGCCGCCACGGCTCCCATGCCCATGCCCACAAAGCGTTCGAGCTTTTCTGCGAGATGTTTCGGCTTGTGGTGACGCACTTCCGTCTTGACGTCACCTGGATGGACCGCTGACTTTTTCATGGTGTCCTCTTTCGATGATTGTCGCGTCGTCGGCGTATGGAGCTGGCGGCGGGCCTGGTAAGCATTCCCTTAGATTCGAACCGATACTGGAGTCTCTTCCCTCTTGATTCGTTCGACTTCTAACAGATATTGAAACCCGGTCAATTCTGGAGCGGCGCGCGGCGAATTCGCTCGTATCCTCACACGATTAAATAATCGTCAGAGTCCTGCTTCGAAAGGGGGAGGAAGATGTTGCTTTCACCCGGCCAGGACGTGGAACGTTGACTCCCGAGCGCCGCGCCGTATGGTCCGCCGCACCGCGTGACTGGCGATAAAGATGGATGACCATCGGGAAGCGCGGGGACGATTCTCGTCATGCCGCACGCCTGGGCGCCCCGCTTAAACGCCAAGGAGCCCCCATGAGTGCGCCCGCCTTTCCCCCCGCCCCCGATCGCGTCGCAATTCGCCGCGCGCTGATTTCGGTCTCCGACAAGACCGGCCTCATCGACGCCGCCAAGGCCCTGGTCGCCCAAGGCGTGGAAATCGTCTCTACCGGCGGCACCCGCGCCGCCATCGCCGCGGCGGGCCTGCCGGTGAAGGATGTGGCCGACGTGACGGGGTATCCGGAAATGATGGATGGCCGGGTGAAGACCCTGCATCCGGCGGTCCACGGCGCCCTGCTAGGCGTCCGCGCCGCGCCCGATCACGCCCAGGCCATGGAGGCCCACGCTATCGTCGGCATCGACCTGCTCTATGTGAACCTCTACCCGTTCGAGGCCACCGTGGCCGGCGGCGGCGGTTTCGACGCCTGCGTGGAGAACATCGACATCGGCGGACCGGCCATGATCCGCTCCGCCGCCAAGAACCACGCCTATGTCGCCGTCTGCGTTGAACCCGGCGATCTGGCGGAGGTGCTGGAAGCCCTCAAGAGCGAGGGCGGAACATCGCTGAGCCTGCGCCGGTCGCTCGCGGCCCGCGCCTACGCCCGCACCGCCGCCTACGACAGCGCCATCTCCGCCTGGTTCGCCGGACAGAACGGCGAGACGTGGCCGGCGCGCAAATCGATCGCCGGCGCCCTGCGGCAAACCATGCGCTATGGGGAAAACCCGCATCAGGCCGCGGCGCTTTACACCTTCCCCAACCCCCGCCCCGGCGTCGCCACCGCCCGCCAGATCCAGGGCAAGGAACTCAGCTACAACAACATCAACGACACCGACGCGGCAGTGGAGCTCGTCGCCGAGTTCGACCCGGCGGCAGCCGCCGCCGTGGCCATCATCAAGCACGCCAACCCCTGCGGCGTCGCCCTGGACGAAGATCTCAAGAGCGCCTACCTGCGCGCCCTGGAGTGCGATCCGGTCTCGGCCTTTGGCGGCATCGTCGCGGTCAACCGCCGGCTCGACGCCGCTGCGGCGACGGAGATCGTGAAGATCTTCACCGAAGTCGTCATCGCGCCCGAGGCGGACGACGACGCCATCGCGGTGTTCCGGCGTCGGAAGGATCTGCGTCTGCTGCTCACCGGCTCGCTCCCTGATGCAACCGCCGGCGGCGAAACCTTCAAATCCGTGGCGGGGGGCTTCCTCGTTCAGAGCCGCGACGACGCCCGTCTGACCGCGCAGGACCTGAAGATCGTCACCCAACGCCAGCCGACCGACGACGAACTGCGAGATATGCTGTTCGCCTTCACCGTCGCCAAGCACGTGAAGTCGAACGCCATCGTCTTCGCCAAGAACGGCCAGACCGCCGGCGTCGGCGCCGGTCAGATGAACCGCAAGGATTCGGCCCGCATCGCCGCGCTGCGGGCCGGCGAGGCAGCCGAGATGGCAGGGCTGCCCGCCTCGCTCGCCAACGGCTCCGCCTGCGCCTCGGACGCCTTCTTCCCCTTCCCCGACGGTCTGCTGCAGGCGGTCGAGGCTGGGGCCAGCGCGGTCATACAGCCGGGCGGCTCGATCCGCGACGCCGAGGTGATCGCCGCCGCGGACGCCGCGGGAATCACCATGGCCTTCACCGGCATGCGGGTTTTCCGCCACTAGGCCCACCCTTCGCCGCCGTCCATGCATCGCGGTGCACCGGCAAGCCTGCCGGTGCACCG
>CAIQJF010000025.1 GCA_903872075.1 uncultured Caulobacteraceae bacterium | reverse complement strand
GGGAGATGATGTTGATCGCCCCGCCGATGGCGTTACGGCCGTAGAGGGTGCCTTGCGGACCGCGGAGCACTTCCACCCGGTCCAGGAACAGGGTCGAGGCGCCGGCGCCCACCGCGAAGGTCTCGTAGACGCCGTCGCTGTAGTTGGCCACCGAGGCGTCGGCGGAGAGCACGTTGGTCAGGCGGCCCACGCCGCGCAGCGAGATCCGGTCGGTGGAGCTGTTGTACTCAAGACCCGGGGTGAAGTTGGTCATATCCTGGATGGAGTCGATCCCCATCAGCTGACGCTTGGCCGCGGTGTAGGCCGAGATGGCCACCGGAACGGTCTGCAGGTTCTGTTCGCGCTTTTCGGCGGTAACCACCAGTTCGCCGATGGTGGTGCCGCCCGAGTTGTCCGTCGCCTTGGCGTTGGCCTCAGCCGCACAAGCGTGCCCGCTCGCAAGCGCCAGCACGCTCGCCGCGCCGGTCATCATGAGAATCTGTCTGATCGCCATATGCCCCCCCCCAAACCGGCCCTTGCGGGGACGGCGGATACGTTTCCGGTTGGCCCGCCCCGGCCTCGCCGTGTTTTCGCGGGTAAGGTTAGGATGTTAATGAACGATTTGCACGCGTCAACCGGTTTCGTTGCGATTTGTTTCCAAAAAGCAATGAGCCGCAGGAACCGGCCAGGGTTCCTGCGGCTCTGCGGCCGAAATGGTGCAATCGCGATGGCCCGGACGGTCGCGGCCGCAGGGGCCGCGACCTCACGAAGCGCTTATTGGCAGACGGTCGGTTGACCGCCGGGGGGCAGAAGAGACTGGAAAGACCCGGCGTTGCCGGCCGCCGTGGACGGGGTGCGGTAGAACCAGTTCAGGAAGGCGAGGTCCTGGTAGTGGTAGGTGAATGTGGCGCCGCCGACCGTGGTGGTCACCGCGAACTGGCTACCCGTGAGCGGGTCCCCGTTCTCGAGGTTGTTCTGGCAACCGCCAACCTGGCCGAGATGGCCCCAGGCCGGGGTCAGGTCGTTGCTGAAGCCGCCGGGAACGCCGGAAATCGACTGGACGAAGGGGTCGTCATACAGTTCGGCGATCTCATGCGACCAGGCGCCGATATCGGAGATGCCGCTGAACACGCCCGGGTCCACATAGGTGCCGACAGCGTAGATCTGTGTTCCGCCGGTGACCGGCACGGCGTTGTGATAGCCGATGATGCAGCAGTTGCTCAGCGAGCCGTCCACCAGCACGACATTGTAGGCCAGGACGACCGGCAGCTGGGTCGGGGTGGCGTACTTGGCCGCGAGCGACTGCACCAGGGCGTCATATTCGTTGATGTCCATCTCGCCGAACGGGTTGTTCTTCTTGCCGCACTGGCTGGCGATGCTGACGACCTGAGAGTCGGGGTAGGTGACCGTGTAGTCGACCACGATCGGGTTCGACTGCTTGGGCATCAGACGGATGCCGTACTGCGAGCCCTTCACGTTGTCCCAGAAGTTGGCGCGCTGGTAGGCCGACACCAGCTGGGTGCCCAGGGTGACGCCGGCGCTGACGTTCACGCCGTTGGAAGTGTAGGTCGCCGCCCGGAAGATCGGCGAATAAAAGAACCGGTTCGACGCCGAACGGGTGTCGCAGTTGGCGTTGGTGGTCGGATCGAACACATAGCCGCCCGGGAAGTGCAGGCGCACGGCGATCGGCACATAGGTGATGTCGGTGTTGGCGGGCTTGGTGACGTAGGGGCTGCTGCCGACCATGGAGACATTATAGGTCACGTGATCCAGCGGTGAGGTGACCGTGGTGGACCAGTAGGGCAGGGTCGAGCCGGGGCTGATCGTTTGCAGCGTCTGCTGCGTCTTCAGCATCTTCTGGCCGCCGCCGGGAGCCCCGCTCAGATAGCGCGGCGTCAGCGCGCCGGGCGAAATCTGGTGCGATTGCAGATAGGCATCCTGCTGGGAGGTGAGCTGCGCCTGAGCCGGGTCGGCCATGGCAGGGGCGGCGGCGGCCAGACAGATTGATGCGGCCCTGCAGGCGCGCAGGAACGCACCCCCAGCCGACAAGGCGCCCGCGGCGCCGTGGACGAGACGTGACATGATCCGAAATCCTCTCAAGATGCCCCAAGGGGCTTTCATAGACCTTTCGCCGCGTCCCGAAAAGGGGCGGAAAATGGTCTTGCTTCCCGCAAAAGCGGCAAAAGCTTGGCTTTGCGTCCCGGCTTTTTTCCGCCCTTGTCCCGCGGCCGGATTGACGGGCGCCATGGGCGGCGTCAATGACGCGCGCATAATATGACTTCGCCCGCCCCCGCGCGCGCGGAAGCCGCAGCCGAGGAAACCCGCATGACCGCCCTGAACGCCGTGACCGACTACACCCTCGACGGAGAGGTCGGCGTCATCACCCTCAATTCGCCGCCGGTGAACGCTCTGTCCCGTCCGGTCCTGGAAGGAATCTCGCTGGGCGTGGCTGCAGGACTGGCGGACGACGGCGCCAAGGCCATCGTTCTGATCTGCGAAGGCCGCACCTTCATCGCCGGCGCCGACATCGGTGGCCTGGGAAGTCGCCGCGAGGAGCGGCCGATTGACCCCATGGGGGATCTGGAGCGGTCGACGAAGCCGGTTGTCGCCGCCATCCATGGCACCGCCCTCGGCGGCGGCCTTGAAGCCGCGCTGTGCTGCAACTATCGCGTCGCCGTTCCCTCCGCGCGCTGCGGACTGCCGGAGGTCAATCTCGGCCTGCTGCCGGGCGCCGGGGGAACCCAGCGCCTGCCGCGTCTGGTGGGACCGCAAAAGGCCCTCGAGATGATGACCTCGGGCGCTCACATCCCCGCTCCGCAATGCCACGAGATGGGGGTCATCGACGCCCTTGTCGAAGAGGGCAAGCTGCGCGAAGGGGCCATCGCCTTCGCCCGCAAGGTGCTCGCCGAGAACCGCCCGCTTCGCAAAGTCCGCGACATCAACGAGAAGGTCGAGGCGGCCCGCGGCCATCCGGAAATCTTCGCGGCGTTCCGCAAGGCCAACGCCCGCAAGTTCCGCGGCTTCCTGGCCCCGGAATACAACATCCGCTGCATCGAGGCGGCGGTGAACGAGCCCTTCGATCAGGGCATCCAGACCGAACAGCGCCTGTTCCGCGAACTGCTGTCCGGCGAGCAGAGCGCCGCCCAGCGCTACGCCTTCTTCGCCGAGCGTCAGGCCAACAAGATCCCCGACGTGCCGGACGACACCCCCCTGATCCCGGTGAACACCGTCGGCATCATCGGCGCCGGCACCATGGGCGGCGGCATCGCCATGAACTTCGCCAACGCCGGCATCCCGGTGGTCATCGTCGAAGTGAAGCAGGACGCCCTGGATCGCGGCCTCTCGGTGATCCGCAAGAACTATGAGCGCACGGCGTCGCGCGGCGGCATCACCGCCGCCGATGTGGAAAAGCGCATGGGCCTGATCACCGGCTCGCTGGATATGAACGCCCTGGCCACGGTCGACATGGTCATCGAGGCCGTGTTCGAGCGCATGGACATCAAGAAGGACATTTTCACCAAGCTCGACGCCATCTGTAAGCCGGGCGCGATCCTGGCCACCAACACCTCGGCCTTGAACATCGACGAGATCGCCTCGGTCACCAGCCGCCCCGAAGCGGTGATCGGCCTGCACTTCTTCTCGCCGGCCAATGTGATGAAGCTGCTGGAAGTGGTCCGCGCCGACCACACCTCCAAGTCGGTGATCGCCACCTCGATGAAGCTGGCCAAGAAGATCGGCAAGATCGCCGCCCTGGTCGGCGTCTGCCCCGGTTTCGTCGGCAACCGCATCCTCGGCCAGCGCCAGCGCGAAGCCCAGAAGCTGATGTTCGAAGGCGCCATGCCCTGGGACATCGACCGGGTGCTCTACGACTTCGGCTTCCCGATGGGTCCCTTCGCCATGAGCGACCTGGCCGGCCTGGATATCGGCTGGGTAAAGGAGAAGTCCAACGGCGAGACCATCCGCGACGCTCTCTGCGAGCTGGACCGCCGCGGTCAGAAGACCGGCGCCGGCTATTACGACTATGACGAAAACCGCGTCGCCCACCCCTCGCCCGTCACTGAGAAGATCATTCAGGACTTCGTGGCCAAGAGCGGCGTCAACGCCCGCACGATCACCGACGCGGAAATCCTCGAGCGCTGCCTCTATCCGATGGTCAATGAGGGCGCGAAGATCCTCGAGGAAGGCATGGCCATACGCGCCTCCGACGTCGATGTGATCTGGGAGAACGGCTACGGCTGGCCGGTCTACCGCGGCGGCCCGATGTGGTGGGGCGACCAGGTCGGCCTGGACAAGGTCCTGGCCGGCATGAAGAAGATGCACGCCGAGATGGGCGATCTCTACAAGCCCGCGGCGCTGCTGGAAAAGATGGTGGCCGAGGGCAAGAACTTTACGCGGTAGGCCGCCGCCGGCGGCGGCGTTCCGCGGCTCGCGCCGTTGACGCCGTCGCCGCCCTCGCTAAGGTCCGGTGGGGGCCAGAAAGGGCTGATCATGCGTAATTTCGTCTCCACCTGCCTCGTCGTCGGGCTTATCGCCTCGTCGCTGGCGACGCCGGCGGTCGCCCAGTACGGCATGGACCGGAACGGGCCGAAGAAAACGCTCACACCGGACCTGCCCCGTTGCGACCGGCCGCTCGGCACGGCCGCGGTCAAGGAGCCGCAGAACCGCTGGTGGGAAGGGCTCGGCCTTTCCAATCCGGAATCCCTGATCAAGCTGTTCGCCCTGAAGTCGGGCTGCCTTCGCATCGTCGACCGCAACGGCGGCCTGGCCATGCGCAATCAGGAAGCCGGACTTAATGAATCCGGCGATCTCCGCCGCGGGTCCAACGTCGGGCGCGGCCAGGTGTCGGCGGCCGACTATTTCATCATCCCGGACATCGCCGGATCGAACAGGAATTCCGGGGGCAGCAACATCGGCGCGGTGGCCGGGCGCTTCCTGCCGGGCGGTTTCGGCGCCCTGGCCGGCAGCATTCAGGTCAAGAAGTCGGAGGCGCATACGCTCCTGACCCTGGTGGACGCCCGCACCACCGAGCAGCTCTACATCGCCGAGGGCGCGGCCCAGAAATCCGATGTCTCGTTCGGCGGCGGGGGTGGCGGCGGCGGATGGGGCGGTTTCGTGGGCCTGGCCGGCGGCGGCTATTCCGACACGGACATCGGCAAGGTGATCGGCGCGGCCTATTTCAACGCCTTCGTGGACCTGGTCCACTACATGCAGAACCAGCAGCCGGGCGAGGCGGCGGCCAATGCGCCGGTGTCGTCCCAGCGCACGACGGCGGCCCTTGCGGTCAGGGCGACGCCATCGCCCACCGGCAAGATCGTCTATTCGCTGCAGGCCGGCGCGACGGTCTATCCGACCGGCCAGCGCAACGGCGTGTGGATGGAAGTGGATGATGAGAACGGCAACCGAGGCTGGATGTCCTCGGCCATGGCCACGTCGCGCTGATCCATCGTCCATCACGGTCAGTGAAAGTCCCGGCTGCGGCCCAGCCGGGCCGGTGAGGCCCGTGGCGGTTCCAGCGCCGCCGGCCCCTCGGCCCGCAAGTCGCTCAGGCGCGCGGTGAGATCGGTGAACCGCTCGGCCACCACATGGATCACCTCGCCAGCCTTCTGCAGGCGGCCATGCACCACCAGGAAGCGCGAGGCCATGACGGTGCGGCGATTGGCGGTGAAGACGTCCTTCCAGACCACGGCGTTGGCGGCCCCGGTCTCGTCCTCCAGGGTCACGAACACCACGCCCTTGGCCGTGCCCGGCCGCTGACGGATGAGGACCAGACCGCCCACACAGAGGCGGGCGCCATCCCTCATCGTCTTCAGACGCGCCGCCGTCACGGCCCCAAGGTCGTTCAGCAAGGGCCGGAAGAAGACGCAGGGGTGGGCCTTCAGGGAGAGGCTGGTGGTGCGGTAGTCCTCGGCCACATGGGCCGGCAGGGGCATGACCGGCAGGCTGGCCGGACCCTCGGCGGGCGGGCCCATCAGGGCCAGAAGCGGGGCTTCGGTCTCCGCCCGGGCCTCGGGCGCCAGACCCTTGACCGCCCAGAGTCCGGCCCTGCGATCCATTCCCAGGGATCGCAGGGCGTCGGCCTCGGCCAGCCGCTCCAGGGTCTGGCGCGACAGGGCGCCCTGGGCGGCGAGACCGGTGAGGCTCCGCGCGCCGTCCCGGCGGGCGGCGATCAGCCGGTCGGCCTCTTCCCGGCGCAGCCCCGAAACCATCCTCAGACCGAGGCGGACGGGACGGAGGTGCACCCCCTCCGTCACGCGCCCTTGGCGCGGTCCCCCTCCCCCGTTGCACGGGGGAGGAGATGTATTTTCTCCTCCCCCGCCCGCGGGGGAGGGGGACCGCCGAAGGTAGTGGAGGGGGCGTTCGTCACGATCCTCTTCCAGCGCGCAGTCCCAGCCGCTGCGCATCACGTCAGGCGGGCGGACCTCGACGCCATGCTCGCGCGCGTCGCGGACCAGCTGGGCGGGCTGATAGAACCCCATGGGCTGGCTGTTGAGCATGGCCGCGCAGAACACGTCCGGGCGATGGTGCTTCAGCCAGGCCGAGACATAGACCAGCTTGGCGAAGCTGATGGCGTGGCTCTCGGGGAAGCCATAGGAGCCGAAGCCCTCGATCTGGCGGAAACAGCGCTGGGCGAACTCCGGGTCGTAGCCCCGGCTGACCATGCCCTCGGCGAACTTGCGCCCATAGACTCCCACATCACCGTAGTTGCGAAAGGTGGCCATGGACCGGCGCAGGCCGTTGGCCTCCTCGGGCGTGAACTTCGCCGCCTCGATGGCCAGGCGCATGGCCTGTTCCTGGAAAAGGGGAACGCCCAGGGTCTTGCCCAGAACGCCTTCCAGTTCATCGGCCGGGCCGAACTCCGGCGCGGGGGCGGGAAATTCAACTGGCTCGGTTCCCTCCCGGCGGCGCAGATAGGGGTGGACCATGTCGCCCTGGATCGGCCCCGGCCGGACGATGGCGACCTCGATCACCAGGTCATAGAATTCCCGCGGCTTCAGCCGCGGCAGCATGGACATCTGCGCCCGGCTTTCCACCTGGAACACGCCCACGGAATCGGCGCGGGACAGCATGGCGTAGACGGCCGGGTCCTCCTCGGGGATGTCGGCCATGTCGGCGATGCCCAACACATCCATGGCCCGCTTGATGGCGGTGAGCATGCCCAGCGCCAGGACGTCCACCTTCATCAGGCCGAGATCATCGATGTCGTCCTTGTCCCATTCGATGAAGGTGCGGTCCTTCATGGCCCCGTTGCCGATGGGGACGGTCTCGTCCAGCCGCCGGCGGGTGAGGACGAAGCCGCCCACGTGCTGAGAGAGATGGCGGGGAAAGGTCAGCAGCTCTTCGGCCAGGGCCGTGGCCCGGCGAATCTCGGGGCTTTCAGGGTCCAGCCCCGCCTGGCGGATGTGATCATCGGGCAGTCCGTCGCCCCAGCTGCCCCAGACCGTGCCGGCCAGGGCGGCGGTGACGTCCTCGGTCAGGCCCAGGGCCTTGCCGACGTCGCGGATGGCGCTGCGCGGCCGGTAGTGGATCACCGTGGCGCAGATGGCCGCCCGCTCCCGGCCATAGCGCTCATAGATGTACTGCATCACCAGTTCGCGCCGCTCGTGCTCGAAATCGACGTCGATATCCGGCGGCTCGTTGCGCTCGCGGGAGATGAAGCGGGCGAAGAGCATGTCGTGCTTGGGCTTGGTGGGGTCCACCGCCGTGATCCCCAGGCAGAAGCAAACCACCGAATTGGCCGCCGAGCCGCGACCCTGGCAGAGGATGCCCTGGGAGCGCGCCCAGGCGACGATGTCGTAAACAGTGAGGAAGTAGTTGGGGTAGTCGAGCTCCTCGATCAGGCCCAGCTCCTCGCGCAGAAGTCTCTGGACCTTCTCGGGGACCTCGCCGGGGTAGCGCCAGGCCGCACCGCGCCAGGCCAGGTCGGTCAGATGGGCGATGGGGGTCTTGCCGGGCGGAACCGGCTCGTCTGGGTATTCGTATTTGAGCTGGGACAGGTCGAAGCCGATCCGGTCGGCCACCTCGACGGTGCGGGCCACGGCCGCCGGCCAGCGCGCGAACAGGCGGGCCATCTCGGACGGGGTTTTCAGATGGCGTTCGGCGTTGGCCTCCAGGCTCAGGCCCGCCGTCTCGATCGTGCGGCCCTCGCGGATGCAGGTGAGGATGTCCTGAAGGGGCCGCCGTTCGGGGCCATGGTAGAGGACGTCGTTGACGGCGATCATCGGCGCGCCGCTGCGCGCCGCCAGCTCGTCCAGGGCCGCCAGCCGCTGGATGTCCCGCGCGCCATAGGGACGGGCCGCCGCCAGCCAGATCCGCCCGCGATATTCCCCCGCGAGCCGGGTCAGGTCGGCGTCAAAGACCGGATCCAGACGCGACGGCGCGACGACGAGAAACAGCTGGCCCGCGGCATGGGCCGCAAGATCGGCCGCCATCAGATGGCAGTCGCCCTTTTTCGCCCGCCGCTGGCCGACGGTGAGCAGGCGGGTGAGGCGTCCCCAGGCCTCCCGGTCGGTGGGATAGCAAAGCAGGCTGGGCGCCCCGTCGGCGAAATCCAGCCGGCAGCCGCTGAGCACCCGCTGTCCCAGTTCCCGCCCCTTGGACCAGGCCCGTACCACCCCGGCCAGGCTGTTGCGGTCGGTGACCCCCACGGCGGCCACGCCCAGGGCCCTGGCGGTGAGCACCAGTTCTCCCGGATGCGAGGCCCCGCGCAGGAAGCTGTAGTTGGTGGTGGTCTGCAGTTCGGCGTAGGTCATTGGCGGCGCGAGGCTCTCAACCGAACAGGCCGTGCAGCCACCAGCGCGGCGGATCGGCGGCGGCGTAGAGCCCGTCGCGGAACAGCCAGAAGCGCCCGCCCGCCTCGTCCTCCACCCGGTAATAGTCGCGCACCCGGCCGGGACCGGCCTCCTCGAAGGACCGGCGCCACCATTCCTCCGCCAGGCGCTCGGGCCCCTCGGCCCGGCGCACGCGGTGGCCCGCGCCGCGCCAGCGGAAGAACACCGGCGGATCGTCGGGCACCGGCGCCACCGCCTCGATGGGTTCGGGCCGGCGGAACAGGCGCAGGGGCCGCGGCCGCTCCGGATCCCAGCCGCCGGGCGCCGCGACGGACGGCGGCGACAGCGGCGGGCGCCGTCGCACCGCCCGTTCCGGATCGTGGCTGGCGTGGGGTTCGGCCCGCCAGACAGCGTCGTCCCCCAGGCGGTTGACCAGACGATCCACCAGGGGCGCGATCCCCTCTTCCGGCGCGATATCGCGGCTTTCATCCAGGCGGACCTGTCGGGCGGACAAGACCTCGACCCCAGCCGCCGCAAGGGTCACCGCCTCGATACCAAACCCGGGATCGAGCGTATCCAGCCGCGGGATCATCAGCCGGGCCACCGCCACGGCGTCCCGCCCGGGCAGGGCGAGGCCCACGCTCTGGCGCAGGATCACCCCGTCCAGGCGGTGAAAGGCCAGATCGAAACGCCGGCCGCCCCGCCCCTCGGCCTCCAGCCGCGCACAGAGGCGATCGGCGATGTCCCGGGCCGCCCGGGCGAGATCCTCCGGCGTGCTGATCGGTTCGGCGAAGGCCAGGCGCGCAAACCAGGGCGTGGGAGGGCGGCGGAAGGTCAGGGCCTCGCGTCGCCGGCCCAGGGCCTGATCCAGCCGCAGCACGACACCCGCGCCGAACCGCCGGACCAGTTGATCGCGCGGCTGGGCGCCCAGGGCGCCGACCGTGGCCAGACCCAGGCGGGCGATCTGGGCGGCATCCTCCGGCGCCAGGCGCAGGGCCGCGGCCGGCAGGGGAGACAGGCGCGCCGCAGCGTCCTCGGGATTCAGGATGGTTCCATGGGGACCGAAGCGGGCCAGGGCCCAGGCCGCGCCGGGAGTCGGCGCGACGACGGTCCTCACAGGCAGGCTATTGCGGGCGAGACGCGCGGTCAGATCCGCCGCGAGGGCCGCCTCGCCGCCCCACAGATGGGCGAGGCCGGTGATATCCAGGAAGAGACCGTCGGGCGGATCCAGAGCCACGGCGGGCGAGAACCGGGCGCACCAGTCGGCCAGGGCGATCAGCGCCGCCGCGTCGGCCTCGGGCTCGGCGTCGGCCAGGACCAGGTCCGGAACCAGGGCTGTGGCGTCCGTGGCCTTCTGGCCCACGAACAGGCCCAGGGCGGCGGCGGCCGCGTTCACCGCGGAGAGCCGGCGGGCGTTGCGGGACGTTTCCGCCAGGGCGAAGGCCTCAGCCAGCGCGGCGGAGGGGTTGCGGCGTTTCCAGTTGGCGATCGCCCAGTTCGGCGACCACGCGCAGAGGATGCGCTCCATCGGTCTTCTCCAGTATCCAGGCGCCCGGCCGGCCGGACCGGCATCGGGTCAGTTCCACCCGCCAGCGCGGCGGCCCCAGGCCCGGCGGGCCGAGCCCGGGGGCGTGAAACCCAGGACCGCTGGGCGCGGCGCCCACGATCCAGCGCGTGGCGGCGGCCGCCCCCGGCGCAGCCGCCGCGGCTCCGGTCCCGGCGCCGAAGGGCCGCCGATGAATGACAAATCCCGTCGCGCCCCGCCGCTCGCAGGCCAGTTGAAGCCGCCGGCCGGCCGTCAGATCGACGCTCCCCACCTCGCCGATGGCGGCGGCGATGCCGGCGGCGCCCAGGGCGTCTTCCAGGGCGGCAAGAGCTTGGGCCTCGTCCCGGACCTGAACCTGGATCAGGCGGTCGGCGGGAAAGCCCAGCCCAGCCAGGCCCGGCGCATAGAGATCGCCCCGGCGCATCACCCAGACCACCGCCCCTCGCCCGGCCAGCGGCGCGGCCAGGGCGGCGGCGAAGGCGCCCGGCGCGGCGGCGGTTTCGATCTCCAGCCCCTCGCCCCCTACCGCGTGCCAGCAGCCCAGGGGCAGGCCGCCGGCGGGAAACGCCCCATCCAGCCGCACATCGCCGAAGGACAGGACTCCCCGGGCCGGCGCGCCGCCAGCCTCCAGGACGGCGACGCGGGCCCGCACTGCTTCGAGGCGCGCCGCGCGGGACATGGGATCAAGACTCCTTTTGTTCTCTTTTTGTTCTAGTCCGGAGTCCGAGGGAGTCAAGCGCCCGGCTCAGATGGAAAGACGGTGGCTCAGCGCCCGAGCGCGGCCGTCCAGGCGGCGGCGAGGTCCGCGGGAGAGCCCGTTCCGAAGACGTAGCGATCGGGCCGGACCAGAACGGCCGCGGCGCCATGCCGCTCCAGCCAGCGGGACAGATCGGCGGCGAACGGTTGCAAATGAGGTTGATCGAGATCCAGGACGGCCACGCCAGGCGGGCCGCCAGCGGGGTCGACGCCTCGCCCGATCAACCACGCCCCGGGACCCGCCGTCTCGTCCAGCCGTTCGCCGCCTGGGCCCCAGGGTTGCGGGAAGAACTCCCCCGCGCCGGGCGTTCCCTCCAGCAGACATCCCCCCGCCAGGGCCGGTCCGCCGAGGCCTGGACCCTGCGCCTGACCGGATGCGCGCTGGGCCAGCATGGCCGCGTCCCGCGCCGCGGCGGCGTCGGGGTCGGTAATGCAGACCGTGCGGCCCATCATCAGGGCCAGATCGATGAAGGCCCGCACATGCGGTTCGCGCTCGGTCTGGTAGGTGTCGAGCAGGCTCTCGGCCGCCGCCCCGCGGAGGACGGCGCCCAACTTCCAGGCCAGGTTGGCGGCGTCCCGCACCCCGGCGCAGAGGCCCTGGCCCGCGAACGGCGGGGTCTGATGGGCGGCGTCTCCGGCCAGCAAGACCCGCCCCCGCCGCCAGGTTTGCGCGACGAGGGCGTGGAAGCGATAGACCGCCGCGCGCTCCAGGGTGACGGCGCCCTCCACGTCCCAGGGCTTCAGCAGTTCGGCGATGAAGGCTGGCTCGCTCACCTGTTCAGGGGTTTCACCCGGAAGCATCATGAACTCCCAGCGATGCCGGCCGGCCCCCATCAGGACGCACGTGGTGGGGCGGCGGGGATCGCAGATCTGAAGATTGCGATCAGGCAGGCGGGCCGGATCGTGGACGATGGTGTCGATGACCAGCCACGGTTCGTCGAACTTCAGATCCTCAAGTGCGATGCCGCTCAGGTCACGGACGGTGCTGCGGGCGCCGTCACAGCCCACGAGGTAGCGGGCCCGGACGGTCCGCTCACCTTCGGGGGTGGCGAAGCGGGCGACCACACCGTCGGCGGCGGCGTCGAGACCCAGAAGGGCCCAGCCCGATCGCAGGGCGCCCGGCGCGGACCTGGCGAGGGCCGCACGCAGAGCCGCCTCCACCGACGGCTGATGGATCATGTTGGAGGCCGGCCAGCCCGACGGCGACCGCGCCTGGGTGGAATCGAAACTCAGCAGGGTCTCGCCGGCGGCGGTGAGAAAGTCGTAGCGGCCCGCCGCCTTGGCCGCCGCCAGGACCGGCTCGGCGGCGCCAATGGCCTGGAACACCCGCACGATCTCATGATCGATATGGGCGGCCCGGGGCAGGGGATAGATTTCGGCAGCCTGCTCGGCGGCCAGGACGCTGACGCCCTCCCCGGCCAGCAGCGCCGCCAGGGTCACCCCGACCGGCCCAGCGCCGACCACCAGGACATCGCAGTCGACGGTGTGGGACATGATCAGGCCTCCGCCGCCAGAGTGTTTTCGATGTGACCGAGCCCTTCGATGTCGCAGCGGACCACATCGCCGGCTTGAAGAAACCGCCGTGGCTCCATGGCCGCGCCGATGCCGCCGGGCGTGCCGGTGAAGATCAGATCGCCCGGCTCCAGAGTCATGGCCTGGGACAGGTGGGCGATCTGGTCGAACACATCGAACACAAGGTGGCGGGTATTGGAGTCCTGGCGCGTCTCGCCGTTCACCTGGCACGCGATCGCCAGGGCGTGAGGATCGGCGACCTCGTCGGCGGTAGTGATCCAGGGGCCGATGGGCGCATGGGTGTCGAAGGACTTGCCCAGGGACCACTGGCCGCTGCGATGCTGCCAGACCCGCTCGGTCACGTCGTTGCCGACGCAATAGCCGAAGACGTGGGCCGCGGCGTCCGCCTTGGCGATGTGCTTGCCGCCCCGGCCGATGATCGCCACCAGCTCGGCCTCATAGTCCACGAAGGGGGCGCCGCGCGCGATCAGCACCGGATCGAAGGGGCCGTTGACCGAGGTCACGGCCTTGGTGAACCACACCTGATGGACCGGCGTCTCCATGTGACTCTCGGCGATGTGGTCGGCGTAGTTCAGGCCTATGGCGAAGATCTTGCCCGGCCGCGCCACGGGCGGCAGCAAACGAACCGCAGCGAGGGGGATGGCCGGCGCGTCCTGAAGCCGCGCCTCGACCTCCGGCCGGCGGCGGTCCCACTCAGAGATCAGCGCGATCATGGAGCCTGCCCAGCCTGCGTCGGTCACGCGGCCGTCGTTCACGACCCCGACCCGCGGGCCGGCGCCGGCGTCATACATGGCGAGTTTCATAAGCGACGCTCCTGGGCGGCGGCCATCATCGGGTGCAGCGGGCCCCACTGGACCCCCAGCAAGGTCGCCATATCGGCTGTGTTGGAGCCGTCCGCGGCGGTGAACAGATCGCCGTCCGTCCAATGCTCCAGTTCATGCCCCCAGGGATCCTTCCAGTAGTCGAAGACCTGGCTGCCGAGGATATGACGGCCGACGCCCCAGGCCGGCGTTCGTCCGGCGGTCTTCAGATGGCTGTGGCCACGCATCAGATCGTCCACATTGGCGACCTCGAAGGCCGCATGATTAAAGCCGGGGCCGCGGGGCGACTGCAGCAGGAACAGGGTGTGATGGTCCGTGAGGTCATCGCCCCGGTCGCACCGGAAGAAGGCGCCGATCGGCGCGCCCGGCGCGACCTCAATCTCGTCGCTGACGATCAGACCGAAACGATCGGCGTACCAGGCGCCCAGGGTCCGATAGTCCGACACATCCAGGACGGCGTGGCCGAGCCGGACGACCCGCGAAGGGCCCGCGGCCAGCCTGACCGGCGCCCGCCGGCGCGGGCGGACGGTAGCGGTGTTGCGCGGCGGATCGCCGGGAACAGGCGCCGGGTCAACCAGGGTCTGACCCGCGACGACCTCCACCAGACGTCCATCCGGATCCCGCAGGCGCGCCACCCGGCCGCCGCCGGGGCTCCGCAAATCCTCCACCGTCACACCCTCCGCCGCCGCCAGCACGTCGAGGTCCGCCAGGCTGTCGGCGCGGAGCCCCAGGGCGGCGAATCCGGGCTCACCGAGGGCGGTGGCGTGAACGAAAGGCGCCGGGCCGGCGCCCCGGGCGTAGAGCGCGCCGTCGGACCAGATCTCGGCCGTGAGGCCGAAGTCCGCGAGAAAGGCCGCCATGGCGCCAAGGTCCGGCGCGGTGAAGCGGACATAGGCGATGTCCGCGATCCTGATCATACTCATGGCTCTTCCCTTAACTTGACCATTTGGTCATGTTTGTCATATTGCCTGACCAGGCGCAAGCGCCTAGCGCTCCGAGGGTGTCCATGAATCTCAGACCAGCCAGCCGACAGGAACCGCGCCGCCTGAAGACCCGGGCCGCGCTTCTCGCCGCCGGGGCTGAACTGCTGGCGGACCGGTCCATCGACGCAATCCCGGTCAACGACATCATCGACCGCGCCGGCGTGGCGAAAGGCAGCTTCTTCAATCATTTCGCGGATAAGGACACCTTCGCGGCGGCGGTCGCGGCGGAGATCCGTCAGAAGGTGGAGATCGACGCCACCGCCACGAACACCGGGATCAGCGACCCGGCGGCGCGCATGGCGCGTGCGATCGGCACGTTCGTGCGCTTCGCGCTGACGGATGGCCGCGCGGCCCGCGTGATGTTGCGAGGCCACGCCCGGGCGTTGCAGACGGATCATCCGCTCAATACAGCCTTACGGACCGATATTGCCGACGGATGCGCCAGCGGCCGCTTCGGGTGTCCGGATCAGGAGGCGGCGGCGGTCTATGTCATCGGACTCTGCCAGATTCTCCTCTCGACCACAGTCGAGAGGAGTCTCTCCGCCCCGCAGGCCGCACGGCTGGCCGCCGATGTGATCGCGCTTCTGCTGACCGGCCTCGGGGTCGCCCGGCCGGAAGCGTCGACTATCGCCGCCGAAGCGGGGACGATCGTGACGGGCTGAGCCGCCCCGGACTTTCGGTCGTTTGCGCATGGCGGCCGGAATTCGGGGACTCTATGGTGAGTCAAACCGCCGAAGAGCCGCTCGAGGACGCCCCGAAAACCCATGCCTTTCCAGAATCTGCTGATCGCCAACCGTGGCGAGATCGCCATCCGCATCGCCCGCGCCGCCGCCGACCTCGGCCTCCGTTCCACCACCCTCTACTCAACCGACGACGCGGCCTCCCTCCACGTCCGGGCCGGGGACCAGGCCGTCCCGCTCGGCGCCGCCGGCGCGAAGGCCTATCTGGACATTCCCGCGGTGATCGCCGCCGCCAAGGCCGCGCACTGTGACGCGATCCACCCCGGCTATGGTTTTCTCTCGGAGAACGCCGACTTTGCGCGGGCCTGCGCCCAGGCCGGTCTTGCCTTCGTCGGCCCCTCCCCCGAGGCCCTCGAACTGTTCGGCGACAAGGCGCGGGCCAAGGGACTGGCGGTGCGCGCCGGCGTCCCGGTCATCACCGGCACCGACGGGGCGGCCGACCTCGCGGAAATGACGGCCTTCTTCGACACCCTGCCCAGGGGCGCGGCCATGATGATCAAGGCCGTGGCCGGCGGCGGGGGGCGGGGCATGCGGCCGGTGCGCACGCGCGAGGAACTGCCCGACGCCTTTGCCGCAGCGTCACGCGAGGCCCAGGCGGCGTTTGGCGTCGGCCTTGTCTACGCCGAACGTCTGATCGAGCACGCCCGGCACATCGAGGTGCAGGTCGCGGGCGACAGGACCGGGGTTCTCGCCATCGGCGAGCGGGACTGCTCGCTGCAACGCCGCCACCAGAAGATCCTCGAAATCGCGCCGGCGCCGAACCTTTTAGAGGGTGTCCGGACGCGGCTGTTCGAGGCGGCGGTCAACCTGGCCGCGGCGGCCCGCTATCGCACCCTGGGCACCATCGAGTTCCTGCTCGAGGCGGGAGGCGAAGACTTCTTCTTCATCGAGGCCAACGCCCGGCTGCAGGTCGAGCACACCATCACCGAGGCGGTCACGGGGATCGATCTGGTCCAGGCCCAGATTCGTCTGGCCGCCGGCGACACCCTCGCCGCGATCGGTCTGACGGAAACGCCGCGCTCGCAAGGCTATGCCATCCAGGCCCGGGTCAATCTCGAGACCCTGGCGGCAGACGGTTCAGTTCTGCCCAGCGGCGGGCGGCTGACGGCCTATGAACCCCCGTCGGGACCCGGCGTTCGGGTCGATGGCTATGGCTACGCCGGCTATGTGACCAACCCCAACTACGACTCCTTGCTGGCCAAGGTCATCGTGCATGGCGCGACCCTGGCTCAGGCGGCGGCCCGCACGGATCGCGCCCTTTCGGAATTCCGGATCGAAGGCGCCCAGACCCTGATCGGTCCGCTCCGCGCCCTGCTGGCGCGGCCGGAAGTTCTGGCCGGCGAGACCACGACGACCTTCGTTGAGAGCGAGGCTCCGGCCCTGATAGCCGCGGCCGACCGACTCTCCAGCCGCGCATTCGCCGCCGACACGAGCGGGGCGGGCGCGGTGGCGGGCGGGCAGGAACTCGCGGTGGAGGGAGCCGTTTCGGTGCGCGCGCCGCTGCAGGCGACGGTCGGATCCTTCGGCGTCGCCGAGGGCGACCTCGTTCGCCCAGGACAGACCCTCGCCATCCTTGAAGCCATGAAAATGGAGCACGTCGTCGAGGCGACGGCCGGCGGTCGCGTGGCGCGCATAGGCGCCGCCGCTGGGGATGTGGTTCTCAAGGACCAGCCGCTGGTCTTCCTGATTCCGGAGGCCGTCGCGGATGCGGTCGAGGATCTCCAGGAGGAGGTGGACCTAGACGCCATCCGGCCCGATCTGGCCGAGGTGCTCGAACGCTGGCGGGTGACTCTCGATGAGGCGCGGCCTGAGGCGGTGGCGCGCCGTCGCAGCCGCAACCAGCGAACCGCCCGGGAAAATATCGACGACCTGCTCGATCCCGGCACCTTCCTCGAATATGGCTCGTTCGCCGTCGCCGCCCAGCGCCGTCGGCGCACCCCGGAGGAGCTGCTCAAGATGAGCCCCGCCGACGGGCTCATCTGCGGCGTCGGATCGGTCAACGGCGCCCTGTTTGGGCCCGACAAGGCCCGCTGCGCCGCCCTCTCCTACGATTTCACGGTTCTGGCCGGCACCCAGGGACTGATGAACCACCTTAAGACCGACCGGCTTCTGGAGCTGGTCGAGGCTGAACATCTGCCCGTGGTCTGGTTCGCCGAAGGCGGCGGCGGGCGCCCGGGGGACACCGACGGGATTGGCAGCTCCGGTCTCGCCACCCCCAGTTTCAAGGCTTTCGCCCAGCTGGCCGGCCAGGTCCCCAAGATCGCCGTCGTGTCCGGCCGCTGCTTCGCCGGCAACGCCTCTTTTGCCGGCGTGTGCGAGATTCTGATCTGCACCAAGGGGACCAATATCGGCATGGGCGGCCCGGCCATGATCGAGGGCGGCGGCCTTGGGGTGTTCGCGCCGGAGGACATCGGCCCGATGGACGTCCAGACCGCCAACGGCGTGGTCGATGTCCTGGCCGAGGACGAGGCGGACGCGACCCGGATCGCCAAACAGACCCTGTCCTATTTCCAGGGACCGGTTTCCGACTGGACCGCCGCCGATCAGCGGCTCCTGCGCCGGGCAATCCCGGAAAACCGCCTGCGGGTCTACGATGTCCGGAACGTGATCGAGACGCTGGTCGACGCGGGCTCGTTCCTCGAACTCCGTCCGAATTTCGCACCGGGCCTGATCACCGGCTTCATCCGCATGGAAGGCCGGCCCATGGGCCTGATCGCCAATGATCCCCGCCATCTCGGCGGGGCGGTGGACTGCGACGGCGCCGACAAGGGCTCACGCCTGTTCCAGCTCTGCGATGCCTTCGACCTGCCGGTGCTCTCCCTCGTCGACACCCCCGGCTTCATGGTCGGACCCGACAGCGAGGCCGCCGCCGCGGTGCGCAAGACCTCGCGGCTGTTCATCAACGCCGCGCGGCTGGGTACGCCCATGTTCTCGATCGTGCTGCGCAAGGCCTATGGGCTGGGGGCCCAGGCGATGACGGGCGGCTCCACCCTGGCGCCGTTCTTCTGCGCCGCCTGGCCTACAGGCGAATTCGGCGGGATGGGTCTGGAAGGGGCCGTACGCCTCGGCTACCGCCGCGAACTGGAAGCCGAAACCGACCCCGCGGCGAAGCAAGCGCTCTTCGACAAGCTTCTGGCTGGCCTCTATTCGCGCGGGAAGGCCGTCAATGTCGCCGCGACACTTGAGATCGACGCCGTGATCGACCCGGCCGACACTCGCAAGTGGATCGTCCAGGGCCTGAAGAGCGCCCGGCCGCGCCATTCGCCGCGCCGCCGTTTCGTCGACGCCTGGTAGGACGCAAAGATCATCCAGAGACAAGAAACCCCGGCGGTTGAGCCGCCGGGGTCTTCGAGCGCGATCTTTTTGTGAGGCGGACTGGCCCCGGTTTCTATGCCCGGGGTCCGCGCCTCGTCGCGGCTCAGTAGGTGTATTTCAGCTGGATCGCCACCGTGCGGGGGTTCTGCACGATCGCGTTCTGGTCGGAGATCAACTGCGCGCCGCAGACCGAGGTCTTGCAGCCGGCCGTGCCGCCGGAGAGCGGCAGGCCGCCTTCGCCCAGCTTCACGAACTCATTCGTCAGGTTCTTGCCGATGACCGAAACCTGCCAGTGGTTGTTCACGCTGCCCAGCGAGATGACGGCGTCGAGCATGGCGTAGGCATTCTGGTGGTCGATCGCCAGGGTGACGTCGCTGGGGAACGAGTTGGTCGCATAGTCGCTGCTGATGCGGATGTCGGCCGCCAGGCCGAGCTTCAACGTCGAACTGATCTGGTGATCATAGTCGGCGCCGATCACTGCGGTCCACTTCGGCGACAGAGCGGTAGGCCGCCCGTCGACATTCATGAAGTTGCAGTTCGCCTGCCCCCCGCCGTTGCCGCAATTGGGGGAGAAGGTGTAGGCGCCCGAAGCAGGGTTCACCACCCGCAGGGTGTTGCAGCCCTGCTCGTAGGTCAGGCCCGCAGGCGAGCAAGGCGACGTGAACTGGCCATAGTGCGACTCGTTGTAGGCGCCGTCGGCATAGAGCACGAGGCCGGGGACCGTCTTTGGCGCGAACTCGATGTTGTATTCGACGCCGTAGGTGCGGGCGCTGGCCGCGTTGAGGGTCACGTAGTTGAAGGTTGGGGTGTTGAAGAAGTCGACCTGCAGGTTGGAGTAGAGGAAGTCGAACACGTCGACGTTGATCCGCAGCTGGCGATCGAGCCAGGTGGATTTCACGCCGAATTCGAAGCCTTCGGAGGTTTCAGGCTTGAACTGAAGGTCGCCCGGCAGGGTGCCGGTGCTGAGGATGGCGGAGTCGGAGAAGCCGCCCGATTTGTAGCCCGTCTTATAGGCCCCGTAGAGGGTGAGGTCCTTGGTCGGCTTCCAGGTCAGGGTCACTTCCGGCGAAACGTTGTCGAAGGACTGGTCGCCGAGAACCTGATTGCAATTACAGATGCCGCCGCCCGAGGTGGGGTTGGCGGGATTGTACTGGATGAACAGGCCGTAGACGGCCGGCCAGACATAGGGCTGGCGGAAGAACGAGGTCTTGGTCTCGTGGGTGTAGCGCGCCCCGGCGGTCAGTTCGACGGTGGGGATGATGTCCCAGATCCCCTGGCCGAAGACAGCGTAGGTGTCGCCCTTGGTGTGGGCCAGCTTGTTGTAGGCCACATACTGGTCGATTGCGGGCGCGGCGCTGTTCTGGGCGCCGGCGAAGTCGACATTCTGCTGGAAATTCAGGGAGGTGGTCTGGAAGTAGACGCCACCCGCGAAGTTGATCGGGGCGTGGAACGACGTCGTCACCCGCTCCTCGGTGGAGAACTGTTGCCAGTCGAAATGCTCACCGGCGTAAACACCGGTCGCTTTGGTGAAATTCTGATTGTCGGCCCAGTCGTTCGACAGGGTCTGATAGCCATTGGTCGAGGTGAACGTGAAGTTCTCCCCGGTGTAGTTGATCTTCAGATAGATGTTTCCGTCGCGATAGTGCTCGAAATCCTTGCCGCCTTCCTTGCCCTCAAGCGAGCCGGGAGTGTTGGCGATCACCAGAGGCAGGCCCGGTTGCGGCGCGGCCCATTGCGGTCCGCACGTGGACCGGCTGGCGGCGGGCAGGCCGCCTTCCGACTGGGGATAGCCGAGGGGGCAGTAGACAATCACGCCGTTGTCGACGTTGTTGTTGCTGTGATGGTCGTCGAACGTGCCCTTCGCCGTAAAGGTCCAGCGATCGGTCGGCCGCCACTTGGCGGTGAGGCGAACCAGGGCGTCCTTGGTCTGCCCGAGATAGGACGGCGGGGTCGAGGTCGGGGTCGAGTGCGGCGTGAAGGTCGCGGTATCGAAGGTGTTGTAGGGTAGGGCCGTGGCGGTGTTCTTCAGATAGCCCTGGCTCTGGTCATGGTAGCTGAAGGCCAGACGCAGGCCGAACTTCTCGGTCACGGGGCCTGACACGAAACCTTGAACATAGGCTTCCTGGGCCTCGAACTGATAGCCAGCGGTCAGGCTGGCTTCCGGCTTGGAGCCGGGATCGTTGGTCTGGACGGCGAGGGCGCCGGCCGTGGCGTTCTTCCCATAGAACAGCGCCTGCGGCCCCTTCATCACCTGGACACCGCTGACGTCGAACACGCCTTCATCGATGGCCCGGCCCTGGCCGTAGTAGACGCCGTCGATGTTCACGGCGACGGACTGCTCGATGCCGATGTTCTGGCTGGGCGCGCCGATGCCGCGCATGGTGATGTCGGCGCCGCTGCCGCTCGACCCGCGGGAAATGATCAGCTGCGGGGTGCGCTGGGCGACATCCTCGACATTGGTGAGGTTGAACTGCTCAACCTGTTTGCCGGTGATCGCGGTCACGGCGATCGGGATGTTCTGGACGTTTTCCTCGCGCTTACGCGCGGTCACGACCACTTCGGCCACCTGGGCGTGGGCCGCAGGTATGTCGGCCGCGAAGATCGCAAAGGCCGCGGTGAGCATCACCGCGCCAGTGGTCATAGACAATGATGTGCGTCGCTCGCGCGACATGGCGATCCCTCCCATGAAAACCGCCACTCTGGGCGATTGCGCAAACGAGTATCAAAGTCAGAAAAAAGCGCAAGCGATGAAAACCATGACGCCGGACTTTTTTGCGCGGGGCGTTCGGTTTTCGCGCGGGCGAAAATAAGCAAGTTCGCCGAAAATTCAGAGGCGCACGCGGTTTTGACAGGTATCGACGACGCAAGGCCGTCGCGTCACCGGTCAGGTGGCGCGGGTCATCACCAGACAACCATTGGTGCCGCCGAAGCCGAAGCTGTTCGACATCACCGTTTCCAAGGGCCGTTCCAACCGCTCGCGAACGATAGGAAGACCCTCGAAGGCCGGATCGAGATTATCGATATTGGCGCTTTCCGCGACGAAGCCCTCCTGCATCATCAGCAGGCAGTAAATGGCCTCCTGGGCGCCGGCCGCGCCAAGGCTGTGGCCGGTCAGCGCCTTGGTGGAGGAGATCAGCGGGGCCGTGTCGCCAAACACCTCCCGAACCGCCCCCATCTCCTTGAGGTCTCCCACGGGCGTGCCGGTGCCGTGCGGATTGAGATAATCGATTCGCCGGTTGCCGGCGCCCCGCATGGCCAGGCGCATGCACCGCGCCGCGCCCTCGCCTGAGGGCGCAACCATGTCATGACCGTCGGAGTTCGCCGCGTAACCCACGATCTCGGCATGGATTCTCGCGCCGCGCGCCACCGCGCGCTCATAGTCTTCAAGGACCAGCATTCCGGCGCCGCCGGCGATGACGAAACCATCGCGGTCGACGTCGTAGGGGCGGCTGGCCCGGGCGGGGGTCTCGTTGAAGCCGGAAGACATGGCCCCCATGGCGTCAAACAGCGACGAGAGGGTCCAATCAAGCTCCTCGCACCCTCCGGCGAACATCACATCCTGATTGCCCAGGCGAATCTGTTCGTAGGCCGCGCCGATGCAATGGGTGGACGTGGCGCAGGCTGAGGCGATGGAATAGTTGATGCCGCGGATCTTGAACCAGGTCGAAAGGGTCGCCGACGGCCCGGAACTCATCGCCTTGGGCACCGCGAAGGGGCCGATCCGCTTGACGCCCCGGCTGCGGGCCGTGTCGGCCGCCTCGACAATCGCGCGCGTGGAGGGGCCGCCGGATCCGACGATCAGGCCGGTCAGATCATTGGACACTTCATCGGGCGTGAGGCCGGAATCGGCGATGGCCTGTTCCATGGCCAAGTGGGCGTAGGCCGTGCCCTCGGACAGGAATCGGGCGGCGCGCCTGTCGACCAGCGTTTCCCAGGCAACCGCCGGATCAGCATGCACCTGACATTTGAAGCCCATTTCCGCGTATTTCGACGCGGCTGTGACGCCGGCCCGCGCGTCTCTCAGGGACGACACAACCTCTCCGGCGTTAGCGCCGATGGAGGAGATGACGCCCATGCCGGTGACGGCGACTCGCCGCATGTCCGCTTCCTCTTCCCGTCAAGCCAGGTCGGCGGCGTTGAACAGGCCGACCTTGAGATCTTTCGCCTCGTAGATGGGTTTTCCGTCCGCTTCGAGAACCCCGTCGGCGACGCCCATCACTAATTTTCGCAGGATCACACGCTTGAAATCGATGCGGTAGACCAAATTCGACACCTTTGGCGTCACCTGGCCACTGAATTTCACCTCGCCGACCCCCAGCGCCCGCCCGCGACCCGGCGCGCCGGACCAGCCGAGAAAGAAACCGACCAGTTGCCACATGGCGTCCAGGCCAAGGCAGCCCGGCATCACAGGATCCCCAATGAAGTGACAATCGAAGAACCAGAGATCGCGCCGGATATCGAGTTCGGCGGTAACCTGACCCTTTCCGTAGGCGCCGCCCTTGGCGCTGATGTCTGTGATCCGGTCAAACATCAGCATCGGCGGGGCCGGAAGCTGGGCGTTTCCGGGGCCGAACATCTCGCCTCGCGCGCAGGCCAGCAGATCTTCGTGGTCGAACCGGGTCTTGGGGGTCGCGTTCATATCCTAGCGGTTAGCACGACGCCCGCTCCCGCCTCAACGACATTGCGCCTCCGGCGCCACGCCCCAGATTCCCACCGCCGGCGTCCAGCCCTTCACGCCCGCCACCGCGACCCGGCACCACGCGCCGTTGCAGCGGTCGAGACTCGCAAGCGCGCGGGCCGCCAGCAGCCCTTCCGGGGCGGCCCCGGCTTTCGCGGACCGCAACAAGGGCGCCGGGCCGGGGCCTCGCGCCTGAACCGTGCGGCGGCCATCGACCATCGATCTGTGCACCCAGACTGCGCCGCCAAGCGGGTCACACACACGCCGCCAGTCCAGGGTTTCGGCCACCACCTGCACGGGCAACCCTTTGGCCCGGTAGATCCAGAGCGCCGGGTAGTCCACCCCCGGCCCTTTTCGCGCATAGACCTTGTCGCGCTTGAGGCTGACGTACCGCGGCACGCAGAAACCCGAGACGACCGATATATGCGCCGCCGGCGGACAGTCCTTGCCCTCGCCGCCGTGCCCGCCGCAGGACGCCAGAGCGATCGCCGCCAAGGCCAGCATGGCCGTCGGCGGGATTGCCCGCCGGCAGTTCTCGCTTGCTTGGCCGGCCGAACCCGTTTTGGTAGGAAGAGCGACGCGACCGTCGCGTCCACGTAACTGCCTGTCAGACCCGCCCATGGCCCCTCGCAAGCCGAAAGTCGTTGTCACGCGCAAGCTCCCCGATGCGGTGGAGACCCGCATGCGCGAACTGTTCGACACCGAGCTCAATCTCAACGATACGCCCATGGACGTCGAGGCCCTCGCCGCGGCCATGCAGCGCGCGGACGTTCTCGCGTGCACCATCACCGACCGGGTCGACGCGAACCTGATCGCCCAGGCGGGTGACCGCCTGAAACTGATCGCCAATTTCGGGGTGGGCGTGGACCATATCGACGTGACCGGCGCCACGGCGCGGGGCAT
Source organism: uncultured Caulobacteraceae bacterium (assembly GCA_903872075.1). GTDB lineage: Bacteria > Pseudomonadota > Alphaproteobacteria > Caulobacterales > Caulobacteraceae > Acaudatibacter > Acaudatibacter aquilonius. The sequence continues at coordinate 84,529 of CAIQJF010000025.1, read as the reverse complement.
CACCGTCACCAACACCCCGGGCGTGCTGACCGAAGACACCGCCGACCTGACCATGGGCCTGATCATGGCCGCCGCGCGGCGCATGGTCGAGGGCGCCAATATCGTCCAGGCCGGCGAGTTCCACGGCTGGACGCCCACCTGGATGCTGGGCCGCCGCCTCAGGGGCAAGCGCCTTGGAATTGTCGGCATGGGCCGAATCGGCCAGGCCCTCGCCAAACGCGCCCGGGCCTTCGGTCTGGCGATCCACTATCACAACCGCAAACCTGTCAGCCCCCGGATCGCCGATGAGCTGGAGGCGACCTATTGGGAGAGCCTCGATCAGATGCTGGCCCGGATGGATGTGGTCTCGGTGAACTGCCCCCATACGCCGGCGACCTACCATCTTCTTTCCGCCCGCCGCCTGAAACTGCTGCAACCCCACGCCCTGGTGATCAACACCGCCCGGGGCGAGATCATCGACGAGGCGGCCCTCGCCGGGATGCTCCAGCGTCGCGAGATCGCCGGAGCCGGATTGGACGTCTATGAGCATGAACCGACGGTTAATCCCAAGCTCCTGAAGCTTCCTAACGTCGTTCTGCTGCCGCACATGAGCTCGGCGACCATCGAAGGCCGGACGGACATGGGCGAGAAGGTGATCATCAATATTCGCGCCTGGATGGATGGCCACAGGCCGCCCGACCGGGTGATTCCCTCCATGCTCTGATCCCCTCAAGCGGCGACGCCGCATACGGGGCAATCCGGGTCGGGCCCCAGGCGCACTGTCCGCGCCTCGCCGGCCAGGCCATCATAGATCAGCAGCCGGCCGGTCAAAGCCTCACCCGCGCCAGTGATCACTTTCACGGCCTCAAGGGCCATCATCGACCCGATCACCCCCGCCAGGGCCCCCACCACACCCACGGCCGCGCAAGTCTCTGCGTCGGGCGGGACATCCGGCACCAGGCACCGATAGCAAGGCCGGCCGGCAAAGACCCCCACCTGGCCGGTCCAACGTCCGATCGCGCCGCTCACCAGGGTTCGTCCAGTCTGCACGCAGGCCGCGTTCACCGCGAACCGGGTGACGAAATCGTCCGTGCCGTCCAGCACCAGGTCGTAGGCGCCGACCAGACCGGCGGCGTTTCCGGAATCCAGGCGTAGCGGAAGGGGGTCTATGGTCACATGAGGGTTGAGCGCGCCAAGCCGGCGCGCGGCCGTCTCGACCTTCGAGGCCTCGAGATCAGCTACGCCGTAGAGGACCTGGCGCTGCAGGTTCGACAGGCTGACAATGTCCGGGTCGGCCAGGGCGATGTGACCCACGCCGGCCGCCGCCAGATAAAGCGCCGCGGGCGCGCCAAGCCCGCCGGCCCCGACGAGCAACACCCGGGCCCGCTTGAGCGCCTGCTGGCCCGGACCGCCGATTTCCCGCAGGACCAGATGCCGTGCGTAGCGCTCGACCTCATCATCGGAAAACTGCATGCGCCTTGACCCACACCTTTCGCGCCGCCACATCCCGTCGATGCAGACAGGCGCCGCCTTTCCCGACTGGCACGGGACCACCATTCTCGCCGTGCGCAAAGGCGGATCCACCGTGATCGCCGGCGACGGACAGGTTTCCATGGGGCAGACCGTGGTCAAGGGCAACGCCCGCAAGGTGCGTCGCCTGGCCGGCGGCAAGGTGGTCGCGGGCTTCGCCGGCGCCACGGCGGACGCCTTCACCCTGATCGAACGCCTGGAGAGCAAGCTCGAACAATATCCCGAACAGCTTGCGCGCGCCTGCGTCGACCTGGCCAAGGACTGGCGGACGGACAGATATCTGCGCCGCCTCGAGGCGATGCTCATCGCCGCCGACGCCAACGGCATCTACACGCTCTCCGGTGTCGGCGATGTGCTTGAACCCGAGTTTGGCGTCGCCGCGATCGGGTCGGGCGGCTCGTTCGCCCTGGCGGCGGCGCGCGCGCTCATCGATTTCGACCTGACGGCCGAAGAGATCGCCCGGCGCGCCATGGGGATCGCGGCCGAGATCTGCGTCTACACCAACACCAGCCTGACCGTGGAAACGGTCTGAGGCGCAGATGACCGAATTCACCCCCCGCGAAATCGTTTCCGAGCTTGATCGGTTCGTTGTCGGACATCCGGAGGCCAAGAAGGCCGTCGCCATCGCCCTGCGCAACCGCTGGCGCCGACGGCGGCTGTCGGCCGACCTGATCGATGAAGTGACGCCCAAGAACATCTTGATGATCGGCCCCACGGGCGTCGGGAAGACGGAGATCGCCCGTCGCCTCGCGCGACTGGCTCAGTCACCGTTCCTGAAGGTCGAGGCCACCAAATTCACGGAGGTGGGCTACGTCGGACGGGACGTGGATCAGATCGTCCGGGATCTTGTGGAAAACGCCTTGGGCATGGTGCGCGAGAAGCGGCGCGGCGCCGTGAAGGCCAAGGCCGAGGCCGCCGCCGAAGAGCGCTTACTGGACGCGCTGGTGGGCGCGCACGCCCAGCCCGCCACACGGGAGTCGTTCCGCAAGAAACTGCGCGCGGGCGAATTGGACGACAAGGAGGTCGAGCTGAACCTGCCCGACGCCGGTCCTGGCGTTCAGGGTTTCGAGATTCCCGGCCAGCCGGGCGCCTCGATGAATATGCTCAATCTGTCGGACCTCATGGGCAAGGCCTTCGGGAGCAAGCGCAAGGCCCACAAGACGACCGTCACGGGCGCCTGGGGCCCCCTGATCGCGGAGGAAAGCGACAAGCTGCTCGACGACGATGCGGTGACCGCGGAGGCGCTGGATCTGGCCCAGAACGCCGGCATCGTGTTCATCGACGAGATCGACAAGGTCGCCTCCCGCGCCGAGCGCGCCGGTGCGGATGTCTCGCGGGAAGGCGTGCAACGGGACCTGTTGCCGCTCATCGAAGGCACGACCGTCTCGACGAAGTACGGGCCGGTGAAGACAGACCACATCCTGTTCATCGCCTCGGGCGCATTCCATGTAGCCAAGCCGTCGGATCTTCTGCCGGAACTCCAGGGCCGACTGCCGATCCGGGTAGAGCTCAAGGCCCTGACGCGCGATGATCTCCGGCGAATTCTGACGGAGCCGGAAGCCAATCTGATCCGACAGCACCAGGCCCTGCTCGCCACCGAGGGCGTCACCCTGGCATTCACCGATGCCGCTCTCGACGCCCTGGCGGACGCCGCCGTGGCGGTAAACGGCGCGGTGGAAAACATTGGCGCGCGCCGACTTCAGACCGTGCTGGAAAAGGTGGTCGAGGAAATAAGCTTCGCCGCCGCGGACCGCTCCGGCGACACTGTCACGATCGATGCGGAGGATGTCCGCCGGCTTGTGGGCGATCTGGCCCGCAACGCCGACCTGTCCCGATATATCCTCTAGGCGGAACGGGACGGGACCGTTTATTCGCCCCGACGGCCGGTGCGGGCGCGCCAGATCGCCCGGTCCAGGGCCTTGGCGAACGCGAGCCGCTCCGGCCGGCTGAGCGCTCGGGCCACGCGAAGCTCACGATCCGACAGCCGCAGGTGGAGATCGTCTTCATCACCCGCGTCGCCCCGCAGCGCCACCTGCGTAAACGCGGTGGGCGAGACCCAGATGGTCTGGGAGCCGCGCGGAGACTCGTGGACAACCCGGACCTCGGCGGCCGTCACCTGAATCCGCTCGCGGTTGGCGGCGGCGCGATTGCTGGCCATGAAGGCGATGACTACCGCAGCAAGATCGAGACCGAGGAAAAGCGGCACGGGCCCGGCCCCCATGAACAGGAAGATCGCCGCCGTGGACGCATTGATGGCGGTGAGCACGCTGATGAGAACGATGAAACCCTTCTGGGAGAGGGATCGGTGCGGCGTGATCACCGCGTCCATGAACAAGGGGCCATCCATTCGGCGGCAAAATAAGCGGTTGCCGGCGGCTTGGCGAGACGGCCGCGCCGCGCCATGGTCAGGCCATGCCTCAAAGCCCGCCACCGCCGAAGGAACGTCAGCGCATCGCCGCCATGTTCGCCCGTCTCGAGGCCAGCATGCCCGATCCGCGGACCGAACTTACCTACGCCACACCCTTCACTCTGCTGGTGGCTGTCGTCCTGTCGGCGCAGGCGACCGACGTTTCAGTGAACAAGGCGACGGCCGAACTTTACAAGGTCGCCGACACGCCGGAGAAAATGCTGGCGCTCGGCGAGGCCGGCGTGGCGGGGTACATCTCCTCCATCGGCCTGTTCAACACCAAGGCCAGGAACGTCATCGCCTTGTCCAAAATCCTGCTGGACCAGCACGGGGGCAAGGTTCCGCTTGATCGGGCGGCGTTGCAGGCGCTGCCCGGCGTGGGCCGAAAGACGGCCAGCGTCGTGCTCAACGAACTGGGCGTTGAGCCGGCCATCGCCGTCGACACCCACGTGTTCCGGGTCGCGCACCGGCTGGGCCTGTCGAAAGCCAAGACGCCCGATCAGGTCGAAGCCGACCTCATGCGCATCACGCCGCGGGACGGCCTGACCCGTGCACACCATTGGCTGATTCTTCACGGTCGCTATGCCTGCGTCGCGCGCAAGCCCAGGTGCGAGAGCTGTCTGCTGGCGGATCTGTGCCCGTCCCGGGAGCTGTTCCTCGGCGCCTGACGCGCCCGGGGCTCGTCAGGAAGGCTGTCTTGATGTAGGTCGCCCGTCCAGACGGCCCCGGAGCTCTGATGAACGCCCTTTATGATGTCACGGCGATCGGGAACGCGATTGTCGATGTGATCGCACCCGCCGATGAGGCCTTCCTCGAGCGCGAGGGGCTTCCAAAAGGCTCCATGGTGCTGATCGACGCCGAGCGTGCCCGCGACCTCTATGGGCGCATGGCCAGCGGGCTTGAGGCTTCGGGCGGCTCAGCGGCGAACACCGTCGCCGGCGTTGGCAGCTTCGGCGGACGCGCCGCCTATATCGGCAAGGTGGCTGACGATCAGCTTGGAGCGATCTACACCCACGATATCCGCGCCGGCGGCGCCCATTTCGACACGCTGCCCCTGTCCGGCGGCCCAGCGACCGCGCGCTGCCTGATCAACGTCACACCGGATGGGCAACGCACGATGTGCACCTACCTGGGCGCGTGCGTGGAACTGACGCCGGCCGACGTGTCCGCCGATCTGGTGGAAGGCGCACAGGTGGTGTTCCTTGAAGGCTATCTCTTCGACCCCGAGGAGGCTCGGCGGGCCTTCGCAAAGGCGGCCGGTCTCGCCCGGGGCGCGGGCCGCAAGATCGCCCTGACCCTCTCCGATTCCTTCGTCGTGGAGCGCCACCGCCACGCGCTGCTGGGCTTTATCGAAACGCAGGTCGACATCCTTCTGGCCAATGAGAGTGAGATCACGGCCCTGTTCGAGACCTCGAGCTTCGACGAGGCTGTCGCCGCCATCCGCGGGCGGGTGGATATCGCCGCGGTTACCCGGGGCTCCGCCGGCTCGATCGTCCTCAGCGGGCCGGCGACACATGCCATCGCGGCAGAGCCCATTCACCGAGTCGTCGACTCTACCGGCGCCGGCGATCAATACGCTGCGGGTTTCCTGCTCGGGCTGGCGCAGAATCGCTCGCTCGATGTCTGCGGCCGGCTGGGCTCGCTTGCGGCAGCCGAAGTGATCAGCCACTACGGTCCGCGCCCGGAAGTCTCTTTGCGTGACCTGGCCGCAACGCGGGGATTGAACCTGTCATGAACCGGACAGCTGAACTTTCACGTGACACGAAGGAAACCCGGATCAAGGTTCGCCTCGATCTCGACGGGTCCGGCCAGGCGCGCGTCTCGACCGGCATCGGCTTTTTCGACCACATGCTCGACAGCTTCGCGCGGCACGGCGGCTTCGATCTGACGGTCGAGGCGCAAGGCGACCTCCACATCGACATGCACCACACGGTCGAGGATACGGGCATCGTGATCGGGCAGGCGTTCAATGCGGCTCTGGACGGTTTCAAGGGCGTCCGCCGGTTCGGTCACGCCTATGTGCCCATGGACGAGACCCTGACGCGGTGTGCGGTGGACTTGTCGAACCGGCCCTATCTGGTCTGGCGCGTGAAATATCGGACGCCGAAGGTCGGAACCATGGACACCGAACTGTTCAAGGAGTTCCACCACGCCTTCGCCATGAACGTCGGGGCGTGCGTCCATCTCGAGACGCTCTACGGGGAAAACTCTCACCATATCGCCGAGAGCGGCTTCAAGGCGCTGGCGCGTGCGCTCCGTGACGCCGTCGAAATCGATCCCAAGACGCTGGGTCAGGCGCCGTCCACCAAGGGCGTTCTATAGGAAATCCTGAATGCAGACCGTCGCCCTGATCGACTATGGATCGGGCAACCTGCCATCGGCGGACAAGGCCCTGCGCAAAGCAGCGCTGGGACTGTCGGTTTCAACACAGGTTGTCACGACCGACGATCCCGATGTCATCGCCCGCGCCGACAGGCTGGTCCTGCCCGGCGTCGGGGCCTTCGCAGCTTGCCGCGCCGCACTCGACGCCCGTTCCGGCGTGGTGGAAGCCATGACGGAGGCCGTTGTCCGACGCGGCGCGCCCTTCCTCGGCGTGTGCGTGGGCATGCAGCTTCTCGCCACGCGCGGCCTGGAGTTCGGCTTGACGCCGGGCCTCGATTGGATCTCCGGCGAGGTGCGCGTGCTCGAGCCGGGTCGGCCCGGCATAAAAATCCCGCATATGGGCTGGAACGCCCTGGAAGGCGCCCTGAACACGCCGTTGTTCGATGGCCTAACCGCAGGCGTTCATATGTACTTCACCCACTCCTTCGCGCTTTACCCGGGTAACGCGGCCGACATCGCCGCCGAGACCGATCACGGCGGCGTCTTCGTTTCAGCCGTTGTGAGAGACAATGTCGCGGGGGTTCAGTTCCACCCCGAGAAGTCGCAGGGCGCAGGCGCCCGGCTGATCGGCAACTTTTTGAATTGGCGGCCATGATCCTTTACCCCGCAATCGACCTCAAAGACGGCCAGTGCGTTCGCGTCGTGCGCGGCGACCTGGCGACGGCGACGGTGTTCAACACCGAGCCAGCCGCCCAGGCGCGGGCCTGGGCCGACGCGGGTTTCGGCTGGCTTCATGTGGTCGATCTCAACGGCTCGGTCGCCGGCCGCGCGATCAACAGCGAGGCCATCGAGGCGATTCTGGAGGCCGTGAGTATTCCGGTGCAACTCGGCGGCGGGATTCGGACCCTGGCCGACGTGGAAGCCTGGATTGAAGCCGGAGTCAGCCGCGTCATTCTGGGCACCGCTGCGGTGCGCGATCCGGAGCTGGTCAAGGCGGCGGCGCGCCAGTGGCCGGAGCAGATCGCCGTCAGCGTCGACGTACGAAAAGGGCAGGTGGCCGTTCAAGGTTGGACCGAGGACTCCGGCCTCGACGCGATCAGTGTCGCCAAACGCTTCGAGGACGAAGGCGTGTCGGCCCTCATCGTCACGGACATCGATCGGGACGGCGCCCTGCTGGGGTTCAACACGGCGGTGTTCGGCGCGATCGCCGACGCCGTGACCATCCCGGTGATCGCGGCCGGCGGCCTGGCCTCAGTGAACGATGTGATCAACCTCATGGCTCGCGCGGGCACGCCCATCGCCGGGGCGGTCCTCGGCCGCGCGCTCTACACCGGCGGCATCACCCCGCGTGAAGCCCTGGCTGCGGTGGCCTGATGCTGAAGGTCAGGGTCATCCCCTGCCTGGACGTCCGGGACGGCCGGGTTGTTAAGGGCGTCCAGTTTGTCTCCCTGCGCGACGCGGGTGATCCGGTGGAACAGGCCAGCGCCTACGACCAAGCGGGGGCCGACGAATTGATGTTCCTGGACATTACCGCGAGCCATGAAGGTCGCGGCGCCATCCTGGATGTCGTGGCGCGCACCGCGGAGGTGTGTTTCATGCCGCTCTCCGTCGGCGGTGGCGTTCGCTCCGTCGAGGACGCCCGGCGACTTCTACGCGCCGGCGCCGACAAGGTCGCCATCAACACCGCCGCCGTCGAAAATCCCGATCTGATCGCGGCCTGCGCCGACGCGTTCGGATCACAAGCCGTGGTTGTCGCCATTGACGCCAAGCGGGTCGAGGGCGGCGGCTGGCGGATCTTCACCTATGGCGGTCGCCGTGACACGGGCATCGACGCCCTGGTTTACGCCGACCAGGCGGTAAGGCGGGGCGCGGGGGAAATCCTGCTGACCTCCATGGACAGGGACGGCGCCAAGACCGGCTATGACCTTGAGCTTCTGGCCGCCGTCAGTGGCGCGGCGCCCGTTCCGGTCATCGCCAGCGGCGGCGCCGGGAACGCCCAGCACATGATCGATGCGGTGCAGCAGGGCCGCGCGGATGCGGTGCTCGCCGCGTCTATTTTCCACTTTGGCGAGCTGACGATCGGCGAAACAAAATCCGCCATGGCGGCTGCGGGCATCCCGATCCGGCCGATCTGGTCGCCGGCGACATGAGTCGATTCGACGACGTCCTTCAGCGCCTCGCCGCCGTGGTTGCCAGTCGCCGCGGCGCGGATCCGGCATCGTCCTGGTCGGCGCGGTTGATCGCCAGTCCGCCGCTGGCCGCCAAGAAGCTGGCGGAGGAAGCGGTCGAAACCGCCCTGGCCGCCGTGCAGGGTGATCGGGCGGGGATCGTCGCCGAGAGCGCCGATCTGATCTATCATTGGCTGGCTCTGCTGGCCGCCACGGACGTGAGCCTCGACGAGGTCGCCGCCGCCCTGGAGGCTCGCGAAGGCCGCTCCGGTGTCGATGAGAAAGCCTCACGCCCCAAGAGCTGAAGGTAGGGACTCAGCGGTGCTCCGCCCGCTTGAGGGCCACATACAGAGCACCGCCGCCGCCATGACGCCGATGGGCCTCGGACAGCCCGGCAACGACGCCACGCAAGGGCGGCTCGCCCAGCCAGTCCGGAACCCGGCGACGAAGCACGCCGTCGCCCAGGGCGCCCTTGCCCGTGATCACAAGCAGCGATCTGCGATGTTCGCTCCAGCAACGAAGCACAAAGGCTGTCAGCGCCGCGCGGGCCTCGTCCTGATTGAGGCCGTGCAGGTCGATACGGGCCGAGAGCGATTCCACCTCCCGGTCCAGCCTTCGGCGGCGGCGCGGCTCGATCGGATCGAGGACGCGCGGCGCGCGAGGGGGAGTCGCCTTCGCGACGGGTGGCGCCGGCGGCGAAGGTTTCTGGAGTCGTGGGCGCGCCACCGGAGCCGGGGCGAGGGGCGTCTGCAGGACGGGGGACGGCGGCCGGGGAGGCAATGGCGCAGGCCTTATCCGATGGGGCAGCGGCCGCACCGTGGCGGTGACGAGGCCCCAAAGGCGGGCGTCCTTTTCCTCCCGCAGACTCATGACGACGGGGGGGACACCGGCGTCAGCCTGTAGAGATGCAGAACGTGGCGAACCCGGCCGGCTTCGAGCCCCGCCTCCGGCCCCCGGCCAAGATAGAGGTCGGCGCGGACCTGACCCTTGATCGCGCCCCCCGTATCCAACGCCATCGCGAGCCGCCGATAGGCGGGGAACGCCCCGGCGAGGGTCGGCGACGTCGCGTCCACCCAGAGCACCTCGCCCATGCCATGCTGGCTCTGATCGACGGCGAGTGCGCGTCCCGGGATGAGGCGAACGCCGGCGGCGCCGGCCGGCTCCACGCCATCATCGGGTTCGAGCCTGAAGAACACATATCGGGGGTTGAGGCGCATCACCGCATCGGCCGCGGACCCGCGGTTGGCGGCCAGCCAGGCGCGGATACGCTCCGCCGAGGTGTCCTGATCGACAAGCAGGCCAAGCCGGCGCATGGGCGCCGCGATCCCGACGAACAGCGCGCCGTTGGATCCATCGAACGCGGCACGGCGGGCCAACCCGTCCGGGAAACGGAGCACACCAGATCCTTGAATCTGGAGGAAGAACAGATCCTCCGGACGCAACCAGGCCAGAGCGTCTGCGGCGGGACGTCGATCGATGCTCTCCCGGCTCGCGTAGGTCGCCGTGGGAGTTGCGGGTTGCTGACGCGGCAGGTCGACGGGACGTGGTCGCACCGGAGCGGTGAAATCACTTTCACGGACACGCCGCGCTTCGTACACGGGGGTGAAATAGGCGGTCAGAACGCCTGGATCGCCGACGGGCTCTGGCCGAAAATTGGTTTCAAGAAATCGCCGGGCCTGATCTTCCGTCAGTTCGCCCAGGTTCAGAGCGCGCCGGCAGGTCTTCGCCAGTTCTGGATCCCTTGCCGCCCGACAGCCGGCCGCGAAGGCGTGAAAAGCGGCCGCATGATCGTCTTCGGCCCAGCCTTCCAGCCCAGCGAAGGCGCCCGATGGCCGCGCCCGCGGCGAGGTCGCCACAAGAGGCGTGGCAGGAGACGGCTCCGGGACGCTACGAACGGGCGGTTGCGGGACCGTTGCGGCCGGGATCGATGCGATTGGGGCCTGACGGGCCGTCGGCGTGGTGGCGCAACCGACCAGCAGCATCGCGGCCAACAGTCCGGCCGCAGCTATCGAACGCATCAGGCCTCCGCAGCATCCACATGGATGAGCGTCCAGTTAGGGTTGCGGCTCTTAAGATTGCGTTGAAACGTCCAGATTTCAGCGGTGCGGCGGTCATCGACGGCCTCGCCTTCCGGCCCCTTGGTCCTGCTGCGGAACTCAGCAAGGAACCGCACCGACGCCTTGGCATCGTCACCGGTCAGGGTGACGCCCTCGAAGTCGGCTCGCGGTTCATGCAGGAACTCAATCGATTCGGTTCGGCCTTCCGCTTCGCGCTGTTTGAGAGCGGCGTCGAATCCGGCCATCACCTCGGGCGACAACAGCGGTTCCAAAGTGGCGCGGTCCCCGGCTGCGAAGCCTGTGACAATCATCTGATAGGCGCCCCGCGCGCCCTGCAGAAAACCGGCGACATCAAAATTCGGATCACGGGCGCGCATCGCGGCGACACCTGTCGCCGAGATCGACCCCTCCGGGGCCGACGGCGCCAGCCGGGGCGGTTCGACCGGGAGGACGCCCGGGCGCGGCGTTTCCTCGGCGCCCCGGCCCACCCGGCGTCCGAGTACGGCGTAGAGCTGAAACAGGACCACCGCCGCGAGGGCCGCCAGGATGATGAGTTCGAGAACCCGCAAGGATTGAACGCGCCTTTCGACTGGATGATCTGCCATTATAGGGGAAGCGAAGCGCTGCGTCAGCAGCCCGCCGTTGCGAGCCTGCGAACGTCATGTTAGCGAGCCCGCTCCCCGGCGGCCACCCGCCGCGTCAAACACGGACGCTCCGCGACATGACCGATACTTCCAGCCCGACATTGCCGTCCGCCGCCGATGGTCAGGGCCAGCAGCCAGCGATCCGCATCCTGGCGCAATTCGTGCGCGACCTCTCGTTCGAAAACCCCAGGGCGCCTGAATCCCTCCGTGGCGGCGCCAGCGCGCCGCAGATCGAGCTGGGCGTCGAACTGAACGCCCAGGGCAAGGACGGCGGGGTATTCGAGGTTGAACTTAAACTCACCGCTTCCGCGCGTCGCGACGGCGAGGCCGTGTTCCAGATCGAACTTGTCTATGCCGGTCTATTCCAGATCGTTGGCGTGGATCAGGAAGACCTTGAACAGGTCCTGATGATCGAATGCCCGCGCTATCTCTTCCCGTTCGCTCGCCGGCTCATCGCCGATTTGTCGGCCGAAGGTGGTTTCCCGCCGCTGATGCTGGAACCCATGGACTTCGCCGCCATCTATCTGGCCCGCAAAGCGCAGGCGGAAGGCGTTCAGGCCGGCAACGCCTGAGCCCCACCGTCAGGATATCGGGTCTGGGTTGAGGGATAGCCACACGGCCGTCCCTTTGAGTTCGTTGCTTATAAAGCTCAGGTGAGCGGCGAGTTCACTGGCCGTCAGGCGGGGCGCGACCGGGCGGGGCCGCGCGCCGTAGGTGACCCGGTCGGCGACAATGGCAACGCCCTTGTCCGTTGTCTGGCCTAGATCCAGGCCAACCTCGCGGCCGCCGCGAAGTTCGAGATAGACGCCCGCGAGTAACTCTGCGTCGATCAAGGCGCCATGCTTGTCGCGGCTCTCCAGCGAAATCTTGAAGCGCTTGCACAGCGCGTCGAGCGAATTGTACATCCCTGGATAGCGCTGTTGGGCCATGGCCAGGCTGTCGATCCAACGCTCTTCCGGGAGAAGGTCGACGCCGATCCGGGATAGTTCCGCGTTCACGAAACCACGGTCGAACCCGGCATTGTGGGCGATCAGGGACGCATCCCCAATGAAGTCCAGAAAGTCTCCACAGACGCTTCGATGGCCGAACACCGGCTTGTCTTCGAGGAAATCCCGGGAGATGCCGTGAACGCGCTGCGCATCCGGATCGATATCCCGCTCCGGATTTATGTAGGCGTGAAAACTGCGGCCGGTCGGCAGATAGTCCCGCAGTTCGACGCAGGCAATTTCGATAACCCGATGGCCATCGCGCGGATCGAGTCCGGTGGTTTCAGTGTCCAGTACGATTTCACGCGTCATGGCCGACAAATCGGCTGCTTTGCCTAACCGCGCAAGGTCGCCAGAACGGCCTCGACCTGGCGGCGCGCAGGCTCAAGACCCTGGCTCGTATCGATAACGAAATCCGCCCGACTGCGCTTTTCAGCGTCCGGCATCTGAGCCGCCAGGATTGCCTCGAGTTTCGCCGCGGTCATGCCGTCCCGGGCCAGAACGCGCGCGCGTTGCATCTCGGCGGGCGCCGAAACCACGACGACCTTGTCCACCGATTTCTCGCCACCTGTCTCAAGCAGCAGCGGAATGTCGAGCACGACGAGCGGCGCCTGAGCCGCCTGGGCCCGCTCGAAGAAAGCCGCCCGCGCTGCGCCCATAAGAGGCCAGACGATTCCATTCAACTTCGAGAGGGCCTCAGGATTGCCGAGAACATGTTCGGAGAGCTTTGCCCGGTCGATACCGTCTGGCCCAGCAACGCCGGGAAAGGCCGCCTCGACCGGTCCGACCGCGGCCCCACCAGCGGCGTAGAGCCTGCGGACCTCCGCATCCGCGTCATAGACCGGCGCCCCAGCGTCCGCGAACATCTGCGCGGTGGTGGATTTTCCCATTCCGATCGAGCCCGTGAGACCGACAATTTTCATCATTCACCCTTCCAACGTCGCAACCGCGAGGGATCGAACATCAATCTGTGGTGGCGGACAGCCGAAGAAGGCCTCGAAGCTGGGTTTGGCCTGACCGATGAGCATCGCTAGCCCGTCGACGGTCCGCAGCCCACTCGCGGTGGCGGCCTCAAGCCAGGCGGTTCGGATCGGCCTGTAGACCATATCCATCACGACGCTGGACCTCGCCAGAGACGCGAACGGCGCGATGGGTCCCACCCCGCCGTGGAGGCCTAGCGGGGTGGCGTTTATCAGGGCCGAAGCGGTTCGCAGAACCGGCGTGGCCGCCTCGATAGCGAGAGCGATCGTACGCTCGCCGAACATGTCCGCAAGGGCGGCGCCGCGGGCCGCGCTCCGGTTGATGAACACCACCTGGGGCGCGCCGGCATCGAGAAAGGCCACCGCGGCCCCTCGCGCCGCGCCGCCGGCGCCGAGGATAACCACCGGGCCGTCCGCAGGGTTGAAGCCGGGGGCCTGTACGGCGAACGCGTCCAGCAGACCGACGCCGTCCGTGTTGTCAGCCTCGACGTTACCGTCGTCGTGGAACATCAGGAGATTGGCGGATCCAGCGCGTCGGGCGCGATCGGACAGTCTGTCCGCAAGGGCCAGGGCCTCCTCCTTGAAGGGCGCGGTAACATTCAGCCCGCGGATCGCGCCACCACGTAGACCATTGGCGAAACGCGTGAACCCACCTGGCGGCGGCGCAAACGCCACGTAGACGCCGTCAATTCCGGACGCGGTAAGCCATGCATTGTGGAGCGCGGGACTGAGGGAGTGTCTTACCGGCGCGCCCGCGACGCCGGCGACCAGGGTCCGGGCCGAAATCGCGGTCATTCCAAAGCGCCTCCAGCGGCCCGCAATGCGGCGAGCAGCTTCATAATCGGTAGACCGAGAACGGCGAAATAGTCGCCATCTACCCTGTCGAACAGCTGCGCGCCAAGCCCCTCAAGATGATAGGCGCCGACGCTGGACATGACGGCTGGGCCCGTACGCACCAGGTAGTCTTCAAGAAAGTCGTCCGAGAACCATCGCATGGTCAGCGTGGCCTGTTCGACGGTGCGCCAGAGAATCCTGTCGTCTTCGGCTAAGGCCACGGCGGCGAAAAGATGATGGCTGCGCCCGCGCAGTTGCTTCAGGCGGTCACGCGTTTCCTGCAGGGTCTCGGTCTTGTCACAGAGCTGACCGTCCACATCGAGAGTCTGATCGGCGCCAATGACAAGGCCCGGTGTGACGCGTGAGATGGCCAGAGCCTTGGCTTCCGCCAAGGCCAGGGCGATGTCGCGACCGTTCGCACCCTCGGCGCCCATTCGGAGCTTGATCGGCGTTTCGTCCACACCAGGACTCGCCGCTGTGAAGGCAAGCCCCGTGGCGCTGAGCAGCGCGCCGCGGGATGGGCTGGTTGACGCCAGTATGACAGGCTTCACCCGACAACCTCGACCTGCGCGGTCCCTCCAGAGAGGATATTGATGACGGCGGCGGCTGTTTCTTCGACAGATCGACGCGTGACGTCGATAACCGGCCAGCCTTGTCGTTCGAACAGGCGGCGCGCCGCGACCACCTCACCACGCACCGAATCGTTGTCGACGTAGTTGCTTTCACGGCTCTCATTGAGGCTGCGCAGACGGTTGCGCCGTATTTGCACAAGGCGATCCGGGGAAAGCGTCAGGGCGACCACAGGTACGCCCTTCAGATCCTTCAGGCTTGAGGGAACTTCCGCGGCTGTCACCAAGGGGATGTTTGCCGCCTTGATGCCCCGATGCGCCAGATAGATGCAGGTGGGTGTTTTGGACGTCCTGGACACGCCGACCAGAACCACATCGGCGAGGTTCAGATCCTGTCCACCCTGGCCGTCGTCGTGGCCCAAGGCGTAGGCCAGGGCGTCCATACGGTTAAAATAGTCACTGTCCAGGGCGTATTGCGCGCCAACCCGTTTGGAAAGCGGGGCTCCTAAATACCAGGAGAGGGCCGAGACAAGGGGGTCAAGCGCGCCGAAACACGGCATATCCAGTTTTTGGCATCCGGCTTCCAGAGCGCCCCTGAGGTTCTCATCAACGATGGTGTGGAGCACGACACCCGGCGCATTGGCGATTTCAACCAGCGCCCGCTCGAGTTGCGCGGGCGACCGCACCAGCGCGTAGATGTGCTCGATCTCAAGGACGTTGTTGAACCGGGCGCAAGCGGCGCGCGCCATGGCGTTGAGCGTCTCGCCGGTGGAATCCGACACCAGGTGAACGTGGAAATAGGTGGCGAGGCGTTGAGGCGTTGTCATTCAGGTCCGGCCTGACACGACGTCTGTGGAACGCCGGTTAAGAAGTGCTTAACCAATCCCATGGCTATGTGGAAACTTCCAGGGCTTCCGCCGCCAAAGCCGAGCCTCGGTGGATCGGTGAGGACAAAACCGCCTTTCATCCCCCGCAGAATCCCATTCGGCAATTCCTGTGAACGGTCGACGCCGAGTTGAATGACCTTGGTCGGACAAAAGGGTAGGCACACAGGTTTTATCCCGTCATCCGCTCAAAAAGACTTTTTAGATCAGTGCTTTGATCGACAATCCCCAAGTTGTGGGTAAACTTTTCCCTTAAGTCCGTCGTGTGGGGAAGGCCTGTCGCGTTTGGGGATATTCCGACGGTTTGACGCTTTTCCCCGCTATGGCTCACCCTACCACCCCTGCATCCTCTCAGATTCTCTCTTTAAGAATGATTAAGAATGAGAGGCTCTTTGGGGTCTTGAGGACAAACCCCGATGGCTGTCTAAAGCGCGCTGGCGATGGGCCTCCGAATTGAGTAGGGGCTGGAGAGTGGTCCTTGGGGGCGAAGAGTGATCTGGCGATGAGTCGCGTGAAACCCCGCATCGCCATCGTGCTGTTTAATCTCGGCGGCCCGGACGGGCCAAAAGCGGTACGGCCCTTCCTTGAGAATCTGTTCTCCGACCCTGCGATCATCGGCGCTCCCTGGTTGATACGCCGCCCCCTGGCCGCCCTGATTGCGCGGCTGCGGGAGCGTTCAGCGATCGCGAACTATGCACTGATGGGCGGAGGTTCGCCGATCGTGCCCGAGACCGAGTCCCAGGCAAACGCTCTGCAAACCGCCCTGGCGATACGGCTGGGCGAGGCTGAGGTCGAGACCTTCATCGCCATGCGATATTGGAAACCGACGAGTGAGGAAACGGCCAAGCGCGTCGCGGCCTTCAGACCCGATCATGTGGTGCTGGCGCCACTCTATCCGCAGTACTCCACAACGACCTCCGGATCGTCACTTGAGGCCTGGCGCAAGGCTTACAAAGGCAGCGGCGAAACTCATACAATCTGCTGCTGGTACGACAATCCCGGCCTGATCGACGCTCACGTCAGCCGGATTCGCCGCGCCTGGGACGATGCGGGCCGGCCACGGGTGCGACTGCTCTTTTCCGCGCACGGCCTGCCAGAGCAGATCGCGCAAAGCGGCGATCCTTACCAATGGCAGATCGAGGCAACCTGTGCGGCGATCGCCGCTCAGCTTGGCGCGGATTGGGATTGGCAGGTCTGTTATCAGAGTCGGGTCGGACCTTTGAAATGGATAGGCCCATCAACGCCTGAAGCGATCGAAACCGCGGGCAAGGACGATGTCGGCGTCCTGATTGATCCCGTCGCTTTCGTGTCTGAGCACATTGAGACTCTGGTCGAGCTGGATATTGACTATGCGGAACTCGCTGCGGAGTGCGGCGTCCCGGTCTATCTCCGCGCGCCTGTGGTCGGTGTTGATCCCGCTTTTATCGATGGTCTAGCTGAGGCTGTGTCGCGTGCGCTAGGGCGGAAGGGCCGTTGCCCGGATGGCGGGCCATGCCCGTCGTCGCTGGCGCGTTGTGGTCGCAAGGTCGGATCGGAAACAGGCGCATGATGTTCAATGTGGTTCGGGGCTTGCATATCCTGGCCGTCATCGCGTGGATGGCCGGTCTTCTCTACATGCCGCGGCTTTTCGCCTATCACACGCGGTCAACACCTGGCTCGGAGATGGACGAAACGTTCAAAACCATGGAATCGAAGCTGGCGAAGATAATCATGACGCCGGCCATGGTGGCCGTGGTTGTATTTGGCGCTTCACTTATCTACTTCGATGGTCTTTCGACCTTGTCTCGGCCGTGGATGATGTTGAAGCTCTGCGGTATCGCCTTCCTTCTATTCTGGCATATGTTCCTCGGCAATGCGCACCGCCGCTTCGCGTCAGGGGAGCGACCCCATACCGAACGTTTCTGGCGGATGACCAATGAGCTGCCATTTCTCGCCGCGATCGTGATCGTTTTGTCGGTCACGACGAAGTTCGGATCCTGATCGTCAGGCGTCCCGCCCTTGACGTGATCACTGCGGTGTGTTTCGGCTGTCTGTGAGGATCGATCCGGAATGATCGAGCTTCGTCGCCTGTCCTTGTGAGCATGCCGCCCCGTCGCGGGCTTGAGTGTGCCCCACCTCCAATCAAAACCACCGCGTTGCCTGCATGGGCGGCGCCAACGGAAATCTGTTCCAGATCGGCTCAGGCCCGGTCGCAAACGATAAGAGTTTATTCGCCATGTCAGATGTTCTGGATATCGAAACCGCCGATGGCGATGACGAGAATCTGCCCACGCTCGGTGACGCCGGCGACGACGATCAGCCGAGGCCGAATCGCACCCTGGGCCTGACGCGTATGTCGCTGCAGGAGTTGAAAGAGAAATCGCCGGCCGACCTGCTCGCGTTTGCGGAGCAGTTCGACATCGAAAACGCGAACGCCATGCGCAAGCAGGACATGATGTTCGCGATCCTCAAGGCCTCCGCGGAGGAGGGGCTTGAAATCTTCGGGTCGGGGACCCTGGAGGTCGTTCAGGACGGCTTTGGCTTTCTTCGGAGTCCCGAAGCCAATTATCTTCCCGGCCCGGACGACATCTACGTCAGCCCGTCGCAGATTCGCCGGTTTGGTCTTCGCACAGGAGATACCGTTGACGGAGGCATCCGCGCGCCGCGGGAAGGGGAACGCTATTTCGCTCTGGTGAAGGTCGATCAGGTCAATTTCGAGAACCCGGATAACGTTCGTCACAAGGTGCATTTCGACAATCTCACCCCGCTCTATCCGGAAGAGCGGATGACAATGGAAATCGACGATCCCACCCTGAAGGATCGCTCGGGCCGGGTTATCGACATCGTCGCCCCCCTCGGAAAAGGCCAACGCTGTCTGATCGTCGCCCCGCCGCGGGTCGGCAAGACGGTGATGCTGCAGAACATCGCCAAATCAATCGCCGCGAACTATCCGAACTCGTATCTGATCGTTCTCCTCATCGACGAGCGGCCGGAGGAAGTGACCGACATGCAGCGCACCGTGCGCGGCGAGGTGATCTCATCCACCTTCGACGAACCGGCCATCCGCCACGTCCAGGTCGCGGAAATGGTCATCGAGAAGGCCAAACGGCTCGTGGAGCACAAGCGCGATGTCGTCATCCTGCTCGACTCGGTCACGCGCCTGGGCCGGGCCTACAACACGACTGTGCCCTCTTCCGGGAAGGTCCTCACCGGCGGTGTCGACGCGAATGCCCTTCAGAAGCCGAAGCGCTTCTTCGGCGCGGCCCGTAATATCGAGGAAGGCGGCTCACTGACCATCATCGCCACAGCCCTGATCGATACGGGCAGCCGCATGGATGAAGTGATCTTCGAAGAGTTCAAGGGTACCGGCAATTCGGAAATCATCCTTGACCGCAAGGTTGCGGACAAGCGCATCTATCCGGCGATCGACGTATTGAAGTCGGGCACCCGGAAGGAAGAGCTCATCACGCCGAAGGATCAGCTGCAGAAGACCTTCGTGCTGCGCCGTATCCTTAACCCGATGGGTCCGCAGGATGCGATCGAGTTCCTGCTCGATAAGCTCCGCAACTCGAAGAACAATGCGGACTTCTTCCAATCCATGAACACCTGAGGCGATCCTCAAGACGCAGGGAGACCGTAGGGATGAAGGTCAAAGTCGAAGTTGACTGCACGCCGCTGGAAGCCCGGGCGTTCCTTGGCCTGCCGGATGTGAGTGGGCTGAACGATCATATGGTCCAGGAGATGAAGCGCCGTCTCGACGCCAACATGGCGATGGTCTCGCCGGACGAACTCATGCGGAACTGGATGGCTTTCGGCGGCCAGGCAACCGAACAGTTCCGCAAGCTCATGACTGCCGCGACAGGGGCCCAGGGCCTTAAACCCGGGGGATGACGGATACGATTTTCGCCCTGGCGACCGCGCCGGGGCGATCTGCCGTCGCTGTTGTCAGACTCTCGGGGCCGGCCGTCCGAGACACGCTTGCCGCCCTCGGCGCGCGACGGCTTAAACCCCGGTCCGCCAGTCTCAGATCACTTGTGGACGGCGCGGGCGAGACTCTCGACCGGGCGCTGGTGCTTTGGTTTCCGGGGCCCGCCAGTTACACCGGAGAGGATGCGGCGGAACTTCATCTGCACGGCGGTCCGGCGGTGGTCGACGCGGTCATGCTGGCTCTGGGGAGGTTGGGGCTGAGGTTGGCCGAACCCGGCGAGTTCACCCGCCGCGCGTTCACAAACGGGAAAATGGATCTGGGCCAGGCCGAAGGGGTGGCCGACCTGGTGGATGCGGAGAGTCGGGCGCAGGCCAGGCAAGCCATGGCGCAGCTGGACGGCGCACTTGGTGATCGCTACCGGCGATGGCGCGGAGCCCTGATCGGTATTCTCGCCCGGCTTGAGGCCGCGGTGGACTTCCCTGATGAAGATCTGCCCGCGGAGGTGCAGGCCCAGGCCCTTGAGCCGATTATTCGGTTAACGGATGAACTCTCCAGCGCCCTCGCCGATGGGGTTCGGGGCCGGCAAGTGAGGGACGGCTACAGGGTCGCGCTCGTGGGTGCGGTAAACGCCGGAAAAAGCAGTCTTTTCAATGCACTAGTAGGCCGGGATGCGGCGATCGTGACGGCGGTTCCCGGTGCGACCCGGGATGTCATCGAAGCCTCCATAGACCTGAACGGTTTTCGTGTCCTGATCGCCGACATGGCTGGATTGCGCGAGTCGCCCGATGAGGTGGAGGCAGAAGGCGTCCGCCGGGCCCGGGCCTGGGCGGAGGCCGCCGACCTTCGAATTTGGGTTGTTGACCGCGCGACCCAGGATGACAGCTGGAAGGAGCCTTTGACGCTCATCCGGCGGACCGACATCGGGTTGTTGAACAAGGCTGATCTCGCCACGTCCATTGGGGGCGCGCGGGCTGTGGTGGCCGCGGGGGAGATTGGGCTGGGTTTGGTCGACGGGGAACTTGCGACAGGCGGCGCGGACGGTCTCCGGGTGTTGCTGACTCAGCGTGTCACACAAGATCTCTCGGGCTCCGATTTCCCAGCCACCACCCGCGCGCGGCATGTGGTGCACCTTCGCGCGGCGGTCGGCCACCTCGACCGGGCCCGCGCGATGCTGGCGGAACCTGAGTTGGCGGCGGAAGACGTCCGACTGGCTACCCGGGCTCTGGCCATGGTGACGGGTTCGATCGGGGTTGAAGATGTGTTGGGCGATATCTTCGCCAGTTTCTGCATCGGCAAATGACGTGTTTCACGTGAAACAGATTCGACCGCGGGGTCGCCTCGACGCCGTCGGTCGGGTGGGATAAAGGAGCGACCCTTGCGGCAGGGCGCCATGACCAACATCTGGGACGTCATCATTATCGGCGGTGGCCATGCGGGCTGCGAAGCAGCGGCCGCGTCGGCGAGATGCGGCGCCTCGACGCTTCTGCTGACACATCGCCTGGAGACCATCGGCGAGATGTCCTGCAATCCGGCCATCGGCGGCCTGGGCAAGGGGCACCTCGTTCGGGAAATTGACGCCCTGGACGGTGTCATGGCGCGGGCGGCGGATCTGGCCGGAATCCAGTTTCGCATGCTCAACGCGTCGCGTGGGCCGGCGGTTCGCGGGCCGCGGGCGCAGATCGATCGGGCCCTCTATCGACGAGCAATGTCCGAGGCGCTGGCTGCGCAATCGGGTCTGACCATCCTGGCGGCGGCCGTGGAAGACCTTGTGGTCGAGGCAGGGCGGGTTATGGGCGTTGTCTGTAGCGACGGCGTGGTCCACAGCGCGAAAGGCGTGGTTCTCACCACTGGGACCTTCCTGAAGGGTGTGATCCATCGCGGCGAAGAGCGAACCCCGGCCGGTCGGGCCGGTGACGCGCCTGCGCTGGGTCTGTCTGATCGTCTCTACGCTCTTGGCCTGGCGATGGGCCGCCTGAAGACCGGGACCCCTCCGCGGCTGGATGGCCGGACGATCGCCTGGGACAAGCTGGCCATGCAGTCCGCGGACAGCTTGCCAACGCCGTTTTCGTTTCTGACCGCCGAAATCACGACGCCGCAGATCCAATGCGGCATCACGGGCACGACCGCCGCTACGCATGCCATCATCTCGGAAAGACTGGAGGAATCCGCCGTCTACGGAGGGCGGATTGCCGGCCGAGGGCCTCGGTATTGTCCCTCGATCGAGGATAAGGTTGTTCGGTTTGGGGACCGGGAGTCCCACCAGATCTTTCTGGAGCCCGAGGGCCTGGATGACCCGACGGTCTATCCGAACGGCATCTCCACCTCTCTGGCGCCGGCGACACAAGACCTCTTCCTGAGAACCATCCCGGGGCTGGAAGCGGTGAAGGTGCTGCAGTACGGCTACGCCATCGAATATGACTATGTCGATCCGCGGGAGCTGACACCCGACTTGCAGGTAAAACGGGCGCCGGGTCTCTATCTGGCGGGGCAGATCAACGGCACGACCGGTTACGAGGAAGCGGCGGCCCAGGGTCTCATGGCCGGGGTGAACGCCGCCAGGGCGACCCAGGGCCTGCAGCCTGCCGTTCTGGGCCGCGAGGAGGCCTATATCGGCGTGATGATCGACGATCTGGTCACGCGGGGCGTCACCGAGCCCTATCGCATGTTCACAAGCCGGGCCGAATATCGCCTGCGGCTGCGGGCCGACAACGCCGATCAGAGACTGACCACCAAGGGCATGGCGCTTGGGTGCGTCGGCGCCGAACGCGCCGCGCGGCATGAGGAAAAGATGTCGGTCCTGCAGAACGTGCGAACCGCGACCGAAGCCATGGTTCTGACGCCGACCGAAGCGTCCCGCGCGGGCTTTAAGATTACCCCGGATGGGCAGCCCCGGACGCTCAAGCAACTTCTGACTCATCGCGACATCGGGTTGGACGACCTCGCCGCCGTCTGGCCCGAGATCGCCGGGTGGCCGGCGTTCGCGCGGGAACAGGTGGAAATTGACGCCGCCTACCATGGCTATCTTGACCGGCAGGATGCTGATGTGGCGCTTTTCCGAAAGGAAGAGGACCTGAGGCTTCCCGCAAATCTTGACTATTCAGCCATGGGCGGGCTGTCCAACGAAGTGAAGGAAAAACTCAAGGCCGTCGCCCCAGCCACGATCGGACAGGCCGCGCGGATCGAGGGTGTGACACCTGGGGCGATCACGGCGTTGCTGGCACATGTCCGCCGCTTCGCCGCCTGACGGCGAGGATCTCCCGGCGGGGTTCCTCGCCGCGATCGGCATGACGCCGGAGCGCGAGCGAGACCTCGAGATATTCCGGGATCGCCTGACCGCCGCCAACGTCCATATGAACCTGGTTGGCGACTCCACTTTGGGGGTGTTCTGGCGGCGTCACTTTGTCGACAGCGCCCAGCTTCTGTGGTTTGCGCCGGGAGCCCGGGTCTGGGCGGATCTGGGCAGCGGCGCCGGCCTGCCTGGGCTTGTGCTGGCGCTGCTGCTCAAGGGCGTGTCCGGAGCGCAGATTCACCTTGTGGAAAGCATGGCGAAGCGATGCCGGTTCCTCACGGAAGTGGTAGAGGAACTGGGGTTGCCGGCGGTCGTGCACAATGCGCGCGCCGAGACCCTGAAACTCGAGGTGGACATGGTGACCGCTCGCGCCTGCGCGCCATTGGACCGGCTGCTCGGTTATGCGGAACCGTATTTCGCCCGTGGCGCGCGCGGGCTGTTTCTCAAGGGCGGTGAGGTGGCGGCGGAGATCGTCGCGGCCCGACACATCTGGCGCTTCGACGCCGACACCCATGTCAGTCTCAGCGACCCCCGGGGCCGCGTCCTTTCGATCGGGGCCATCCAACGTGTCCGCAGAAGCTGACCGTCCCCGGGTCGTGGCTGTCGCCAACCAGAAGGGTGGCGTTGGCAAGACCACGACAGCGATCAATCTGGCGGCGGCCCTGGCAGCTGTCGGCGAGAAGGTCTTGCTCGTGGATAGCGATCCACAGGGAAACGCCTCCACTGGCCTGGGGATTCTGCCTCACAAGCGGCTGCGCACCCTCTACGACGTCATCATGGACCAGACGCCCGTAAGCGCCTGCGTTATGGAGACGGACATTCCCAGTCTCCATCTTCTGCCGGCGGAAGCGGATCTGTCTGGCGTGGAATTGGAACTGGGTCAGACCCCTCGGCGGGCGTTCCGTTTGCGGGACGCCTTGGCTGGACTTCCGCTTGGCAGCTACGACCGGATCCTCATCGATTGTCCGCCGTCGCTAAATCTGCTGACTGTGAACGCCATGACCGCGGCGGGCTCCGTCATTGTGCCTTTGCAGTGCGAAT
Source organism: uncultured Caulobacteraceae bacterium (assembly GCA_903872075.1). Lineage (GTDB taxonomy): Bacteria > Pseudomonadota > Alphaproteobacteria > Caulobacterales > Caulobacteraceae > Acaudatibacter > Acaudatibacter aquilonius. The sequence goes on along the minus strand of CAIQJF010000025.1, from coordinate 60,932 downwards.
TCTTTGCGCTTGAGGGTCTCACCCAGCTGCTGCGGACGGTCGAACAGGTCCGGACCTCACTCAATGCCGCGTTGCAGATCGAGGGTGTCGTCCTGACGATGTACGACCGCCGAAACAGTCTCTCGAGCCTGGTGGCGAAGGACGTTCGGGACCATTTGGGTGACAGGGTCTTCGACACCGTCATCCCGCGAAATGTGAGGATCTCCGAGGCCCCCTCCTTCGGGAAGCCGGCGATCATCTATGATCTGCAGTGCGCGGGCAGCCAGGCCTACCTCGGTCTGGCGCGCGAGGTCATCGCTCGCGAGAAACGGGCCCTTGTCGCCGCTCCTGTGAGCCGATCTGGCGCGCGATGATTTGCAACAGACTTCGATCCACATCTCTTTGACCCGCAGGCCAAACAGGCGCTTTTCCGGCCAAACAGTATGAATTCATGAATAGTTTCAAGGGAGAGGTGTGATGGCGGAAGGTCGGCGCGGCTTGGGCCGGGGGTTGTCCGCCCTGTTGGACGAGGTCGAAGCGGCGTCCACGCCGGAGGGCCGCCGGGCCGCGGGCGTCCTGGATGTGCCCATAGAGCTCATCCGCCCCAACCCCGAGCAACCGCGCCGGGCTTTCGGCCGCGAGGAATTGACGGAGCTCGCCGATTCGATCCGCGAACGCGGCGTGCTCCAACCCATTCTGGTGAGGCCGATGCCGGGCCCCGAGAAGGCCTACCAGATCATCGCTGGCGAACGCCGCTGGCGAGCGGCGCAGCAGGCCGGGCTCACGGCGCTTCCCGCCCTTGTGAGGGACCTGGGAGACCAGGAGGTGATGGAAGTCGCCTTGATCGAGAACATCCAAAGGTCGGATCTGAACGCCCTGGAGGAAGCCCGGGCGTACGACGCCATGGCGCAGCGGTTCGATCGCGGCCCGGAGGCAATCGGCAAGGTCGTCGGCAAGAGTCGTAGCCACGTCGCGAACACCCTGCGGCTCATGCGGTTGCCACAGGTCGTGCAGGATCACCTTGAGGGAGGCCGCCTCACGGCCGGACACGCTCGGGCCTTGCTCGATCTCGACGACGCGCCGGCTCTGGCGGAACGGATCATCCGTCAGGGCCTGAACGTGCGGCAGACTGAGCTTCTCGCGCGCGGCGCGCGGGGAGAATCGGGCAAGACGGGGGGGAAAGTCGGGCGACCGGCGGCTAAGGATGCGGATACGCGCGCGTTGGAATCCGATCTTGAGGATGTGTTGGGGCTGTCGGTTGAAATTCGCGACCGGGGCGGAGCGGGCGAACTCCGCATCGCCTATGAGACCCTCGAGCAACTGGATGATCTTTGTCGCCGGCTCTCCCGGCGTGGGCCGACATCCTGAGGTTCAGAGACCGAGGCGTCGGGCGCGGCCCGCGATGCTGACGGCAAGCCGCTCGGAGAGGAGCCGGTCGGGTGAGCCTGTCTGCTTGCAGGCGCGGTCGGCCCCCAGGATATCGGCCTGCACGCGATCGAGCTCAGTCAGGGTCCAGACCCGGGCCTGACGGAGGAATTCCTTCTCGGATTTCCAAAAGACGCCTGCGCTTTTGGCCGCGGCCTGCGGATTGGCCCCATTGCGTGTCAACACGGCCACGCGTCTCAGCCGGGCCAGGTGCGAGCCAAGCGCGCGCACGGCGGCGACGCCGCTTTCGCCCTCCAGACCCGCCCGGCGCAGGTTGGCGTGGGCGGCGTCCGCCCGGCCGCCGAACGCGTCGACCGCCGCCTCGCCGAGAGAGGCCTCGGGCTCAACCCCGAAAAAGCCTTCCAGATCGGCCGCGTTGGCCGAGATCCCGCTGCCCGGGCCGAGAAAGAGAATCAGACGCTCGATTTCCCGGCGCGCGACGCCGCGTTCATGGGGCAGGCGCGCCACGAAGCGATCCAGGGCCTCGGCGTTCAGCGCCAGCCTCTCGGCCGCCAGGGCTTCCCGCGTGAGGCGGGCGAGGTCGCCGGGTTCATCCTCGTAGCAGGGAATCACCACGCATCCGGGCGCCGGTTCGCCCATCTTTCGCAGGCCTGAATCCTTGGCGAGGGCCCCTGCCTCGACAATGAAGAAGGCATCGGGATTGAAACGCCCGGCGATATGTCCCGCGAGGGCTTCCACGGCGAGCTTTTCATTCGCGGGTTTGTCGCCGGAGAGCCTGAGCCGGACCAGACGGCGTCCGCCCGTCATCGAAAAGGCCATGAGCTCGCCTTCCAGACGGTCTTCCGCGGCGGCTATGTCTCCATCCGACAGGATGGCCACATTGAAGGGATCATCCTGTTGGGGCGCGATCGTGAGCGCCAGCGCCTGCGCCCGTTCGCGAACGACGCCCATGTCCCGGCCGTAGAGAACGGCCGCCCTCACGGCCGAGTCTGGTCCCGTCAGGAAGCGCTCAATGTCAGGGCGGCGCTGAATGATCATTGGAAACGCGTGTCAGGACCGAGGATGACGCGCCAACCAGGCGGCGAGCTCAATCTGAATCCGGCGCGCCGCGTCTCCGGCGACCCGTTCCTGACTATCCTGACGCGCGGAGATGCCGGCATAGGGGGCGTTGGCCGCGTCATAGCTGACTTCCGAGTTGACCTGACCCGAGTGAGCCACTTTTCCCGTCGTCACATCGGTGAGGGTATATTTCACCGTCAGCCCCAGATCGTAGCGTTCGGCCACGTTGTCGAGCCGAAGGCCGCGCGGATCCCGCGTCTGCACCACGGTGAGGTTGAGCCGCCAGGCGGGCTTTGAGGATTTGTCGCGGCCAAGGGCGTCATCCAAGTCCTCCCGGAGCAGGTAGGCCACGCGGCCTGCCGGGGCGACAACCTCGATCGCCGGTAGTCCGCGCGCAACGCCCGGCGAGGCGTAAAGCGGGGTGAAGCCGCAGCCGGCTAGAGTGGGCGCGAAGCCGATCGCCACGAGAGCTGTCAGCCATGTCCGAGTGGAGTTTCGCATTTCGCTACGCCGCTACCACATTCACGATCCGGTCCGGGACGACAATAACCTTGCGGATCGTCAGTCCCTCAAGCTTCTTCGCGATCTCTGGATCGGCGAACAAGAGCGCCTCGACGTCCGCTGCCGTGGCGCCGGACGGCGCACGAATCTCGCCGCGTCGCTTGCCATTAATCTGCACGGGCAGGATCCGCTCCTCGTCGGCGACCAGGTTCGCGTCCCATGCTGGCCATGCCGCGTGCACGATCATTCCACCTTCACCCAGTCGACGCCAGCATTCCTCGGCCAGGTGGGGCGCGAAGGGGGCCACAAGGCGCGCCAGGGCCGCAAGCGCCTCGCGCCGAACCTCCGGCGTGACGGTTGAAGCTCGTGCGTTGCGGACGATGGCGACGAATTCGTAGAGCCGGGCCACCGCGCTGTTGAAGCGGAAGCCTTCAATCGCCTCGGTGACCGATTTGATCGCCTTGTGGGTCGCCCGTCGCAACGCGAGGCTTGCGGCCACGTCGATTTCGCCGTCAGACGGCGATGTTTCATCGAACTCCGCCCAGACGCGGTTAATCAACCGCCACGCGCCCTCGACTCCGCCGGAGGTCCACTGGACATCGCGTTCGGGTGGTGAGTCTGACAGTACGAAGAGCCGGGCGGCATCCACGCCATACACGTCGGCGATATCGGCCGGGGCCACGACGTTGCGCTTGGACTTCGACATCTTCTCGGCTTCGCCGATTACGATGGGCTCGTCTGTGTCGGCCAGGAACGCGCGCCTGTGGGCGCCTTCCGTGCGGATGACGACGGAGCCTGGCTCCAGCCACTCGCCGCTCTGCCGCCGGTAGGTCTCGTGGGTGACCATGCCTTGGGTGAAGAGACCGGCGAAGGGTTCCTTCACGGACAGAAGACCCTCATCGGCCAGGGCGCGGGTGACGAAGCGTGCATAGAGCAGATGCAATACGGCGTGCTCCACGCCCCCGATATATTGATCGACCGGCAGCCAATAGTCCGCGGCCGCCTTGTCGATGGGCTCCGCGGCGCCGGCGTTCGGGAAGCGCGCGAAGTACCAGGACGAGTCCACGAACGTGTCGAGCGTGTCGGTCTCGCGCTCGGCGGCCGCACCACATTTCGGGCAGGACGTGTGCTTCCAGGTGGCATGGCGCGCCAGGGGATTGCCTGGCTTGCTGAAATCCAGGTCGACGGGCAGTTCGACCGGGAGCTGGTCGGGCGACACAGGCACGACGCCGCAATCGCTGCAGTGAACAACCGGGATCGGACAGCCCCATCCCCGTTGTCGCGCGACACCCCAGTCCCGCAGTCGATAGACCGTTGTGCCCTTGCCGAAACCATCCGCCTCCGCGCGCGCGATCGCCACAGCCTTGGCGGCTTCGATCTCAAGTCCGTCCAGGAACGCGGAGTTGAAGATACGCCCGGGGCCGACGTAAGCTTCCTGTTTCACGTGAAACACGGCGGGGTCCTCGCCCACGGGCAACACCACAGGCGTCACCGGCAAATCATATTTGCGGGCGAAATCCAGATCCCGCTGGTCGTGCGCGGGACAGCCGAAGATCGCGCCGACGCCATAGTCCATGAGGACGAAGTTTGCGATCCAGACCGGTATTTGTCTTGTAGAATCAAAGGGATGGATGACCTTGAGGCCCGTGTCCCACCCCTGTTTTTCCGCTGATTCAATCTCTGCTTCGGACGTGCCGCCACGACGGACCTCCGCGACAAACGCCGCCACGCGGGGGTCCTTTTGGGCAAGGTTCTCGGCGAGGGGGTGATCGGGCGCCACGGCCAAGAAACTCGCGCCGAACAGCGTGTCCGGCCGGGTGGTGTAGACTTCCAGTCCGCTTTCGGGACTTTCCCCCGCGAATTGAAATGTCAGACGCAGGCCCTGGGATTTGCCGATCCAGTTCTCCTGCATGGTGCGGACCTTGTCGGGCCATCGGTCGAGGGTCTTCAGGCCGTCGAGCAGGTCTTCGGCATAGTCTGTGATCCTCAGAAACCACTGGGTGAGCTTGCGCCGCTCAACCATGGCGCCGGACCGCCAGCCGCGACCATCGATAACCTGCTCATTGGCCAGGACCGTCATGTCGACGGGATCCCAGTTCACCAGGCCTTCCTTGCGGTAGACCAGACCGCGTTCCATGAGCTTCAGAAACCAGGCCTGTTGGCGGCCGTAGTAGGCGGGGTCGCAGGTCGCCAGCTCGCGCGACCAGTCGATCGACAGGCCGAGGCGTTTCAGCTCCTCGCGCATCTTGGCGATATTGTCCCAGGTCCAGGCGGCGGGATCGACCCCGCGCTCGGAGGCGGCGTTTTCGGCCGGCAGACCGAAGGCATCCCACCCCATAGGGTGCAGCACGTTAAAGCCGCGCGCCCGTTTGAAGCGGGCGACGACGTCGCCCATGGCGTAGTTCCGCGCATGGCCGACATGCAGACTGCCTGACGGGTAGGGGAACATCTCCAGGACGTAGTATTTCGGCTTGGAGGAGTCTGTTTCGGCGCGAAACACGTCGGCCTCATCCCAGGCCGCCCGCCACCTGGGCTCAACCTCCTTGGGATTATAACGAACCATGTGACAGCGCGCTCCTCTTGCGCCTCCGGACCGCCGCCGCGCGGCGCCCGAAGACCAGGTGGGGGTGGGACCTTAGACCGCTTCGGCGGAAGCGCCGCCGATCCCACGAACGAGGCCTCTGAGCCCGCCGGCCCACACCGGGCGGCGAGATCGGGCGATGAGCGATTTCGATCCGCGGGCGGATCGCGCCAAGCGCGCCGGAACTTAACCCTTGAGGTTAGACAGCCGCAGCTGCCGCGCCCGCGTGAGAATGGCGTTCTCAATGTCGGTCGATGTCTGGTCCGCCGTCGGCGCCGGCGCCCAACCCCCCGCGCCATCGCTGACCTGCTTGAACACTGAGACGTTGAGGCCGTCAGCGCGGAGCCGGGAGTCCAGGATGTAGACCGTGGCCTTGAAACGTTCGCCGGGCTTTTCGGGGTTGACGTACCAGTCCGTGATAACAACGCCGCCGTAGGGGTCCGCGGAGAGCAAGGGCATGAAGGCAAGCGTGTCGAGCGTCGCGCGCCACAGGTAGCCGTTCACGCCGATTGCGCCTTCGGGCGCGCCTCGGGCCAGGTGATGGCTCGTCTTGCCGCCGCACGCGGCCAGGGACAGCAGGCACAGGGGAACGATCAGGCTTGTGGTGACCCGCTTCATCCAGGCACGCTCAGTCGGCATATTCATAGGTTCCACTTGATGATCGGCGCTCCTGGGGAGCCAAGCCTCGTCGCCCTCGGCACCTGCGTCTATAACATCCCGGCGTATGCGCCAAATCCAATCGCGTTGCCGTGGAGCCACAGCTTGAGGCGTTCCGAGCGCCACCGGGTGAATTTGAGGGGCGATGGATTGACGTGGCGCCCTGGCCCCCCTTTATCTGTCAACAAGCGTCAAACTGTCGCTGTTGCGTTCAGGCACTGGGGAAAGAGGCAAGTTCGGATGACGTCGGCAAAGCTGACAGCATTGGCGATCTTCGCAGCCGCCGTCGTGGCGGCCGGCGCGAGCGCTGTCGCCGCGCCGGAAGGCGCGAGCGTGATGCTGGTCGGCAACGACTTCTCCTCCGCCGCCTATGCGCCGGGACCAGTAACGCTTGGCCGTACACTGGAGTGGGACTCCCGCAAGGGACGCTGGGGCCTTCGGCTCGGCGTTGAGCAGCGCACGGATCGCTTCAGTGAGTGGCGCGACGTGCAACCGGGTCTGTACTACAAGCTTACCCCCCGGCTTCACATCGGCGGCGCCGTGAGCCTGGCGCCGAGCCCGTCGATCAATCAGCGGGTCATCGATCCGCAAGGCGCGGCCCCACGGGTCCGGCTGGAAACGACCTTCAAGTTCTAGCTCTGCCGGCGTGGCCGGAGCCTTTGGCCCACAGGCAGTCAACTCATGCCGCCGACAGCCGCGCCCCCAATGACGCCGGTGCGGGTCAGGGCCTTCACGGTTCGCGCATTCACGCCCCCCAGCCCATAGACTGGCATCTTCGCCGAGCGGACGAGAGCCGCGAGCCGTCGCGGCCCCAGGGGCGGCCCCGCCGAGGGGCTTTGGCTGGGAAAGATCGCCGACACCACAATCGCGTCCAGTCCCAACCGCCGGGCACGGAGTGCGGGGCGCAGACCATGGGCGGCGGCTGTGAGCACGAAACGGCCGCGCAATCGACTGTTCACGCCTGAGCGCCTGGACAGGCGCTCAGGCAGATGAATGCCATGGGCGTTGATGGCGATGGCGAGACCGATATCCGCACCGACGAACATCAACACACCGCGCCCACTGGCGATGCGGGCCAGCCGACGGCCCGTTTCGAGTGCATCGGGTGCGCCGAAGCTGCGGTAGACAACCCCCGAGCCACGTGGGAGCCGGCGGACGATCGCTTCTGGATGCGGCGTGCGAGCGGGGTCGGTGAAGAACAGCAGCGGCGGCAAGCCCTTCCGCCGCCGGCTCGGCAAGCCTAGCTTCCGCGTCGTTCGCCAGAACAGGTCAAGGTCGGAGGTCATAGATGGACGGTAGCGAATTCGACCCGGCCGCGGCGCGCGCGGACATTCTCCGCCGCATGGCCGACGCCGCCCGGCAGGCGGGCCGGGACCCGGCGGAGGTGCAACTTACCGCCGTGTCCAAGCAGCAGCCCTGGCCCGCCGTCGCCCCCGTCCTCGCCGCGGGTCAAACGGTTTTCGGTGAGAACCGTGTCCAGGAGGCGGCCCAACGTTGGGCGGACCACCGGCAGGGGCTGGAGCTGAGGCTCATCGGGCCGCTTCAGACAAACAAGGTGCGTGAGGCCCTGAATCTGTTCGATGTGATCGAGACCCTTGATCGCGACAGGCTTGCCGAGCGCCTGGCCGCTGAAATTCAACGTCTGGGCCGAGCTCCGCGGGTCTTTGTGCAGGTGAATACCGGCGAGGAGCCGCAGAAGGCCGGTGTCCGCCCCGATGAGACCGACGCCTTCGTGGCGCGTTGCCGGAACGTCTACGATTTGCACCCGGAGGGCTTGATGTGCATTCCGCCAGAGGCGGAGCCACCGGGACCTCATTTTGCCCTGCTGGCGAAACTGGCGGGGCGAAACGGCCTGCGAGGGCTTTCCATGGGCATGAGTTCCGATTTCGAAGTCGCGATACGACACGGATCGACGGCTGTCCGGGTCGGGTCGGCCCTGTTCGGCGCGCGGGCTCACGCTTAGATATCTCCGCTGGGAAGGGTAATCGCCAGCAAATCGCCCGGGGCGCACACACTCAGAAACTGCTCCATCGCTGCGGCCGCGAGCGCGACACACCCTTCGGTGGGTGAAAAATCCGGTCGCGCCAGGTGCAGAAAGATCGCCGAGCCGGCCCCGGAGACAACAGGATCGTCATTGTGCCCGAGAACCACCACCCGATCGTACAGATGATCGTCGCGCCACAGATGTTCGGCGCTGGCGGGATAGGGCAGGGTCACAGCACGATTGTACGACTCGTCGTTGGGCGCGTCGCACCAGCCGTCGTGGGGGTTGATCGCCGCGGTCGATAGTTGGCTGGCGGGTTGGCGTCCGCGATCGGGTCGCCAAAGGACCCGTCTGACGGGCCAAAGGCCGGCCGGCGTCCGTCCATCGCCTTCCCGCTTCTCCGACGCTGCGCAGACGCCGCCGCGCCCGATCGCGCAACGGACCGCGCCTGCGGGAAGCGCCATCCAGCCGTCGGCCGAGACAGGAAAGATCATCGGCCCTGACCTCGTTGTGATGGTTGGCGATTTAGCCCCAAAGGGTGCATGCTCCCGGCCATGGCGCAACCTAAGACCATCCTGATCATCGACGACGACGACGATCTCCGCGCGTTGCTCCGCGAGCAATTGGAACAGCAATCGGAATTCGCCACCCACGGCGCGCCGACGGCGTTGGAGGGCGTGACGGCGGCGGCCGAAATTCGCCCCGATCTCATCTTGATGGACCTCGACCTGCCAGACATCAACGGCCGGGAAGCGTGCGCTCTGTTGCGTGAAGCCGGCGTGAGCGCTCCGGTGATCATGCTCACCGCCGCCGACGGCGAGGCGGAAACCGTTCTCGGGCTTGAAGCGGGCGCAAGCGATTATGTCACCAAGCCCTTCCGTTTCACGGTGCTGTTGGCCAGAATTCGCGCGCAGCTCCGTGCTCATGAGCAATCCGAGGATGTGACCCTCAAGGTCGGGCCCTACGCCTTCCATCCCGCGGGGAGGCTGCTGGTGGATCAGAAGGGCCGGAAGCTGCGGCTGACTGACAAAGAATCCAACATACTCAAATATTTATATCGAGCTGGCGCGAAGCCGGTCACGCGAGAGGAACTGCTGGCCGAGGTCTGGGGCTACAATGCCGGGGTGACCACGCACACGCTCGAAACGCATGTCTATCGCCTCCGGCAGAAGATCGAGCCCGAACAAGGTCAGTCCCGCCTGTTGATCACGGAGGCTGGCGGCTATCGCCTCGCGCCTTAGGCTGGTGCTCTGCGCTTGGGTTAGACCTGGAGGTCGATCGTGACCGGCGCATGATCGCTGGGCCGCTCCCAGGCGCGGACGTCGTCGTGGATCTTTGCTGAAAGGCCACAGGCGTCCGCCGCAACGCGCAGTCCGGGCGTTATCCAGATGTGGTCCAGGCGCAGCCCTCGGTTCGAGGCGCGGAAGTCGGCCGCGCGGTAACTCCACCAGGACGCCAGCTTTGCTGGCTCGGGCGTGGCTTCGCGGTGGAGATCGATAAAGCCGAGTGTGCCTTGCAGCGCCGCCATGGCGGCGACTTCCACCGGCGTGTGGCTGACGACTTTGGACATGTGCCTGTGATTCCACACGTCATACTCTCCCGGCGCGACATTCAGGTCCCCGGCGATCAGCAACGGCGCCTCGGGCCGGCGTTCGGCCATCGCCTTGGTGAGCCGCGCGAGGAAGTCGAGCTTGTGGGCGAACTTCGGGTTCACGGTTGAATCCGGGATGTCGCCACCGGCCGGAACATAGAGATTGTGAATCTCCACACCGGCGACGGTCGCGGACACATGACGCGCATGGCCTTCGCGGCAAAGCAAAGGCGCAGGCGCGTCCTCAATCGACAGGCGCGAGGCGATGGCGACCCCGTGCCAGCCCTTCTGTCCCTTGATCCTGAGGTGGGCGTAGCCGGCCTGAGCAAGGGCTTCCGATGGAAACTCCGCTTCCTGACATTTGATTTCCTGCAGGCAGAGGACGTCCGGGGCTTGCTCTTCTGCGAACCGCGCGAGCTGATCGACGCGCAGGCGCACGGAATTGACGTTCCAGGAGGCAATTCGCAGTTTCATGGACCATCTCTAGCCAACGCAGCGGTGGGGCGAAATGGCGTTCGGGCCTATCTTCCGACTTCGGGCTCCGGCGTGGCCGACCTGTGGGGATCCTGCAGCCTGAAGAAGTCCGTGTCTCTCGGCGCGGACTTGGCAAAATTCGCCAGGCGAACCGTCACCACGCCGCCTCGCGCGTCGGTAAGCGTCCAGCCCGTGAGGCGGATCGGCGATTCCGTGAAGGTGAGGGCGATCCGGCCTTTCAGCTTCCCCCGGCCATCCTCTGCGACGAGGGTCATAGCCCCGACGTCATGCCTGACTTCCCTGACGACCACACCGCGATCAAGGCGGATTTCCCGGGCCAGAAACAAAGCCAACGGCGTCTGGTTCAGCGGATAGGTGTGGAGGGTTTTCAGGCGCCGGTCGAGCACCGCCACCATGCCGTTGTCGCAGGCCACCACCAGGCCAGACGGGGGATCGTAGTCAAAGCGGGCCCGGCCTGGCCGTTGCAGATGGAATGTCCCCGCGGTTTGCCCTCCGCGACCGTCCGTCTGTACGAACCGCCCCTCAGCGTTCGTCAGGCCCTGAAGATAGGCGACGGATCTGGAGACGTCGTGGCCGTCCGCGGCGGAGAGCGCCGCGGGCGGGGTCTGGCTCTGGGCGGACTGCACCGACGCTGTCAGGCCAAGCGCGAACAGCGCGGCGGCGAGGGCCAGGCGGGTCAAGGCGGCGGGCCGGCGAGAATGTCACGCTTTCCCGCGTGATTCGCGGCGCTCACCACCCCCTCCTGTTCCATGCGCTCGATCAGGGAGGCCGCCCGATTGTAGCCGATCTGAAGTCGACGTTGGATGTAGCTCGTCGAGGCCTTGCGATCGCGGGTGACGACCGCCACCGCCTGGTCGTAGAGATCGTTCCCGCCTGGGCCATCGTCCCCGCCGCCGCCAGCGCCGTCTCCATCCTCGTCCGGCAGGGCGGTCACGTCCTCCAGGTATTGCGGCTCGCCCTGATCCCGAAGGAACTTCGCGACCTTGATGACTTCCTCGTCATCCACATAGGGTCCGTGAAGCCGGGTAATGCGGCCACCGCCGGCCATGTAGAGCATATCCCCCATGCCCAGCAGCTGTTCGGCGCCTTGCTCGCCCATGATCGTCCGCGAATCGATCTTGGAGGTCACCTGGAAGCTGATCCGCGTCGGGAAGTTGGCTTTGATGGTGCCGGTGATCACATCGACCGAGGGTCTCTGGGTGGCCATGATCAGGTGTATGCCCGCGGCGCGGGCCATCTGGGCCAGCCGCTGAACCGCGCCCTCGATGTCTTTGCCGGCCACCATCATGAGGTCGGCCACTTCGTCGATCACGACCACCAGATAGGGCATCGGTTCGGGGCGGAGCTTTTCTTCCTCGAAGACCGGCCGGCCCTGCTCATCGAACCCCGTCTGCACGGTGCGGACGAAGTGTTCGCCCCGCGCCAGGGCCTCGCGCGCCCGCTCATTGTAGCCCGCCACGTTTCGCACGCCGATCTTCGACATGCGGCGGTAACGGTCTTCCATCTCGCGGACGGTCCACTTGAGCGCGACGATAGCCTTCTTCGGGTCGGTGACGACTGGCGCCAGGAGATGCGGAATACCGTCATAGACGGACAATTCCAGCATCTTCGGGTCGATCATGATGAAGCGGCACTTCTCCGGCGGCAGGCGATAGAGGATCGACAGGATCATGGCGTTGACCCCCACCGACTTGCCCGAGCCGGTGGTGCCGGCGATGAGCAGGTGAGGCATCTTGGCCAGATCGACAATGTAGGGTTCGCCGCCGATCGTCTCACCCAGGGCGAGGGGTAGGGACTGACTGGCTTTTTCGTACTCGGCGCTGGACAGCAGATCCCGCAGGTAGACCGTTTCACGGCGCGCGTTCGGCAGTTCGATGCCGATGGCGTTTCGACCGGGAACGACGCTGACGCGGCAGGCCGCGACGCTCATGGATCTGGCGATATCGTCGGAAAGGGCGACAACGCGCGCTGATTTGACCCCGGCGGCGGGCGCGAGTTCATAAAGGGTCACCACGGGGCCGGGTCTGATGTGGTCGATCTGCCCGCGAACGCCGAATTCCGCCAGAACCGTCTCTAGCAACTGGGCGTTCTGGCGAAGCGCTTCGGCGTCGAAGGCCGAGGCGCGGGGTTTGGGCTTGGTCAACATGATCAGTTCCGGCAGGCGGAAGCCGGGTTCGCCGAACGGCAGCGAGGGTTGCGTCTCGCGGGCCTCGCGGTCGGACGCCCGGACGGACGGCTTTGGCGGTTTGATCGCCAAGGGTGTCACCGTCGATTCGCCGGCGGTCCGCAAGGTGTCGACCTCGTCTTCCTCGGTCTCGTCCTCGACCCGGGGTGTCTCCGGCAGGTCCCGGGCCGGCGCCGGCGGGACCCGTTTCGCCTTTGGCGCCTTTGCAATGACCGGGCTGATCCGCTTGACGCTTCTCAGTTCCAGCGTGAACGCCATGGCGGTCAGGCCAAGAACCGCGGAGAGCCCTCCAACGAGCCAACGGGCGGCCGCCGGCGCCACGACGTTGAAAGGATCAACCGCGAGCGAGAGGAGCGCGTCTCCCGCCAGGCCGCCGAGGCCGGCCGCGAGGGGCCAGGCGGTCGGCGGCGGCGGCGCGGCGAGCGCTACGGCCAGGGCGATCACGCCGAACACGGCGGCGGCGAATCTCAGCAACACGCGTGCGGGTCGCGCTGCGCCGCCCGGACGGAGGATGCCCACAAGGCCCGCTCCGGTCAGGGCAAGGGCGACAACCCACGCGCCGAGGCCGAAAGTCTGGAGCGCCACATCGGCGGCATCGGCCCCAATGGCGCCAAACCAGTTGGTCACAGGCCCGGCGGAGGCCGTGTCGAGGCTGGGGTCGCCGGCGCGGTAGGACAGGAGGTCTGCGCTCAGAAGCCCTCCGGCCCCGAGAAACAAGCCGGCCCCGAGCCGTTGGCGAAGCTGGTCCAGTCCAAGCCGGGCGGCGAGACTGCCCCGCCCGGTCCCGATGCGCGGTCGCACTGCTCTGGCCATCGTACTGTCTCCCGCAACCCTCGAGCTGAGCCCGGATGATTGAGCCAAGAGTGTTAAGACCCTCTTTACCAACGACTCCCACGGGCGGATTCAGACCCGCCCGGTCGCCGCCGCGAGCGCCGTCGCGATCTGGCGGATATTGTACGGTTTTCTGACCACCGGGGCCGAAAAACCTTCGGGCGCCGCGCCAGCTGCGCCGTAGCCGGTTGCGAATATGAACGGTATTCCCCGTCCCGCGAGCGATTCCGCCAGTGGGGCGACAGATTTTCCGTTCAGGTTCACGTCCAGGATCGCCACATCGAACTCCAGGGACAGGAGCCGGCGACCCTCGTCGAGATCCGCGGCCGACCCCACCACCTCCGCACCGCAGCCGCTGAGACCTGATTCGAGCTCAAGGGCCAGAAGAACCGCGTCTTCGACAATGAGGACACGAAGGCCGCTGATATCCGCCTCCGTTCCGCCGCCGCGGGAGGCGCCGCCCTGGGGCTCCGTTCGCGTCGGCGACTGGCCTGCCGATAGGGGCATCACGCGTTCGGGGTGGGTCTCAGAGGCAAGGGCCGCCGGCCCGGCCGTCAAAGTCGCCTGCAGGCCCTCCGGCCGGAAATCCAGACCCACGGCGCCATCTATTTCCTTGCCGGTGACGCGTTCCAGCAGAGTCGAGCCGAACCCTCTCCGCGCCGGCGGCGCGACGATAGGTCCGCCAGTTTCTGTCCAGACCAGTTGAAAACCGCCCTTGGCCGAGACCCGCCAGTTGACGTCAACCCGGCCGGTGTCCGTGGAAAGGGCGCCATATTTGACCGCGTTGGCGCTGAGTTCATGCAAGGCGAGCGTGAGCGCGTGCGTGGCGCGTGGATTCAGGAGGAGGTCGGGGCCTTCCCACCGCGCCTGGCCGGGCGCCAGCCCGCCGAGTTCGGCGGCGGCGATATGACCGAGTTCCGCCCCCCGCCACCGGGTCGCCGTCAGGAGCGTGTGCGCCGCCGCCATCGCGTCCAGTCGACCGAAGAACGTTTCGAGGAACGCCTCGATGGACACCGTTCGCCGCGCCGACTGCGCCGCCAGAGATTGCACGGAGGCGAGAACATTCTTGATGCGATGATCGAGTTCGGCGAGGAGGGCTTCACGGTGATCCGCCTCACCCTTGTCCGCGGAGATGTCGCGCACGACGCCGACCGTCTTCAGCAACTGGCCATGATCTCCGCGTACGGCCAACGCCGCGCCCTGCAGCCACATCAATCGGCCGTTGTCCGGACGGATAAACCGGAACCGGGCGTCATAGCGATCCCGCAGGCGCAGCCCTTCGCCGACCTCTCCCCGCAAGGTGTCAACATCGCCTGGATGCACGTGGTCGTATAGCGCTTCGCCGTCGCGGGCTGGCCGCGCGCCGGGTGTCAGGCCTGTGAGTGAAGCCAGTCGCACCGAGACGAACCACTCGTCCCGCACAACGTCCCACTCATGTTCTCCGACGTCAGCTGCGGCAAGCGCAAGCGCGGATCGCTCGGCTTCCCGTCGTGTAGGGTCGATAGGCTGGAACCCTCGCCCGGTCATCTGGTCACCCTGGCGTTGCGTGGCTCGCCTGGCGGCGCAACGGGCTTCAGACTAGGCTCGGAAAAAAGCGTGAGCTAGTCAGCAATTTCGGGCATGGTCGCCTTGTTGTCTGTCTCCGGAGATTTTCCATGTCCGCCGATCCCTCGATGTCGTCCGCGGACCACGATGACGCCACTGGGGACAACGCTGCCGCCGACCAGGCGCAACGCGCTTTGAGAGAGGGTCTGGCCCAGGCGGAACGCCGCCTCACCGAGGCCGCCAAGGTCGCCGAGCGCGTGATACGGGATGGTATCGAGGCGGTGCGCGCCCAGACGCACGGTTATTCGGGGCCCGCGACCGTGGATGACGCTCAACGTTACGTTGTCGAGCGGGTGAAGGAACGTCCCGTCACCGCCGCTCTTGCCGGTCTCGGCGTCGGCTTCCTTCTCGGCGTGCTTTTGTCCAGTCGCGGCAAGTGATTTTCCGTCGCGTCCTGATGGCCCTGACGGCAGCGGCGGTTTTCGCCGCAGCTGCGGGCGTCGTGGTGGTGGCCCTGGCCTTCGCCCTCTATGCGCTGGCCGAGCCTCGCCTTGGTCGGGCCGGGGCGGCTGGCGCCGTCGCCTTGGTGGTCGCGCTTCTCATGGGCTTGCTGGGTCTTGTCCTGGCGATTGGAGGTCGGAGGTCGGCGCCGAAGACCCCCGCGCAGGTCGCTGGAAACCTGCTTGAGCGCGCGCTGACCCTTGTTCAGGAAAAGCCGGTCATGGCGGCGGTCGCTGCGGCCGGCGCAGGCCTCATGGCGATCCGCAATCCCAAATACCTGGGTGAGGCGCTCAAAGCCTTTCTCGACGACAAGCCCGCGCGCAAATAGCTCAGGACGGCGCGGTGGCGCGGCGCTTGTGGAAGAACAGCGCCTGGCCGATGGCGGCTTTGACGGTCACCGGGTCAAACGGCTTGGTGATCAGAAAAGCTGGCTCCGGACGGTCGCCTGTGAGCAGTCGTTCCGGGAATGCGGTGATGAAGATCACCGGAGCATCGACGTCGACCAATATGTCCCGGACGGCGTCAATGCCGGAAGATCCGTCGGCCAGTTGGATGTCCGCGAGAACCAGTCCTGGGGGAAACTTCGCCGCGGCGGCTGTCGCCTCGTCTCGCGTGCGCGCCATTCCGGACACCCGGTGTCCTAGCTCACCGACCAGCGCCTCGATATCCGCCGCGATCACCGGTTCATCCTCGATGATGAGGACGTCCGTCGACAGTTCCGCGTCGATTTCCTGCTGAGCGCGGCTGATGAGCGTTTCCACGTTCGCAAATTCAAGCCCCATGATCCGGGCGGCTTCGCTGGGGGTGAAACCTTCCATGGCCGTCAGCAGGAAGGCCTGACGCGAGTCCGGCGCGATCCGCATGAGCGCGGTTGGGCCGGACGCAGCTGGCTGGGCGTCCGGAGCCTGTGGCGCGCAGCATCGTTCATGGAAAAGCCGATACAAGCCGACCCGCGCCGAGAGGGCGTCATCGAGCGCTAGGGTGCTGTCCGCGAGGCTCTGTAACGTCAGACGAACGAGGCCGTCGCCGGCGTTCTGGTCGCCGGTCAGGGCGCGCGCGTAGCGCCGCAGAAACGGCAGATGCGGCGCAAGCGTTGCGAGGAGGCTCATGACTTTTCCGGTACAGGTTTAGAGCGGCGCTTTCACGACAAAAGACGCCCCGATGGACGCAATTCCCAACGGCTAACCCCTATCAACGCGCCGGGCCTTCGCTAGTTCCACCGTCGTCACTTTTTGTGTTCGGTGGATGGAACCGACCGCTTCTCGGAGCGTTGGGGGTTGAGGATGTCAAGATCACGCCGCCACCGGCGACCGGGACGAGTTCGGGATTTCAATGAAGCCAGCCGCGAAACAGTCTCCCGCTGGAGGAGCGACTCGCATCGACCAGGACGCGATCGGCGCGCGCCTGCGGGAAATGTTCGACGAAGTCGTCAATGAACCCGTGCCTGACGATTTTCTTGAGCTGCTCCGCCGTGCCGACGAACGTCATCCAACCGGCAATCCCGACGTGGATGCCGGCTGATGGCGGGAACCGCCCAAACCGCGACAGCCGCCGACGGCGACCGCGCTTTCAAGACCGAACTCGTTGCGCTCATTCCCCAGCTCCGCGCTTTTGCGCGGTCCCTGACCGGCGACCCCACGGCCGCGGATGATCTTGCCCAGGAAGCTATGGTCAAGGCCTGGGACGCTCGCCGGACGTTTGAGATCGGTACGAACATGAAGGCCTGGACCTTCATGATCCTTCGAAACCAGTTCTACTCGGAAAAGCGCAGATCCTGGCGTCAGACCCAACTTGACCAGGAGGCCGCCGAGCGAACGCTCGTGGCGGTGGATGATCCAGCGTCGCCTGTCGCCCTTGACGAACTGCGTCTCGGCTTGGCGATGTTGCCGGCCGAACAACGGGAGGCGCTCGTTCTGGTGGGCGCCGGTGGCTTCGCCTACGAAGGGGCCGCCGAAATTTGTGGCTGCGCCGTCGGCACCGTGAAGAGTCGCGTAAGCCGCGCCCGCCGCGCGCTGTTGGAAATCCTCCAAAAAGGCGACTACATCCGTGATGGTGCGCCGGCCGGCGACGCCATGGGGGCCATTCTCGCCCAGGCGGAGCGACTGAGCAACGCGCGGTGACTGAACGGTCTCAAGGGGGCCGTTGGTGGCGGACCTCCATACGCACCCGGCTCGCCGTGGTTCTTTCGCTGGCGCTTGCACCTGTGCTCTTACTCAGCGTGGCGCAGTCAGTGCTGATTTTCCACCGCGAAGCGACGGATCAGCAGGCGGAGCTTGTTGGTGCGGTGGAAAGAAGCGCCGCAACGGTGAGGGCCCGAATAGCTTCCGCCGGCGTGTTGCTTCGCAGCCTTGAACCTGTGTCCACGGGTGCGGCCTGCGCCTCAGGCCTGGCCGATATTAAGGATCGCATCCCCGGCTACGCCAATCTTATCAGGTTCGATCCGTCCGGTAACGTGGTGTGCGCCGCTTCCGCCACCCCTTCGGATCCCGATCGCGGGCGGAGGTCCTGGTTCCGGTCGCTCGTGACCGGCTCTCGCATGACCGTTACGAGTGAAGATGGAGCCGCCTATGCGGGCGAGCCGTCAGTTCTCGCCAGCGTGAGGAGCCAGGATTCAAAGGGCAGACAGACAGGTGTGCTCACGGGTGTCATCACCCTCGCAAGCCTCCGGCCGGCGCGTGACGAACAGACCGTGCCGGTCCAGGCCGAGGCGGCGCTGGTTGACGGCTTAGGCAGGTATCTTTCGACGACGCGGATCGGCGCCTTTCCCCCAAGTTTCCGTCTGCCGCTTGCCGGGCGCACGCACCGGGGCGCGCAGGTCTGGTCCGGCCGCGATATGGCCGGCGAACGCCGTATCTTCGCCATGGCCCCGCTGACCGGCGTGGACATGAACGTCGTCCTGTCCGCCCCAACAAACGATGTTGTCGCCTGGGCGTGGCTCAATCCACTCTCCGCCTTTGGCCTGCCAGTTCTGGCTTTCGGCCTGGCGCTCGCCGGCGTGTGGATCGTAGCCGATCGCGGGCTGGTCCAGTGGATCGCCTATCTTCAGCGTATCGCCGCCATCTATGCGCGTGGCCGCTTCGGCGTACACCCGCGGCGGGCGGCCTGGGCGGCGCCCGAAATTCGCGGTCTGGCCGACTCGCTTGACGCCATGGCCGCGACCATTTCGGCCAGGGACCGCGCGCTTCGGGAAAGTCTGGTCCAGAAGGACGGGCTCCTGCGAGAAATTCACCATCGGGTGAAAAACAACCTCCAGGTCATATCCTCGTTGCTCAGTCTTCAGCAGCGCGGCCTCACAGACCCTGCGGCGCGTGCCGCGCTGTCGGACACACGCCAGCGTATCGCCGCCCTGGCCCTGATCTACAGGGCGCTCTACGAGGGCCCGGACCTCCGGAAGGTCAACCTGCGGGACTTTCTGGAGGAACTGACGGGACAACTGCTGTCTGGCGACGGCGGGGCAAGGCCGTCGGTTCGCACCTCTTTGACGGTTGACGCCGTGGCCATCGAACCCGATCACCTCGCGCCTCTGGCGTTGTTCGCTGTGGAGGCCATCGCGGAGGCCCGCAAACACGGCCTCTCCGAACCGGGCGGTTGTCTGGATGTGGCGTTCAAGGTTCAGGCCGGCAATGCGGAGCTTACCATCTCGGCGCGGGGGCCATCCGGCGTCCCCCCCGGCGGGCCACCGGAAGGCATGGGCCATACCTTAATGACGGCCTTCGCCCGGCAACTGCATGGCGAGGTGGCGTACTCACCAGGCGCTGTGACCTTGACATTCCCCGCGCTAGGATCTGCGGCTGCGGAATAGGATCCCGCTTTGGAAGCGGTCCGTTCAGTGCGGCAGGACGGCCTGCAAGGCGAACCGATCCGCCTGCTGTTCCGCCGTCACTCCGCCGCCGACCCCGATCAGCAGGCCGTGGACATAGGCGGCCGGCGCCCAGCGACCCGCCAGACCTGAGGACAAGCGCTCGCCTCGCAATCCTTCGACAGCTTCGGCCTGAAACCGGGCGCGCGGGCCCTCGCCCATGAGCGTCAGACGAAGTCGCGAACCGTCCCGCGCGGCGGAGACCGCCAGGACGCCTCCCGCGCCAAGGCCCGCGGCTGCGATCTGCGTGAGTATGAGCAGCACTTGAACGGCTAGGGGCGACAGATCTGTTGCTCTTACGGCCCAGGCCAGCGTCGCGCGTCGCCCCGCGAAAACCGTCTTCGCCAGCTGCTCGATCCTGGCTCCGTCAACCGTTTCGCCACCGGGCGCGAATGCGGCGCGGGCAAAGGCGAGGACATCGAGCAGACTTGCGGCGCTTGCGGCGGTCAGCTCCAGCGCATCAGCCTTGAGTGTGGGATCGGCGGATTCTGCATGGAGTTCGAGCCCGGTCGAAACGCCTGACGCGGCGCCGGCGATGTCGTGCAGCAGGCGGGCGACCAGCCCTGCGGCAAGGGTTTCGGGCGAGGTGGACGGGTCAGTCATGGGGCGGCAATGTCCCTTGATTTGGCGCTTTGGCAAATGGCCTCCTGACCTTAGAAGGCCCCATGGACACCACGCCTCCCACCCCCGCCGTGCTCGCCGACCCGGACGCCTTGGGCGTCGCCCTGGCGGAGATCGCCGAAGAAGCCGGCCGTTTGATTCTGCCGCTCTGGCGTTCGGGTCTGGACGTTCAGACGAAGTCGGATTCGAGTCCTGTCACCGTGGCCGACCAGCGGGCGGAGGCCTTGATCCTTGAGCGGCTTGCAGCCCGATTCCCTGGCGTGCCGGTGATTTCCGAGGAAGACGCCAGCGAATCCGGGCTGCCGCTTGAGATTGCCGACCGTTTCTTTCTGGTCGACCCGCTTGATGGAACCAAGGCCTTTGTCCGGGGTGACCCCAATTTCACCGTCAATATCGGCCTGATCGAGGGCGGCCGGCCCGTTGCCGGCGCGGTCGTCGCGCCGCCGACCAATGAGGTCTGGCGAACCTGTGCGGCCGGCGTCATCAAGACCGAGCCCGGCAAGTCGCCGCGGCAGGTGTGCGTCCGGCCGTGGCCGTCCGCGGGAGGCGTCGCCTTGATCAGCCACACCATGAAGCCTGAGGCGTTGGCAGAGCTGAGGGCGCGTTACGGTTTCGCGACCACTGAGGCGATGGACTCATCCATCAAGCTCTGCCGGATCGCCGAGGGCGCCGCGGACATCTATCCACGACACGGACCGACCATGGAGTGGGACATCGCGGCGGCCCACGCGGTGTTGCTGGCCGCGGGCGGCAGCCTCACGACCGTGGAGGGTGCGCCTTTCGTCTACGGAAAGGCCGCTGAAGGTTTCCGGAATGGCTGGTTCGTGGCGCGGGGCGCCTGACCGAGGCCTATTCCACAAGGCCGAGGGTTCGGCCCGGCATCCCGGCCGCATCGAAATAGGGAACGCCGCCGACGTCCTGCCAGTCCAAGACGGTGACAAACCCGTTGGCTGCGGGGCTTGAGCGCAGGACGTGCGTCCTCGCCGCGGCTGCCGCGCCGTCGGCTGACAGGGCTTCGCTGACGACCCGACCGACCGCGTGGCCGCCGCCGCCCAGGTCGAGATCCAGCAGCTTCGCGATGGTCGGGGCGATATCGCTGTTGCCTACCGGCGCCGGGTCGACGAAGCCGGCTTTGAAATCAGGTCCGATGGCGGCCATGAAATTGTGAGTGTCCTGGCGCCCAAAGGAGCCGTGGATACCCTGGCCCTGCTGCAGGTCCGTGTCGGCGACCTCCGCGCCGCAGACCTCGGGCCGCGGGCAGCCCGTCGAAAAGCTCTTGAAGCTGACGACCAGGCTCGGCGCCGGCGGTAGTGCGACCCCGGCCATGCCGATGGCGCTGAGCGGCAATGTTCCCGGAATGGGGCCGAGGGCGTCGGCCGCGAAGATGGCGCCGGTGTAGTCCTGACGGGTCAGGGCTTCGACAACGCGGCCGGCCAGGGCGGTGTCGGTCGGATCGGCCAGATAGATGAGGTCGGATCCGCCGTTGCTGACCACCGTCACAAGCGGCTTCGCGGGATCGGTCCCGAGCAAGGCGCCGCCGCGCTTCGGGTAGAAGCCCTTGTGCAACTCGATCGGAAAACCGGCGGTGTCATAGAGGTTCAGGCCAAGCGCCGCGGCCAGGTCGATGGCCGGGAACCCCGGCGGAAGGAAACCAGGAACCACATCCGGAAACCGCAGCTTCGCCGCGCTGCTGGTCTCGCTCTGGCGCGATTCCACGGAAAACCCGTGGTCGGCAGTGACGATGACATCGGTGGTCTTATCCAGGCCGAGCGCGGCCAGGGTGTCGCGCAGGGCGCCAAGATCGTTGGAGGCGTTCCGGATCGCCGCCAGACTGGTCGGTCCGTTGATGCCCGGCGTGAGCGTGTTGAGGCTGTCGCCCTGGTTATGCTGAGTGCCGTCCGGATCGCGCGACCAGAACACAAGGATGAAGGGCTTGTCGGCGGCCTTGAATCGCGGAAGCAGAACCTTGGTCGCCACCGCCGTGAACCAGTCCTGCTGTTCGACATTGGCGACCTGGACGCCCGGCATATTGTAGGCCCCGGGCGAGCTGTTGAGACCCCGGTCCGGCGTCATTCGGCCCAGACCCGCGTCGGCAATTGCCTTGGCGATCTCAGGCGACATGGTCACGCCCTCTCCGCCCGGATAGCCTGTGGCGTCGTCGATCACCACTGTCCCGGTTCCGTCGCGGGCGGTGACATCCTGGATCGCGACCGGTCCCAGCTTCCCGATGACAGCGGTGTTGAACCCCTTGGCCCGCGCCGCCTGCAAAAGGCTGGTGTGGCGCAGATAGTTTCCGCCGAAGCGGTCGTTCATCAGGCCGAGAATGACATCGTCCTCAAGGGCGGCGACCGGCGAGCCGTATGGGGCCGGGAAGGGCTTGCCGATGAAGAGCACATTGGCGAAATCGCCGGTGTCCCCAGGTCGATGGCCCGTGGCGATGACGGCAGCGTTGACCGTGGTGATGGTCGGGAACTGGGAATGGCTGTTGCGGAAGTCGACGCCGCCCTCGCGCACCGCCGCCAGCGCCGGGGCGGTGGTCGAATCGACGATTTGCGACCGCAGGCCATCGGCGACGAAGATCACGACATTCCGCCGCGGCGCCGCGACCGAAGAGGTCGTCCAGCCAAGCAGGGCGCCAGCCGCCGCGACTGCGCAGAATAGGCCCGTGCGGATCATCTCTCACTCCCTCTTTCGCAGCCGTTCCGACTAGCAGGCCAGCGTGACAGTTTCGCGCAGGAAAGGCCGCAGCCGCCCCCCCGCTTTGCGATCGCCTCTCATCGCGGCATAAGGCGTGCCGAGACAACGGAGTTTGAAAAGCCCATGGCCCTCGACGCCGGCGCCCCCGCCAAGACCTTCCGCTGGGATGATCCCCTCGATCTGGATTCGCGCCTGACCGAGGAGGAACGTCTGGTTCAGGCGTCGGCCCGCGCCTATGCGCGGGACAAGCTCTTGCCGCGGGTGGTCAGCGCCTTCGCCGAGGAGCGATTTGATCGCGAGATCATGACCGAGATGGGCGCCCTGGGCTTTCTCGGCGCGACCCTCCCGGAGACCTATGGTTGCGCCGGCGTGAGCCATGTCGCCTACGGTCTCATCGCCCGCGAAATCGAAGCCGTCGACAGCGGCTATCGATCGGCCATGAGCGTGCAATCGTCGCTGGTGATGTATCCGATCTATGCCTTCGGCTCGGAAGCCCAGCGACTGAAGTATTTGCCGGGTATGGCCAAAGGTGAGCTCGTCGGCTGTTTCGGCCTCACGGAGTCCGACGGCGGCTCGGACCCCGCCTCCATGCGCTCGGTGGCCAAGCCGGTGGACGGCGGTTACGTGATCAACGGCTCGAAGATGTGGATCAC
The DNA here is from genome assembly GCA_903872075.1 of uncultured Caulobacteraceae bacterium. GTDB lineage: Bacteria > Pseudomonadota > Alphaproteobacteria > Caulobacterales > Caulobacteraceae > Acaudatibacter > Acaudatibacter aquilonius. The sequence goes on along the minus strand of CAIQJF010000025.1, from coordinate 37,807 downwards.
CAATTCTCCGATCGCCGACGTGGCGCTGGTGTGGGCCAAACTCGACGGCCAGATTCGCGGCTTCCTGGTCGACCGCGGAACGCCCGGCTTCTCAACACCGCGGATCGAGAACAAACTCTCCCTTCGCGCCTCGGTCACTGGCGAGATCGCCCTGTCCGACGTATTCGTTTCGCAAGACGCCATCCTGCCCAATGTGAAGGGACTCCGGGGACCTTTCTCCTGCCTCAACAAGGCGCGCTACGGCATTTCCTGGGGAGCGATGGGCGCGGCGGAGTTCTGCCTGCACGCCTCCCGCGACTATGTCGCCACCCGTCAGGTGTTCGGCAAACCGTTGGCGGCGCGCCAGCTGGTGCAAAAGAAGCTGGCTGACATGATGACGGAGATCGCCCTCGGGTTCGAGGGCGCCCTGGCCCTCGGGCGCCTGCTTGACGAAGGCGCCTGGATCCCGGAAGCGATCAGCCTGATGAAGCGCAACAACTGCGGCAAGGCGCTGGATATCGCCAGGGCGGCCCGGGACATTCACGGCGGCAACGGCATCAGCGGCGAGTACCATGTCATGCGTCACGCCGCGAACCTTGAGACGGTGAACACCTACGAAGGCGCGCACGACGTCCACGCCTTGATCCTGGGCCGCGCCATCACCGGCGAGAACGCGTTCTAGAATGGCCGGCTCCGCTTCCGACACACCCGGCGCGCCGCACAAGGTGACGCCGATGGTCACCGTGATCGCCGCCTCCGCGCTCGGCACGACCTTCGAGTGGTACGACTTCTTCGTATTCGGCACCCTCGCGCCGGTCATCGCCAAGAACTTCTTCACGGCGCTGGACGCCACGGCCGGCTTACTCGCCGCTCTGGCCCTCTTTGGCGCCGGGTTCTTCTTCCGGCCCGTGGGCGCGCTCATCTTCGGGCGGGTGGGCGATCAGGTCGGGCGCAAGGCCTCATTCCTGATCACCGTGACCATGATGGGCGCGGCGACGGTGGGCATCGGCCTGCTGCCGACGTTCTCTCAGGCCGGACCCATCGCGCCGATCCTGCTTATTCTAATGCGGATCATTCAGGGCACGGCCTTGGGCGGGCAATACGGCGGCGCGGCGATCTATGTGGCCGAGCACGCCCGTCCCGACCGCCGCGGCTTCGCCACCAGCTTCGTCCAGGCGGCCGCCGCGCCCGGACTGGTGACCGCTCTGACCGTCGTGTTCATCACCCGCACCTTTACCGGTGAGGCCCGCTTCACGGATGCTGGCTGGCTGGCCGGGTGGCGCATCCCGTTCCTGATGTCCGCGGGTCTTCTGGCGATCTCGATCTGGATGCGCATGAAGCTCAGTGAGAGTCCGAGCTTCGTGGCCATGAAGGAAGCCAACAATCACGCCAAGGCGCCTTATGCCGAGGCCTTCGGCAACTGGCCCAACCTCAAGCTGGTGCTCATCGCCCTCACCACGATGATGAGCGCCCAGGGCGCAGTCTGGTACACGGTGTTCTTCTATACCGAGCAGGTGTTCCTCGAACGCTTCATGAAGATCGATCCGGTGACGGGGACGGGCCTCTTGATGGCCGTCACCGCCTGCAGTGCGCCGCTCTACATCCTGTTCGCCTGGGTCTCTGACAGGTTCGGCCGGAAGTGGGTGATGTGGTTCGGTATGTGTCTGGCCCTCGTCGCCTTCTTTCCTGGCTTCCACATGCTGGCGAAGCTGGCGAACCCGGCCCTGGAGTCGGCGCAGTCGAAGACTCCGGTTGTCGTGGTGGCCGACCCGGCCCGCTGTTCGCTACAGTTCGACATCACCGGCAAGGCCAAGTTCCTGACCTCCTGTGACATCGCCAAGAGCCTCCTGGCCAATGCCGGGGTCTCCTACGCCAACCGGGCGGGGCCGGCCGGCGCGCCGGCCGTGGTGAAAATCGGCGAGGTCGCCGTGCCGTCGATCGAGGGTGAGGGCCTTGCCCCGGCCGCGCTGAAGGCGGCGACCGGAAAGGTCAAGACGGAGATCACCCAGGCCCTGGCCAAGGCGGGGTACCCCGCGGGGGCAGATCCGGCGCATGTGAACCTGCCGGGGCTGTTCGGGGTGATGATGGTGTTCGCGACCGCGGCGACCGCCCTGTTCGCGCCCATCGCCACGACGCTCGTGGAATTGTTCCCAATGCGGATCCGCTACACCGCCATGTCGCTGCCCTATCACGTCGGCACGGGCTGGGTGGGTGGCTTCGTGCCGGTCACGGCCTTCGCCATCGTGACCGCGACGGGCAACATCTATGCGGGCCTGTGGTACCCGATCGTGTTCACCCTCATCAGCGCCCTGACCTTGCCGTTCCTTCTGCCGGAGACACGGGGCCGACCGATCGACGTCTGAGGCCGCAGGCGTCTCGTCTGCGCCGTCAATCGGCGCCTTCGAGATGTCGCCGCATGACGTCCAGGCCCTGGGCCATGAGCGGGCCGAAACTGTCGGCCAGGTTGTGGGGCAGGACATCGGCGATCCAGACGACGCGTGTCTGGCCCGGGCCGGCGTCGTGGATGCTCAGGGCGCCGTTGTGGTGAACCACGCCCTCGCCTGAGATCGTCCAGACCAGCCTCCGGGCCCGGTCGTCGCATGCCACGATCGTTTCCTTCAATGTCAGGCCGCTCGCGAAGGTGACGAGTCGCACGGGCGGATCGGCGCTCGCATCCAGTCGAGTGTCGGTCACAAAGCCGGGAACGAGGCGGCTATGGAGGGCGCCGACATCGCGGGCGGCGGCCCAGGCGTCCTCCGGAGACGTCCAGATCAGAATTTCGGTGTGAATGGTGGACATGGCCGCCTCCGTGCTTTGAGGCCGCCAGAGATAGCTGTCAGGCAGGCGATGTCTGGCGGGTTCCGGACGCGGTCATTTCGCCGGCGAACGGGCACGCACGGCGATATTTCTCCGGCTGAGGGCTTCAGAGATCAGGATCGCCCCGAACGCGATCGCCGCCGCGATGGCGCACAGCACGAGGGCGCGGGGTTCGGCCTCAGGCGTCTGAGTGGCCTGATAGATGGCGGTCGGCAGGGTGAGGGTCTCGCCAGGTATGGCGGCGACGAACGTAATGGTGGCGCCGAACTCTCCCAGAGCCTTGGCGAAGCCCAGGATGGCTCCCGAGATGACGCCCGGCGCCGCCAGCGGCAGCGTAACTCGCCAGAAGCGCACCAGTGGTCCCGCGCCCAGGGTCCGTGCGGCCTCCAGCGCCTCGCGGTCGATCGCCTCGATGGCCTGCCGCATCGGCCGCACCATGAGTGGGAAGGCCATGATCGCCGCAGCCAGAGCCGCGCCGGTCCAGCGGAAAGCGACCACGATGCCGAACTGTTCAAGGACGTGACCGATGGGACCGTTGCGGCCGAACAGCATCAGAAGGGCAAAGCCGGTCGCCACGGGGGGCAGGACAAGCGGCAGGTGCGTGACGGCGTCGAGCACGGCGCGGCCAGGGAACCGCCGTCCCGCCAGGGTCTGGGCGACGGCCAGCGCCACGGGCAGTCCGCAGACGGTCGCTACGCCAGCCACCCTGAGCGACAGCAGGACAGCCTCGAGATCGTCGGTGGTCAGCAGATTCATGCGGCGGGGGCCGGACGGAGAATTTCCACTGTGACGTCTGCCGCGGCGAGCCGTGCAGCCAGGTCCTTCGATATTTGTCGGTCTAGAACAGCGATCAGCCGGCCCGCCTTGGCTTCGGACGTGAGAGAGTCCTGACGGGCGCGCTCGGGGCTCCAATGTTCGGCGTCGCGGCGGGCATGAGCGGCGATCAGTCCGTCCGATCCCGTTCCGGCGACGACGATGTCGGCGTTGTTCAGCGCACGTAGCGCCCGCACGGAGATGAGATCGGCCTGGACTGGAACCGCGATCAGACTGATCCGCCCCACGGCGCTGAATCCGCTCGCGATGGCCGCGTCGATGAGGGCGGCCGCAGTGTCGTTGTCACCCGCACCGGCCGCATCCGCGGCAGGGCCGGCCAGAAGGGCGCGCAGGAAGGCGCGGCGGGCCGCAAGATCGGGGAAGGCGGCGCGCAGGGGCGCTCGGCGTTCGCCCAGCAGGGCGGCGAGGCGTCCGGCGCCTTCCGACAAGCGAGCCTCAAGCTCGGCCCGCAGTAGGGCCGCCATCAGGGGCGCCGCGCCCGCCGTGCCGATCGCGGCCACGACCTGACCACGATCGAGGATCGCCGGGGTATGGAAGTCGGACAGTTCGGGATGATCAACCACGTTCAGAGGCGCGCCCGCGGTCCGCGCGGCCGCGGCTGCGCGGGCCACCCAGTCGCCATCATAGCTGGCCACGAAGATCAGGTCGGCGCCCGCATAGGTTGCCGGATCGAGCCCGGCCTCGTCATTCGCCCGCACGATCTCAGCCGGAGACCCGGCGAACAGCCGCGCCTTGGCGTGCGCGCCCTCACCGTCGCCGGCGATGACCACCCGGCGGTCCTTCAACGGGAAAAAGGCGGGAAAGGTCTCCATCGCGGCACCCTACTGGAAAAGCCCAGCGGTTTCCTACCGGGGCGCTCTCCCGCGGTATCGCGCTGTGGCGTCTTTTCCTTTCTGCGAATGCAAGTTAACATCGTTCAGACACGCTTACGCTGCGGAGCCGACATGCCCAAGACCCTCGATATCAATGGCAAGAGCCTCTCCGTCGAGGCTGCGCCCGATACCCCGCTGCTGTGGGTGCTGCGTGATGAACTGGGTCTGACCGGCGCCAAGTACGGCTGCGGCATCGCCCAGTGCGGCGCCTGCACGGTCCACCTCAACGGCGTGGCCGTGCGCTCCTGTCAGACGCCGATCGCCGCGCTCGACGGTGTGAAGGTCACGACGATCGAAGGCCTCGAGGGCGTTCACCCGCTTCAGACGGCCTGGCTTGAGGCCGACGTCCCCCAGTGCGGCTACTGCCAGTCCGGCCAGATCATGTCGGCCGCCGCCCTGCTCGCCCACACACCCAATCCGACCGACGCCGAGATCGACGCGGCCATGAACGGCAATATCTGCCGCTGCGGCTGCTACCAGCGCGTTCGCGCCGCCATCAAGCTCGCCGCGGCCCAGGGACCGGCAACCAAGTCCGCGTCCGCGACCGTCTGAGAGGGATCAGGAACATGAACGCTCCCGTCAAACCCGTCTCCGCCCAAAAGGGATTCAGCCGCTCGGCGCCGTCGCGTCGCGACGTGCTGGTCGTGGCCGCCGTCACCGCCGGCGGCGCCCTGCTGGTGGGCTGTTCGCCGATGTCGCTGCTGGGTCTGGGCGCCAAGGATGTCGACTTCGGCCCCTTCGGCCCCTTCATCCGCATCGCGGCCGATGGCTCGGTCACGGTCATCTCCAAGCACATCGAATTCGGCCAGGGCAATCACGCGGGCCTGGCCGCCATTGTGGCCGAGGAACTCGACGCCGACTGGGACAAGGTGAAGGTCGAGCAGGCGCCGGCCAATCTGAAAGCTTACGCCAACCTCCAGCAGGGGGTTCAGGGCACCGGCGGCTCCTCCGCGATCAACAATTCCTGGGATCAGCTGCGCAAGGTCGGCGCCTCGGCCCGATTCATGTTCGTTTCGGCGGCCGCCGACCGTTGGAAGGTCGCTCCTGGCGAGATCAGCGTGAAAGACGGTGTTATGTCGCATGTCTCCGGCAAGTCAGCGACGTTCGCTGAGCTTCTGGCTGACGCGGCGAAGGTGAAGCCGCCCGAAGCGCCGGTTCTGAAGGATCCGAAGACCTTCACCCTGATCGGCACGGACCGGGTCAAGCGCAAGGACACTGGGCTGAAATCCACCGGCAAGGCGCAGTACACCCAGGACGTCCATATGCCGAACATGCTGACGGCCATGGTCGCGCATGCGCCGAAGTTCGGAGCCACGGTGAAGAGTTTCGACGCCACGGCGGCCAAGGCCGTCCCCGGGGTGGTGGACGCCTTCAAAATACCGAGCGGCGTGGCCGTGGTGGCCAAGAACACCTACGCCGCCCGCCAGGGCCGCGACGCTCTCAAGGTGGAGTGGGACGACAGCAAGGCCGAGAAGCGCGGCTCGGACGCTATCCTCGCCAGCTACAAGGCCCTGGCCTCGGGCCAGACCCAGCCGTCTGGCGACCTCAAGTGGCAGGTGTTCGACAACCACGGATCCGGCCCGGCGCCGGCCGGGGGCAAGGTCATCGAGGCGAGCTTCGATTTCCCCTACCTCGCCCATGCGCCGATGGAGCCGATGAACTGTGTCGCCGAGATCGGGGGCGGCAAGAACAAGCTCACCTTCGGCTCCCAGATCCCCACCGTGGACCAGCTCAATACGGGCATGATCGTCGGCGCCCTCCCGGGCTCGGTGGAGATCGAGACCCTGTTTGCGGGCGGCTCCTTCGGGCGCCGGGCCAATTTCAAGTCGGACTATGTCTCCGAGTGCGTCCATATCGCCAAGCATGTGGGCGGCGGCCGGCCTGTTAAGCTGGTCTGGACCCGCGAGGACGACATGACCGGCGGCTACTATCGGCCTCTGGTGCACCATGCGGTGAGCGTCACTCTGGGAGATGATGGCTTCCCCGCCCACTGGAAACATCGTGTCGTCACCCAATCGATCATGAAGGGATCGCCCGCCGGCGGCGGAGGGCTGGATGAAAGCGCGGTCGAGGGCGCCAAGGGCTCACCTTATCTGAAGGCGACGCCGGTGGTGGACGCCCAGGTGATCCTACCTGACGCCGGTGTGCCGGTGCTTTGGTGGCGGGCGGTTGGGGCCACTCATACCGCCTTCGTCATGGAACATATGGTCGATCAGCTGGCCAAGGCCGCGGGCCAGGATCCGGTGGCCTATCGCCGGGCGCTCTATGTCAAGGCCGGCGCCAACCGTCACCTGGCGGTGCTGAATCTGGCGATGGAAAAGGCTGGGCCGTCCCCGGCCGCCGGCTGGACGCGCGGCGTGGCCGTCCATGAGTGCTTCGGTTCGGTGGTCGCCCAGGTCGCCGAGGTGAAGCTGGTGGACGGCGAGCCGCGCGTGGGCCGGGTCGTCACCGCGGTGGACTGCGGTACGGCCATCTCTCCGGGCCAGATCGCCTCCCAGATGGAGGGTGGCACCTGCTATGGTCTTTCGGCGGCCCTCTACGGCAAGGTCACGCTGAAGGACGGGGAGGTCGAGCAGAAGAATTTCGACGCCTATCGTGTGCTGCGGATGACCGAAGCTCCGCACGTGGAGACCTACATTGTTCCCTCCTCTGGACATCCTACAGGGGTCGGCGAACCCGGCAGCCCCGTGATTGGTCCGGCCGTGGCCAACGCTCTCCTCGCCATGACCGGCAAGGCGACCAGCAGCCTGCCGATCGTATCAGCCTAGGTCGCGATCCGCCGCTGCCGCCCAGGGACGGATTTCAGAGCTGTTCGGGGGTATCGACGTCGAACAGCACGCCGTCGTCATCGGTCGGTACGAGAGCGAGGCGATCACCGAGGCCTTTGAGGACGGTGCGCGCGCCTTCGTCGCCCTTAAGGCCGAGGAGAGTGGGGAAGAGGGCTGCGCTCAACAGCGCCGGGTGGCCCCGGCGGCCCCCATGTACCGCCGCCGCCGCCGCGGCGCCGCCCGCCATGGCGGCGGCGAGGCGTGGAAGGATCGCGTGGGGAATGCGCGGCATATCGCCTAGAAAAACAAACACACCGCCGCAGTCCGTTGGCAGGGCGGCGACGCCCGCGCGCAAGCTGGCGCCCATGCCCTCCGCATGGTCCGGGGCGTGGACTGTCCGAAGTCGCTCTGTCTCACCCTCGGTCATGGCCCATTCCAGGGCAACCGGCATCACGCCCGCATCGGCGCCTGTCACGAGGATCACTGAACGCACTGGCGCCGAGCAGGCAGCTTCCAGGGCGGCTTCGATCAGCAGGCCACGGCGCCAGGGTGCGAGCAGCTTTCCCCCACCGAACCGTGTTCCCGCGCCCGCGGCGAGCACGATGGCGTCGAAACGCAGCGGCTTGAGGATGTCCCCGGTCAGGGGCGTCGATCGATGGGCCCCTGTCGTCACGGCGGCTTTCCTCCTATGTAGACATTGAAGATGACGCCCTACGACGCCAGCCCTCCCGCGCAAAGCCGCCAGACCGCCGCCCTGACCGATGGGTTGGGGCGCAAGGTGACCTATCTGCGCGTCTCCGTCACTGACCGCTGCGACCTGCGCTGCGTCTATTGCATGGCCGAGCACATGACCTTCCTGCCGAAGGCGGAGGTGCTGAGCCTTGAGGAACTCGACCGCGTCGCTTCGGTGTTTGTCGGGCTTGGCGTGCGCAAGATTCGCCTGACCGGTGGCGAGCCGCTGGTGCGCAAAGGCGTGATGACACTGATCGAGCGCCTCTCGCGGCACCTGAAGAACGGCGCTCTGGAGGAGCTCACCCTCACCACCAACGGCACCCGTCTCGCCGCCTTCGCGACGGACCTTGCGCGGCTGGGTATCCGAAGGGTCAACGTGTCCATGGACACCCTCGACCCCGATCTCTTCAAGCGGCTGACGCGCGGCGGAAGCCTCGCCCAGGTCCAGGCTGGCATCGCTGCCGCGGCGGCGGCGGGTCTGAAGGTGAAGATCAACGCCGTCGCTCTGGCCCGGGATAACGCCGCCGAGATTCCCGAGTTGATCCGCTGGGCGCACGAGCGGGGCCATGGGATCACCCTGATCGAGACCATGCCCATGGGCGAAGTCGACGAAGACCGCACCGATCAGTTCCTGTCCCTCGCGGCCGTGCGGGCCGAATTGGCCAGCTACTGGACCCTGAAGGATCTGCCGTTGAATACCGGCGGACCGGCCCGCTATGTGGAGGTGGCCGAGACGGGCGGGAAGCTCGGCTTCATCACCCCGATGACCCATAACTTCTGCGAGGGTTGCAATCGGGTGCGGCTGACCTGCACGGGCACTTTGCACACCTGCCTTGGGCAGGAAGACGCCACGGATTTACGCGCTGTCCTGCGCGCCGGGGCCGACGACGCCGGCCTGATCGCCGCGATCGCCGGCGGTGTCGACAGCAAGCCGAAGGGGCACGATTTCAGGATCGATCGGGGCTCGGCCCCTTCGGTCTCCCGCCATATGTCGACGACGGGGGGCTGAGGCTTGGCCCGGGTGCTCCTGTTCGGACGCCTGCGCGATGTGGCGGGCTGGCGCGAACGCGTGTTTGAGCCCGTGCCGGCGCGGCTCTCCGCGTTGAAAGCCATGATCCGCTCCGCCGATCCCGCGCTGGCCGACGCCCTGGAAGGTCCGGGAGTCCAGGCGGCGGTGGACAAGGTCCTGGCGCGCGGCGACGCGGCTCTGCATCCTGGGGCGGAAGTCGCCTTCCTGCCCCCGATGAGCGGCGGATGATTCGGCTCGTAACAGAGACCTTCGATCCAGGTGCGGAGCTGAACGCTTTCAGCGCCGGACGCACGGTGACCGGCGCGGTGGCGAGCTTCCTGGGTTTGGCGCGCGGCGACCCCTCGCAGCCCGCGGCGTTGGAACTTGAGGCCTATCCGGGTTTCACGGAGAGCCAGATCGCCGCACTGATAGAGACCGCGATCGACCGCTTCGGCCTGCAGGACGCCCGAGTGATCCACCGGATCGGCCCGATCCCGCCCGGCGATCCGATCGTGCTGGTGCTGACGGCTTCGCCCCATCGCCGCGAGGCGTTCGAGGCCTGTGATTTCCTGATGGACTATCTGAAGTCGCGGGCGCCGTTCTGGAAGAAGGAACATGGCGCGGATGGCGAGCGGTGGGTCGAGCCGACCAAACGCGACCTTTCCGATATCCAGCGCTGGGATGCGCCGTCGTCCTAACCGACGCACCCTCCCTCCTCAGCCCGAAATGGAGAGGGTAAGACACCTCTTGAGACCAGGAGACACGCATGAACGCCCTGACCCCCGGCGGACGCTATGATGAGGCGGTTGCCGTCACGCCTGTTCGTGTGGCGGTGCTGACCATCTCCGATACCCGTGACGCGGCAAGCGATACATCCGGCCACCTCCTTGCCGACCGGGTGGCCGGCGCCGGTCACGAACTGGCGGGGAGGGCCATTGTACGTGACGAAGTGGAGGCGATCCGGGCGCAGGTGAAGGCCTGGACCACGTCCGGTCAGGTGGACGCGATCGTCACCACCGGCGGCACCGGCCTCACCGGCCGGGATGTGACGCCCGAGGCGGTGCGCCCGCTTCTGGACAAGGAGATCGACGGTTTCTCCATGGTCTTCCACCTTGTCAGCTATCAGTCGGTTGGGCTCTCGACTCTGCAGTCCAGGGCCCTGGCCGGCATCATCGATGGCGTGTTCATTTTCTGCCTGCCCGGCTCCAACGGCGCGGTGAAGGATGGTTGGGACAAGGTCATCTCCGCCCAGCTCGATTCCCGGCACCGGCCCTGCAACATGGTCGAGCTCATGCCCCGGCTGCTGGAAAAGTGACAGGCCCCGGCGTGAAGATCGGCCTGACCCACCTGGACGCCGAGGGCCGGGCGCGAATGGTGGATGTTTCGGACAAGCCCGCCACCGCCCGTGAGGCCTTGGCCGAGGGCTTCGTGCGCATGGCGCCCGCCACCCTCGCGCTGGCGGTGACGGGCCAGGGCAAGAAGGGCGATGTGTTCGCGGTCGCCGAACTCGCCGGGGTGATGGCGGCCAAGCGGACCAGCGATCTCATCCCCCTCTGCCACCCGCTGGCGCTGAGCAAGGTCGAGGTGACGGTGAGCGCCGTGGAGGGTGGCCTTGCGGTGACGGCGCGGGTTCGGACCACCGGCCCGACCGGGGTTGAGATGGAGGCGCTGACCGCGGTGAGCGTGGCCTGTCTGACGCTCTATGACATGCTGAAGGCCGCCGACCGGGGCATGATCATCGAGAGCGTGCGTGTCCTTGCGAAATCCGGCGGCGCCTCCGGCGACTGGCGCGCGGCGTGAGGCTCCTCAGTGTCGAGGACGCGCGGGCCCGGATGCTCGCCGGGGTCTCGGTCCTGGGCATCGAGACGCCTATCCTCGGCGAGGCGCAGGGCAGGTTTCTGGCGGCCGCCGTTGTCGCGATGCGCGATCAGCCCCCATTCGCCGCCTCCGCTATGGACGGCTGGGCGGTGCGCGCCGCCGACGGGGCCGGATCGCGGCGGATCGTCGGCGAGAGCGCCGCGGGCCACGGCTTTCCAGGGTCCCTGGGGCCGGGCGAAGCGGTGCGCATCTTCACGGGCGCGGCCGTGCCCGATGGCGCCGACGCGGTGGTGATCCAGGAGGATGCACGCCGGGATGGCGAGAGCGTCTTTGTGCCGGAACCGGGCAATCCCCGCCACATACGGCCCGCCGGCCTTGATTTCCGGGCCGGCGACCGATTGCTTGAACCCGGCGCCCGTCTCGACCCCTGGCGCCTGTCCCTCGCCGCAGCCGCCGGCCGAGATCGCCTGGACACCTATGTCCGGCCGCGCGTGGCGATCCTGGCCACGGGCGAAGAGGTCGTGGCGCCCGGCGGTTCACCCAGGCCGTTCCAGATATTCAACTCCGGCTCCACGGCCCTGACGAGCCTGGCGGGCTCCTGGGGCGCGGACGCCTCGGCCCTTCCTATCGTGGGCGACACCGAAGCCGCGACCGTGGCGGCTGTGGCGGCGGCCGATGGCGATCTCATCGTCACACTCGGCGGCGCGTCTGTCGGTGACCACGACCTCGTCAAGCCGGCGCTGAAACAGCTGGGCCTGGTCCTGCAGGTGGAAAGCGTCGCCGTGCGGCCCGGCAAGCCAACCTGGTTCGGCGTCCTGGGCGATGGTCGCCCCGTCCTCGGCCTGCCCGGCAATCCGGCCTCGGCTCTGGTTTGCGCCGAACTGTTTCTGAAGCCGCTGCTACGCGCCATGCTGGGGGCCGCGCCCGGACCGGTCATCGGGGCAGCCCGAACGCATGTCGCCCTGGGCGCCAATGGTGATCGGGAGCACTGGATGCGCGCGCGCCTAGCTTACGCTGCCGACGGGACTCTGTGGGTCACCCCGCTCCGCGACCAGGATTCATCCCTGGTCACGATCTTTGCGCAGGCAGATGCGCTCATTCGTCGTGGCCGCCAGGCGCCGGCAGCCTCTGCGGGCGATCTGGTGGAGATTCTGATGCTCGACCGGCTTGTTTGATCGGGTAGCACTTCAGGTGGCTGCGGCCAGCCGGATTCGTTCCGCGGTGATCTCGGCGAGCACCGCGACGGCGACTTCCCACGGCGCCTTGCCGCCGATGTCCAATCCGATGGGTGCGCGCAGACGCGCGATGTGCGGCTCGGCGACCCCTGCCTCACCCAACCACCTCTGACGGTCGGCCAGGCGCCTCCGGGCGCCAAGGGCGCCGACGTAGTAGGCGGGCGAGGGCAGGGCGGCGACGAGGGCCGCATGGTCGGTCTCCGCGTCATGGGTTGCGACGGCCACCGCGGTCCATGGGTCGAGGTCGAGCGCGGCGAGGGCGGCGGCCGGATCGTCGTCACGGCGATAGGCGACTCGGGTCAGGGGCGGCGGCGTGAGGGGCCCTTTGGGCCGCATCAGTGTGGTGTCGTAGCCCGCCTGCGCGGCGAGGGCCGCGACCGCCAAGGCGGTAGGGTCCGAGCCGAGCACGATCAGACGGGGGACAGGATCGAAACGCCGGGAAAAGGACCCTTGCCAGTCGGCGGGCGGGGTCGCGGCGGCGGCGCACGCTCGCCGTACGCCGTCACTCCGCCACAGGGCCGGCGCCCGGACATCCGTCAGGCGCAGAAGGTCTGCCACGGAACGGTCGTCCGGCGCGATCCGCTCGAGCAGGATCTCGATCCGCGCTCCGCACAACAGTCGAATGTCCGGCCAGGGGCTGCCGGTCCCGTAGACGAGGCGGCGCGGTTCGCCATCAGTCATCACCGCCTGAGCATGGGCGACGACATCACCCTCCAGGCAACCGCCCGAGAGGAAGCCTGAAACCTCATCCTCGGTAATGGTCATCTGGGTTCCGACCGGGCGCGGGCCGCCGCCATCGAGACCGGTAATCGTGGCCAGAGCCAGGGGGCGACCGGCCTCGCGCGCGGTGGCGAGGGCCGGGCGGGCGTCGTCGGCGTAGCCGAACAGCGGCCATTCGGGGAGGGCGGTCAGCATTTTCGGGGGTTAACGCCTCATCAACTCTGTCGATACCGCTTCTTTACATATCGCGGTTCATTATTCTGGCACAGCCGCTCGCCGGCGCCAGGGACGTGACCCGTCTGATGAATCCTCTGGTTTCCAAACTTGGTCTAGGCGCGGCCCAGTTCGGTCTGGACGGCGGTGCGCCGACCCGGGGCCGTCCGCCCGAGGCGGAAGTGCGCGAGATGCTGAGCCTCGCCGGCCGCGCCGGCGTGGGCATTCTCGATACGGGTGCGGCGTCTCCGCACGGCGAAGCGGTCATGGGGGCGATGATGCCCCGGCCCTCGCCCTTCGCCGTCACGGTCAAAGCCGCACGCGGCGACAAAGGGCCGGCCTTCGTCGAGGCCGAGGCCCGCGCCTCTCTTGCCCGCTTGGGCCTGACCCGCGCCGACGCCATCATGGTGCAAGCCGCCGGGGATCTGTTCTCGCCTTACGGCCATGCCCTCTGGGACCGCCTCAGGGCCATGAAAGACGACGGCCTGTTCGCCAACATCGGCATCTCAGCCTATGCGTCCGACGATCCGGTGGGCCTCGCCCGCCGCTTCCGCCCCGACATCATCCAGGCCCCGGCCAGCTTGCTCGACCAGCGCCTGTTGATCGACGGTTCCCTGGCGGCGGTGCGCGACCTCGGGGTGGAGGTGCATCTTCGCTCCATATTCCTGCACGGCCTCCTGTTTCGCCCGCCCGGGCGGGTTCCCAACGAGGTCAAAGCCGCCGCGACCCGTCTGTCCCGCGCCCGGCGTATGATCGCCGAAGGCCGCAGCGATCCGCTGCAGGCGGCGCTCGGGTTCGCCCTGTCCCGGCCCGAGGCCAGCGCGGTGATCGTCGGCGCGGCCAACGCCGCCGAAATGTCGGCGGTGATCGCCGCCGCCGCCAGCCCGCCGCCGGACCTGGACTGGGACGACATGGCGATCGAGGATCCGGAAGCGCTGAACCCTCGCCGGTGGGCCGCGGCGTGAGCAAGCCGCCCGCCATCAGGGCAGGCTGACTTTTACCCCTCCGAAGACGCCAAGTCCGGGCTTCTGGAACCCGACGGGATCCTGATCGTGACGGTCGAGAAGATTGTCGATGCGGGCGAACACGGCGAGGCCTCTCCCGAGATCGTAGGATCCGGCCAGGTTCACGGTGAGATAGGGCCCAGCGGTGAGCCGTGGGATCGAGAAGTCCCGATTCCCGTCGATGCGGGCGCCGGTATAGAGCGCTGTCGCCGAGAGGGAGAGCCGGTTCGTGGGTCGCCAATCGGCTGAAAGGGTGGCCTTTTGGCGGGGCCGGCGCAGCAGGTCCTGCGCGGCGACATCGTCGCAGGCCACGGTCCAGGTGTGGTCGCCGCGGAGACTGAGGCGGCCGTTCACACGCCAGGCGATGAAGCTCTCGATTCCATAGGTCGTCGCCCGCCCGATGTTGTCGTAGCTTGTGAAGTCCGCATTGGGTTCGATCAGATTGCGGATAGCATTGTGGAACCAGGTTGCGCCGAGCCGCACCGCGCCGCCGGCCATGGGCTGCTCGAGGCCGATGTCGTAGCCCTCGCTGGTCTCGGGCCGTAGGTTCGGATTGGCGAAGAAGTTGAAGGCCGGAAAGCTCACGAACAACTGGGTGAGGGTGGGGGATTTGAAACCCGTGCCGTAGGTCGCCTTGAGCTGCGTGCCGGTGGCCTCCAAGGTATAGGTCGGGCCGACGCGCCATGTGGCGCGGCCGCCGAAGCGATCATCGTCATCGTATCTGACGCTCGCCGCGATGGTCAGGCCGCCAAGGGGCCGGGACTGAAGTTCGATGAAACCGGCGCGCGTGGTCTTGGAAGCGTCGATCGGACTGCCGCGCAGGCGCTCGGTGACGTCTTCCGCGCCGAGGACCAGGGTATGCCGCGCCGCCAGCCTGAACGTGCCCTGCCAGTCCAGTTCCAACCTGTCGCCGTTATTGATGATCGGCTCAGGTAGGCCGAAACCGTCGTCAGGCGCCTGGATGCGGGTGCGATAGTCGGTGTAGCCGAGGCCGAGCATGTTGGCGAAGCCGCCGCCCATCAGCGACAGCCGCGCCTCGCCGCGCACGAACAATTGGTGTGTGATCTGGACGGTTTGGGCCGCATCCGGGACGGCCGGGTAGGCGGCGTAGTTCTCGCCAGTCGTTTTCAGCCGGGCGCCGAGATAGCGAACCACCAGGCCAAGGCCGAAGTCCGGGGTGATCGCGAGCCCCAGCTTGGTCGAGGCGGTGAGGTTGTCGTACCTGTCGCCGATCCGGGCCTCGCCGGGCGCCAGCAGAGCCAGCGGCGTGACGGGCGTATCGCCCGAGAAGGCGTGAGCGATATCTGCGCGGAAGCTGAGCCCTCCGGTGGACCCACTGACCGCGGCGGTCTCATTGAGCGTATCGAACGACCCGCCTTCCACGGCGGCGTCGAATCGCGGGCGCCCATGACCCTCGGCGGTAACGATGTTAATGACCCCGCCCAAGGCGTCGGAGCCGTAGAGGCTGCTCTGCGGCCCGCGCAAGACCTCGACGCGGGCGAAGGCGGACGTAAGGGTCTGGCCGAAGTCGAAGGAGCCTTCGCTGGGGTCGACGACGTCGATCCCGTCGATCAGCACCTTTGTGTGGTTGGCGTTGGCCCCTCTGAGGAAGACCGAGGTCTGACCACCAGGGCCGCCGGTCTGCGTCAGGCTGAGGCCGGGTGTGGTCCCCAGGGCGTCGGGCAAGGTGCGCCACTGATGGGCCTCGATGTCTTCGGCGGTGATCAGGGTGAGCGAGCTGGCGACCTGGCTCAGTTCGGTCGGGATTCGGGTGGCCGTGACCACCAATGGGACAAGGGGGGCGGCCGGATCGTCTGCCTGGGCCGCCGAGGCGCCCCACAGCATGATCATGAGAACCCCGGCCGGGGCGGCGGTTTGGAGAACGGATTTCAAGACAGACCTCGCGGTGAACGTGACCCGTCACCGCGAATAGCGAAAATCTTCCAGCCGGCTCCGTCCCGCGCGGGGATCGAAGTCCCGCCAGGGGACCTTCCGCTTCGGCACACCCCGTC
This sequence comes from uncultured Caulobacteraceae bacterium, assembly GCA_903872075.1. Taxonomy (GTDB): domain Bacteria; phylum Pseudomonadota; class Alphaproteobacteria; order Caulobacterales; family Caulobacteraceae; genus Acaudatibacter; species Acaudatibacter aquilonius. The sequence goes on along the minus strand of CAIQJF010000025.1, from coordinate 21,794 downwards.
CGACGCGTTCGCGCGTGACCACGACTCGTGGCAGGTCTCCTGGCTCACGGGTCGACGCCGACGGACCGGCCTTCCCAGGGCGACAAAGCCCCAGTGGCGCTAAGAAGGTCCGGCGGCTCACCGCTTACAGTTGCGGGGGCAGCCGCGGATTTTCACCGCATTCCCTTTTGATCCCTTGCGGGAACCACGGGCGCAGAAAGGACCTGTCAGGCGCTTTCGTCAAGCGCCGGCGCTAGGCGCTTGCCAGCCGGTCCAGGGCATCGCCTGTCAGGCGCCGGGTGATCCACTCGGTCTTGGACGAGGCGCCGATGGAGTCATAAAAGGCAATGGCCGGAGCGTTCCAATCGAGGACCGACCACTCCAGGCGCGCCAGATTCTCGTCCCGGCAGCGGCGGGCGAGGTTCGCGAGCAGGGCCTTGCCGATGCCTCCGCCGCGGACGGACGGCCGCACGTAAAGATCCTCCAGATAGAGCCCGTGGCGGCCCTCGAAGGTCGAGACGCTGTAGAACCAGAGGGCGAAGCCCGCGGGCCCCTCGCTCGTCTCGGCGATGTCGCAGAAAGCCCGCGGCGCGGCTCCGAACAGCAGGGCGTCGACATCGGCCTCGGTGGTTTTCACCTCATGCAACAAGCGTTCGTACTCGGCGAGTTCTCGAATAAATCCAAGGATAGCGGTGGCGTCTCCGGGTGTGGCGGGTCGGATCCTGATCGACACAGTGAATTCCCTCTCAGATCCCGCGGAACCAGTTCACGCCCTCGTCGTCGGCCTCGCGAATGGCGAGGCCGCGGTGCATCAGACAGTTCAGGTGCGCCAGGGCCTCGCCGGTGGCCATGCCGAGCAGATCCGGCACGATGGTGCGTTTGAACAGCACGCTGAAGACGTCGATGGCGCGCATGGGCTCGGCGATCTTGGCGTGCAACCGGGTCAGGCCTCGTTCATGGCCGCGGATCAGGTGGTCGAGGCGGGCATGCAGCCCCCGGAACGGATCGTTGTGGGCCGGCAGCACCAGCACATCGTCCGGAATGCGGGTCTTGATCGCCGCCAGGGAGGTCAGCCAGTCGTCCAGCGGATCGCCATCCGGTTCGGTGGGGAAGACCGAGACATTGGAGGAGATGCGCGGCAGCACCTGATCGCCGGAGATCATCAGTTTCAATTCGGGGCAATAAAGACAGGCATGCTCAGGCGAATGGCCGGAGCCGACCACGATCCGCCACGCATGATCGCCGATCTTCACCTCTTCCCCGTCGCTAAGGCGGCGATAACTGTCCGGCAGGGCGTGCAAATGCCGCCCGAAGCCGCCGAACCTGGCCTCATAGGTGTCGAGGGCGGTGCGGTCCCAACCGGCGGCGCGATAGAAGCGAAGGCCATCTTCGGGGGTGGCCCGCCCGGTGTCGGCGGCCATCACCCGGCACATCAGATACTCCAGGCGCGTGATCCACAGCCGGCAATCGAACTTACGCGTGATCCAGCCGGCCATGCCGATATGATCGGGATGCATGTGGGTGACGAAGACCCTGGTTACAGGCTGACCGCCAAGAGCATCGCGGAAGACCTTGTTCCACGCCGCACTGGTGGCGGGGGTTTGCATGCCGGTGTCGACGATGGCCCAGCCGTCGCCGTCTTTGAGCGCCCACACATTGATGAAGGCCAGGGCGCCGCCCAGAGGCATGCGAATCCATTTGACCCCCGGCGCGACATCTACCGCCCCACCCTGAGCCGGGGCCTCGGTGAAGGGATAGACGAGCCTCGCCCGTCCGCCATCGCTCTCGTCCACGCCGTCGCCCAAGACCGTCACTCCCCGAATTCCCCCCTTTCTCGCGCCGGACGGCCGCCAAGCCAAGGGCGTTATGCCGCGCGGGGACCAGACCCTCCGGACAGGAGCGTATCTTGACCGGCCGCTTCCCGAGGGGCAGAGGAGCCGGAAGAATTTTTACTGATAGCGGGAGTTCGCTCATGAGGCCTGTTGGTATTGGTCTGGCCGTCGCCCTGTTGCTGACCGCCCTGGCGCCCTCGGGCGCCTTCGCGGCCAAGCCGGCCGATGCGCCGCTGGCGGTCAGCAAGGAAGATCGCGCCAAGGGCATGGCCGCCGCTCCGGCCCTGATCGCGGCGGGCAATATCGACTGCCAGCTGGCCGACGCCCGCAAGCTCGGCGAAAACGTCGATCCCAAGACCAAGGCCAAGACGCAGTTCTTCGAATTGGCCTGTACCAACAATGAAGGCGTGGTCGCCGCACAGACCGCCTCTGAGCCGCCGCTGGTGTTCACCTGTCTCGAATCCGGGGCCCCGCGCCCGGACGGTAAGCCCAACCCCACCCGCTGCCTCCTTCCGGGCAACGCCGACCCGAAGCAAGGCCTGCTTCCGTACATCGCGAAGAGCGGCATTCCTTGCACGCCGGATAACGTGCGTGCGCTTGGCCATTCGCCCACGGCCTCGGTGTTTGAACTCGTCTGTCACGAAAATAACGGCGGCTTCATTCTTCAGACATCCGCCCCGCCGCGCCTGGACCAGACGGTGGCCATGAATCCGTGCATCGGTTTCTCCGAGACCGGCAACGTGAAGTGCCTTCTCACCGATCGGGCCAGCCAACTTGCTGTTGTCGACAAGCTGGTCGGCGCTTCCGGCAAGCCTTGCTCGGTCAAGGCCGACGGCCGCGCCTTCATCGGCGCCGCCCAAAGCGGCAAGATGTACTACGAAGTCGCCTGCACCGAGGGCAAAGGCTACGTCCTGGAGCAGGACGCCAAAGGCGCGCTGATCAAGGCGGTCGACTGTGTGGACGCCGACGGTATCGCCGGCGGGTGCAAGATGACGGACACCCGTCAGGCCAAAACCGAGCAGAACAACCTTTACAGCAAGCTGGCCAAGAAGGCTGGCTACAACTGCGATGTGTCGGGCTATGCGCCGCTGCCGAGTTCCGCCGACATCCCCGCGCATAGCGAAGTGGTGGAAGTGACCTGCGCCAACCGGCCCGACGGCGCCATCGCGGTGTTCCCGGCCAGCGCGAGCGAAACCCCCCTGATCTGGGATTGCGCCCACTCTGAGCTGGAAGCCTATCGCTGCACCCTCAGCAAGCCTTCGGCGGCCTACGGCAAGCTCACCGAGGAACTTGTGTCCTTCGGCAAGAAGCAGTGCGTCGTCTCGAACGCGCGCACTGTGGGTGTCACGGCTGACGGCCGCGGCTACACGGAAGTGGGCTGCGCCGACGGTCTTCAGGGCTACATGATCGAATATACGGTCAAGCCGCTGGCCATGAAGACGGTGATCATCTGCACGGAAGCCAAGGGCATTGCCGGCGGTTGCACCCTGCCCGGCAACACCGCCAAGAAGAGCTGATTGAGCGGGGCTTTCCCCTGGTGGGGAAGGTTCCAATCCATCGACAGACGAAGGCGGCGGCCCGAGACTTCGGGCCGCCCCTTTTTCGTTGGCGGGCGGGGCCGCCTCAGAGCAGGATGACCTCGGGGTCGGGAGATTCGTCGAACATCCGAGCGATGTCGACCCGCCGGCGCGCTCGGGCCAGGGTCTGGTTGATGTAACCTTTGTCGGTGATTTCGCCCGATGGGGCATGGGGCTGGTCGCCCAGAATAAGGGCGCGCTCCACGCGTCCGCTTCCCCCGCCGCCGGCGGCGTTATGGGCCGCCAGACCCGCGCGGATCGCCTCCCGAATCTCGTGTGGCGCCGCGCCGGCGCAATATGGTGCGTTGAGGAAGATCAGCAGGCCGACGCCGCCAAAGCCTTCGCCGCAGACGACCGCGTCAGACGCCGCTCCTCCGATGGCCGAAACCGCCGCCACTCGCAGGGCGCCGGCGTTGACGAAGGTGCCGTTGGACAACTTGAAGTTCTCCGAGAGTCGACCGTCGAACACGAGGCCCCGTTCCAGCCGTTCGGGGTGGACCTGGCGCGCGGCATCACCCAACCGATAGAAGCCTTCCTCGTCGAAGGCCGCGGCGGTGGCCTCGGCGTTGCGGTAGTAACCGGCGCTGATCTGCGGTCCCTTGACCCGGAATTCCATCCGGCCCTGCGCGGGGGCGAGTTTCACGGTTGTCTCCGGCACCGGAAGCCCAATCAGCCCCATCGTCAGGTTTGGCCAGTGGACATTCGTGGCCGTCGGGCCGGTTTCGGTCGAACCGTAGCCGCTGGAGAAGCTTATGCCCTCCCCGACGGTGGCGCGAGCGACGGCCTGGATGCGGTCGCAGGTGCTCTGGCCGAGCGCCGCGCCACCATATTGCAGCAGGCGCACACGACTGAAGAAGACGCGGGCCAGCTCAGCGTCGCGTTCCAGTTCCCCGGCCAGCAGGTCCCAACCCGCTGGGACCATGTTGTGATAGGTGGGCGCGATGTCCTTGAGGTTGCGCACCGTCTCGTGATGACGTCCGGCCACCGGCTGGCCGGCGTCGATATAGACCGTCCCACCGCGATGCGTGACCATCTGCAGGATGGCGTTGGCGCCGAGGCTGTGGCTCCACGGCGCCTGATTGACCACCACCGGCGGTTCATCGTCGGTGAAACAGGCGGCGACCTGGGCCGCAGCGGTGGCCACGGCATTGTGCAGACACATCACCGCCTTAGGCTTTCCAGTGGATCCGGACGTGAGCAGCAGCTTGGCCAGATCACCCGGCGACGCTGAGGCGCCGACCGCGCCGGCGCGCCGGAGCTCGTCGATGGTCACCGCGCCCAGCCGGGCGCCGCGGGTGGCGATCACCGGCAGACCGGCGAGAATGTCTGAGTCCAGTGCGCCCGCGAATGCGGCCGGATCGTCGACAAGGACGGCGCCGGGCGCGATCAGTTCAACCGCGTGGCCGAGCCGCGAAAGGTCAGCGCCCGCCAGACCGTACTGCGGCGACACGGCGGCGATGGGAATGCCCTGGCTCATGGCGGCAAAGGCGATGATGGCGTGGTCGATACTGTTGCGCGCCAGGATGAGCAGGGGGACGCCGGGTTTCAGATCTATGCCAACGAGGCCGCCCGCGACGGCCCGAATGGCCTGATCGCCCTCGGCGTAGGAGAGGGTTCGCCAGCCCTTGCCGGAACGCTCCGCGAGCCAGGCGCGATCAGGTGTCCTGGCGGCCCAATGGCCGATGGCGGCCACGGCGTTGTCGAACACGCCGCTGAGAATTGTCGGATTGTGCAGCAGGATCGAGCCGTCGGACCGCCGGTCGATATCCAGCCGGCGGGGAATATAAAGTGGGTCCCGCAGGCCCAGCGCCGCGGGATCGGGGTTCACGACGACGGTGGTCACGAGGCGAGGGTCTCCAGAAAGCGCACGGGTTCGCCCGCGTGGGGCAGCAGGATCTCATCGTCGCGCATGACCGAGCGACCGCGGATGATGGTGGCGACCGGCCAGCCCTGGGCCTCGAAGCCGTCGAACGGCGTCCAGCCGCAGCGGCTGCCCATCTGGGCGTGTGTGATGGTGCGCCTCGCCTTGAGATCGACGATGGTCAGGTCGGCGTCATAGCCTTCGGCGAGCCGGCCTTTGTCGGCCAGGCCGAAGACCCGGTTCGCGCCGTGGCTGGTCAGGTCCACGAACCGCTCCAGCGTCAGGCGTCCCTGCGCCACATGGGTGAGCATCACCGGCACCAGGGTCTGGACTCCCGGCATCCCCGAGGGCGAGGCCGGATAAGGCCGCGCCTTCTCCTCGCGGGTGTGAGGTGCGTGATCCGAGCCGAGGACGTCGGCGAGACCGCTCTCGATTCCCCGCCAAAGAGCCTGGCGGTGGCGCGCGGAGCGAATGGGCGGGTTCATCTGGGCGAAGCCCCGCAGGCGTTCGTAGGCTTCGGGCGCCTCGAGCGTCAGGTGCTGAGGCGTGATCTCGACGCTGGCCACGTCCTTATGGTCGGCGAGAAAGGCAGTCTCCTCGGCGGTGGTGACGTGCAGGACGTGGATTCGCTTGCCCAGCGCCTTGGCGAGCCCGACGAGGCGGCGAGTCGAGCGGATCGCCGATTCCGCGTCGCGCACCTCCGGGTGGCTGGTCCAGTCGCCGGTCCGCGCGAGGGGCCGGCGTTCGGCCAGCCGGTATTCGTCTTCAGAGTGGAACGTCCCGCGCCGGTTGATGTTGCGCAGCACCGCCGCGACGCCTTCGTCGTCGGGCACGAGCAACGTCCCGGTCGAGGCGCCCATGAACACCTTGACCCCGCAGCATCCCGGCAGTCGTTCCAGCTCGCCCAGCCACTGGGCGTTGTCATGGGTCCCGCCGACGTAAAAAGCGTGATCGCAGTGCATGCGCCCCCGCGCGCGCCGCAGCTTGTCCGCCATGGCGTCGGCGTCCGTGGTGGTGGGTTCCGTGTTCGGCATCTCGAAGACGGCGACCACCCCGCCCAGCACGGCGGCCCGGGACCCTGTTTCCAGGTCCTCCTTCCATTCCAGTCCGGGTTCGCGGAAATGGACCTGGGTGTCGATGACGCCCGGGAGGACGGTCAGCCCCGCCGCGTTGATCGTCTCGCCGGCCGAGGCGCCGCCGAGATCGCCGACGGTGACGATCTTGCCGCCGGTGATTCCGACATCGGCCATCCCGCGGCCGGCATGGTTCACCACCTCGCCGCCGCGCACGATCAGGTCGAAGGTCTGGGTCATGGAGGTCCTCGGCGAGCAGATCGGTTCAGGGGAACGGTTCGGTGGGCGTTGACGGTCAGAGCTCGAGCGGCGCGGGTGTCGTAGGCTCGGTTTCGGCCAGAAGCTGACGGGCCGCTGTGGTGACCGCCTCCACGCGTAATTCCATCATGTGGCAGATCGCTTGGTTCAGCTGTGGATCCTGGGTGCGAATCTCCGCGAATGTGCGCGCCCCGCGCACGGTTCGGGTCTTCGGGCCCCAGGGAGCATAGAGCCGCTCGTCCGAGGGGCCGAACAGGCCAAGGGTCGGGGCGCCGGCCGCCGCGGCCATATGCATCAGGCCGGAGTCGCAGCCGATGAACAGACGCGCATGCTTGAGCGCCGCATAGCACACTAGCAGACTCTCGCGGCCAACGAGGTCGATATAGCGGTCGCGCGGCGAGGCCGCGCGCAGCGACTGGGCGATCTCACGGTCTTCGGGGCCGCCGAGCACCATCAGACGTCCGCCGGCCAGAGGCCCTCCGGGACCAAGCAGCGCGCGGGCGGCAAGGCCGAAGCGTTCCGCCGGCCAGGTCTTTCCCACCCAGTTGGCGGCGGGGGCAATGGCCAGGATCGGGCCTTCCCCGGCGGTGAGGGCCATGGCCCGGGCCTCGGTTCCACCGTTGGTGTAGAGAAACGGCGCCGGCGGATCGTCGTCCAGCTTGAGCAGGCGGGCGGCTTCGATCACCTTGTGAACGACGGGGCCGCCCGGCTTATGGACGGCGCGGCGAAGGGGGTGGAGCATACCGGCGATACCGGATCCTCGCAGATCGACCACCAGTCCCCATTTCTGGTCGCGAACCTGATTCCACAGGGACAGCCAGTGACCGCCGAGGGGCTTCTTTTCCATGACGATGATCCGGGCGAGACCCGGAACTTCGGCGAACAGCGGGGCGGTCAGGGCGCTGGCGACGATGGTGAAGCGCGCACCCTCGATCTCGCGCGAGAGGGCGCGGATCAGGCCGGACGACAGCACCGCATCGCCAATGCGACTGGCCGTGATGAACAGGATGGGGAAACGCTGCGCCGCCATGCAGGCTTCCTATAGGCTGCTCCCCCCTGGCGCCCAAGGGCGCGCGCGACCACATCCGTGTCATGACGAGTCTTTCCGATCCCACCACGCCTTCCGGAGCCCGGGTCTGGGCCCCTCTGCTCAGTCGCGCGGCCATCGCCGTGAGCGGTGCGGAATGGCGAAGCTTTCTGCACGGACTGCTGACTCAGGACGTCGAAAGCCTGGCGCCTGGAGAACTACGTTTCGCCGCCCTGCTCACGCCGCAGGGTCGGCTGCTCTGGGACCTGTTCCTGGTGGGTCGCGAGGATGGCTGCCTGATCGACTGCGCCGCCGAGCACCGGCCAGCGATACTTCAACGTCTGAAGATGTATCGCCTGCGCGCCAAGGTGGATCTGGCCGAGGATCCTTCCGAGGTGCGCGCGATGTGGGACGCCGCCGTGGCCACCGCGGGGTGGGCGGTTGACCGCCGCGCCGCAGGCCTCGGGTGGCGAGGCTATGGTGCGGAGCCACCCCTCGACGCCGAGGGGGTCGATGAACACGCCTACGAGGCTCACCGTTTCACCTTGGGGCTGCCTGGCGCTGCCGACTGGGGTCATGACCGGAATTACCCGATCGAGGCCAATTTCGACCTGCTGGGCGGCATCGACTTCAAGAAGGGCTGCTTTGTCGGCCAGGAGACCACGTCGCGCATGAAGCGGCGCGGTACGGTGAAGAGCCGGATGGCTCCGATCGCATTCGATGGCCCCTCGCCTGAACCAGGGTCGGGTCTGCTCAGCGGCGCCCTGCGCGCCGGTCAGGTCTGTTCCGGCGGCGAAGGCGGGGCGATGGCCCTGTTGCGGCTCGACCGGCTGGGCGAAGGTCCCCTGACCCTGGAAGACGGCCGGCCCTGGCGTGTCGACTGGCCGGACTGGCTGGCGGAGGCTGTCCCGGCCGCCTGACCTAGCCGCCCCACCTCGCGCAGGGCCATTCATAGTCGCGCGCGCCACCCTCGTCGAAAAGCTGAGCGAGGACGTAGGTCAGGATTCTTCCCGAATCAAAAAGCCGCCAGGTGGTCTCCCAGCCCCGCTTGGCGATGGCGCGGGCCTGGGCGTCGTCGGCGATAAGGCGCCTCACGGCGGCGGCAAGGTCGTCGGCCCCCGAGTAGTAGACCGCCGAGCCGCCGTCGTAGAAGCGGTCGAAGCCCGCGCGGCGATCGAGCAGAACGGTCAGGCCCCAGCCAAAGAAGTGCGCCATGCGGTCGCTGGCGTAGAGCGGCAGGCTCGCGCGCCGGGACAGGGCCCAGCCCATCCGAGCGCTCTGTAGCGTCTCGAAATAGCGGACGCCCCGCGCTTGGGCCTCGCCGTTGATCCCCGGGGTCGCCATACGCAACCCCTGGACGGCGCCCCTGAGATGAAGCGCCGCGACGCTTGGCATCGTCAACTCGCCGCCCACCTCGCGCGGTTCCTCGTCGCTGCAGGGAAACAGCAGATCGAGCGGGGTGTCGGCCTCGAACACGCGCCCTGTCTCGATGGCCCGGTCGACGGGGTTGGGCAGAAAGGCCGCGAAGGCGCCGGTCCCGGCGTAGCTGGCGAGATCCGGTTCTGCGGTGGTGACGAACAGGCCGTCCGCGACGCCGCGGCGCAGCGCCAGCCGCTTCTGATTCTTCGGCGTCCAGATCGGGTCGATATTGATGTCGGCGATGGTGACGCCCGGACTGAGCCGCCGGGCCTCGGCCAGCGCGGCGTTGCTGATCAGGTCCGCGAAGTGCAGCAGGATCAGGTCAGGCTTGAGTTCATCGACGACCTGCAGGAAGCGGCGGTTCGCCCAGGCGCCGCCAAGGCCCTTGATCCCCAGCGGCGCCGCGCCGCGCGCCACGGCCCGGTCGGAAAACTCCACCACCAGATGATCGGCCCGCGTCGCGGCGAGGCTGAACTTGCGGCAGATGTCGAACAGGGAGAGTCTGGCGCTGTCTTTCTCGGCGCCGGTCATCCAGTTGAAATCGGCCACATTGAGAATGCGCATGCGCATGTGTTTGGGGGCCGCCGTCCATGGGCGTCAAGATTTACGAGCATGAGGGCGCCCGCTGCGGCTGGGCCAACCCTAAGGATGAGCTCTATGTCGCCTATCATGACGCGGAGTGGGGCGTGCCGGAGTACGATCCCCGCGCCCTCTGGGAAAAGCTGGTGCTGGACGGTTTCCAGGCCGGACTGGCCTGGATCACGATCCTGAAGAAGCGCGAGGCCTTCCGGGCCGCCTTCGACAATTTCGATCCCGAACTTGTGGCGCGCTACGGCGAGGCCGACCGGGCGCGGTTGCTGGCCGACGCCGGAATCGTCCGCTCAGGGGCCAAGATCGACGCGGCGATCCGCGGCGCGCGGATCTGGCTCGCCATGCGCGACCAGGGAGAGGACTTCTCTGCCTTCCTCTGGGACTTCGTCGGCGGCGCGCCGATCCAGAACAGCTGGGACGGCATTGGCCAGGTGCCGGCGCAGACCCCGGTCGCGGCGGATATGGCGCGGGCCCTGAAGGCCAAGGGCTTCAACTTCTGCGGACCGGTGATCACCTACGCCTTCATGCAGGCCGTCGGGATGGTCAACGATCACGTGACCGGCTGCTTCCGCCACGCCGAGGTCGCCGCCATGGACAGGTCCCACCGGCATGCCTGACCGGAGTTTGGAGGCGATCTGCCCCCAACCGGTGTGCGGCGTCGACGAGGCCGGGCGTGGACCCTGGGCTGGGCCGGTGGGCGCCGGGGCGGTGATCCTGGCGCCCGGGGTCGAGATCGCGGGGCTGGACGATTCCAAGAAACTCTCGGCCGCGCGGCGCGAGGCTCTGGCGCCGCAGATTCGCGAGCGGGCCCTGGCCTGGGGCGTCGGCTTCGCCTCGTCGGAAGAGATCTGCGCGCTGAATATCCTCAAGGCGACGGAACTGGCCATGCAGCGGGCGGTGGCGGCCATGGCCGTGGCGCCGGCCTTCGCCCTCGTGGACGGCAACTACCCCTTCAGGGTCGGCTGCCCGGTGCGCACGGTGGTGAAGGGCGACTCCTTGTCTAGCTCCATTGCCGCAGCCTCCATTCTCGCCAAGACGGCGCGGGATGCGGTCATGTCGGACATGGACGCGAAATATCCGGGCTACGGTTTCGCCGCTCACAAGGGTTATGGCGTCCCCGAACATGCCGCCGCCCTCGCGCGGCTGGGTCCTTGCCCCATCCATCGCATGACCTGGGGACCGCTCCGCCGATTTGTCGCCTGAGGCGCGGGCCTAGTGGGCGGCTTCCCAGTTGGCGGCGGCGCGGGCTTCGACGAGGAGCGGAACGGAGAAGTCCACCGCCGGTAGGGCGGCCTTCTCCATTACCTGCCGCGCCACGGCGCAGACGGCTTCGGCCTCGGCTTCGGGGGCCTCGAAAACCAGTTCGTCGTGGACCTGCAGCAGCATGCGCGCGGTCAAGCCGGCGTCCCGCAGCGCCCCTGGCATGCGGATCATGGCCCGGCGCATGACGTCGGCGGCGGCGCCCTGGATCGGGGCGTTGATAGCGGCCCGCTCTGCGAACTGACGTTCGCCCACCGACTTGGAGCGGACCATCGGGATGTTCACCTTCCGGCCGAACAGGGTGGTCACATAGCCCTGCTCGCGCACCAGGGCGCGGGTGGCGTCCATATAGGCCCGGATGCCGGGGAACCGCTCGAAGTAGGTCCTGATATAGGCCCCCGCCTCGTCCTGCGGGATCGACAGCTGGTTTGCGAGACCGAAGGCCGAGATGCCGTAGACGATGCCGAAGTTGATCGCCTTGGCCCGGCGGCGAATCTCGGAGGGCATGCCCTCCACCGGCACGCCGAAGATCTCCGAGGCGGTCATTGCGTGAATGTCCTGACCCTCGCGGAAGGCGCGCTTCAGCTGTTCGATGTCGCCGATGTGGGCCAGCAGGCGCAGCTCGATCTGGCTGTAGTCGGCGCTGATCAGCAGATGGCCGGGCTCGGCCACGAAGGCGGCGCGGATCTTGCGCCCCTCCTCGGTGCGGATTGGGATGTTCTGCAGGTTCGGATCGGAGGACGACAGCCGTCCGGTGGTGGTTGAGGCCAGGGCGTAGGCGGTGTGGACCCGCCCCGTGCGCGGCGAGATCGCCGCCGCCAAGGCGTCGGTGTAGGTGCCCTTGAGCTTGGAGAGCTGGCGCCAGTCGAGCAGGACGCGCGGCAGGGCTTGGCCTTGCACGGCGAGGTCCTCAAGAACCGCCGCGTCGGTGCTCCATACGCCGGTGGCGGTCTTCTTGCCGCCGGTCAGGCCCATGTCGCCGAACAGCACGTCGCCGATCTGCTTGGGACTGCCGAGATTGAAGGGGCGCCCGGCGAGGGTCTGGGCCTCCTTCTCCAACTCCGCCATGCGCATGGAGAAATCGTGCGAGAGGTGGCGCAGACGGTCGGGATCGACCCGGATGCCCTCGCACTCCATCTGCGCCAGGACCGGCGGCATCGGCCGCTCCAGGGTCTCATAGACCGTCAAAAGACGTTCGCGCGGCAGGCGTGGCCGTAGAACATTGTAGAGGCGCAGGGTGACGTCGGCGTCCTCGGCCGCATAGGCGGTCGCCGGCTCAAGCGCCACGTGCTTGAAGCTCTTCTGGGCCTTGCCGGTCCCGGCGACCTGTTTGAAGCTGATCGGGGTATGGCCCAGCCACAGGGCGCTCAGCTCGTCCATGCCATGGCCGTGCATGCCAGCCTCCAGCACGTAGGAGATCAGCATGGTGTCGTCGATCGGCCACACGGCGATGCCGTAGCGGGACAGGACGGCGAGATCATACTTGGCGTTCTGGCCGACCTTGAGGACGGCCGGATCCTCGAGCAGGGGCTTTAGCCGGGCGATCACCGTCTCCAGCGGCAGCTGTCCGAGATCGGGGGCGGCCTCCAGAGCCAGCCCCTCGGCCTCCTCATGCCCGACCGGGATGTAGCAGGCCTCATTGGGGGCCAGAGCCAGGGAGACCCCCACAAGGCCAGAATTAGCCGACGACAGGGAGTCGGTCTCGGTATCGAACGCCACCGTACCGATGGCGCGGGCCCGGTCGATCCAGGCATCCAGGGTGGCGAGATCGCGCACGCAGACATAGGCCTTGGTGTCGATCGGCGCGGCTGGTTCGGCCGGGGCCGGGGATGGGGCTGCCGAGCCGGACGACGTCGCGGGGGCCGTAACTGACGGCGTCGTGGCCGGCGGCCGTCCGCCGCCTTCGCTCACGCGGCGGGCCAAGGTGCGGAACTCCATGGCCTCCAGAAAGGCGGCCAGGACCTGCGGCTCCGGCGGACGCACCACAAGGTCGGTCAGGGGCTCCGGCAGGGGCGTGTTGCGGTCGAGGGTGACCAGCTGGCGCGACAGCCGGATCTGGTCGGCGAAGGCGATCAGGGTTTCCCGCCGCTTGGGTTGCTTGATCTCGCCGGCCCGGGCCAGAAGGGTGTCGAGGTCGCCATATTCCAGGATCAGGGCCGAGGCGGTCTTGATGCCGATGCCCGGCGCCCCGGGGACATTGTCCACCGCGTCGCCGCAGAGCGCCTGAACCTCCACCACCTTCTCCGGCCCCACCCCGAACTTCTCCACCACCTGATCGTGGCGGATGTGCAGGTTCTTCATGGTGTCGAGCATGGAGACGCGGTCGTTCACCAGCTGCATCAGATCCTTGTCGGACGAGATGATTACCACCTCCCCTCCGGCGCGGGAGACCGTGTCGGCATAGGCGGCGATGACGTCGTCGGCCTCGTAGCCGGGCAGTTCCAGGCTGGGCACGCCGAAGGCCCGGGTGGCCTCGCGCACCAGCGGGAACTGCGGCACGAGGTCCGCCGGCGCCGGCGGCCGATGGGCCTTGTAACCGTCGTAGAGGGCGTTGCGGAACGTCTTCTCCGAGTGATCGAACACCACGGCCAGGTGGGTTGGGGCGTCGGGCGCCGCCTTCATCTCGACAAGCAGCTTCCAGAGCATGTTGCAAAAGCCCTGCACCGCGCCCACGGGCAGGCCGTCGGACTTGCGCGTGAGGGGCGGCAGGGCGTGGAAGGCCCGGAAGATGAAGCCTGAGCCGTCCACCAGATAGAGGCGCACGGCGGCGCCATCCTGGGGCGCGGCGGGGACGGTGGCGTCGAGCGTATCGGTCATGGCGCAACGATAGGCCGGGCTGGGCGCGACGTCACGGGGTGGGCTATGATCGCTGAAACGGAGTGGCAGGCTTCGGACATGTGGAGGGCGGGCGATGGTCGTAGCTGTGGTGATGGCGCTGGCGCTGGCGGGCGGCTCGGGTGAGACGCAGGCGCCGACGCAGGTCAGCCCGCTGGTGGTCTCGACTCACAAACTGCCCCATGTCGTTGCGCAGATGGACAGCAGCGACGACTGGATTCACAAGCCGGACAACGCACTTATCCTCTCCGTCTGGCCGGTCGGGGCCTATCAGGCCCGGATCAGCGGCCGAGCCACGTTGAGTTGCAAGGTCGATGCCCACGGCCTGGCCGAAGAGTGCGATATCCTCTCCGAGGACCCGAAAGGACGGGGCTTCGGCGCGGCGGCCCTGTTGCTGCGGCCGACGTTCAAGCTGAAGCCGGCCATGGGGCCGGACGGGCCGATCACGGCGATGATGAACATTCCGATCACGTTCAACGCCGACACCGACGACAACATCCAGCTGCAGGACTCTTCCGGCATGCCCGATATGGGCCGCCGCACCATCAGCCTGAACGGTACGCGGGCCGAGATGCGCGAGGTCACCATGCTTGACCATCCGATCTGGGCTCAGGCGGCCGGTTTCGACGATCTGGCGCGCGCCTATCCGGCCAAGGGCGGCGGCCTCGAAGGCTATGCCGTGGCCCACTGCCATGTTGAGCGGTCCGGCGCCCTGACCGGCTGCGAGGTGCGCAAGGATACCCCCGACAACCACGGCTTCGGCCTGGCCGCCGTCAGTCTGGCGGCGCACTTCCGGGTCTCGCCGGACTCGGCCCGCTCGCCGCATCGTAACCCGCTCTGGGTGGACGTGCCGGTGCGCTTTCCGCCGACCGATGAGCTGCATCGGCGGGTGGTCAGCGACGCGGTCTGGATCGCTGGCTTCGACCCGGAGAAGACGGTGAAACTCTTCCCGCCCGAGGCGGCGGCCAAGGGCCTGACCACCGGCAAGGGTGTCGCCCGCTGCGTGATCGCGCCCGACGGGGCCATGACCGGCTGCACGCCTTTGCCCGGCGATCCGGATGGCCTGGGCTTCTCCGAGGCGGTGGTGAAACTGGCCTCGGCGATGCGGATGAACCCGTGGACCCCGGACGGCGGCCCGGTGGACGGGGCGGTGATCAACATCCCGATCCGCCTGAACCTGGCGGCGAAGAAGTAGAAAGCGCCGGGCGCCTAGTGCGCCGCACCGGCCTCATAGACGCCGGGGGCGTGGTCGCCGTGGTCGGCCAGAACGAAGCGACGATCGCAATAGGGACATTCGGCTTCATGGGCGGCGCCGAGCTCAAGCCAGACGCGGGGGTGGCCCAGTGCGCCGCCGACGCCGTCGCAGGCGACGCGGTGCGAGGCGACGGTGATGATCTCCGGGGCCGAGGGATCGGGGGTGGACACAGCGGAACCTCTCATGGACGGCCTTGGGGGCGCGTTCGGCGCGCGCGCCTTGGCGTTCGCTCCTGGCGCGGCTAGGTAGGCGCCATGACCCGCGCCGTCAATCGGCGCGTGACGGAACGCCCATGACCCTGCCTGAAAACGCCATCGAAGCCCACGGTCTGGTCAAGACCTATCCGGCCACCAAGACCACGCCCGAAATGAAGGCGCTGAAGGGCGTCGATCTGGTGATTCCGCGCGGCTCGATCTTCGGCCTGCTGGGCCCTAACGGCGCCGGCAAGTCGACCTTCATCAACATCCTGGCCGGCATGACCCGCAAGACCGCCGGGACGGTGAAGATCTGGGGCCGCGACATTGATGCCCGTCCGCGCGACGCCCGCGCCGCCATCGGGGTGGTGCCGCAGGAGATCGCCGCCGACGTGTTCTTCACGCCCCGGGAATCCCTGGACGTCCAGGCCGGGCTCTACGGCGTGCCCAAGGCCGAGCGGCGCACCGACGCCCTGCTGGCGGCCATGGGCCTGACGGACAAGGCCGACGCCTACGTGCGTCAGTTATCAGGCGGCATGAAGCGCCGGCTGATGGTGGCTAAGGCCATGGTGCACAATCCGCCCGTCCTGGTCCTCGACGAGCCCACCGCTGGGGTGGACGTCGAACTGCGCCGTCAGCTCTGGGCCTATGTGGAGGAGCTGAACCACGCCGGGGTGACGGTGGTGCTGACCACCCATTATCTGGAGGAGGCCGAGGCGCTCTGCGACACCATCGCCATCGTCAATCGCGGGGAGGTGGTGGCCTGCGAAAGCACCACCTCCTTGTTGGGCCGGCTGGATCGCCGGGCGGTGGTGGTGACCCCCGGCGCGCCGTTGCTGACCGCGCCCGACCTGGCGCCGTTCGAGGCGAAGCTGCGCGGCAACGGCGACCTGGTCGTGAGTTTCCGGACCGCCGAAGCCGGTGTCGAACAGGTGCTGGCCGCCGTCCGCGCCGCCGGCGTACAGATCAAGGACCTGCGCACCGAGGACCCAGACCTTGAAGACGTGTTCGTAGAACTGACCTCGGCGAAACCCGTCGCCGCCTAAAATCGTGTGGTCGCGAAGCGGGCGTTTGCGCCCGGCCCCTGTTTTCCGCTAAACACCCCGTCCGCCCACCAATGCGGCCCCAGGCACTCGTAGCTCAGCTGGATAGAGCGCTGCCCTCCGAAGGCAGAGGTCACAGGTTCGAATCCTGTCGGGTGCGCCATTTTCCCGTTATTTTTCGATAGTTTAACGGACCGGCACTTCCGCCGGGCGACGGTCGCGCCGTCCGGGTCCGCACATGGTCCGCACCGGCGAAATTTTTCGTGATCGGCGGGCCGTCACGCCCGATGGCGGCGGTTCGCAGTGCGCAGTGGTGCGCAGCCCCTCGCGCGCGCGCGCGTTGGGCATGGCAACCTCGTGGTTGCAGCCCGACTCCAAGGTAGAGGTCTCCAATGTCATCGCCGCAGAATCCAGGCGTCCCCCTCGCCCACTATCGCCAGCATGGCGGCGGCGTCCGCCTGACGTGCGTCGCTCGCATGCGCCACCGCGACCTACCCCTGGAGCCGGTGATTGCCCGCCTGGAGGCGCGCGGTGTCGGCAATGCCCAGACGGGGATCAAGGCTGTCGCCGCCTTCGTCACAGCGCCCTGTCCGTCATGCGGTGGTCGCCACTTCGAAACCGCCCCCTGGTTCCCGGTCCGGCGGAATTCGCAAGTCTAGCGGACGGGGGCCTTAACACGCGGCACGTCGCGACGAAGAGCCATCAGACCCGCCCGCCCGACTATCGCGGAGCTGGCGCCGGCGAGGGCGGCTCTGGTGTTTGAGGCGGAGCGACGGGGGCGGTAGGCGCTCCCAGCGTGGCTGCGCCGGGAGGCGGCGCCGACGGTGCTTCATCCGGCAAATACCTGACCACGATATAGCGTGAGACGTGCGCCTTGACCGGGGCGGCGAACGAGCTCCCGAACCCGCTGGCGCTGAATGAGCCTCCCGAACCATTGCCGTTGATGAAGCCGTTCGAGAAACCGCTAACGCCAATCACGTCGTCACCGGCATTTTGCAGGATTACCGCGTCACCGCCCGCCGCCTTCGCGGACTTTGCAATGTCTTCCTCTAGCCCGGACATGCGGATAAGGCCGTATATCCCTGTCTTCATGCGACGATCCGAAATCGCTCCGAGCACCTTAAATCGGTGCGGCGGGTCGCCATTCGACCAAAACTCTATCCCCTCAACGATTTTCTTTTCACCACCTTGGCCTTCATGGACTGAATTTCGACCCTCGTAGGGGAGGAATTCGGGGCTCGCCGATGCGATTATTGGCTGCAATAACACAACCGCCGCGACGAATAATGCCGCTGTCCGCCCATTGATTTTCATTTTCGTATCCCCCGCAGCACTGCCCGAAGATTTTGGCTCTCCCGTCTCTCATCGATTCAGGCGGATTGCCATGTGGTGGATTGCCCTCCGGCCGCCTGCTTGTTCAAACGACCGGAGCCTTCGCCGTGGCAATGTCTCTAGCCTCCGGCTCGCTAGAACATATACCCGAACCGACGCATAGCCTCCGTCGCGAACAGGTCGTCCGCCGCCGTTTCCGCGTCGATCCACTTGGCGACCAGACGCGCCCGATTCGCACTTCGAGGGCGAGGATGGCCGTCCTTCCCCAGGGCGCGCGCCTCCGCCTTGGATCGGACCCGGTATAGGCGGCCGAGCTCGTCCTCTGATTGCGAGGCATAGGACAGCCGGTGAAACTGGCGTGATGCGAAGACGCCACCGACGCAGCACAACACCGAACACCGGACCGCCGTGCGCGGACAGATGAAATAGAACCGCCGACCACCGAAGCGGCACGGATCGGCGTCGATGGCGATCCGCTGCATCCGCGATTCGCCGTCGACAGTGAAGGTCAGCTCCGCGAAACCCGCGTCGGGCGCCGTCAGGTTCATTGCAAGATTGATCGCGGCGGTCTGTCGCCCGTTGCGGTTCCACTTCACCGCGCCCGACATCCGCGCGCCAGGCCTTAGGAAGCCCAGGCGCTTCAAGTCCGACATGTTTAGCCGGAGGGTGTGCTCCACGGCTCCCCGGTTTCTCGTTCGGTATCGCCCGCTCGATGATCCGCCCATCGCCGTCCGCCTCGCTCAGATTTTCCGAAATCGCTTGGGCATCGCCGCAAATCCCCTATCGCTGCATATCGTATGCCTCGTCTTCCACAATCATAACGAGAGTGGATCCATTCGACAGGAGAATCACGTCAGGCCGATAGGCATATTGATAGCCATATCCGGCGCACCTCAGATATGTTCCGTCGGTGAAAACGATATACCGTCCGTAATCACACCCTTCGAATCCGCTCTTTTTCTCCTCTTGCTCTTTGTTGAGCCAGTGATCGATGGTTTTCTCGGCGATAATAGTATACCCGACGTAGCGGGCGAGCGTTTGCTCCACGTCAGCCTTCGCCACCGACGCGGTCAAGCATGCCGTAGCGGCGACGTAAGCGCCGAGTTTCAAGCCCAAAATCTGATTTCTCCGCTGTCGGCCGACATCATTGACGCAGCCAAGCCTACTCCCCCGTTCCTGGTATACTAGATGTGTCCGCATTTGGGGGACCGGCATCCCTCTAAAGTAGGGCAAAATAGGTCATTTCTGTCCCGTTTCGGGGGACCGCAGCGTTACGACAACACCGCGACGGTCCCCCAGATACGGACCGGCCGTCCCCCCTTATCGGACCGTATTTTGCGGTTCACCGGCGCCGCCCGTCGGACGCCAGTGCTGATAGGCTTTCGACGGCAACGCATGGCTTGCGTCGCAACGCCATTCCGTCAGCCGCCACTCGGCCGCGTGGGGCGTCTTCCGGCTGAATCCGCCCGGTACTACGCACTCGATGAACCCGCGAGCCTCCAAAATCCGCAGCGCGCGCGCCGCCGTGTCCTTGTTGATGCGGCACCGCTTCGCCGCGTCGCGGACAGACAGCCCCAGGAGCCCGTTGTTCGAACCGTTGTAGAGGCGGGCGACCTCCAGATAGACCGCGCGCCCCGCAGGCGTCAGGGACAGCCAAGCCGGCGTCCCCATCAGGAAATAGGTCAGCCGGACGTGGCGTTCGCCCTTACTCCGGCCGGTGTGGTCGTGTCTTGCCATGAGGATTCACGCCAAGCCCGCAGGGTCGCCCAAGGCGGGCGAGGCAATGGACGGCGGAGGGATCGACCACCGCCGCCGCCGCGCCCGCCCTGGACGCCCTACATGGCCTTCCGGCGCGCCTCCTGTCCAAGCCTGACGACGGCGTCAACGAAGTCCGGAATTGCCGTCATCGGGATCGTCACCCCTTTCCGGGTCGGCTTGGCCTTCCCGTCGCCTGGCGCGGTCCAGGTCCGCACATCAAGGAAGTCCGATCCGCCGCAGCGCGAAACCCCGACGCGGATCGTGGCGCGCGAGTTTTTCGGCACGGTCAGCATGACGCGTCCCCCTTGGCCTGGAGGATCGTTACGCGGCTCCGCAGCGTGTAGCGGCCGACAAAGGCGTCGCCGGCCGGCTCGAGCTTCATGTCGATGTCGACGCCCATCGCCCGAAGCCGGAAGACGTAATCACTCGTCCGCCGCGCCCAGTGATAGACGGACGCCTCGCCCGATGTGATCCCCGCCTCGCCCGCTCGACGCAGGAGGGTGAGGGTCGGGGCGATCCGGCCGGTTGCGACCAACGGCTTGCCGTCGGGCTCTATCCGAAACCACAGGGTCGCGGTATTGATACGCCGTTCGCCGCCTAAGTGAACGGAATGGGATGGCCCGCGCCCGTCGCAACCGGACGCGGGTCGTTCTGTGCCTAGGGCCATTGTTTTACGCGGCCCCCTGCATGTCGGCTTCGGTGGTCGACGCGAATTCGCGGCTTTTGGCGAACGCCTCCACCGCCTCGCGGCGATACCGGACAGCCCGGCCCAGGCGGACGAACCGGGGACCAGCGCCCGTCATGCGCCAGCGCCGGATACATTCAGGGGTGACGCCGTAGAGGTTCGCGACGTCGGTTGTGTCGAGTAGTTCTTCCGTCAAAACAGTTCTCCTGACCGGCTAGGGCCAACCCGAGGGATTCAGGCGGCACAGTCGCGGTCTGGAGAAACTGAGCGCTGTCGATTTGAAATATCAGGGCGTTTCCGGCGCTTCTCCCGGACGATCCGGCGGATTGTCCCCTACGTAGCGCCGCGTGCCGTCTGCCCCCCTCGGAAATAGTTCCTCAATCACACGGGCGACACCCCTTGCATCGCGCCCGCTCTCAGCAATGACGTTGGCACACGCCGTCCATGAAAGATGGGGCCGTTGCCTCATTATTTCGCGGGCCTTCTGCCTCGTCGGCTCTCCGAGCTTTCGACGCTCCTCGACAGCTGTGGTTAAATTACCCAGTGTTCCGCCGACAATTTTCTGCGTCTTTATGTCGTCGAGAACCTCTTGTTCTGTCGCATATCCAGCCATACCGGCCCACACACCGCAATTAAATGCCGCAATTGAAAATAATCGCACCGCATTTACGCACCGTTCGTCCCCATTGATCAATTCTATCAGCGCTTGCTCAAGTTGGTCGACTATTGCGACGTGACCGGCAGCTTCTCGTTGGCGCGCTCCTTCTATCCTGAGTGCTGCCATGCCATCTCTCTCCGAATAAAGCGGAATCATCTGGTTATATTCGTCCCATTCCAGTCCCGTGCCGCGCCTAAATTTATCGAAATCGGCGTTTCGAAATTCTTCTCTTATGTCATGGCCGAATATACTCTTTTCCCCAATTTCATTGAGAGGTGTTCGGATGAGCTTGTCCGCCCAGTTTCCAGTCATTTGGCGACCTTCCTTTCGAGTGCGGCTCGAATCTCTCCCCCAATCCAATCGTTCGCCTTCCGAAGCGGATCGTCCGCAAGGTGCGCATAACGCGCGGTGGTCGCCGAATTGCGGTGGCCCAGAAGCGCGCCGATCACCGGAAGGCCGAAGCCGCCGCCGGCTCCGAAGCTGGCGAAGGTGTGCCGCAGGTCGTGAAGGCGCACGTCAGGCAGTCCCGCGCGCTTGCGCGCCGCCGCCCAGACCTTCGCGACGCCCTGATAGTGATCCTCGCCCTTGCCGGCCGGGAAGACGAAGTCCGAACCCTCGACGCGCGCCACGCCCGCCAGGATCGCAGCCGCGCCGGGTGATAGGGTCAAGACCTTCTGGCCGGTCTTCGAATCCTCCAGCCGCAGGATTCCCCGCTCGAAATCGACCTCCCGCCACAACAGGCCGGAAATCTCCGAACGCCGCGCCCCGGTGAACGCCAGGAGGCGAATGATCGCCAAGCCGTAGGGATGGACGCCCTCGCCCTCCATCGCCTCCAGAACCGCGCCCAGAAGCCCCAGCTTGGCCGGTGACAGGAAACGGTCGCAAGTCCGATGCTTGAACCGCTCGACGCCGCGAACGGGATTGTCGGCACGAAGCTTCCTCGCCACCGCAAAGCCCATGATCGCCCCGAGAAGACCGAGGGTCCGCGTCGCCGTATCGCCGCGACAGTGCAAGAATTTGGCCGTGAACGCCACCAAATTTGCACTCGGCTACAGTCACATACCCCTCCGCTACGTCATGCACGCAAGAGCTGGAAAGAAACCTTGTAACGGAAGAAGCTGACGCTCGGCACCATCGCCAAGGCGCGGCGAATGCGG
>CAIQJF010000024.1 GCA_903872075.1 uncultured Caulobacteraceae bacterium | reverse complement strand
TTCATCGACAGCTACATCGAGCTGAAGATGGAAGAGGTGATGCGTCTGCAACTGCACCCGCACCCGGTCGAATTCGACATGTACTACAAGTGCTAGGTTAGCGGCTCGGCGCCACTGCGCCGCGGTCAAGTCCCTCGCCGGCGGCTCGGAAACGAGCCGCCGGCGAAACTTTTTTGGCGGCCCGCCATCCTCCGCTCCTGTATAGATCGGCCGAACGCAACTGGGCGGGCCTCGTGACGGGAGGCTGCAAATGCGAGGGTCGCGGATTTGGAACGGCAGGCTCAACAGACGCCGCCCTATGTGAGTGTGGTGGTGCCCCACTACAACGACCTGGTGGCGCTCGATCACTGCCTCACGACCCTTCTCACCCAGACCTATCCGCGTGATCGCTACGAAATCATCGTCGCCGACAACGCCTCGCCGCAGGGGCGCGACGCCGTGGCCCAGGTCATCGCCGGCCGGGCCGCGCTGGTCGTGGTAGAGGAAAAGGGCGCGGGCCCCGCGCGCAACGGCGGGGTCGCGATCTCGAAGGGCGAGATTCTCGCCTTCACCGATTCCGACTGCAAAGCCGAACCGCAATGGCTGGTGGAGGGCGTCGCCGGGCTGAGCGAGTACGATTTCGTGGGAGGCCGGGTCAGGGTGCTGGTCGACGACCCGAAACACATGACCCCGACAGAGGCCTTCGAACGCGTCTTCGCCTTCGACTTCAAATCCTACATCATCCGCAAAGGGTTCACCGGATCGGGCAATCTGTTCTGCTCGCGCGCCCTGTTCGACAAGGTCGGCGGATTCCGCGTCGGCGTGTCGGAAGACGTCGAGTGGTCGCACCGCGCCCGCAGTTTCGGCTTCACCCTGGGCTATGCGCCGGCCGCCATCGTCGGCCACCCCGCGCGGAAGAGCTGGTCGGAGCTGTGGCGCAAATGGCGGCGCATGAACGACGAAGGCTGGGGCCTGGCCAAGGACCGGCGCAACGGGCGGATCATCTGGCTGCTGCGCACCCTCGCCCTGCCCGCATCGGCGCTTGTTCACTCCCCACGCGTTCTCCTGAGTCCGGAACTCGACACTCTGGGCCAGAAACTGGCCGCGCTCGGAATTCTCTACCGGCTGCGCGTCACGCGGGCGGCGGACGCTTTGCGGGTGATGGTGACCGCACCCTGAGGAAACGCGATCGCGCCGACCTCAGCCCCCCCCTCAAACTCAGGGTCGAGCTGCGGGAGCCGCGCGCCAGAGTCCGATGGCGTCCACGATCGCTTTGCCGGCCAGACGACTTGAGGGAACGCCGTGGAATTCACGGTGACCCACCAGCGCCACGATCAGGTCGCCCTGGTCGATCGCCGTCTCGGTGTCGCTCAGACGAACGCCCAGCCGGGCCAGGCTATCTGGCAGCGTTGAGACATTGGGTTCGACGACCATCAGGCGCTCGCCGTACAGTCGGCCAAGTTCGATGGCGATCTCCAGCGCGGGGCTCTCGCGCAGGTCATCCACATCCGGCTTGTAGGCGAGGCCAAGGCAGACGACCTTGGGATCCGTGCGGCCGGCGGCGGCGGCGCGCACCTGATCCACGACCCAATGCGGCTTGGCGTCATTCACGTTGCGCGCGGTGCGCATCAGCGGCGTCACCTCCGGCGCGGCATGGACGATGAACCAGGGATCGACCGCGATGCAATGCCCCCCGACGCCAGCGCCCGGCTGAAGGATATTCACGCGCGGGTGACGGTTGGCCAATTCGATGAGCCGCCAGACATCGACACCCAGCTTGTCGCAGACCAGCGAGAGCTCATTGGCGAAAGCGATATTCACATCACGGAAGGCGTTTTCGGTCAGCTTCACGAGTTCGGCGGTGCGGGCGTCGGTGCGGATGCAATCGCCCCGGACGAAGATCCGGTAGAGCGCCGAGGCCCGTTCGCTGCACAGGTCTGACAGGCCGCCGATCGAGCGATCATTCTGGGCCAGTTCGATCAGGATACGGCCCGGAAGCACGCGTTCGGGGCAATAGGCGATGCAGACGTCAGCGTCCTCGAACCCGGGCCCGGGGAAGGTCAGATCGGGGCCCAACTCGGCGAGCAGGGCCGCGATCGATTCCGTCGTCCCCACTGGACAAGTCGACTCAAGGATCACCAAGTTCCCCTTAGTGAGAACCGGGGCTATCGATCGCACCGCCGTCATCACATAGGTCACGTCGGGGCGATGATCATCGTCGGTCGGGGTCGGCACCGCGATCACGAAGGCGTCGGCGGCCGATGGCTTCAATTGGGCGACCAGATTGCCGTCACGCACCACGCGCTGCACCAAGTCATTGAGATCAGGTTCGACGATGTGAATGCCGCCGCCGTTGATCGTGTCCACGGCGACGCTGTTCACATCGACGCCAATGACCTTGACGCCATGGCTGGACATCATCGCCGCCGTCGGCAGGCCGATATAGCCAAGGCCGATGACGCTGACCGTGTTGAAACCGTTATGC
Organism: uncultured Caulobacteraceae bacterium; assembly: GCA_903872075.1. GTDB lineage: Bacteria > Pseudomonadota > Alphaproteobacteria > Caulobacterales > Caulobacteraceae > Acaudatibacter > Acaudatibacter aquilonius. Next base: position 5,747 of record CAIQJF010000024.1, on the reverse strand, counting down.
ATTCAGGATGGCCTCGACGATTCGTTCCGACGCATGCCCGTCACCGTAGGGGTTCTTGCGCTGGCTCATACGCCGCCAGGCCTCATCGTCGTCCAGCAATGAACGCGCCTCGCGCAGAATGGTCGCCGTATCGGTGCCGACCAGTCGCGCGGTTCCGGCGTCCACGCCCTCGGGGCGTTCGGTCGTATCGCGCAGAACCAGCACCGGCTTCCCCAACGAAGGCGCTTCCTCCTGCACCCCGCCGGAATCGGACAGGATGATATTGAGACTTCGCCATCAGCCAAACGAAGGGAACATACTGGAGGGGTTCGATCAATTTCACGTTCGGACTGGCGGCCAAGGTCGTCCGGATCGCATCACGAACATTGGGGTTGGGGTGCATCGGCAGGATGATTTCGACATCGTCCCGACGCGCCAGTTCGTTGACCGCCTCAAAGATGCGCGCCAGACCGCCGTCGAAATGTTCGCGCCGGTGAGTGGTGACCAGCACCAGCTTCTTGCCCGGTGTGACCGGCGGCAGCGCGTCCAGATAGGGCGCCATGGCCACCGGATCGTCGAGCAGACCCTGGGTGTACAGCAGGGCGTCGATCACGGTGTTGCCGGTCACACGGATCGCGGACTCGGGAATGTTCTCCCTCAGCAGGTTCTCGCGAGAGGCTTCCGTTGGGGGGAAATGCAACGCCGCGATGGCGCTGACGATCTTGCGGTTCACTTCCTCGGGCCACGGTGAATAGATGTCACCACTGCGAAGCCCAGCCTCGACGTGGCCGACGGGAACCTTGTTGTAGAAGGCCGCCATCGCCGCGGACATGCTGGTGGTCGTATCGCCCTGCACCAGCAGCCAGTCCGGGCGCACCTGAGCCACCACGTCTGAAAGCTGGCTGATGGCGTCCGCCGTCAGGCGCGGAAGCGTCTGACCGGGGCGCATCATGTTGAGATCGATATCGGGGGTAATTTCGGCCAGGGTCAGGACCTGATCGAGCATCTCCCGGTGCTGCGCCGTGACGCAGACCACCACCTCAACGTCACTTCGCGCCTGGAACGCTTTGACGACAGGGAAGAACTTGATCGCTTCGGGCCGCGTGCCAAAGACGACGAGGACTTTTTTCATAACCGCAGGAGAACCTTGGCTTTCAGGTGCGCGCGGTTACCCACGCCGTCCGGCGGACGAATCATACCCGGTGAGAGAAGTCTAGGTGTGAACCGTCCGCGGGCGTGGCGATAACAGCGCCTGGAGCATGAGCCAAGCAAAGGCGGCGTTGGTGGTCAGGTAGCGCTTCCACATCCGCCGGGGTTCCTGCAGCGTGCGGTAGAGCCATTCCAGGCCGGACTGCTGCATCCAGCGCGGGGCGCGGCGCACGACGCCGGCGATCACGTCAACCGTGCCGCCAACGCCCATCAGGAATGGAACGCCGAGTTCATCACGATACCGGTGCATGAACTCTTCTTTGCGCGGCGTCGACATGGCCACGAACAGCATGTCGGCCTTGGCGTCGCGAATTTTCGCCACCACCTCGCCGGTCTCGGCTTCCGAGAAATAGCCGTGGTGACTGCCGGCGATCGTGAGACGGGGATAGCGCGCCTCGATCACGGCGCAGGCCTGCTGGAGCACGTCCGGCGCGGCGCCGAGGATGAAAGGTCGGAAGCCTTCACGATCGCACAGAGCGAGAAGCTCAAGCATCATGTCGACGCCCGTCACGCGTTCACGAAGTGGAATGCCAAGCAACCGGGCGCCCCATACAATTCCCATGCCGTCAGGACTTACGATGTCGCTCTCGACCACATCCCGCTGCAACAGCGGATCCTTGCGCATATTGACCAGTTTAGCTGTATTTAGCGCAACATGCTGCAGTCGACGGCCACTGCAAATAGCGGATTTGACGCTATCAACGACTTCGGAAAGGGTTAGATCATCAATCGGAGCCCCAAGCATTGATTTTCTATGACCGGAATGCTGTTCCACGGCCATCGATTCACTCCGCATTTTATTAATCCGTTATCCAGGCATCTCGTAGCACGCAGACACTTAGAGGGTCACTGCGGTTAATACATGACCGACCCCGCCCCTGCATCAAGGTCATAGGCCACAGGCGTGACGCATTCATGTAAAAGCAGATGGCGGCATTCGGTTCCCAAAAAGACCCTGCTACGGTGACGCTTCGCCTGAGAGGGCGAGGCGTAGTAGGCCATGGCGCGTAACTGGTCCCGAATCGATCCACTGTCCCGCCATGCCCAAGGTCGCCCAAGCCTCCCTGTTCGACGATGAAACGCCCATTCCACCCCCCGCGAATGCCGCGGCGGCGGGGACGTCCGGCTATTCGGCCAAGGACATCGAGGTTCTCGAGGGCCTCGAACCCGTCCGTAAGCGCCCGGGCATGTATATCGGCGGGGTCGATGAGCGGGCCCTGCACCACCTTTTCGCCGAGGTGCTCGACAACGCCATGGACGAGGCCGTGGCCGGCCACGCCAAAATCATCGAGGTGGCGCTCTCGGCCGACGGCGCCCTGACCATCAAGGACGACGGGCGCGGCATGCCGGTCGACCCGCACCCGAAATTCCCGGGCAAGTCGGCGCTGGAGGTGATCCTCACCGTCCTGCACTCGGGCGGCAAGTTTTCCGGCAAGGCCTATGAAACCTCCGGCGGCCTGCACGGAGTGGGCGTCTCGGTCGTCAACGCCCTCTCCGACGCCCTGGACATCACCGTCTGGAAGGACGGGTTCGAGTGGCGTCAGACCTATTCGAGGGGCAAGCCGACATCGGCGCTCGCTCGGGGTGGGCCGACACGCAAGCATGGCACGGCCCTCACCTTCACCGCCGACCCCGACATCTTCGGCGAGTCGGTCGCCTTCCGGCCTGCGCGCCTCTACCGCATGGCCCGTTCCAAGGCCTACCTCTTCCGCGGCGTCGAAATCCGCTGGAAGTGCGCGCCGGAGCGCATCCACGACCAGACCCCGGCTGAGGCGGTGTTCAAATTCCCCGGCGGCCTCGCCGACTACCTCGCCGAGACCCTCGAAGGCATAGAGACCGTCACGCCCGAACCCTTCGCCGGCCGCATTGAGCGCAGCGGCGAGGCGGGCGCGGTGGAATGGGCCGTGGCCTGGACCCCGGCGGGATTCGGCGAGGCCGACGGCTTCATGCGGTCCTACTGCAATACCGTCCCCACGCCGGAGGGCGGCACGCACGAAGCCGGTCTTCGCGCCGTGCTGACCCGGGGTCTCAAGGCCTGGGCGGAACTCACCAACGACAAGCGCGGCGCCCTGCTCACGGCCGACGACGTGCTGGCCCAGGCCGGGTCGTTGATCAGCGTCTTTGTGCGCAATCCGGAGTTCCAGGGTCAGACCAAGGAACGTCTGTCCTCCATCGACGCCCAGCGACTGGTGGAAGCGGCGCTCAGGGACCCGTTCGACCATTGGCTGACGGCTCAACCGAAAGCCGCCAACGCCCTGCTCGCCTTCGTGCTCGAACGCGCCGAGGAGCGCCTGAAGCGCCGCAAGGACAAGGAGGTCGCCCGAGCCTCCGCCACGCGGAAACTGCGGCTCCCGGGCAAACTTGCCGATTGCTCCGGCCAGGCCTCGGACGGCACCGAACTCTTCATCGTCGAAGGCGACAGCGCCGGCGGCTCGGCGAAACAGGCCCGCAACCGCCGCACCCAGGCGATCCTGCCCCTGCGCGGCAAGATCCTGAATGTCGCCTCCGCCACAGCCGACAAGACCGGCGGCAACAAGGAACTCTCGGACCTGATGCTCGCCCTCGGCGTCGCCGGCGGCGCGCGCTACCGGGATGACGACCTGCGCTACGAGCGCATCATCATCATGACCGACGCCGACGTCGACGGCGCCCACATCGCCTCCCTGCTCATTACCTTCTTCTGGCGCACGACGCCGGACCTGGTGCGGGCAGGAAAGCTCTACCTCGCCCTGCCCCCCCTGTTCCGGATCAGCCATGGCGGCAAGACGCACTACGCGCGTGACGAGGCTCATAAGGACGAGCTGATGGCGACGGTGTTCAAGGGCAAGAAGCCCGAGATCGGCCGGTTCAAGGGCCTGGGCGAGATGATGCCGGCCCAACTCAAGGAAACCACCATGGACCCGGGGACCCGGACCCTGGCGCGGGTCAGCCTTCCGGACGGCGAAGTCACCGTCAACGCCCTGGTGGAGACCCTGATGGGCCGCAAGCCGGAACTGCGCTTCCAGTTTATTCAACAGAACGCCGAATTCGCCGCCGCCGACGTGGACGTCTGAGCCGACATGACCGGGCGACGGTCATGATCATTGACACGACGCCGCCAACGCCTATGTTCCCCGCGCCCGAGCCGCGGTTCCGAGCGCGCATGTTTCGCACCGGATGATCCCCCGCTCGCCGCAATTCAAGGAATGACAGACTTCTCCGTACTGGGGCTTAGCGCCCCCACCCTCCAAGCCGTGGCAGACACCGGCTATACCGTCGCGACTCCCATCCAGGCCCAGGCCATCCCGGTGGCCCTCGCCGGGCGCGACGTGCTGGGCATCGCCCAGACCGGCACCGGCAAGACCGCCGCCTTCACCCTGCCGATGATCGACCGCCTGGTGGCCGGACGCTCCAAGGCGCGGATGCCGCGCTCCCTGGTCATCGCCCCCACCCGCGAACTGGCCGATCAGGTCGCCATGGCCTTCGACAAATATTCCAAGGGCCAGAAGCTGACCTGGGCGCTGCTGATCGGTGGCGTCTCGTTCGGCGATCAGGAGATGAAGCTCGACCGCGGCGTCGACGTGCTCATCGCCACGCCCGGACGCCTTCTCGACCATTTCGAACGCGGCAAGCTCCTGCTCACCGGCGTGCAGATCATGGTTGTCGACGAAGCCGACCGCATGCTCGACATGGGCTTCATCCCGGACCTCGAGCGCATCTTCAAGCTCACGCCCGCCAAGAAACAGACCCTGTTCTTCTCGGCCACCATGCCGCCGGAAATCACCCGGCTGACCAAGCAGTTCCTCAACGATCCGATCCGGATCGAGGCCTCGCGTCCGGCGACCACCGGCGAGAACATAACCCAGTATCTCGTTCCCCTGCCCAAGGCCGAGCCCGGCGCCAAGCGTCTGGCCCTGCGCACCCTGGTCGGCCAGGACGAGGTCCGAAACGGCATCGTCTTCTGCAACCGCAAGACCGAAGTCGACATCGTCGCCAAATCCCTGCGCAAGCACGGCTTCGACGCCTCGCCGATCCACGGCGACCTCGACCAGAGCATGCGGATGAAGACGCTCGACGCGTTCCGCAAGGGCGAGCTGAAGCTGCTGGTGGCCTCCGACGTGGCCGCCCGCGGGCTCGACATCCCCGACGTGAGCCACGTGTTCAACTATGACGTGCCGCACCACGCCGACGACTACGTGCACCGCATCGGCCGCACCGGCCGGGCCGGCAAATCGGGCGTGACCTACATGCTCACCACCCCGGCCGACAGCCGCGGCCTCGACAAGGTGCTCAAGCTGATCGGCAAGGCCCCGGAATCGGTGGACCTCGGCATCGACTGGGCGTCCATGACCTTCGAAGCCCGGTCCAAGAGCGAGCGTCCGCGGGGACGCGAGCGGGATCGCGATGGCAAGGACCGCTCGCGCGGCCGGCCGGCCTCGGAAACCTCCGTCGCCCCGATGGAACCCCTGACCCCGACCGCCCGTGAGCCAGGCGATGAGGCTCCCGAGGCCGTCGTTCAGGCGACGACCGCGCCGGCGCAGCAGGAACGCAGCGGCGGCCGCGATCGCGGCCGGGGCCGG
>CAIQJF010000023.1 GCA_903872075.1 uncultured Caulobacteraceae bacterium | reverse complement strand
GGGCGTATCCTGCACGGAAGCTCCGGTGGGACTTCAGGGGCGGCGGCTTGCCCTGCCCCAGGCGCCATGTCTAACTCCGCAGCGATGGGACCGGAAGTCAGCGGGAATCGAATGCCATGAAGAGTCATCGCACCGTCGCGGGTCTGCTGGGAGCCCTCGCCCTGACCCTCGCCGGCGCTACCCGCGCCGGCCCCTTCGAGGACGGCGTTGAGGCGCAGCAACACGGCGACTACGCCACCGCCCTCAGGCTCTGGCGGCCCCTGGCCCAGAACGGCGGGCTCATTCCGCAATACAACATCGGCCTGTTCTACGCCTACGGCCTGGGCACGCCCCGGGATCTGACCGAGGCGGCGCGCTGGTTCCGCAAGGCGGCCGAAAAGGGCTACGCCGACGCCCAGTCAAATCTCGGCGCAGCCTACGCCAACGGCTGGGGCGTGTCCCAGGACTACGCCGCGGCGGTGAAATGGTACCGGGCCGCGGCCGGCCAGGGCAATGTGCAGGCCAAGTTCAACCTCGGCGCGCTCTATGCGCGGGGCCTCGGCGTGGCGCGCGACGACCGGCGGGCCGCCGAACTCTATCGCATCGCCGCCGACGCCGGCAGCGCCGACGCCCAGGCCAACCTCGGCCTGATGTACGCCCAGGGCCTGGGCGTGCCGCGCGACGACGCCAAGGCGGCGGTCTGGTACCGCAAATCGGCGGAACAGGGGAACGCCGCCGGCCAGTTCAACCTGGGGCTCGCCTATGAGACAGGACAGGGCGTGACCCAGGACTTCGGCCAGGCGCGCGTCTGGTACGGCAAGGCGGCCGATCAAAATCTGGCCTCAGCCCATCTGAACCTGGGCGTGATCTACGCCAAGGGCGAGGGCGTCCCGGTCGATCTCGGCCAGGCCCGTCAGCATCTCAAGATGGCCGCGGGCTCGCCGACGGCCGATGACGACACCCGCGCTCAGGCGACCAAGGCCCTGACGACGCTTGCCAACCGGTGAGACCGCCGCACCCTCACCCGTAGGGCTCCGGTAAGCGAAAGGTGTTTTGACAGGCGCGCGCGCGTCGCGCCTGCTGCCCTCAACGCCGAACACGGCGGGAGGAAACCGGCGATGAAACTCAATCCCGACCAGCTGGAAAAACTGGCCCTGCACAGCGCCTTCGGCCTGCATCTGGTGGCCAAGTGGATGGCAACGCGCACGGACGTGCCCACCGACATCCGCGACCGCCTCGCCACCCATCTCGAGGCGATCGACGGCATCCTGGTCAAGAACGGCCACGACTGGATCGCCCCCGAGATCGAAGCCACGGAATCGGCGCTGCATTCCTGATCTGGAGACGCCGCCGGTGGCCTTATCGGTGGTTAAGGGGCCGGCGGCGGCGTCGACCCGCATAATAGTGTCGGCGGGATGGGTGCTGGCCGGATAGCGCACGCCGTCCGCCGGACGCGGCGCCGATTCTCAGGCGGCGCGCGACGCGATCGCGCGGGCGCTATCGGACGGACGCACAGCGGTTGCGGCGTCGGGCCGCAGAAATCCGATCAGATGGTACAGCGTGCTGGCCGGGGCAGGCTGGTTCCGAAACAGGCCCTCCCTGGTCAGCACGTCGCACCACAGGCCTTTGAGCGGCGTGTGGAGATATCGCTGTATGCTGCTCTCTGCCAAGGCGGCATCCGCGGCGTAGCGCGCGTCAGGCTCGGCCCGCCACATCGTCACCGCGGCCCGTAACCATTCAGCCTGCGGCCAGAGCCGGGAGTCGCCGTCGATGACCCTGAAGGTCTCGGTGGTTCGGTTTACAATACAGCCCGACCGCGGATCGAATCCCGCCCGTCCGGCGTCATAGAGGCGTCGAATGAGCGCCGGGTCGACACCGCCTTCCGTCCTCCGCCATTGGCTGAGCAACCAGGCCCACTCAAATTGGTGACCAGGTTCGACCCACCCGCCGGCCTTGCCCTCCAGGACCGCCCAGCGGGAGTCAAACGCCTCATGCAGCACCCCGTGCTCGGCGTCGAAAAACCGCGCGGTCGCGAGGTCGGCGATTTCCTGCGCCAGTCGACGCCAGGGCGCGGGGTCGACCCCGTCAACCGTGAGCCAAGCCTGGCAGGCCTCGAACAGATGCATGTGGCAATTGGCCTGAAACGGATGACCTGCGGTCTCCCGGAACCCGCCAGCTTCCCATCTGAAACTCTCAAGCCGTTCGCGAAGCGCCTCGGCCCGCGCAATGTGACGGCTGGCGTGCGGCGACACTCGCGCCGCTTCAGACAGGGCCAGCAGCACGAAGGCCTGATCATACAACAAGGCCGTTTGGTCCAGAGGCGCGCCGTCCGTGTCTGCCAGCCGGCGATAAAGACCGTCGGGCCGCTTGAACACGACCTCCAGCGCGTCGAGCGCGCGGGCGACAGCGGGCGCCCATGGGCCTTCCCAGCCTAGGCGTCCCGCGCGGGCGAAGACATAGGCTTGTCGCGCCTGGACCCGCGCGCGCCGCGCCGGCTCGGCGGCTCGCCCCCGCGCGTCGAGATTCTCGTGAAAACCCCAGCCGTGATGATCCGCGCCGAGTTCCCACCAGATCGGCAGCGCCGAGCGGCGCAGCCAGTGATCCAGTCCGGCAAGCAGGGAGTCTGACTCAGCGGGGTCGGCGGCGACGGCTCGCCACACACCTGGGACAATCGGACGGCTCTCGGGTGGAATGGGTTTGGCGTGGAGATCGCCATCAAGCCGGCTATCCAGGAGGGCGTCGGTCTCGACAATCACGCCCGCGCTCCCGCGTCCGCGTTCGAGGCAAGCGGGCCGACGCAGTCGCGAATCGCCGTTGGAACAAACATTGAGCACCCCCGGATAGCGCGTCCGGACCGGCGCACCGCTTCGGCGACCATAATTAGAAATCGATGACTGGTTTGTGATGGTCAGGGCTGAATCTGCGGATTTGAGACAAACTCTTTCACCGCCTTTCGCAAGGGCAGGCCGCGTGTCCTCGGGTGCGCTCGGCGTCCGGGCCAGGGGCGCCCGCAGTTCGCCAAGCACGGACGCGTTACTGGCAGCGGCACGTGATCAAACGGTCACGGCGGCCTGATAGTCTTGCCCAGGCCGTCGGGATTCCGGCGCCTGCGCGAGGAAGGACGTCACGCCGCCATGACCCCAATAACCACAACTTCGCGCAGACGGCTGATCACCACCAGCGCGAGCGTTCTCGCGGCCGCCGGCCTGGGCGCCCGCCTGGATCCGACGCCAAAGACGGCGCCGCTCTCCTGTTCGGCCTTTCTTGATATTCTCGGGGTCAACATGCATCTCGGCTATGGCTCCAGCCCGTACGCCGACCTCGACCGTGTGCTGGCCGCCGTCGGCCGGCTCGGCCTTCGTCACGCGCGGGACGCGGCGATCGGCCCGGAGCCATCGGCTATCCGGCGCTACGGCGCGGTCGCCGAAACGGGCGTGGGCTTCTGCATGCTGTGCGGCCCGCGACGCCCCATCGACGACACACTCTCACAGATCGCGGCCTTCGAGGCCGCGCACCCTGGCGCGGTTCAGGCTCTTGAAGGCCCGAACGAAATAAAGCCCGGTTTCACCTACGCCGGGCGGACGGGGACTGACGCAGCCGTACGTTTCATGGCCGATCTCCGCGCCGGCGCCAGTCATGGCGGCCTGCGCGCCAAGCCGCTTGTGGCCTTCACGGGCTACGCCAGAGCCGCCAGCGACTGCGATTTCGCCAATGTGCACCTCTATCCGCAGAACGGGCGACAACCGGCCGACCTGTTCGACATCGTGCAATCACGGTGGTCCGGCCCTCTTGGGGCCATGCCCGGAAAGCCGGTGATGGTGACGGAGATGGGGTTCCACACGCTGCTCGGCGCCCCCGGGCGTCCAGGCCAGTGGGCAGGCGTGGACGAGGAAACTCAGGCGATTCTGGCAATCAACAGTTGGATCGCCGCCGCTGCAGCGGGTGTGTCGAGGCTCTACCTCTATGAGTTGCTTGATGGCGGACACGATGGCCCGGCCGGTCCGAATCAGGAACACCACTTTGGGTTGTTCCGGGCCGACGGAACGCCAAAGCCTGCGGCGCACGCGATTGGCGCCCTCTTTCGACTGCTGCGCCAGGAGGCCCCGCGGACCGGCCCTGGCGGGTTCGTGAGCCTCAGCGGTTGCGTCACCATGCCGCCGCCGCTGACCTGGCTGCCTCTGCGCGCGGCGGATGGCGGAACATTTGTTCTTATCCGAAACCAGGCGCCCATCTGGGACCCCACGCAGAATGCACCCGCAACCGTGCGCCCCGTCACGGCGAAGGTCACTCTGCCGGCCGGCGCGCCTGTGGCGGCATGGAATCTTCTGACGGGTGATCCGTATACTGACATAAAAATCTCGCGAGAGGTCTCGCTTGCGGTCGGCAGAGCTCCAGTCGCCCTCCGAATTGGCTAGCGGCGAACCTCTGAGGGCCGCAACCTGGATATTGAAGGCCCTTTTTGTCCAAGCGTCATCCATCAGGATATAATTGTTACAATGCCCCGGCATAGACGCTCCCGTGGCTTCGGTCAGAACAGTTCTGGTCGACGAGCGGGGCGACAGGCACGTGAGCGGAGCGACTGAGACCAGCACGATCGGCGCTCGTTCGCCGGCCACGACGATCCACGCAGGCGTCCTCGCCTCGGGGACATCGCTAGACCGCCATCTGTCCGAGCCGGGCGGAGAGCTCTCCAGGACGCCACGGCCGCAGACAACGCTGCGGATCGGATCGGTCGGCGTTGTCACCGATATCCGGCCGTTCGATCTAGCCCCCGCCGTCCCGCAACCACGGAAACCGCACCCGACATCCGTCGGTCTGCGATACAGCATGGCTGATCGGGTGAGACGGGGCCTGGACATCGTCGGCGCCTTTTTCGCCATCGTTTTCTTCTCGGCCCTGCTGATCTTCATCGCGGCGATTCTGACCTGTCTCGACGGCGGCCCGGTGCTGTTCGCGCATGAGCGTATCGGCCGCGGCGGCGCTCGCTTCCGCTGCTGGAAGTTTCGCTCGATGGTCCACAACGCCGACGCTAAGCTTGCCAGGATGTTGGCGCGGGACGCGGCGCTGCAACGGGAATGGGCTGACAGCCACAAACTCACGCGCGATCCGCGTGTTACCCGTTTCGGT
>CAIQJF010000022.1 GCA_903872075.1 uncultured Caulobacteraceae bacterium | reverse complement strand
GTCACGGGTGATCGAGGGGTTGTCGGATTTGCGGCTGATCTTATCGACTTCGTCGATGTAAACGATGCCGCGCTGGGCCCGCTCGACGTTGTAGTCGGCCGCCTGCAGCAGTTTCAGAATGATGTTTTCGACATCCTCACCGACATAACCAGCCTCGGTCAGGGTCGTCGCGTCAGCCATCGTGAAGGGCACGTCGATGATTCGCGCCAGGGTCTGGGCCAGCAGGGTCTTGCCAACGCCTGTGGGGCCAACCAGCAAGATGTTGGACTTGGCCAGTTCGACGTCGTTGTTCTTCTGGGCGTGATTTAGACGCTTATAGTGATTGTGAACGGCGACCGACAGCACCTTCTTGGCGTGCTCTTGCCCGATCACATAGTCGTCGAGCACATCCCGAATCTCGCGCGGCGTGGGCACGCCATCCTTGTTCTTGACGAACGCGATCTTGTGCTCTTCGCGGATGATATCCATGCAAAGTTCGACGCACTCATCGCAGATGAACACGGTCGGGCCCGCAATCAGCTTGCGAACCTCATGTTGGCTCTTGCCACAGAAGGAGCAATACAGGGTGCTCTTGCTGTCGCTACCAGCGGCTTTTGTCATCGTACGTTCTCACTCTCCGAGGACTGCGCCGCGGGCCGGCAAAGACCCGTTGCCAGCCCTCCTCGGCGCGCGGCCCCGCTTACCATACGCCATCGTAAAGACTTTCCCTGATCCGTCGCCAGACCACAAGCCTACGAAACCAATTGGGTTGCTTATGCCGGGTCCGTGTCGCATTTGGGGCGCCCGAATTGGCCCTTAGCATCCGAGATGGGGAGGAACCGCATGATCCGCCACCCCAAGGAGGACCCCGGACCGCTGGTGACGTTCGATTTCGACGGCACCCTGACCTGCCGCGACAGCTTCGTCGCCTTCCTGGCCTGGCGCGCGGGGCACGTCGGCTTCGCCGTCGGCCTTCTCGCCCTGCTCCCCGCCGTCGTCGCCTGGATCGGTCATCGCGATCGTGGAGTCCTCAAAGCCGCCATGGTGCGGCGGTTTCTCCGCGGAGAGGCGTCCGAAACCGTCGCGACCGATGCGGCGTCATTCCAGGACGAGGCGTTTTCGCGACTGATGCGCCCAGACGCCCTCGCCTGCTGGCGCGACTGGCAGGGCAAGGGCGCGCGTCTCTATATCGTCACGGCGTCGCCGGAACTGGTTATCGCGCCCTTCGCCGCGGCCCTGGGGGCTGACGGGCTCATCGGCACCCGGCTGGCGGCCGACCCGTGCGGGCGGCTGACCGGAGAACTCGAGGGTCTGAACTGCCGGGGCCCCGAAAAGGTGCGGCGGATTCGCGAGCGGTTCGGCGACGGAGTCGTGCTGGCGGCAGCTTACGGCGACACCTCTGGTGATCGCGAGATGCTGGCGGAAGCCGGGATCGCCGGGTTCAAGGTGTTCACGACGCGCCCATGAAACATGCCGGCCCGCAAGCTCTGGACGCGCTCGAGCCGCTGCTGGCGGCGTTGCGCCAGGAAGACGGGGTGCGTGAAAAAACGCGCGGCGTGTTCTACCGGCGCGGCAACGCGTGGCTGCACTTCCACGAAGACCCGAGCGGACTCTACGCAGACCTTCGGGCGCAGGAAGGGGCGGATTTCGAACGTCTTAAGGTCAACGACGAACCGGCGCGGGCCGCATTTCTGGCCCGCGTCAGATCGGCGCTTCGCGGACCCTAACCGGCCTGGGCGGCTTCAGAAGCGGCGCGGCTTTCGTAGACGTGATCGATGATGCCCCAGGCCTTAGCCTCCTCAGCGTCCATGAAGTGGTCGCGGTCGAGCGTGCGCTCGACCTCGTCATAGGTCCGGCCGCAATGCTTGGCGTAGAGTTCATTGAGCCGACGCTTAGTCTTGAGGATATCCTCGGCGTGGCGCTCGATGTCCGAGGCCTTACCCGAGAAGCCGCCGGACGGCTGGTGCAACATGATCCGGGCGTTGGGCAACGCCACCCGCAGGCCCGGCTCGCCAGCCATCAGCAGGAACGATCCCATGGAGGCGGCCATGCCCATGCAGGTCGTGGCGACCGGGCAGCGGATGTACTGCATGGTGTCGTAGATCGCGAGACCGGAGGACACGACCCCGCCCGGCGAGTTGATGTACATGTCGATCTGCTTCTTCGGGAATTCGGATTCCAGATAGAGCAACTGTGCGCAGATCAGCGCGGACATGCCGTCCTCGACCGGGCCGTTGAGGAAGATCACGCGCTCGCGCAGCAGCCGGGAGAAAATATCGAAGGCGCGCTCGCCCCGGCTGGACTGCTCGACCACCATCGGGACGAGGTTGAGGGCGGTGGTGTGGGGGTCGATCATGATTCTCGCGCCTTTTGCTGTTCCTTGGATATCGGGCCGCCGGAGCGGCGGCGCAAGGCGTCAGTCCTCAGACGCCGCCTTGCTCTTGCGCGGCTTCTTCGCCACGGGGGCCTCGGCGGCGGTTTCGGCCGGAGCGGCCTCGGCCGCAGGTTCAGCCCTGGCCTTGGCCGCCTTCTTCTTGGCAGGGGCGGGCTTCTCGGCCTCGGCTTCGGACGGCCCCGCTTCCGCGGGCTCGGCGGCGGCCTTGGCCTTGACGGCTTTCTTCTTCGGCGCGGGCTTTTCCGCTTCCGCCTCGCCGCCGTAACCTACCGGCAGGTCGTCGTCGCGCAGGAGTTCTTCCTTCGAGACCGACTTCTCGCTCACAGCGGCGCGGCTGACGATCAGGTCGACGACCTTCTCCTCGTACAGAGGGGCGCGCATCTGCGCCTGGATGTCCGGATTACGGCGCAGCAGGTCGAAGATTTCCTGCGCCTGGGCGCCATAACGCATGGCCTCGGCCCGCATGGCGTCGCCGAGTTCCGCCTCGGAGACCTGGACATTCTCGCGACGGCCGATTTCGGCCAGCACGAGACCCAGGCGCACGCGGCGCTCAGCGATCTTGCGGTATTCGGCCGTGAGTTCGTCGTCGGACTTGCCGGCGTCTTCGGGGGACGCCTGACCTTCGGCCTTGTCCTTCTGGACCTGCTCCCAGATGCTGTCGAATTCCGACTGCACCATGCGCGGCGGCAGTTGGATGTCATGCTTGGTGTCGAGAACATCGAGCAGGGCGCGCTTCAGCTTGAAACGCGAGGCGGACACGAACTGACGGTCCAGGTTCTCGCGCAGCGCGGTCCTGAGCGCTTCGAGATCCGCCATGCCCAGCCGCTCCGCCAGGGCGTCGTCGGCTTCGGCGGCCTGCGGCGCGCGGACTTCCTTGACGGTGACCTCGAACGCGGCGGCCTTACCCTTGAGGTGCTCGGCCTGATATTCCTCGGGGAAGGTGACGTTGACGGTGAGTTCGTCGCCGGCCTTCACACCGACAAGCTGTTCCTCGAAGCCAGGAATGAACTGCCCCGAACCGATCACGAGTTCGGCGTCCGTGGCGGCGCCGCCGGCGAAGGCTTCGCCATCGACCTTGCCGAGGAAATCGATCAGCACCTGATCGCCATCGAGGGCCGCAGCGCCGTCTTCCCGCGCCGCGAAGGTGCGGTTCTGGGTCACGACTTCGGCCAGGGCGTCCTCAAGCTCGGCGTCGCTGGAATTGTAGACCAGCTTTTCGAGCGACAGGGTCGAGACGTCGACAGGTTCAAAGTCGGGCATCACCTCGACCTCGATCTCATAGGCAAGGTCGACGCCGCCGGCGATCACCTGCTCCATGTCGGAGACAGGTTTCAGCTCGGGCTGGGCAGCGATGCGCAGTTGATTGTCGGCGAGCACCTTCTGCGAGCTTTCGTTGATGGTCTTCTCGACCACTTCGCTCATCAGCGCCTTGCCATAGAGGCGGCGGACGTGGGCCTGCGGCACCTTGCCGGGGCGGAAGCCCTTGAGCTTCATCGTGGGGGTGATTTCAGCGATACGGGCGTCGAGAGCGGCGCCGAGTTCGGCGGCGGGCACTGTCACGCCATAGCTACGGCTCAGACCTTCACCAGGCTTTTCAACAACTTGCATCAACGTGTCCCGAGTTTGGGGCGCAGGCTGAGCCACGCGCCCAATAAAAAGCCGCCGCCAAGATCCGTCCTGGCAGGCGGCGTGAAACGAACCGCCCTTATGTCACGCCGTTCCAGCCCCCTCAAGGGGCCCCCTGCCCCGTCTCCGGCGGCCCGGCCGCGACCCAAAAGTGCTGGTGCGGATGAGAGGACTCGAACCTCCACGCCTTACGGCGCTGGAACCTAAATCCAGTGCGTCTACCAGTTCCGCCACATCCGCGCGCCGAGGGCTCCTACACGCAAAATCCCGTGGCGAACATAGCCTCGGGCGCCGGCCTTAGTTCAAACCATAGTAGGACAACCGCCACTTGCAGAAGGCGGCAACGCCCTCCGCCAGCGGCGTATCAGGGCGGTAACCCGTAAGCGTCTCCAGTAGCTCGGCGCTGGCGAAGGTTGTCGGCGGATCGCCCAGCTGCATGGGCGCGAGGTTTATGGTGGCGGTCCGGCCCAGGGCCGCCTCGATGGCGGCGACGAAGTCCATCAGCCGCACAGGCGCGCCGCGGCCGATATTGACGATGCGCCAGGGCGCGTCGGGGCTCAGGGAGTCGATCGGCGACGCAGGGCGGCCCCGCTCCGGAACCACGGCCATCAGCCGGGTCAGGCCTTCCACCAGATCGTCGACATAGGTGAAGTCGCGCTCCATATCCCCTTCGTTGAACAGATCGATCGTCTCGCCGGCCAGGATGCCGTCCACGAACTTGCCGAGCGCCATGTCGGGGCGCCCCCAGGGGCCGTAGACGGTGAAGAACCGCGCCACCGTGGTCGGCAGCCCCCAGGCGTGGCTGTAGGCGTGAGTCATCGCCTCCCCCGCTTTCTTGGTGGCGGCGTAGAAGGTCAGGGGGTGGTCGGCGGGTTGGGTTTCCACGAACGGCGTGGTTTCGGCCAGCCCATAGACCGAACTTGTTGAAGCGAACACGAAATGGCTGACCGCGTGGCGCCGCGCCGCCTCCATGACATTGAAGGCGCCGACGAGATTGCTGTCCAGATAGGCGCGCGGGTTTTCCAGGCTGTACCGAACACCGGCCTGGGCCGCGAGATGAACGATGACCTGAGGCCGGGCGGCGTCCGCCGCCGCGGCGAAGGAATCGGCGTCCTCGAGCATGATCTCATGGTCGACATAGCCGGGCCGGCCGAGTAGCAGCGCCCGGCGGGCGCGTTTGAGGTCGACGTCATAGTAGTCGGTCAAGCCGTCTACGCCCGTCACCTGATGACCGTCGGTCAGCAGTCGGCTCGCCAGATGGAAACCGATGAAACCCGCGGTTCCCGTCACGAGTATACGCATGAACGAATTCCTGGGCCGGCCTCGGGCTCGTCTCGGCCCTCAGCCCCCCATAGCACAGGCGCGGATCAGGACGACGCCCGCGACCGGAGATCAAGTCAGGGCGGCGGTCCCTCGTCCTCATGGTCGTTGAGGATGCGCGCCGCGTCGCCCTGAGGATCCTCGTACTGGTTGTTCCTGACTGTCCACCAGAAGGCGGCAAGGCCCAGCAGGCCCAGCAGGACAGACGTCGGCGCGAGAAACATGAAGATGTTCATGCCGCTGTTCCTTCATTTCGCCCGACCCAGTTCATCCGCAAGGCGTTGAGGGTCACGATGAGCGACGATGATGACATGGCGATGGCGGCCACAAAGGGATTGACCAGGCCGAAGACCGCAACGGGCACCGCGACGACATTGTAGAGCGCCGAGAAGGCGAAATTCTCGAGCGCGCGACTGCGGGCCGCGCGCGCTGTGCGGATGGCCAGATCGACGGCGCCCAGGGACCGACCGTCGAAAACGAGGTCGGCGGCGTTCTGGCTGGCGTCCACCGCCGCGCCCGGCGCCATCGATGCGTAGGCGCCGGCCAGGGCCGCGGCGTCATTCAGGCCATCGCCCACCATCAGAACCTTATGGCCGGACTCCGTGAGCCGGCGGATGGCCTCGGCCTTCTGGAGCGGCGTCATGCCCGCGCGCCAGCGTTCAACGCCAGTGGCCCGCGCCGCGGTCTCGACGGCAGGGGCGACATCGCCCGAGAGGATCTCCACGCCCAGCCCCATGGCATTGAGGCGCGAAACAGTCTCGGCGGCGTCCGGCCGCAGGGTGTCGGCAAACCTGAAAACCACCGGCGCCTCGCCCGCGATCGCGAACCACAGTTCGGTTTCCAGTCCGTCGTGCCCCTCCACGCCGACAAAGCCGGCGCGCCCAAGTCGGGCCGTCCGGCCGTCGATCATGCCCTCAAGGCCCTGTCCGGCCGTCTCCGTGACCGCGTCAGCGGCGACGCCGGGCCCAGCGGCAAGCGCCAGACTCCGGGCCAGAGGGTGCCGGGAGGCGCGCGCCAGCCTTGCGGCCAGCGCCAGGGCGCCGGGCACGGGCGCGAGAAGTTGCGGCCGTCCTTCGGTGAGCACACCGGTCTTGTCGAACACGACGTGGTCCACGCCCGCCAGACGCTCCAGCGCGGCGCCGGATTTGACAAGTACGCCGGCGCGAAACAGCCGCCCGCTGGCTGTGACCTGAACCGCCGGAACCGCGAGGCCGAGGGCGCACGGACAGGTGACGATAAGAATGGCAGCGGCCCGCATCAGCGCTTCATGCGCACCCAGACCCAGAAGCAAGCCGCCAATGAAAGTCGCCGCAGCCACCGAGTGGACGGTCGGGACGTAGAGCGCGGCCGCCTTATCCGCCAGGCGCACGTAGGCGGACTTCGATTGGGCGCCGGCTTCCATCAGCCGGGCGATCTCGGCCAGGGTGGAATCCTGAACCTCAGCCTCGGCGCGGATCACCAGGCGCCCCGAGATATTCAGCGCCCCGGCATGCACCTTCATGGCCGGCCCCACCGCGACCGGCAGGGTCTCGCCGCTGATCAAGGCGTTGTCGAGTTCCGACTCGCCCGACTCGATCACGCCGTCGACCGGGATGCGGTCGCCCGGCGCCACGGCGAGACGGTCGCCGACAGCGACCTGCGCGATGGGAACGCCCCGCTCAAACCCTGCCCCATCCAGGCGCCGCGCGATGGTTGTCTGCAACGACAGCAGATCACGGGCGGCGCCGCGGGCGCGGGCGCGAAGCTTGTGATCGAGATAGCGTCCGATCAGCAGCAGGAAAATCAGGGTGATCGCTGCGTCGAAATAGGCGTGCCGCCCGCCCCGGAACGTCTCGTAATAGCTGATGCCCAGAGTCAGAAGGACGCCGATGGTGATCGGCACGTCCATATTGGCCTTGCCCCGTCGCAGCGACGCCCACGCCGACTTGAAGAAGGGCATGCCGGCGTAGAGGGAGCACGGCGTCGCGATCAGGGCCGCGAACCAGTACATGACCTCCCGCGTCGCCGGCTGGAGCTCCTGACCGAACAGGCCGGCCCACGCCGGCACGGTGAACATCATCACGTTGAGCACACCGAAGCCCGCGACACCGAGGGCCAGAGTCAGGCGCCGACCTTCGCGCTCGTAGTCCTGTTCGACAGCCGCCGGATCGTAGAGCCGCGCGGCGTAGCCAAGGTCCTCGACGCGGTGCATCACGGCTGCCGGGTCCGCTCCCGGGCCGTCGAAGATCACCAGAAGCTTGCCCGTCGACAGGTTCAGCCGCGCCCGGCTCACGGCCGGCATCGCCGCGACACCTTTCTCGATCTTGTTCAGGCAGCCTGCGCAGCGCGCGCCCGTGACCATCAGTTCCAGACGGCTTTGACCCGCCTCTCCGGTGGGTCGCAGGAAGCCGCTGAGATCGGCGTCGACCGCGCTCATGGGATGGTGAGGCGTCGGTCCGCGCGGGCGACATGGCCCTGGGAATCCCGCAGCGTGACATCGAGATCCCACACGCCCTGGGTGGGCGCGCCCGGCGCTTCATAGACCCCGGGCGCTGAGGCCGCGAGCGTCAGGACCTGCTGACCGGTCTGGGTCGCCGGCCGCTCAAGGTGCGCGGTGACCGACAGGCCACTCAGCGGAGCCCCAGAGCGGTCGCTCGCATCGACGCGCACCCTTCCCTGAGCGTCGACCCCGGCCGCGATGTTCCAGCCGAGAGCGGCTTGGGCCTTCCGCTCCCGCAGGGTGGCGTTGAACGCGACGCCATCCTCATAGGGTGTCGCCGACGTCTCCCCCGGGAAGGTGCGGTAGGCCTTCACCATGAAGTAGGCGTTCACGCCAATATCGATGGCGAAGAACAGCAGAAAGCCAACCAGGACATGCCAGCCCTTGATGACGAAAGGCGCGCGGCGCGGGGTGGCGATCATGGCTTATTGACCTCTCCGGACAGGAACACGGATTTTGCATCCGCGGTCACGTCCCTGGAATGAATTTTGACGTCGATCGGCATCGACGGTTCGGGCAGGGCCGACTCTGGGGCGGACACCAGCAGCCTCATGGATCCCACCTGATCCGGCTCGACGACGAAGGTCAGGGAGGTGCTTGAGGACGGCGCGCCGGGCGTCTTGAGGTCATCCTTGGCAAGGCCGCTGACCTCCACCTTGAACACCTGACGCTCGAACGTCCGGTTGGCCACCTTCAGCGTATAGCCGTCGCGAACCGACCCGTCGTGTAGCCGCACAAAGGTCGGGTTCCGATCGCGCAGGACGTCGAACACGACGGGCTGACGCATCGCCAAGCCCCAGACCATCACCCCGCTGACCAGAGCCAGCGCCACGCCATAGTAGACGGTGCGCGGACGGACCAATTTGTAGCTGGCCGCGGATCCGCCCTCGCGTTCGGCGACCGCGTGGTCGGTGTCATAGCCGATCAGGCCGGTAGGCCTGCCGATCTTCACCATCATCTCATCGCAGGCGTCGACGCAGAGACCGCAGTTGATGCACTCGATCTGGCCGCCGTTTCGGATGTCGATCCCCATGGGACAGACCACCACGCACTGCTGGCAATCGATGCAGTCGCCCCGCCCTTCCCAGGACTGGTCCTTCTTATGCGGACCGCGAGGTTCGCCGCGGTCCTTGAGATAAATGACCTGCAGGGTATGTTTGTCGAGCATCGCCCCCTGAATCCGGGGCCAGGGACAGAGATAGGTGCACACCTGCTCCCGCATGGTCCCGGCCAGCGAATAGGTCGTGAAGGTGAGCACCCCGGCCGAGACATAGGCCGTGAGCGGTCCCTGACCGATCCAGATGCTCTTCCACAGGGTCGGCGCGTCATGGAAATAGAACACCCAGGCGCCGCCCGTCGCCAGGGCGATCAAAAGCCAGACGAGGTGTTTACCGCCCTTGCGCCAGGCCTTGTTGAAGCTGAGCGGCGACGAGTCCAGCTTCATGCGGGCGTTGCGATCGCCTTCGAACAGACGCTCGACGACGATGAACAGATCCGTCCAGACCGTCTGCGGACAGGCGTAGCCGCACCACAACCGGCCGAAGAGGGCGGTGACAAGAAACAAGGCCAGCGCCGCCATGATCAGCAGGCCAGTGAAGAAATAGACCTCCTGCGGCCACAGCTGGATGGTGAAAAAGTAGAATCTCGGGCCGGTGAAATCCACCAGCACAGCCTGTTGGGGCAGCCCCTCGGGGCGGGCCCAGCGAATCCACGGCGTGCCCCAGTAGATCGCCAGAGTGACGACCAGCAGGGCCCATTTGATGTTCCGCCACTTTCCGCGGACCAGCTTGGGATAGATTGGCGTGCGAGGCTTATAGAGCCCGCCGCCGCCCCCGCCAGCCTTGGCGCGCGCCGCCGCCGCCGCGGACACCGGGCCCTCTGAAGGCCCCGGCTCCGCAGGCGTGCGACGTTCAATGACGGTTGTCACAGGCACTGACCTTCCGGCCTAGCCGCCGCCAGCATTGGCGTGGATGTAGACGGTGAGCGCCTTGAGGGTGTTCGCGTCAAGCCGCTTGCCCCAGTTGGGCATCACGCCGCCGCGACCGTTCCAGATCTGGTCGTGGATGGAGGCGCGATCACCGCCGTAGAGCCAGTCCTTGTCGGTCAGGTTGGGCGCGCCGAAGGTCGCGTTCCCCTTGCCGTCCGCCGCGTGGCATACGGCGCAGTTGTTGGCGAACAGAGGCGCGGCGCGGGCGACCGCGGCCTGATTGGCCGGACGGCGCGATAGCGCGACGACATATTCCGTCAGATCGTTCACTTCCGCCGGCTTCAGTAGACCGTCGGCGCCGAACGACGGCATCTTGGAGTTTCGCGCCTCCGGATCCTGCGAGCGAATGCCGTGAATGAGGGTCGTCTGGATGTCCTGCAGCGAGCCGCCCCAAAGCCAGACGTCGTCCCGCAGGTTCGGATAGCCCTTTGACCCAGTCCCGCCGGCGCCGTGGCAGGCGGCGCAGTTGGCGTTGAACGTCAACTGTCCGAGAGTCATGGCGTAGGCCTGAAGTTTCGGATCCCTCTCGATCTGGTCGAGCGAGGCGTTGGTCAGGGCGCGGCCCTGGACATCACGCTGCGCCTGCAGGGCCTTGAGGTCCTGGGCCACCTGCACGCGTTGCGAGTTGTGCAGGATCCCCTTGGTGTACCCGCCGGGATAGGGCCAGGCCGGCATCAACACCCAGTAGACCAGTGCGAAGACGATCGTGCCGTACCAGATCCACAGCCACCATCGCGGCAGCGGGGTGTCCAGTTCGGTGATGCCATCCCACTCGTGGCCGGTGGTTTCCATCCCGCTGTGAGGGTCTTTGTCGCGATTACCGCTCATTGTCAGTCGTCCTCGTCCAGGGGGAGGCGCGCGGCGCGGTCGAACTCGCCGCGCTTACGGGGCCAGCAGGCGTAAGCCACGCCGCAGAGGAAGATCAGGAAGAAGTACACCGCCCCCCCCTGCTGCGCGAATTTCGCCACGGTTTCGTAGTTCATGAGGATCACCTCTGATTGGCCGGAGCATCGGCCTTGTAGGTGGTGAAATCGACCAGGGTTCCCTGCATCTGCAGATAGGCGATGAGGGCGTCCATCTCGGTCACGCGGTTGGGACCGCCGCCGAAATCCCGGATATTCAGCTTGGAGCCATAGTGGGCCTGCAGCTTGGTCGGGCTCTGGTTGGGATCCGCCTGCGCTCTCAGATCATCCTCGGCCGACGCGATTTCCGCCTCGGTATAGGGGACGCCCACGGTCTTCATGGCCCGAAGCTTGTCCTTGATGTCCCGGTAGTCGAGGTCGTGCTCCGCCAGGAACTTGTAGGGAGGCATGATCGACTCCGGCACCAGAGAGCGCGGATTGATCAGATGGTCGCGGTGCCAGGCGTCGGAATACTTGCCGCCCACCCGGGCCAGGTCGGGACCGTTACGCTTGGATCCCCACTGGAACGGGTGGTCGTACATGCTCTCGGCGGCCAGGCTGTAGTGACCGTAGCGCTCCACCTCGTCCCGGAGGGGCCGGATCATCTGAGAATGGCAGAGGTAGCAGCCCTCCCGGATATAGATGTCGCGCCCCGCCAGCTCGAGGGGGGTGTAGGGACGCATGCCGTCCACCTTCTCGATCGTGCTTTCGAGGAAGAACAGGGGGGTGATTTCCACCAGCCCGCCGACCGACACCACCAGGATGATGAACAGCAGGAGCAGCATGGAATGCCGCTCAAGCTTGCCATGGTTTTTGAAGATAGAAGCCATCAGTCCTACTCCCCGGCGAGGACGGCGGACGCGGGAAGCGCGTCGGCCGGGTGGTTGGCGTGTTGGGTGTTCGGCAGACCCACGGTCCTGATCAGGTTGTAGATCATGATCAGCGCGCCACTGAGATACATCAGCCCGCCGAGCAACCGCACGATGAACTCAACGTGCTTGGCCGCCACAGTCTCGATGAAGCTGTAGGCGAGGAAGCCTTGCGGCGTATAAGCGCGCCACATCAGGCCTTCCATGATCCCGGAAACCCACATCGCGGTGATGTAAAGCAGGATACCGGTGGTCGCGATCCAGAAGTGCCATTCGACCAGCTTGTTCGAATACAGACCATCCTTTTTCCAAAGCCACGGAACCAGGCAATAGACCGAGCCGAAGGTCACAAAGCCGACCCAGCCCAGAGCGCCGGAGTGGACGTGGCCGATACCCCAGTCCGTGTAGTGGCTGAGCGCATTGACGGCCCGGATCGACATGACCGGTCCTTCGAAGGTCGACATGCCGTAGAAGGCCAGGGAGACGACGAACATCCGGATCACCGGGTCGGTGCGCAGCTTGTCCCAGGCGCCTGACAGGGTCATCAGGCCGTTGATCATGCCGCCCCAGGAGGGCATCCAAAGCATGATCGAGAAGGTCATACCCAGGGTCTGGGTCCATTGCGGCAGCGCCGTGTAGTGCAGGTGGTGCGGGCCGGCCCAGATGTAGATGAAGATCAGCGCCCAGAAGTGCACGATCGAGAGCCGGTAGCTGTAGATCGGACGCTCGGCGCGCTTGGGGATGAAATAGTACATCATGGCCAGGAAGCCGGCGGTGAGCAGGAAGCCCACGGCGTTGTGGCCGTACCACCACTGCACCATGGCGCTCTGCACGCCGGACCACACTTCATAGCTGCGGTGATTCAGCAGCGAGACCGGGACGGCCAAGTTGTTGAAAATGTGCAGGATGGCGATCGTGATGATGAAGGCCAGATAGAACCAGTTGGCCACATAGATGTGCGGCTCCTGGCGCTTCCAGATGGTCCCCAGAAACACGATGAGATAGGCGACCCAGACGATGGTCAGCCAAAGGTCGGTGAGCCACTCGGGCTCTGCGTATTCCTGGCCTTGGGTGATTCCGGCCAGGTAGCCGAGGCCGGCCAGCACGATGAACAGCTGATAGCCCCAGAAGACGAACCAGGCGGTCATGCCGCCGAACAGGCGCGCCTTGCAAGTGCGCTGCACGACCCAGAATGAGGTTGCGATCAGGGCGTTGCCCCCGAAAGCGAAGATGACCGCCGAGGTATGCAGCGGCCGAATTCGCCCGAAGTTCAGGAACCCGAAGTCAGGAAAATAGAAGATGTTCGGCCAAGTCAGCTGGGCCGCAACGATGACGCCGACAAGCATGCCGGCCGCGCCCCAGAACATGGTGGCGATGACGCCGGCCTTGATGACGTTGTCCATGTACCGGCTGGCCGCCTGATTAAAGGCGCCGGACGACAGACCGATTGTCAGGGCTGCTGAGGCCAAGACGAAGCCGATCATGAAGATCCAGCCCTGGAACTGGAACAACGGGTCCCGGGACAGGACGGTGGCGACGGTGAACAGCAAGGCGCCGAAGATCGAGGCGATGAGGTAGGCGGGCGCGCCGCCGGTATTGATCGCGGCGCGCGCGCTTCCCGTGGAAGGCGTGGATGACAAGGGATCCCCCAATCTGAAGGGCGACTCCGCTCTGGAGCCATGGGCCTGCCATTGCGCTCTCACGGAGCAGCGGCATTGACGTGGATCAAGGAACCTCAAGGCGGATAGCATCAATAAGTTTTTGCCGAGCGGCTCTTCCGGCGGCAAAAAATATGTCGGATCGAATATGAAACGCTCAATCCCCACCGAAGCCACGCGTTCCATCGGACCGGCCCTGTGCTGGATTTCCAGCGCGTTGGGCGGGCTCTGGTACGCCGACCTTATGCGTGGGCCATGGGCCGCCGCGGCCCTGGGCCCGGTCTGCCATCACGGCGGACCGCTCGCCCTGCATTGCCCGTCCTGCTACGCCGCCCTCGCCGTCATGGCGCTAGGCGCCTTTGGCGGCCTGACACTCGGATCTGCGCCACGCACGGTCAGAGCGCGGGCCCGCTGATCGCGCGCGCCGTCCGGGCGACATTCGGACGATCTTGACTCAGATCAAAGATGACGCGTGCGTCACGAATACTGTCGCCCCGGAAGCGACCATAAGGGTCGCGACTTTGTGAGGGAGACGGCCGTGGACGCGCAGGATCGCCATCCTGAATACGCAGATCTGCGCGGTCGCCGCCCACCCCGACGGGAAGGCGCTGCATGGCGAAGGTTACCTACATCGAGGCCGGCGGGGTCGAACACCGCGTGGATGTCGCCAGCGGTCGCTCGGTCATGGAGGGCGCCAAGCGCTACACGGTCCCGGGCATCGACGGCGACTGCGGCGGTGCGTGCGCCTGTGCGACCTGCCATGTCTATGTGGAGGACGGCTGGTTCGAGCGGCTGCCTCAGATGGAGGACCTTGAGCACGAGATGCTCGATTTCGCCTTCGACGTCCGCCCCAACAGCCGCCTCGCCTGCCAGATCAAGATCGACGACAGCCTCGACGGGCTGATCGTCCGAGCCCCCGCGCGTCAATACTAAATAGAAGAACCAAGGGAGATGAACAATGGCCGCCATCGAAAAATTCGACACTGCCAGCCATCCGGCCTGGAAGGTGAAGATGAACCCCGACGACTTCTATAAAAATCCGATGAACATAGCCTGGTCGTTCAAATACATCATGTCAGGCGACAAGGTTGAGGATCTCTACAAGCGGGCGAAGCAAAATCAGTGGGATTCGGACGAGCTGCTGCCCTGGGATACGCAGGTCGACCCGTCGAAGCCGCTGATCAACGACCGGTCCGACATCTACCATCGCATGCCGTTCTTCCAGAAGTTGTCGAAGTCACAGCGCGAGACGTTCACCGCCCACTCGACAGCCCAACTGCTCTCGCAGTTCCTGCACGGCGAACAGGGCGCGCTGATGACCGCGGCCTGCGTGACCCACTCCGTGCCCGACGCCACCGCCAAACTCTATGCGGCCACCCAGACCATGGATGAGGCGCGCCATGTCGAGGTCTACGCCCGGTACTGCGACAAGATCGCCATCGTCTACCCGATGTCCCTGTGGCTGAAGGCGCTGATCGACGCGACCCTCAAATCGGATCGCTACGAAAAGGTGATGATCGGCATGAACATGATCGTCGAGGGCCTGGCCCTGGGCGCCTTCAACAACATGTATCGCACGACCCAGTGCGAGCTGCTCAAGAAGCTGACCTTCAACGTGATGCGCGACGAGTCGCGGCACGTCTCCTTCGGGCACGCCTATCTCGGCCCGGTTATCGCAAAGCTCCACGAGGACGAGGTCGAGGATCTGGCCGAGTTCGCGTTCCAGGCCGTGAACATCCTCGCCCACGGCGGCACCGGCGGAACGCTGGCCAGCCGGGTCGACCCCGGCTTCCTTCAGGTGCTCGACAACAGCGGCGTCGACCATGAGGACTTCTTCAAGGGCGTCGAAGAGGCTGAGGCCGCGGGCATCACCCAGGAACTCCCGCCCGGTCAGATACACTCCCTGAAGGACCTGATGATGCCGGCGCTAGCCCGCGTCGGCCTGCTGACCCCCACGGTCCAGAAGAAATATCTTGAAGCCGGGATTCCGATCTTCGACGACCCGCGCGTGCTGGAAGCCATGGAAGGCGGTCACCCGGTCACCGCATGAATCCTGACTCACTTCCTACCGAAGACCGTGGCGAAGGTTTCTTCGCCACGGTCCTGGATGGCCTGCCCGAGGCTGTGGTCGTCAGCGACCGCGACGGCGTCATCGTGTTCGTCAACCGCGCCCTGACCCTGCTGCTGGGTCACGGTGCGGAAGACGTCCTGGGCAAGTCGATCACGACGCTGGTGCCGCGGGACCCGGAGCGTCGCGCCGATCCGGTCAAATGGCTGGCGCGCTGGGCGGATGAGCCTGATTTCGAGCAGTCTCGCTTCCTCGACCTGATCGCCCAGCACAGTGACGGCCGCCGTCTGCCCGTGGACGTGAGGGTCCGCGCGGGACGAATCGGCGATGCGCCGCGCTATTTCATCACCGTCCGCGACAACACCGCGCGCCGCCAGGAACTCGCCTCGCTAAGGGAAGCGAACCTGCGGGCGGCGCGAATTCTGATGGTGGCGGAAGACGCCATCGTGGTCATCGACGCCAGCCAGAATATCGTCGATTTCAACATCGCCGCCGAGACCATGTTCGGCTACGCCGCCGATGAGGTGGTAGGCAGGCCGCTTGCGCTGCTGATCCCGCCCTGGGCACGTGCGCTGCATCCCGCCCAGGTGAACGGCTTCGCGGCCGGCAAGGCGCCCTCCCGGATGATGGGTGAACGCCAGGCCGTGGTGGGACAGCGCCGGTCAGGCGAGACGTTCACCCTCGAAGCGACCATCACAAAGGTGGACCTCGGCGGCGCGCTGACCTTCGCCGCCCACTTGCGGGACGTGACGCGGCGAAATCATGATCGGGATCGCCTGCGGGAGCATGAACGCCGCATCAGGGCGGTGTTCGATCATGCTCACACCGCCATCGCCCTGCTGGCGCCGGATGGACATGTGCTGGAGATCAACCGCGCCGGCGAAGCCCTGGCCTCGCAGGG
This sequence comes from uncultured Caulobacteraceae bacterium, assembly GCA_903872075.1. Lineage (GTDB taxonomy): Bacteria > Pseudomonadota > Alphaproteobacteria > Caulobacterales > Caulobacteraceae > Acaudatibacter > Acaudatibacter aquilonius. The sequence continues at coordinate 38,676 of CAIQJF010000022.1, read as the reverse complement.
CGGCCCGCTTCGGGGCGCGCCGCTCTGGGAGGTGGCATGGCTCGGAGTCGATGGGAACACCGCGTCAGTGGACGGCGAGCGCCTGCGCGACTCGGTTCTGGCGGCCGGCCGGGGCCAGTCCGGGCAGTTGACGATCCCGCTGACCACGCCGGACGGGCCGATCAGCGTCGCCGTTCGGCTCACGCCGATCTTCGACGATGCGCACGTCGCCTATGTCCTCGCCGAGGGCGTGCTCTGGGGCGCATAGCGAACGCCGGCTAGATCGGCCGGCCCTCGCTGGTCTTCCAGGCCGCGGCCATCATCTCGTTGCTCGGCAAAGTCTTGTTGACGACCTTTCGGGCCGTCTCAACGCCTGCCACCGGCAGGACCTTGGGATCCAACAGCCCGATCTGCACGAGAACCGATGCCTGATCCCAATAGATGTGTTCGTGCGCCACCTTGCCGTCTCGAAACCGCACAATGGCCACCAGCGCCACTTCGACCGGCTTACCGGTCGGCGCCACGCCGGGCAGCATCCAGTCGATCACCGAGGTGTGGGTGAAGCTGAAGATCATCTCGTCGACGATCTGATCCACGCCGACGGTGCGGCTGACGGGCGTGAGGGTCGTGTCGGGCGGGTTTCCGCCAATGAAGTGATACTTGTAAAAGCGCTTCAGCTCATCGTGACCGACGCCGCCGGCCAGGGTGGGAATGTGGTTCACGTAGGGGTCGTGCACCATGGTCGCCATGGTGGCGTCCACGTCCCGCGTCTCGAATTCGAAACGCGTGTGATCTTCCCAAAGGGCGATGAGATCCACGTCGGCCACCCGGCTTGCTCTCCTAGGTGATGTCCTGAAGGGCCGTGTCCTTGGCCCATTTGTAGTCCGCCTTACCATTGGCGGCGCGGCGAACCGTGTCGACCACGATCACCCGGCGGGGCATCTTATAGCCGGCGAGGCGATGACGGGCGAAAGCGATGACGGCGGGTTCATCGATCACGTGACCGGGGCGCGCCGAAACGACGGCCGTGACCCGCTCCCCGAACCTCTCGTCCGGCACGCCGACCACCAGGGCGTCCCAGACGCTGTCATGCGCCTTGAGGGCTTCCTCGACCTCCTCGGGAAAAACCTTCTCGCCGCCGGTATTAATACAGACCGACCCGCGTCCCAACAGGATCAGAGACCCATCGGCGGCCACCTTGGCGAAGTCGCCGGGGAAGGAATAGCGCTGGCCATCGATAACCCTGAAGGTGCGGGCGCTCTTTTCCGGATCCTTGAAGTAGCCGATCGGGGCGAAGCCGCCGTTGGCGATCATTCCGATCTCATCGGACCCGGGCTGGACTTCCTGATCCTGCTCATTGAACACCTTGGTCGTCGGGTTTCGCACAAAGCGTGCGGTGTCTCCCGGCGGCAAGTCGCGGGACACGACCGACGAGCCCATGCTGCCTTCGGTTGATCCCATGGCGTCAAGGATCATGATGTCGGCGAACTCGAGCAGTCCGCGCTTGACCTCGGTGGAGAACATTACGCCGGAGGAGATGATCTGTTTGAGCGAGGAGACGTCGTGCGGCGTCCCGGCGGCCTGGGCGCGGCGCAGGGCGGCCAGCATCGGCTTCGCGAAGGCGTCGCCCACGATGGCGACCGAACTCACCTTCTCACGCGCGATCAGCGACCAGAGAAAATCCGGGTCGAAGTGCTCGTTGCGGAACGTCACCGCGGCGCCGCCGAGAAAATGGGCGGTGAACACGCCGAGCCAGAGGCCGGTGCCATGCATCAGCGGACAGGCTGCGAGACTCACGGGCGAGGCGCCGTCGGCCTTCAGCGCCAGCACGGCTGCCTTCAGGCCTTCCCCGGTCCGGGGCGCGTCGGGCCCGAGGCCAGCGGCGCCGAGCCCGAGGGTGAAATCGCCCTGGCGGTACATCACCCCCTTGGGCATGCCGGTCGTCCCGCCTGTGTAGAGCATGTAGATATCATCTTCGCTGTAGTCCTGACGCGGCAGACGATCGTGGCCCGAAATCAGGGACTCGAAGGACACGGCGCCGGGCAAATGCCCATCGGAACCGTCGTCGAGCTGAATGAACAGCTTCAGCTTCGGGAGTTGGTCCCGGATCGCGGCCAAGCGCGGCGCGAACTGGGCGTCGAAGACGATCGCCTCGGCGTCGGCGTTGTCGAGCAGATAGAGAAGCTCATGCTCGACATAGCGGTAGTTCACGTTGACCGGCACCGCCCGGACCTTAAAGACGCCAAACTGCGCCTCGAGGTACTCGTTGGAGTTGTAGCCATAGAGCCCGACCTTTGAGTCGGGCCGAAGACCCGCGGCCGCGAGCCCCGCGGCGATCCGTGCGGCGCGGTCCTCGTACTCCCGCCAGGAGCGGCGCACATCGCCATTGATGAGCGCGGGACTCTCGGGAACCAGGTCGGCGACCGTCTCGAAGACTTCGGCAAAATGCCATTTCATAGGCGTTGTCCCTAACCGGCCGACGCTGGCCTGAAGATCCGGATGATGGCGCGGTCCTCGGCGTTGGGAGTCACCTCCACAACACCACCCAGCGGCTCGTTCGCGATCATCTGCTGCACGATCGTCTGGTCCTCAGGATCGGTCATGGCCACGAAGCACTCGCCGCCGGCAGTTTGGCCGAGGATCGTGCCGACCGGCGCCTTGCCGCTGTAATCGATCGTGTAGGTCAGGATGGTCCCCTTCCCGCCCCCGGCCACGATTGTCGGGGCGGGCCAGGAGTCGATCTCAGCCTGCAACGCCTTGCTGTCGAAGCCGCGCCAGGGCGCCGGAACGGCCGAATAGACGCCGACGGAATATTTCGAGAGGAAACCGCCGTTGGCCGCCACCAGGCCGTGGGCCTTGGGCTGGGCCCGAAGCCGCCGGATCATCGCGGCGATGGCGTGCATGGAGTAGTTGTTCCCCGCGCCGCCAAAGAACGGCAGGCCGCCGGTTACCGTCAGGGGCCGCGGATCGTCCACTGCCATGCCCAGGCCGTCGCGGACGTTGAACACTGCGATGGGGAAGCAGCTATAGAAGTCGAATATGTCGATGTCCGCGAGGGTCAGGCCGGCGGTCTCCAGCGCGCGCTTCGCGGCCAGGATCGAGGCGGGTCCGGTCGACCAGTCCTGACGCTCGATCGGCGTCCGCTCGCGCGCGTCAGCCCCGCCGTAGAGGTAGACGAACTTCTCCTCCGGCACCCCAAGCGCGCGCGCCTTGGCAACCGACGCGATCAGCACGGCGGCGCCCTGATTGGCCTGATCACGCGCCACAACCCGCCGTGGGAAGGGATCTGATGTCAGACGGTTGGACGCCGTGACGGTGGCCAGCTGCTCGGCGGTGTAGATGTCTCGCGACATGGCGTGCGGATTCCCCGACGCGACCTCGGTGAACGGCGCGAACAGGCGTCCCATCTCAAGCAGATAGGCGTCACGGCCGAGGCCCAGCCGCGCGCGCCGGGCGTTCTCAAACATGGCGTAGACGCTGATCGGCGTGCGTGCGCCGTGACGGGCGATGTCGGCCGTCATGAGACCCTCGCCGAAACCCCGGTCCTCAAGCTGCCCGCCGATCTCCTCCGACCAATTCCGAGTCTCCCCCTTGCTGGTCAGGTGGCGGACGGTGGAGATCGCCTCGCTGCCGCAGATCAGCACCATGTCGGTCTCACCCCTGCCGATGGCCTGGGCGAACTCGTTGACCAGATGCTGCGGGCCCTGCCCGCCGACAGGCTCGAGGATTGCCCGCTCCGGGTTGGCGCCGATCCGGCGGCCGACGGCGCGGGGAAAATTATCCGCCTTTCCGAACGGCGCGACGACCTTCGGACCGGACACTTCGAACTGGCGGATGGCCGCGATGACGGCGATGTGCGAGGCGATGGCCCCGACACTCAGGGCGTCCTCCAGCGCGGCGGCGGCGGCGCGGCCCGCCAGGTCGGCCGGCGACAGCGCCTCATAGGCGGGTGAATCGATACGCTCGGACGCTTCGCCGACGCCGATGATCACCGGGGTATTGTCGTCCACCGGGTGGCTCCCTCAAAGTCTGATTTGCGCCACCCTGGCAAGAATGCAGGGCCGGAGTCGAGAGTGACGTTGCGGGAGCAAGGCTGAGACCTTATGCAGCGGCGCGCGCCAGCCAAACCGGCGAGACGAAGAAACGACCCAGGAGGAGCGACCATGGCTTCCAATTCGGACCGCGTGAAGGATTTCATCGCCGCCTGGGAGGCACGCGATATCGAGTCGATCCTCGCCCGCATGACGCCGGACGCGACCTATCTGAATGTCGGGCTGTCCGAAGCCAAGGGCCACGACGCGATCCGCGCCACTGTCACCCCATTCCTGCTCGCAGCTACCGCCGTCCGGTGGACGATCACCCACATCGCGGAAACGCCCGACGGCGTCGTCCTGACCGAACGCGTCGATGTGTTCGTGATGGGCGAAAAGACGCTGTCCGTGCCGGTGATGGGCGCCTTCGAGTTCCATGGCGACCTGATCAGCGCTTGGCGCGACTACTTCGACCTGCCTGGCTTCCAGGCTCAGATGGCCTGATCGGCCGTTTCAGGGCCGCATCCACCGGCGCGCCGCGACACTTGCGGCGAACCACAAGGCGCCCGCGAGCAGCAGCAGTGCGATCGTGACGGCGCTGGCCTGTCCGCCGGTCAGCCGCGCGAGGGACGCCCCGGTCAGGGCCGTCAGTACGATCTTTGGCAGGATGCCGATCGCCGTCCCCAGGCTGAAATCGGCGAGGCCGATTTCCGTGACCCCCGCCGCCATGTTGATCACGACGAACGGGGCGAACGGCACAAGCCGGATCACCAGACTGGCCAGGAAGCCATTCCTGGCCACCAGAATCAGGAAGCGGCCTATGGCGCCTTCGCCCGCGGGCGGCAGCAGACGCGCGCCCCAGATCCGCCCTAGCCCGAAGCCGATCAGGGCGGAAACCATCGTACCGGTCCAGCTGTAGGCGCCCCCGGCCAAGGGCCCGAACGCCGCCACGGCGGCGGCGATCAGCACAAACTGCGGAACACCCAGAAAGGCCAGTCCGGCGAAAGCCGCCACGGCGGCTGGCAGCGCCCAGGGGCCTTGCGCGGCGGCGAGCCAATGCGCGGCCGCTTCCGGTCCTTTCAGGCCGAGCACGCCCGCGCCGAACAGGAAGATCAGACCAACCCCGCCGAAGAGCAGAAAAGCCATCGCGGCGCGGCGCCATCGCCCCGGACCGGACACCATCGTTCTAGGGCCCGGCGGCGTCTGGGCGGCCGCCGGTCGTCACTGCCCTCCGGCCGCCATGGGGTCGAGGTTGGGGGCGGGGCGGTCCGGGAGAACCGCCAGCGCCGCACTCCTGGCCGATTTGTCGAAAGCCTCCATGATCCGCGCGAAGCGCATTTCCACGGCTACCCGCATCTCCGGATGGGTGAAGATATACAGGTCGTTATCCACGACGCCTTCCAGCACGCGCTCGGCAACCGGTTCGGTCGGAATGCCCGTCAGCACCGGCGAGGTCAGGCTGGAATCGAAATCGGGAACGCGATCAGCCCCATATTCGTCGGACCGGTTGCGCCGGCTTTCATGGATACGTGTCTTCACAAATCCGGGGCAGAGGATCGAAACGCCGATGTTCTGCGAAGCAAGCTGGGCGGCCCAGCCCTCGCTCATGGCCACGACGGCAAATTTCGTCGCGCAATAGGGCTCCATGCCCGGCGGGCTGATCATGCCGGCCATGGAGGCGGTGTTGACGAAATGTCCGCCTTCGCCGTGGCTCATCATCAGAGGCGCAAAGATCTCCATCCCATAGACGACGCCTAACTGGTTCACGTCGGCGACCCAGGCCCAGTCCTTCGCCGGCACCGTGCCGAAGGCGCCGCCCGAGCCGACCCCGGCGTTGTTACAGACCAGATGAACCTTGCCGAACTTGGCGATGGTCTCGAGGGCCGCGCTCTTCAGCGAATCCCGGCTGCGAACGTCGGCCACTACGCCCTCGGCGCGAATCTGCAGACTCTGAAGCTCGGAGACCGCCGCGGCCAGCGGGCCCGCCTCGATGTCGGCGAGCATCACTTTCATCCCTTCGCGGCCGAACACCTTGGCCATGGCCAGTCCGATGCCGCTGGCGCCGCCGGTGATGAAAGCGACCTTGCCTCTGAGATCCTGCATGTGTTTTTCCTTCCCTGTCGGCGCCGGGTATCGCCACCCACCTCGGCAGCGTCAAGCTGAACAGCAGCGCTCGCGCGTTGCGTCGACGGACCTGTGGTCCTAAACAGCGGCGCCTCCCAATCAAGAGCTCCCGCCATGTTCGCCGAATCCGCCAGCCTGCGTCGTGTCAAACCCTCGGCCACCGTCGCCGCAAGCGCCAAGGCCCGCGCGCTGCGCGCCGCCGGTCGCGACATCATTTCTCTGGACGCCGGCGAGCCCGATTTCGACACGCCGGAAAACATCAAGGAAGCGGCGATCCGGGCCATCCGCGAAGGCAAGACCAAGTACACCGACGTCGACGGTATCCCGGAGTTGAAGGCGGCGATCTGCGCCAAGTTCGCCCGTGAGAACGGCCTGACCTACAAGCCCTCGCAGGTGAACGTCTCGCCCGGCGGCAAGCCGGTGATCTTCAACGCCATGATGGCGACCCTGAACCCCGGCGACGAGGTCGTGATCCCGACGCCCTATTGGGTCAGCTATCCGGACATGGTGTTGCTCGCCGGGGGCGAGCCGGTATTCGTGCCGACCCGCGCCGAGAACGGCTTCAAGGTCGAACCCGCGGCGCTGGAGGCGGCGATTACCCCGCGCACCCGCTGGTTGATCCTGAACTCGCCGTCGAACCCGTCAGGCGCCGCCTACACCCGCGCCGAACTACAGGCCGTGGCGGATGTGCTGCTGCGGCACCCGCAGGTCTGGGTGCTCACCGACGACATGTATGAGCATCTGGTCTATGGCGACTTCGCTTTCACCACGATCGCCCAGGTCGAGCCTGCGCTCTACGACCGCACCCTGACCATGAACGGGGTCTCCAAGGCCTACGCGATGACCGGCTGGCGGATCGGCTACGCCGCCGGCCCCGAGCCCCTCATCGCCGCCATGCGCAAGGTGATGAGCCAGAGCACCTCCAACCCCACCTCGATCTCGCAGTGGGCGGCGGTGGAAGCGCTCAACGGGACGCAGGACTTCATCGGCCCCAACGCCAAGGTGTTCGAAGGCCGTCGAGACCTGGTGGTGTCCATGCTCAACCAGGCCGCCGGACTGAAGTGCCCGACACCCGAGGGGGCCTTCTACGTCTATCCCTCCTGCGAAGGCCTGATCGGCAAGACGACGTCGGACGGCAAGTTGATCTCCAACGACCAGGATTTCGCCGTCTCGTTGCTGGAGTCCGAGGGCGTGTCGGTCGTGTTCGGGGAAGCCTTCGGGCTCTCCCCCTTCTTCCGCATCAGCTACGCCACATCCAACGCCCTGCTCGAAGACGCCTGCACCCGCATCCAGCGGTTCTGCGGCTCGGTGAAGTGACCGAGATCGTCAATCTGAACCGGGCCCGTAAGGCTCTGGCAAAAAAGACGGCCAAGGCGGCAGCGGCGGAGAACCGGGTCGCCTTCGGCCGGTCAAATGCGGAAAAGTCGGCCGGCAAGACGGCGACCGGCGACGCCTTGCGCAAACTTGAGGCGCACAGGCGGGCGCCGTGAGCGGCCTGAAGAAACGGTCGGTGAACCTGGCCGGTCACGCCACATCCGTAGCCCTTGAACCCGAATTCTGGGCCACTCTCGAAGCCCTTGCGGCGTCGCGAAGCCTAACCCTCGCAGGTCTCCTGGCCGACATCGATCAGGGACGCGGCGAACGCCCTCTCGCCTCGGCGTGCCGGGTGGCGGCTCTGGCGTTTGCAAACCAGACCTAGGGCGTCAGATTCCCAGGATCATCTTGGCCATGATGTTGTGCTGGATCTCATTGGAGCCGGCGTAGATCGAGGTCTTGCGGAAGTTGAAATACATCGGCGCGACCGTGGCGGCATAGTCGGGGCCGGCGCGCGGGACATTCACCTCGCCCGTCAGTCCGGCGAAGGTGTCCTGCACAAACGGGGCGCTGTAGGCGCCGACCGCCTCAAGGGCCAGTTCGGTCACCGCTTGCTGGGTCTGGCTGCCTTCCAGCTTCAGCATCGACGAGACCGGGCCCATAGCCACGCCGGCTGCGCGGCCGGCGAACACCTTCAGTTCCGTGGCGTTGAGGGTCTCAATGCGGATTTCCATGTCGGCAAGCTTTCGGCGGAAGTCGGGACTGGCGATCATGGCACGGTCCTCGCCGTCGCGCTCAAGGCGGGCGAAGTGCTTCACCCGATTGAGTTGGTGAGTGAGGCCGGGAGCGTAGACCCCGCCGCGTTCGAACTGCAGCAGGTACTTGGCGTAGGTCCAGCCCTGCCCATCCTCGCCGATGCGGTTGGCGACGGGAACCCGCACATCCTCGAAATAGACCTGATTGACCTCCTGCGTACCGTCCGCCGGACCGTCAAGAGTGGGCAGCGGCCGGACCACGACGCCAGGGGTCTTCATGTCGAGCAACAGGAACGAGATACCCTCCTGCTTCTTCCCCTTCGCATCGGTGCGCACCAGGCAGAACATCCAGTCGGCGTACTGGGCGTAGGTGGTCCAGATCTTCGAGCCGTTGAGCACATAGTGATCGCCGTCCAGTTCGGCCTTGAGCGCCAGAGAGGCCAGGTCAGAGCCAGAGCCCGGTTCGGAATAGCCCTGGCACCACCAGACGTCGGCCGAGAGAATCTTGGGCAGGTGCTGCGCCTTCTGCTCGGGCGTACCGAAGGCCATGATCACCGGGGCGCACATCTTCGTGCCCATGTTGGACGTGGTCGGCGCTCCGGCCAGGGCCATCTCCATGTCGAAGATGAACTTCTGCGCCTGGGTCCACCCCGTGCCGCCGTACTCCACCGGCCAGTCGGGCGCCATCCAGCCGCGCGCGCCGAGGCGCTTGAACCAACGGATCTGGGCGACGCAGCCGATCCCGCCGGTCTTGGACTGGGCGGCCCGGGCGCGCATGTCGTCGTCGAAGGCCTCATCGATGAAGGCCCGCACCTCGTCGCGGAAGGCCAGATCCTCGGGGCTGAAATCGATATCCATGGCGTCTGGGCTCCCGTATGGCGGCTGGCCGGGCGCGGCGCGCCGGCGAGTTGAGACTCTCTTTAGCGGGTTGGCCGAGCGGGGTTCAACCGTCCATGGCGAGCGTGGTCTCGACAAGGCGCGGCGCGCGCCTCAAGGTCGGGTCTCGAACGCGCGGAGGAGATCCCAGCGATGCCGACCGTATCCCGATACCATCCCCTGATGGTGACCCTGCACTGGCTGATCGCCCTGTTGGTGATAGGCGCTCTCTTCATGGGTTTCGTGGTGTTCGACGCCATTCCGGACGACGCGCCGGTCAGAAAGACAGCCATCGCCCTGCACATGGTCGGCGGCTTCACGGTGCTTGTCCTGATGGCGCTGCGGTTGGTCCTCAGGCTGCGCACCGACCGGCCCCCGCCGGCGACCAGCGGCAACCCGGTTCTCGACCGGCTGGCGGGCCTGATTCACTGGAGCTTCTATCTTGTGGTGTTCGCCGTGATCGGCTGCGGGATCGCCAAAAGTCTCAGTTCGGGCCTGCCGGATATCGTTTTCGGCGGATCGAAAGCGCCGCTGCCGGATTTCGACACCTTCGCGGTCTTCCAGGCGCACGGAAAGCTGGCCTGGCTGCTGGCGGGTCTGATCGCTCTGCACTTCGGCGCGGCGCTCTTCCATCAGCTCATCCGCAAGGATCACCTGCTCCGCCGGATGAGCTTCGGCCCGCGCGTCTAGACTCGCCTCACCGGCGCGCGTGCTCCATATGTTCCGCTAGGCGCGATTCCCGCGCAGAGCCCCGCTGTGTCCGATCTACCCACCCCTCGCATCTCCGATCTGGCCCGTGCGCAGGGACCGGACGCCCTCGCGGGGCTGAATCCCGAGCAGCGGCAGGCCGTGGAGGCGACCGAAGGGCCGGTCCTGGTTCTGGCCGGCGCCGGCACCGGCAAGACGCGCGTTCTGACCACGCGCCTGGCCCACATCCTGACCTCCGGCAAGGCGCGCCCCTGGGAACTTCTGGCTGTCACGTTCACCAACAAGGCCGCCCGCGAGATGCGGCACCGCATCACCGACATGATCGGACCGTCGGCGGAAGGCTTGCGCTGGCTCGGCACCTTCCACTCGGTCGCCGCCCAGATCCTGCGTCGCCACGCCGAGCTGGTCGGACTGAAGTCCAGCTACACCATCATCGACAACGACGATCAGGAGCGGCTGATCAAGCAACTGCTTGCGGCCGAGAACATCGATCCCAAGCGCTGGACTCCGAAGCACCTCGCCGGCCTGATCGACCACTGGAAGAACCGCGGCTGGACGCCCGACAGCCTGCCGCCGGCCGAGGGCGCGCATTTCGCCAACAACCGTGGGGCGGCGCTCTACAGTCTCTATCAGGAGCGCCTGAGAATCCTGAACGCCTGCGACTTCGGCGACCTGCTGCTGCACAATCTGACCATCTTCACCAAGCATGAAGACGTGCTGGCGGACTACCATCGCCGGTTCAAATACGTCCTGGTCGACGAATACCAGGACACCAATGTCGCCCAGTACCTGTGGCTGCGCCTCCTGGCCCAGGGGCGGCGGAACATCTGTTGCGTTGGCGACGATGATCAGTCGATCTACGGCTGGCGGGGCGCCGAGGTGGACAACATCCTGCGGTTCGAACGGGATTTTCCGGGAGCCCAGGTGATCCGGCTTGAGCGGAACTACCGCTCCACCGAGCACATCCTGGCGGCGGCCTCGGGCCTGATCACCGCCAACCGCGACCGCCTGGGCAAGACCCTGTGGACCGAAGCCACGGGCGGCGAACGCGTGCAGGTCCGGGGCGTCTGGGACGGCGAGGCCGAGTCGCGACTCGTGGCCGAGGAGATCGAGCGCTGGCGCAAGAGCCGCCGGTACAGCGAGGTGGCGATCCTGGTTCGCGCCTCCTTCCAGATGCGGGCCTTCGAAGAGCGGTTCGTGCTGCTGCAGATCCCCTACACGGTCGTCGGCGGCCCCAGATTCTTCGAGCGGGCCGAGATTCGGGACGCCCACGCCTATCTGCGTCTCGTGCAGTCGCAGGATGACGATCTGGCCTTCGAACGCATCGTCAACACCCCGCGCCGGGGGATCGGCGACGCCACGGTCCAGAAACTGCTCACGGTGGCCCGAACCAGCGGCGTCTCGGCCATGGTGGCTGCACGCGACCTCGTGGTCAGCGATGAGCTCCCCGCCCGCGCCCGCACGGCCCTGTCCACCTTCCTGCGCGATCTCGACCGCTGGCGCGCCCAGGCCGACGCCCTCGCCCATCCCCGCCTGACCGAGACCATCCTCGAGGAGAGCGGCTACATCGACGCCCTGCGGCTCGACAAGGGACCGACCAGCCAGACGCGGCTGGAGAACCTCAAGGAACTGGTCCAGTCCATGGGGGCGTTCGACACGCTCGAAGCCTATCTCGAACATGTGTCACTGGTGGCCGACCTCGACCGGGGGGCCGGGGACGACGCGGTGCAGATCATGACCCTCCACGCCGCCAAGGGCCTGGAGTTCCCGTTGGTGTTCCTGCCTGGCTGGGAGGAAGGCGTGTTTCCCAGTCAACGCAGCATGGACGAACACGGCGAACGCGGTCTCGAGGAGGAGCGCCGGCTGGCCTACGTCGGCCTGACCCGGGCGCGGGAGGAGGCGCGGATCTCCTTCGCCGCGAACCGGCAGGTCTACGGGCGATGGACCAGCCAGCTACCGAGCCGATTCGTCGACGAACTGCCCCACGCCAGCGTCGAGGCGGCCTCCGAGACGGGGTACTATGGCGGGGGCCCTGGCCTGAAGCAGACCGGATCGACTTGGGACGAAACCCACTATGGCTCGGGCTACGACAGCCCCGGCTGGAAGCGCGCGCAGTCTCGCGGCTACGCCGGCGGCCCGCCAGGTCGCACGCAGGTCATCGAGGGCGAAGGCCGGCTCGTCGCCATCTCGGACCCCGCGCGGCCGAGCGCCTACGCCCGCGGCGACCGGGTCTTCCACCAGAAGTTCGGTTACGGCCAGGTGACGGTGGTCGAGGGGAACAAACTTACGGTGGCCTTCGAGACCGCCGGCGAGAAGAAGGTGATCGATAGCTTCATTCAACCCGCCTGAGGCCGTCCGGCCTCAGCCCTCGAGGTCCTCCGGCAGAATCGCCATCTCGAACATGAACGAGCCGTCTTCGTCCTCGTCCTCATAGATCACACCGATGAATTCACCTTTCATCTCCACCTCGGCCGAGTCCTTCTGTTTCGGACGGGCTTTGACGGCGATGTGGGGGTTCCCGAAAGTGCGCTTCAGGTGCGCCTGCACGCGTTCGATGTCTTTTTGGTCCATGGGAAGCGCTCCGGCTGATGCGAGCCGGACCCTAGTGTGGGTTCCGAATTCTGGAAACCGGTTTTCGGAAGAAAGCGCTCTCGCCCGCCCCTTCCCCAGGAAGGCCGGTCAGATATCGAAGGCGAGCGTTTGATCCATCGTGCGCGCCGGCTCGGAGCAGGTCGGGCAATTGATCAGTTTCGCCGGCACGCCGGCCGCGGTGCAGCCTGACGGCACCGGCTGCAGGACCACCGAACCGGCGGCGATCTTGGCGAAGTCCCCGACCTTGATGTTTCCCAGGACCTTCGCGCCGGCGCCGAGAAGGACGCCGTTGCCGATCTTCGGGTGCCGGTCGCCGCGCTCGGCGCCCGTGCCCCCCAGGGTCACCCCATGCAGCATGGAGACGTTTTCGCCGATCACAGCCGTCTCGCCGATCACGATTCCGGTCCCGTGATCGAAGAACGCGCCGGCGCCGATCGTCGCCGCCGGGTGAATATCCACCTGGAAGAGCTCCGACATCCGGCTCTGAAGATAGAAGGCCAGGGCTTCGCGGCCGGACAGCCACAGCCAATGGGCCACCCGGTGGGTCTGCAGCGCCTGGAAGCCCTTGAAGTAGAGGAAGGGCTGTACGAATCCCTTGCAGGCAGGATCCCGCTCGAACACCGCGCGCAAATCCGCCTCGGCATTGGCGACGATGGAGGGGTCGGCGGCGAAGGCTTCCTGGGCGACTTCCCGCAGGCTCATCGCCCGGAGTTCCTGATCGCCCAGCTTGCGCGCCAGTTGATAGGACAGAGCCGAGGCAAGATCGGAATGGCGGATGATCACGGCGTTGAGCATCGAGGCGAGACTGGGCTCGTCACGAGCGACGCGTTGGGCTTCGCTCTTCAACGCCGGCCAGACGCGCGTTGCCAGGCCGCCGTCCAGAACTTCCAGGTGTTGAGCCATGCCGTTCCACGCGCCTCCGACCAGCCACCGACGATTGCGGCGGCGTCCCAGAATACCGATATGGGGAACGCCATCGTCCGGCGCCACCGCGATATCTAAGCTCGCCTTATAGCTGACCTAAGAGTCCGTCACCAGTCGGCCCCCCTCACGCCGCAAGGAGCCCCGTGGCCACCCTTCCCCCGCCCCCCGCGTTCGGCGACCCTCTACCGGTGACGGCGTCGCCGGAAACCGTGAGCTTCCTGGCGCGACGCCGGTCGGCCTCGGCGCTGACTCTCTCGGCGCCCGGACCGAGCCCAGACCAGCTCGACGCCATCCTGACCTTGGCCGCGCGCTCGCCCGATCATGGCAAGCTCGCGCCCTGGCGGTTCATCGTTCTGGATGGCCCCGCGAAGGCGTCTTTTGTCGACGGGCTAGACGCGATCGCGGCGACACGCACGGATGCCGCCAAGGCCCAGGCGAAACTGGGCAAGATTCGCGTACCGCCCCTGACGATCGCCATCGTATCGAAGACGGTCGCCGGCGAGATTCCGGCCTGGGAACAGGAACTCTCCGCCGGGGCCGTGTGCGCGATCCTGACCATCGCGGCCCAGGCCATGGGCTACGGCGCCAACTGGATCACCGACTGGTATGCCTATGACGCGGACGCGATCCGGCTGCTCGGCCTGGACGGGTCGGAAAAAGTGGCCGGCTTCGTGCAGATCGGAACCCCGACCGAAGCGCCGCTCGAACGCGTCCGTCCGGCGATGGACAAGATCGTCACCCGCTGGACAGCCTGAAAACTGTCAGCGTCCGCGGTAGGGATCGACTCCCTGGTCCGGCAGCCACAGGCCGTCTGGCGGCGCGCCGGTCTGCCAGAACACATCGATCGGAATGCCGCCCCGTGGATACCAGTAACCGCCGATGCGCAACCAGCGTGGCCTGGCCGCCTCAACCAGCCGCCGGCCTATGACCAGGGTGCAGTCCTCATGGAAGGCGCCGTGGTTACGGAAGGCGCCGAGGTAGAGCTTGAGTGACTTCGACTCCACCAGCCAATCCCCCGGCGCATAGTCGATGACTAGCCGCGCAAAGTCCGGCTGACCGGTGACCGGACACAGCGAGGTGAATTCGGGCGCCGTGAACCGGGCGAGGAACAGTTCCCCGGCCTGAGGGTTGGGCACGCATTCGAGGGTTGCTTCGTCGGGGCTGGCGAAACCGCGCGCCTCCTGACCAAGCTGGGTCAGCCGCATCTCTTCCATGGACCGCGATCTAGCGCGGATTGCCACGCGCCGACAGGCCCGACGACAAGTTCTCGCGGACTCGTTATCAGCGAGCCAACACCATCCACAAAACATGGGAGATGAACGTGGCGGGCAAGGATTTCGACGGAGCCATCGTGGTGGTCACAGGCGCCTCCACGGGACTGGGCAGGGCGATCGCCGTGGAAACCGCCGCGCGCGGCGCAGCCACGATCATCGTCAACTATGCCTCATCGGCAGCCGAGGCCGCCGAGACGCTCCGGCTCATCGAGGCCGAGGGCGCACATGGCGTTCTCGTGCAGGGCGATGTGGCCAAAGACGAGGACTGCATCAGGATCGCCGCCGCGGCAGCCCCCTACGGCCGCGTCGACGCCCTGTTCAACAACGCCGGCGTGACGAAGTTCGCCAACAATCACGGCGCCCTCGACGCCGTGTCGGCCGAGGACTTCATGCGAATCTATGCGGTTAACGTGGTCGGTTCCTATCAGATGATCCGCGCGGCCCGGTCGCTGCTGGAATCCGCCCCGTCGGCCGGCGCGGTCGTCAATACAGCCTCGATCGCCGGCGTGCTCGGCATCGGCAGCTCCGTTCCCTACGCGGCGTCGAAAGGCGCCCTGATCACCATGACGATCTCCCTGGCCCGGGCCCTGGCGCCCAAAATCCGGGTCAACGCGATCTGCCCCGGCTACATCGACACGCCGTGGTTCGGACGCGGCATGCCGCCCGAGGCGCTGGAAAGAATGCGGGCGGGTGTGGTGTCGTCGACGCCCCTCAAGGTGGCCTCAACGGCCGAAGACATTGCTGGCGCCGCGGTGTTTCTGGCGGCCCCGGCCTCGCGCCACGTCACCGGAGAAACGCTGATGGTCGACGCGGGCACGCATCTCGGCTTCGCCCCCATGGGCATGCGCTGATACCACAGGGAAACGACAAGGGCCGGTCCCATCGGGACCGGCCCTAACCATCCGACTGAATGTCTGAATTCTAGAAGTTCAGGGGCATGACCACGTCGATTCCGAGCGTCACCTGGTTCTTGTCCGCACCGGGAACATCGCCGAACGGAGAGCCGCCAGCCAGGGCGCGGTCATAGCGAATCTCGGGCCGGATCGTCAGGCCGTCGATCATCTTCGGCAGCTTGGACGGCTTAATGTTCAGGCCGAACGTCAGCGCGCCGTAGGTGGTCGGACCGGCGCCGTACGCGGTATTGGGCAGACCCATCTCCAGGTTGATGAAGTCCAGGTTGCCCGGGAAGCCGGCGACGAAGAAGCCGTTGTTATCACGCCAGATTTCGGCCCGGACGCCCGCCGTCACGATCGGCGAGATCGGATAGGTCAAGTATTCCGCGACGCCCCCGCCGGCGGCCGCGAAGCCGTCGTCCTTGATGTAGTTCAGTTCAGTGACCGAGGTCAGCTTGTCGTTGATATGCCAGGTGATAAGCACGTCGTTCAGATAACGGTACTGGTCGTGAATCTTGATCGGCGCGGGCAGTGAACCGGCCGGATTTTCCGGGCCGATGTGGGTCAGCGCCAGGACGGTGACGTTCTTCAGGTTCAGTCCAAAACCGCCCAGGAAGTGGAATTGCCCGTCATTGTAACCGCCGTCCGACCCGAGCGAAGTGTTCACCCCGGTGGTGTAGCCGGTGTAGATATCCAGTATCGGATTGACGTGGGTGGTGACCAGAAGTCCCATGTGCTTCAGCGGGATGCCGAAGTTGAAGATATAGCTCTTGGAATAGAAGAAGTTGCCGCCGGCCGCGATCACTTCATTGCCGATAGGGGTGGAGAACTGACCGACCTTCACGTCGATGCCGCCGGCCGTCAGATAGGGCAAGTGAGCGTAGACATTCGCTTCCACCAGATCGAAGGCGTTGCGCGACGACGACGAATGGTCGCCCTCGCCGATGAGGTGCGTGAACTGGGCGTCGGAGCCGTACATGCCCTGCAGCTTGAAGCCGAAGTCGGGCCCAGTGGCCTTCGGGTCGAGGTCACGCTCGATGGTCAGGACGATCTGGTTCAGATCGACCTGATTGGATCGGCCGGTGAACACGTGCCCGAAATTCACGCCATTCTGGGGAGACTGCGGGTTCATGGTCGCGCCGGCTTCGATGGAGCCCGAGAACTTGATCGAGCTGACCCAGGAATCGAGCGTCGGCGGCGGTGGGGGAGCATCGGCGGCAAAGGCGGCGCCGGCGAGGAGGGTTGCGGCGGCGGCCGTCGAAAGCAGCGTCCAGATGCGGTGTTTCATGGAACTCAGTCCCCTGTTTTTAACGTTGAGGACGGCTATCGAGCCTGCGGCGGCATCAAGGGTCGCGAAACCGTCATGCGCGGTGTTCGCAACGCAGCATTGTGTATTTTTTGCACACTCCCAGATCGTCGCGATGAAAAACTGGGCGCCACTTTGGCGCGAAAAGCGGGCGCCGGGGGCAAACTTCGCCTGAATCGGCGGCAGACCTCAGGCCGGGTCGTCCAGGCTGAACCGGTCGTCGTCCTCATGGTAGGCGAAGATCTCGGCGTAGCGGCCCCAGGAGACGATCGCGTCCATGGTCTCCTCCGCATAGGGCTCGGACATGAAATCCTCGAGTTCGTCTCGGAACCGCGTCGCCGGCGCCTGATGCGATGCGCGGTCGTCGAGCACCCGCCGGATGTGCGCGGCGAGAGGCACATAGGCGAGCAGATGCTGAGCGAAGAGCTGCTTGCGCTCGTCCACATCGGCGGCGTCGTAGCGCCGCGCCGCCGGTGTCAGACGGATCGTGCGCCCTTCAATCTCGGCGAAACGCATCAGCTGGAGCGTCTCGGCGATCGGCAGCAGTTCGTCGGCCTCCATCTGAAGTTCGCGCGCCAGGGTGGCGAGGTCCGCGGAGCCGTTGTTCGGCGGCGCGGTGATGGCCTCGATCATCCCCGCGAGGGTGTTTGTCGACACATGTGTCAGAGCCATGCCCAGGCCTGACCCGGGGAAATTGCCTTCGCGCGGGGCCGGCGTGATCGGGCGCGCCGTCATCCGGGCGTAGATATCGTCCACCAGCGCCCGGAACGCCGGATCGAGGCGCTTGCGCGGCTGCGGCAGGTCGACCTTGATCTCGGCGATGACGCGGCCGGGGTTGGACGAGAACACGAGGATGCGGTCGCACATCAGCACGGCCTCCTCGATATTGTGCGTCACGATCAGGATCGAGCGGATCGGCATCCGGCCTTCCGACCAGAGATCGAGGAGGTCGGTGCGCAGGGTCTCGGCGGTGAGGACGTCCAGGGCCGAGAACGGTTCGTCCATCAGCAGGATGGAGGGCTGCACCACCAGGGCGCGGGCGAGGCCAACGCGCTGGCGCATGCCGCCGGACAGTTCCTTGGGATAGGCGTTTTCGAAGCCGTCGAGGCCGATCAGGTCGATGGCCGCCAAAGTGCGCTTGCGCCGGATCTCAGCCGGCACCCCCTGAGCCTCCAGGCCGAGTTCCACGTTCTTCTGCACTGTCAGCCAGGGAAACAGCGCGAAACTCTGGAACACCATCGACACACCGTGCGCGGTGTCGTCGCCGGGCATGTCCCGGACCTGCACCGACCCACCCGTCGGCGTGATCAGGCCGGCGATCGACCGCAGCAGCGTCGACTTTCCGGAACCCGAGCGGCCGAGCAGCCCCACGATCTCATTCGGGCGCAAGGTGAGGTTCACGTCCTCAAGCACCACCAGTCCAGGCCCGGCGCCCTTGCCGTAGACATGCTTGAGATTCTTGACCTCGACGAGCGGCGTGTCGGTCTGCGCGGAGCGTTCCAGGGTGATGGTCATGGCCGTTGTCCTTGTGCGTCAGTTCACGCGGAGGTTTTTTTCGGCGTAGGCGTACATCGGCCGCCAGAGCGAGCGGTTGAGCACGATCACGAACACGCTCATCACCGTGGCCCCGAGGGCGACCCTGGGGAAGTCGCCCGCATCGGTCGCCTTGGCGATGAACGCCCCGAGCCCCGCGGCCTCCAGCTTGGTGTGGCCCCAGCTAACGACCTCCGCGACCACGCTGGCGTTCCACGACCCGCCCGAGGCGGTCAGGGCGCCGGTGACATAGTACGGGAAGATTCCCGGGAGGATGAGATCCCGCCATCGCTGCCAGGACCGCAGGTGGAAGATGCCCGCCGCCTCCTTGAGGTCATTGGGCAGCGCGCTGGCGCCGGCCACCACGTTGAACAGGATGTACCACTGGGTCCCCAGGATGATCAGGGGCGAGAGCCAGATGTTGGGGTCGAGGTGTCCGGCCGCGATGCCCATCACGGCGAAGGGAAAGATCACATTGGCTGGAAAGGCCGCCAGGAACTGCGCCACCGGCTGGATGCGCTGCGACCAGACGGGCCGGAGGCCGATCCAGACGCCGATCGGCACCCAGATGAGGCTAGCCACAACGATCAGCACCAGAACCCTCAGCAAGGTCAGGAAGCCATAACACACGGCGAGGAGCACGTCGGCGAGCCGCAGGTTGGCGCTGAGGTACCGGTAGATGGTGCAAACCGCCCAGGCGGCGACCACCGCCACCACGGCCTGCCAGACCCGATCCACCCAGACCCACATGGCCGGGTTCGGCGCGCGCGCGGCGCGGCGCGCCTTCGGGACCGGCATTGGAAACCGTGACGCCAGGCGCAGAAAGGGCTTGGCGATCCGGCGGAACACCCGCGTGCGACGCAGCAGGTCGTAGAACCAGGATTCCGGCTCGGTCTCGGACGCGGTCTGCTCGAAGCGGAACTTGTCGGCCCAGGCCACGATGGGGCGGAAGACAAGCTGGTCGTAGAGAACGATCACCACCGCCATCGCGCCCACCGCCCAGGTCACCGAGACGAAGTCGCGATGCTCAATGGCGATGGCCAGCCACGACCCGATGCCAGGGAGCACCACCTGGGTGTGGCCGACGGTGAAATATTCCGACGCGACCACGAAGAACCACCCGCCGGACATGGACATCATGGTGTTCCAGACCAGGGCGGGCGTGGCGTAGGGCAGTTCCAGCTTCCAGAACCGTTTCCAGGGCGAGAGGTTGAACTGCTGGCTCACCTCCACGAGGTCGGCCGGAAGCGTGCGCAGCGACTGATAGAAGCTGAAGGCCATGTTCCAGGCCTGGGACGTGAAGATCAGGAAGATGGCGGCGCATTCGACGCCCAACTCGCTGGTGGGAAACAGGCCGATGAAGAATGTCAGCGTGAAGGCCAGAAACGCCATGATGGGGATCGACTGCGCGATGTCGAGCATGGGCACGATGACAAGTTCGGCCTTGCGGCTCTTCGCCGCGATCGTCGCCACCACGAAGGTGAAGATCAGCGAGGCGAAGATCGCGCCGAACATCCGCAACGTCGACCGCAGGGCGTATCCGGGCAGCCTGGCGGGATCCAGGACTACCGGCGTGGTGTGAAGGGTCGCCACCGGCAGGCCCATCTGCTGTGCGCCATGAACCACGAGCACCGCCGCCGCGCCGATCAGCAGCAGCGCGATGAGATCATAGCGGTTGGGCGCGATCTCCCGGCGCGCGAAGCGCGCCAGCAGGCCGGTGTTCAACCGATCTGAAGAGAGGAAGACCATGGGCTCGCCTCGTGATTGCCGCGTCGGCCGTCACGATGGGCCCGACAGCGTCAGGCCCGGCGGGACGATCTCAGCGGCCAGCTAACTGGACCAGGACTGTCGCTTGGCATTTCGTTTGGGTTTCCGTTGATCGTTCCGCGACGCGCGAACGCGGTTTGGAAGCGCGGCCGGAATGGTCCGCCTGACCGTCGCTGTCAACCCCGAACGCCGGGCCTCCAGGCGGCTTTCAGCCGCAGATTGCCACATCCGCGACTCGGGCTCATAGTCGGGGTCCTGTCTCAACAGCTGAAAGGAGGTGGTCCAGTGTCTCATTGTCTCCAACTGCGGTCCAAAGCGACCTGGAGCCTGAACTCGGAGGCTCTCGCCTGACAGCGTCTTGACGCTCAAAGGACGAGGTCGCGGCTGATCGGTTCATCACCGAACGGCCCGCGGTCACGACGATGGAAGGGCCGTCCCGAAACCGGGGCGGCCCTTTGTTTTTTCAGGCAAACGGTCGCGCCAACTCAGGCGCCGACAAGCTCCCGCCCGATCAGGAAGCGGCGAATCTCATTGGTCCCGGCGCCGATGTCGTAGAGTTTCGCGTCGCGAAGATAGCGTTCCACCGGAAAGTCCTTGAGATAGCCTGCTCCGCCGAGCGCCTGGATCGCCTCGAGGGACACCCGCACCGCGTTTTCGCTGGCCAGGAGGATGGCGCCGGCGGCGTCGAAGCGGGTCGTGTGACCGGCGTCGCAGGCGCGCGCCACGGCATAGACATAGGCCCGCGCCGAACTCAGCGCGACGTACATGTCCGCCACCTTGCCCTGCATCAGCTGGAACGATCCGATCGCTTTGCCGAACTGCTTGCGCTCGCGAACGTAGGGAAGGACCGCATCCATACAGGCCTGCATGATCCCTAGCGGCCCCGCGGCCAGGACGGTGCGCTCATAGTCCAGGCCGCTCATAAGGACGCCCGCGCCGCCGTTTTCCGGCCCGAGCACATTCTCTTCGGGCACCTCGCAATCCTCGAACACCAGTTCACCGGTGTCGGACCCGCGCATGCCGAACTTGTCCAGCTTCCGCGAGCAGGAAAACCCCTTGAAGCCCTTCTCGATCAGGAACGCCGTGACCCCGCGGCTGGCGGCCTCCGGCGTCGTCTTGGCGTAGACCACCAGAACGTCCGCGTGCGGTCCGTTGGTGATCCAGAACTTGCTGCCGTTGAGCACATAGCGATCGCCCCGCCGATCGGCGCGCAGGCCCATGGAAATCACGTCAGATCCGGCCGACGCCTCGCTCATGGCCAGGGCGCCGACATGTTCGCCGCTGATCAGCCTGGGGAGATAGCGCCGCTTCTGTTCCGGTAACCCCCAACGTCGGATCTGATTGACGCAAAGGTTGGAGTGGGCGCCGTAGCTGAGGCCCACCGACGCCGACGCCCGGGACACCTCCTCCATCGCCACCACGTGCTCCAGGTAGCCCAGGCCAAGTCCGCCGAACTCTTCCTCGACGGTGATGCCGTGAAGACCAAGGTCGCCCATCTCGGGCCACAGCTGGCGTGGAAAGGTGTTGCTGACGTCGATCTCGGCGGCAATCGGCGCAATGCGGTCGGCCGCGAAGCGGGCCGTGGTGTCGCGGATGGCGTCGGCGGTCTCGCCGAGGCCGAAATCCATCATGGGTCCATGGTTCGGGATCATGGGCGTTCCCTAGCATGACGCCGAGGGGGCCGCCACGAGGCCGCCGCGGCAGGTGAAGGCCTGCCGCGGCGTCTCATTGTTCAACATGGTGCGGTCGAGAAGACTCGAACTTCCACGGGTTGCCCCACAGCGACCTCAACGCTGCGCGTCTACCAATTCCGCCACGACCGCCCGTGGTGAGCCGGGGGGCGTAGCAAAAGGGCTGGCGCTTGTGAAGTCGCGCTTTGCGTTATCTCGCCTCTGAGCGCTATTTGGCGGTCGATGTCCCCCCCGGTTTCGCCTTTTCCCGGCTTTCGACGACCGGATTCGACGGCTGTCGCCTGGGCCGTGTCGCCGGGCCTGACCGGCTACGACTCCGCCGTGACGTTCATGGAGGAGCGGGCCGCGGCCATCGCGGACGGTCGCGCCGGGGAACTGGTGTGGCTGGTTGAGCACCCTCCCCTCTATTCCGCCGGCGTGTCGTCAAAGGCGGCGGACCTGCTCCAGCCCGACCGATTCCCCGTCCATCGCAGCGGGCGCGGCGGCCAATACACCTACCATGGCCCCGGACAGCGGGTGGCCTATCTGATGCTGGACCTCAGGGAGCGGGGCCGCGACACCCGAGCCTTCGTGACGGCGCTGGAAAGTTGGATCATCGCCGCACTGGCGCGGTTCAACGTCGTGGGCGAAACGCGCGGCGAGCGCGTGGGCGTATGGGTCCGGCGGCCGGACCTGGGGGTGGACCGGGAGGACAAGATCGCGGCGATCGGGGTGAAGCTTCGGCGCTGGGTGAGCTTCCATGGGGTGAGCCTCAATGTCGCGCCGGACCTCGACCATTTCACGGGTATCGTCCCCTGCGGCATCAGCCGGCACGGCGTGACCAGCCTGGCCGACCTTGGGGTTGCGATCGATATGCCGTCAGCGGACGAGGCCCTGGCCGAGGCGTTCCGGCCGATCTTCGGTCCAGCCGACGCCGAGGCCGAACCGCCGCCGCGGCTTGAGGCCTCGGTTGTGCGTTCCCCATAGCTGAGGCTAAAACAGTCTCGCCCGCTTTCGGGGTCCCGCCTTCGTCTCACGCGCCCGGCCCCTGCCCATGCCCTTGATGCAAAGCTACCTGTTTCGTCAGCTTCGCGGACCCACGCTGCAGGCGACGGCGGCCCTGACGGGCGTGGCGATCCTGGCGGAAGCGCTCTCGGCGATTGGCGGCCTGCTCAGTCAGCGCCAGAGCCCGCTGGTCTTCGCCAAGGTCGTTCTTCTGGCCATGCCGCAGCTGATGGTTCTGGTCCTCCCGATCGCCCTGCTCATCGCCGGGCTCGTGGCGATGAACCGCCTGCACCGCGACAACGAACTGATCATCTGCTTCTCCGGCGGCATGAGCCGGTGGGACGTCGTGGCGCCCGCCTTGCGGCTGGCAACCCTGATGGCCGGGGCTTCCCTGGTGGTCACGCTCTGGGGCCAGCCTCTGTCGTATCGGGCGTTACGCGACACGATCGAGACCGCGCGAGCCGATGGCCTGACCAGCATGATCCGGCCAGGCCAGTTCACCCACCCCGCGCCGGGTATGACCGTCTATGCCCAGTCGGTGGACGACGACGGCGGCATCCGCAACCTGTTCATCGACAGACGCCTGGAGAGCGGTCGTGACACGACCATCACCGCCCGTGAGGGCCGTCTGAAAAAGCGTGGCGGCGCGGCCATGCTGGTTCTGCGGCACGGCGCCAATCAGGAACTTTCACCGACCGGCGTTCTCAATTTCCTCGCCTTTGACGAATACATCCTGGATCTCCGCCCGTTCGTGGCCGCGAGACCGGGCTTCACGTACAAACTCTCCGACCGCTATCTGCACGAACTGTTCTTCCCCGATATGTCGCAGGCCTGGGAACAGGCCAACGTCAAAGCCATGCTGGCGGAGGGACATTCCCGGCTCGCGGTCCCGCTATACAACTTCACCTTCATCCTCTTCGCGGTGGCCGCGGTGCTTGGCGGGAGTTTCGATCGGATGGGCTATGGTCACCGCATGGCCGCGGCGGCGGCGGCGGCCTTGTTCATCCGAACGCTTGGCTTCGCGGCGCAGGCGGCGAGCGCGACGAATCCGGCGCTGAACAGCCTACAATACGGCGTACCGATCCTGGGAGCGATCCTCTGCCTCGGCCTCCTGGTCGGGACGGGAGTGGGCGGCCCGAGGGCGACCACGGCCCAGCCGGCCGTCGCGGCCTGACGCTGCCGCCGTGAAACTCCAGATCTACATCCTGACGCGACTCGCCGCCGGCGTCGGCGCGGCCCTGGCTGTGATCCTCGCGGTCATCATGCTGGTGGACCTCGTGGAGTTGGCGCGAACGGTCGGCGGGCGGGGCGACGTGGCGTTCGACGACCTGCTGGGGCTCACGCTCCTGAAGACGCCTTCCATCGCCCTGCTGCTGGCGCCGTTCGCGTTTCTGTTCGGCTCCATGGGGGCCTTCGTCACGCTCAATCGGCGCAGTGAACTTACGGCCATGCGAGCGGCAGGCGTCTCAGCCTGGCGGTTCCTCCTGCCGTCAGCCTTGGCCGCGTTTCTGTTCGGCATCATGGTCGTGACGGCGCTCAACCCGGCGGCTGCCTTCCTCAACGCGCGCTTCGAAGAACGCCGCGCCTGGATCGCCGCCGGCGGCGGCCCGGCCACGACGCCGGACATCTGGCTGCGCCAGGGGGCGCCTGAAGGTCAGATCGTCATCCACGCCAAGCGGCGCGACACCGATAACGGAGACGTGACTCTGAAAACCGTCTCGATCTTCATCCAGACCGTCAGCCAGACCGGCGATGTGGATTTTACCCGGCGCATCGACGCGGCGCAGGCGGTCCTGGCGCCGGGGTATTGGCGCCTGTCGGACGTTCGGGAAGCGCGCCCAGGCTCCGAATCCGTCCGTTCCGACACCCTGGCCCTGCCGACCACCCTCGACCGTCGATCGGCCATGGAACGATTCGTCGCTCCCGGGGCGGTGGCCTTCTGGAACTTTCCAGCGACCGTGCGGGCGGCCGAGCGGGCGGGATTCTCGTCTGCGGCCTACCGGCTCCGGTACCAGCAGCTTCTGGCGACACCCCTGTTGTTCGCCGCGATGACCCTGCTGGCGGCGGCGTTCTCTCTTCGCCTTCTCCGCCTCGGCGACGTCGCTCGCGTTGCGGCAGCCGGAATCGGGCTCGGCTTCCTGGTGTTCTTTCTCGGTCAGGTCTGTGGGGCGTTCGGGACGACCGAGGTCATCCCCGTGCCGCTCGCGGCCTGGACACCGCCGCTGTTGGCGTTGCTAGGCGCGGTCACCTTGCTCTGCCATACGGAGGACGGTTGATCCGTGTCGATGACCGACAGGTTTTGCGTCGGGACGCTTGGCGACGTATGGGCAGGCTTGGACAGCGTCAAAGGAACGGGGCGCTGGCGCGGATCTCAATGAAGGGTTGTATGGCCATTGACGAGGTTCGAACCCCGGCGCGAACGGAGAGTTCGTTGATGCGATCCGGACTCCTGGCCGGGTTGGCGTTCGCCGCGCTGGCCGGAGGCGCCGGCGCGAAGACTCTCGACGCCATGGCGCCCAAGGCGTCTGACGCCCCCCCGGCGACGCGCCCCGCCAACGACGGTCTCGCGGGCGGGGGCTTTTATCTCGAGTCCGATTCCCTCACCCGTAACGAGAGCACCCACCATGTGATCGCGGACGGTAACGTCGAGGTCCGCTATAGAGGCAGGGTGCTTCGCGCCGCGCACGTCGACTACGACACCGGGACCGGTCTCGTTCAGGCATCAGGCAAAGTCACCATCCTTCAGGCCGACGGTTCGGCGCAGTTCGCCGAATCGATCTCGCTCGACAAGAGCATGAGCGAGGGGTTTGCCGCGGGGTTCTCCACGCGCCTGCAAGGTCACGTCCAGATCGCCGCGCGAAGCGCCGCGCGGAAGGGCGATCAGGTCACCGAGTTCCAGCACGTCATCTACACGCCCTGCCTGGTCTGCGTGGAGAACGGCCAGACCCATCCGACGTGGTCGATCCGCGCGCGATCGGTGGTTGAAAACAAGCTCAAGAAGACCCTGGTGTTCCACGACGCCGTAGTCGAGATTCTGGGCCAGGGCGTCTTATATTTCCCCGTTCTTCAGAGCGCCGACCCCAGCGCAGAGCGCAAGTCGGGTTTTCTGCTGCCCCTGGTCACCTTCTCCGGCCCGCGGGGCGTCAGCTACGATCAGCCATACTATTGGGCGTTGTCGCCACATCAGGATCTGCTGATAACTACCCAGATCAATGGCAATGTGAATCCGTTCCTGAACCTCGATTACCGACAGAGGTTCTATTCCGGAACGGCTGAATTCCGCGGTGGTTACACCTACTCAAAAGATTTCACCTCCGACAGCCAACTGTTTGGCCGTGTGACATCACGCAGTTACATCCTGGCCAACGGCGATTTTAAGCTGAACAAAAACTGGTCATGGGGATTCACCGCCGAGCGGGCCTCGGACAAACTCATCTTCGACAAATATTCCGTCAGCGACGCTTTCGTCGACCACGGGCTTTACGCCGCCGACAACCGCCGCCTGATCTCGCAACTTTACGTCGTCGAACAGAGCCCCCTCTCCTACCTCTCGGTCGCGGCCATCAGCGTCCAGGGTCTGCGGGCCACCGACGATCAGAGCACCATCCCGACGATCGCGCCTTTGATCGAGGGGCGCTGGGAAGCGCCCGGCGCCATCCTCGGCGGCCGGCTTCGGGTCAGCGGCAGCGCGGTGGTCCTGACACGGGATCAATCTCTTTCGACAACCGACGCGTCCGGCCAGGCGCTCGTGTCAGGACTCGACAGCCGCCGCGCCACGATCGGCGCCAACTGGCAGCGCACCCTGACCTTGTCAAACGGCCTGCGGGTTCAGCCCTTCCTCTCTGGTCGGGCCGACCTGTTCGATGTGGCCAATATCCAGAGCGGTCCGAGGGACGCCACGATCGCCCGCGCCTTCGGAACCGTTGGAACGAACGTGTCCTACCCCCTGTACAAACAGGTGGGAGGGGTAAGCTACATACTCGAACCTTTAGGTCAGATCGCGATCTCGCAGAACGCCAAGCAGGATCCACGAATTCCGAACGAGGACAGCACCGTCTTCGAATTCGACGACACCAATCTCTTCCAGGCGAACCGCTCACCGGGCGCGGACATATATGAGGGCGGCCAGAGTCTCACCCTTGCGGGCCGCGCCACGGCCATCCTGGACGACGGCCGGTCCGCCAGTCTGTTGTTCGGCCGTCGGCTTGCGGCGCGAAACGACCCTGCCGTTCCGGAACGGACCGGACTTCAGTCGCCGCTTTCAGACTGGATCCTGTCGGCCGACGTCACGCCGATCAAGGGAGTGCGGCTCTACTCGCGGATGCGCCTCGATTCCGCGACCTTCGCGCTCAACCGCGTGGAGGCCGGCGCGGCGTTCAACTCCGCCCGGGCTGAGGGTTATGTCAGCTATCTTCATGAGGCCGTCGGCCCGACCGGCGGCAAGGTCGACAGCCTCGACGTGCACGGCGAACTCTACGCCACCCGGCACTGGGGCGTGACCGGCTATCTCATCGTCGATGGCGGCGCCTGGCGACGGCGGGATATGGGCGTGGTCTACAGGGACGATTGCATCAGGGTGGAGGTGCTGTACCGCCACGATGAGACTTTCAACGGCACCTTGGGCCCATCGACGTCGGTGGTCCTGCGCCTAACGCTCGCCACATTGGGCAATACACGCTAGACCCCACACACATGCGCGCGGGGCCTTGAGGGTCCGGCGCTCAGTTGGACAGTTTCCAGGAGTAAGATGCGCGGTCTTTTGAGAGTTTTGGCGACCACCACCTGCCTGGCCCTGGCGCTTGGGGCCAGTGTGGCCCACGCCCAGGTTGCGGCGGACGCCCCGGCGACGGCCCCCGCCGGCCGGGCCCTCTCCGAGAGCGTGGTTGTGACCGTCAACGATGACCTTGTTTCGACCTACGACATCGTTCAGCGCATGCGCCTGTTGATTGTCACCGCCGGCATCCAGCCATCAGAGCAGAATCTGCCGGATATCCAGCGCGAAGCGATCCGTTCCCTCGTGGACGAACATCTGCAGATGGAGGAGCTTCGTCGGCAGGGGAAATCGCAGAAATTCGATCTGGTCGCCTCCGAACAGGAGGTCGATGACGAAATCGCCTCCATCGCCCGCAGCAACAACACCAGCGCCACACAGCTCCTGGCTCAGCTCGCCTCGCAGGGCGTCGGCTCCCAGACGTTCCGTGACCAGCTTCGCGCCGAGATCAGCTGGCGCGGCTGGATTAGGGGCCGATACGGCCAACGACTCGTGATCGCTGACGATCAAATCAAGGCCTATCAAAAGCGTCTCGACGCCGAGGCCGGCAAGCCGCAGTACCAGATCGCCGAGGTCTTCGTTGACGCCGGCCGCGCCGGCAGCCTGGCCGCCGCACAGCAAGGCGCGGAGCAGTTGATCGGCCAGCTCCAGAAGGGCGCCCCGTTCGCGGCCGTGGCCCGGCAATTCTCGAACTCGCCATCGGCAGCGACCGGCGGCGAAGTCGGCTGGATTTCGACCGGCGAAATGGCCCCTGAAGTGGACCGCACGCTTGAGACATTGCGGCCCGGCCAGCTTTCGCCGCCGATTCCCGTGAAGGATGGCGTCTACATTATTCTGCTCCGTGACCGCCGCGCCGGCGGCAGCACCATCGTTGTGAAATTGAAACAGGCGGCTGTGGCGCTCGCCAAGACCGCGACACCGGACGAGGTCTCTGCAGCGCAGTCCAAACTTGCCGCCCTGAAGCCGAAACTCCAGGGTTGCGACAACCTTGAAGCCGTGGCCGCCAAGGCGCCCGGCGTCGTCGCCGGAGACCTCGGCGAGGCTGAGACGAAAGACCTGGCGCCCGCGTTCAAGGATGTCGTCGAACACCTCCAGGCTGGGGAGGTCTCTGATCCGGTTCGCACCGACGCCGGACTGCACCTCCTGGCGGTTTGCGACCGCCACATGGGCGGGGCCAACCAGATGACCCGCGAGCAGATCGAGGATCGTCTCTACGGCCAGGAACTGGCGATGATCGCCAAACGCCAGCTTCGCGACCTCAGAAACTCGGCGACGATCGAGACTCGGTGACGCAGGAGCCCCCGGGCGCGACCCTCGACTCGCTTCCCGCCCTTCGTGACATCCTCGCCGCGGCGGGCATTAAGGCCGATAAGCGTTTCGGTCAGCACTTCCTGCTCGATCTGAACATCTGCCGGAAGATCGCGCGTCTGGCCGAGGTGGAACCGGGCGACGCCGTGATCGAAGTGGGTCCTGGTCCCGGCGGGCTCACCCGCGCCCTGCTTGAGGCCGGCGCCGAGGTGGTGGCGATCGAGAAGGACCCCCGGTTCATCCCCCTGCTTGAGGACCTCGGACGGTCGGCGGGCGGGTCCCTCACGGTCCTCGGCGCCGACGCCCTGACCGTTCGCGAGGAGACGCTGTTCGCGGCGGATCGCCCGGTCCGCGTCGTGGCCAACCTGCCCTACAATGTCGGAACGCCGCTGCTCGTGAAATGGCTCACCGAAGCGTTCCGGCCTCGCTCCATGACCCTGATGTTCCAGAAGGAGGTCGCCAGGCGCATCGTCGCCCCGCCCGGCGGCGGCGACTACGGTCGGCTTGCGATCATCTGTCAGGCGATCAGCGAAGCGCGCATCGTCATGGATCTGCCGGCCCGCGCCTTTACGCCGCCGCCGAAAGTCGAATCCGCGGTCGTCAGGCTCACGCCCTTGGCGATGCGCCCCGAGGCGCGCCTCCTGGACGCCCTGCAAACCGTCACAGCGGCCGCGTTCGGCCAGCGCCGCAAGATGCTCCGTTCGGCCCTGCGCAACGTGGGCGGCGAGCCTCTGTGTGCCGCCGCGGGTATCGACCCGAATCTTCGCGCTGAGACCGTGCCGGTGAGCGGCTTCCTCGCCCTGGCAAGCGCCTATCTGGAGACACGCAGCCCGGCCTCCTGACAGGCTACGGTTCCGCCAGCAGACCGGCGACCATGGGCTCGACCCAAAGGTTGCGCGCCCGCTTCAGTCGCTCGGCATGATAGATCGCCGCAAGTTGCGTATAGGCGAGGTCGAAATCGTCGTTCACGATGACGTAGTCGTACTCCGGCCAATGGGCGATCTCACCGCGCGCCCGGCCGAGGCGTCGCGAAATCACCGCTTCGCTATCCTGGGCGCGGCTGTGCAGGCGTTCCGCCAGATCGCGCATGGTCGGCGGCAGGATGAAAATCCGCACTGTGTCCTGGGGCGCTGCCAGCGCGATAGACTGCGCGCCCTGCCAATCGATATCGAACAGGACGTCCCGCCCGGCGTCGAGCTCACGCATAACCGGCGCGCGGGGGCTGCCGTAGGAATGCTCGTGAACCTCGGCCGATTCCAGGAACGCCTCTTCGGCGACCATCTCGCGGAACACCTCTGGCGTGACGAACCAATATTCGCGGCCATCCTGCTCCCCCGGACGCGGGGCGCGGGTCGTCGCTGACACCGAAAGACTTAGATCGGGGTGTTCGCCGATAAGGCGACGCGACAGCGAACTTTTGCCCGCGCCCGAAGGGCTGGAGACCACCAGCAGCAGCCCCCGCCGCGTCCGACGGCGGTCACTCGACATTCTGCACCTGTTCACGGAACTGATCGATCGTCGCCTTCAGTTCGAGGCCGATCGCCGTCAGGTCGGCGGCGGCCGACTTCGAGCACAGGGTGTTGGCTTCGCGCATGAACTCCTGAGTCAGGAAGTCCAGCCGACGGCCGCTGGCTCCGTCCTGATCGATCAACGTCCGCGCCGCGCCGACATGGCCGACAAGGCGATCGATTTCCTCGCGCACATCCGCCCGAACCGCCAGGGCCGCGGCCTCCTGAACGACCCGGTCAGCATTGACCGACTCTCCCACAAGCTCGGCCAGTCGCCGCTCGAACCGCGCCTTGATCAGCGCCGGCTGGCCGCGCGCAGTTTGGTCGGCCGCGGCCGAGAGCTGGGCGATCCTCTCCAGAAAACCGTTGAGGATCGCGGTGATGGCGACGCCTTCCGAGGCGCGGGAGGCCTTGAGGTCGTCCAGCGTCTCTGCAACCGACGCGGCCATAGCGGCTTCCACACGCGCCCGGTCTTCGGCCGGCTCGTCCTGCTCAGACACTTCGATCACGCCGGGAAGCGCCAACAGGCCGTCCAAGGCGGGAACGGTGGCCTTGCCCTGGCTGATCAACGTGGCGCCGAAGCTGAGATATCGTTCCAGCGTCTCACTGTTGATGCTCGTACGCCGCGATGCCGTCGCCCTGCGGCCCTGGATAGTGACGTTGATCTGGCCACGCTGGAACCGGCCTTGGGCGGCTTCGCGGGTCAACCGCTCGAGGCTATCGAGGCCGGGCGGTCCCCGGAACCGGACCTCAAGGTTGCGCCCGTTCACGGACCGGGCCTCAACCGCCCAGGTCCAGTCGTCGAGGCCCCCCTCGCGCCGGGCGAAGCCCGTCATGCTGGTGACCGTCATGCGCCCGCCCCGGAACATCGCGCCTGCTCCACCGAGCGCCAGTGGGCGACGTTGCGTTTGTGCGCCTCAAACGT
Source organism: uncultured Caulobacteraceae bacterium (assembly GCA_903872075.1). Taxonomy (GTDB): domain Bacteria; phylum Pseudomonadota; class Alphaproteobacteria; order Caulobacterales; family Caulobacteraceae; genus Acaudatibacter; species Acaudatibacter aquilonius. Next base: position 7,413 of record CAIQJF010000022.1, on the reverse strand, counting down.
GGCCGCGAAGACGTGCCCTCCGGTCCCATCCGCGACGAAGAACAGATCATCGGTGCGCGCCGGTTGGAGCGCCGCGGCGAGGGCGGCGCGGCCGGGATTGGCGATCGGCGTCGGCGGCAGGCCGGCCACGCGATAGGTGTTGTACGGCGAGGTCGAGGCCAGTTCCGACACACGCAGCCCGCGGCCCAGCGGAACACCGCCGGATACGCCATAGATGACGGTAGGATCGCTTTCCAGCCGCATGCCCTTCCTCAGTCGATTGATGAACACCGCGGCGATCCTGGGCCGCTCGTCGGTCTTGGCGGTCTCCTTCTCGACGACCGAGGCGAGAATTACCGCGTCTTCGGCCGAACGGTAAGGGAGCCCCGACGCTCGCGCCGCCCACAGAGCCTGAAGCAGTTTGGACCGGGCGCTGACCATGCGCGCCAGGACTGCTTCCCGCCGATCGCCGCGGCGGACTTCGTAGGTTTCGGGGAGGAGACTCCCCTCCTTCGGCGCCGACACGTCGCCGGTGAGAAAATCGGCCCGGCGCAGAACGCCGACGGCGTCGCGGACCGTGAAACCTTCGGGGATCGTCACGAAGTGGCGCACGACCAGACCCCGGTGAATCTTGTCCAGAAGGCCCGCGAGCGACATGTGGGTCGGGACCTCGTACTCGCCTGCCTTCAGGCTGTGCGCGCGCCCGGAGGCCACCGCAGCCGCGATGAACGCGACTCGCGACGAAACGACGCCCGCACGACTCAGGTTGAGCGCGACGCCGCCGACACCTTCGCCGGGCGCCAACTGCACGATCGTCGAATCTCCGGACGCGGCCGCGGGCCCCGGTCCCCAATAGGTCCAGCCCGCGCACAGCAGCAGCAAAGCGATGAAGCTCGCGCCGAGGCGCGAAAGGCGTGGTCCTGGCCCTCGGGCGGCGCCGGTCTTGGAGCCTCGCGAACGAGGCCGGCGGGTCACGGGGCCTTCTTGAACACGACCGAGGCGTTGGTGCCGCCGAACCCGAAGCTGTTCGACATGGCGATGTCGATCTTCATGGGCTTGGCGACCTTCGGGACCAGGTCGATCGGCGTCGCCACAGACGGATTGTCCAGGTTGATGGTCGGCGGCGCGATCTGATCACGAAGCGCCAGGACTGTGAACGCCGCCTCAACGGCTCCGGCCGCGCCGAGCAGGTGACCGATCGCCCCCTTCGTGGACGACAGAGTCGCTTTGGCCGCGGCGGGTCCCAGCAATCGTTGGACGGCGCCGAGTTCGATCTCGTCCCCAAGGGGCGTCGATGTGCCATGGGCGTTGATGTAATCGATATCGCCCGGCTCAAGCCCGGCGCTGCGGATCGCGGCGCGCATGGCCCGGAAGCCGCCATCGCCGTCCTCGGCCGGCGCGGTGATGTGGTGCGCATCCCCGGCAAGGCCGTAGCCGATCACTTCGGCGTAAATCTTCGCCCCACGCGCCCGCGCATGCTCGAGTTCCTCAAGCACCAGGACACCGGCGCCTTCGCCCATCACAAAGCCGTCGCGCCCGCTGTCATAAGGACGCGAGGCCTTCTGAGGGTCGTCGTTGTAACCGGTCGACAGAGCCCGGCAGGCAATGAACCCGGCGATTCCGATCGGGCAGACGGCCGCCTCGGCGCCGCCGGCCACCATAACGTCGGCGTCGCCGTGCTGAATGAACCGCATGGCGTCGCCGACGGCATGAGCGCCGGTGGCGCAGGCCGTCACCACGGAGTGATTTGGGCCCCGGAAACCATGCCGGATGGAGACCTGGCCGGAGGCCAGGTTGATCAGGGCTGACGTGATGAAGAACGGGCTGACCCGGCGGGGACCCTTCTCATGCATTTCGATCGCGGTCTCGGCGATCGTCGACAGCCCGCCAATTCCGGCGCCGATATTGACCCCGGTGCGCTCGCGCTCCTCGTCGGTCTGAGGCGCCCATCCGGAATCGCGCACGGCCTCATCTGCGGCGGCCATGGCGTAAAGAATGAAGTCGTTGACGCGCCTCTGTTCCTTCGGGCTCATCACCTGATCGGGATCAAAGGAATGCGGAATGTTCGGTCCGCCGCCGCCCCGGCCGTCAACGCGTGGGACCTCACAAGCCACCTGACAGGCGTATCCGGTCGGATCGAACGTTGTGATTCGACCCGCCCCGGACTTGCCGGCGAGAATGGCTTGCCAGGACGCCTCGGTCCCCCACGCGAGGGGAGTGACGAGGCCCAGTCCCGTGACGACGACTCGACGCACCACCTTGCTCAGGCGCCCAGGCGCTCCCCGATGAACTTGACCGCGTCGCCCACGGTCTGAATGTGCTCGGCGGCGTCGTCAGGAATCTCGATGTCGAATTCTTCTTCGAAAGCCATCACCAGTTCGACGTTGTCCAGGCTGTCCGCGCCCAGGTCGTCGATGAAGCTCGCTTTTTCGGTGACCTTTTCCGGGTCGGCGTCCAGGTGTTCGATGACGATCTTGCGAACGCGCTCAAGTGTGTCGGACATTTAAGGTGCAGTCCCTCTCGTTTGATCAGCTCCGGCGAATCCAGGTCTCCCTGGGCCGCCGGCGCTCTGGATTAGCGTCGATAGCCGCGCGTTGCGACCTCAACCTTGGCTCTCTCGGTTCGGAATTTCGCCTAGCATGTTCCTTTCGGTCCGCCTAGCGGCGCCAACGCCACCGTCGCGGCGGCGGGCGGGGCCATATAAGGCGCGCCGATCAGATCATCGCCATGCCGCCGTTCACATGCAGTGTCTGTCCCGTGACATACCCGCCTTCGTCGCTGGCCAGATAGACGCAGGCCGCGCCGATGTCCGCCCCGGCGCCCAGTCGACCCTGGGGAATCGTCGTGAGGATCTGGGCCTTCTGGGCGTCATTCAAAGCGTCCGTCATCGGACTTTCGATGAAACCCGGCGCGATACAATTCACCGTGATGCCCCGGCTGGCAATCTCTTGGGCGAGGGCCTTGGAAAAGCCGATCATGCCAGCCTTCGAGGCCGCGTAGTTCGTCTGACCCGGGTTACCCATGACACCGACCACCGAGGTGATACCGATGATGCGGCCCACGCGACGCTTCATCATGCCGCGCATCGCCGACCGGCAGAGGCGGAAGTAGCCCTCCAGGTTCACGCGCAGCACCGCCTCCCAGTCCTCATCCTTCATCCGCATCAGCAGGCCGTCGCGCGTAATACCGGCGTTCGCCACCAGGATGTCGAGCGGAGCGCCCGCCGCGGCTTCGGCGGCGGCGACCAGACCGTCCACGGCCGCGGCGTCGTCGAGATTGCAGACAACCGTCGAGACGCGCGCGCCCAGGTCCGCAGCAACCGAATCCAGCGCGGCCTGACGTGTGCCCGACAATACGACGTGCGCGCCTTGCGCGTGGAGTGCGCGGGCGATCGCGCCGCCTATTCCACCGCTGGCGCCGGTGACAAGAGCGGTCTTTCCCGTGAGATCAAACATCCCGGACCTTTCGGTGAAGTGAGCGCGGAGCGAGGTCCGCGAGGAATCAGAGTGACTTTGCGAAGGCTTCAAGATCGGCCGGCAGGCCCAGCGCCGCCGCTTCGGCGTCCGGCGCGATTCTTTTGGCGATTCCGGTGAGCACCTTGCCAGCGCCAACCTCGGCGAAACGCGTGACGCCCCCCTCACCAGCAAGCCACTCCATGGATTCACGCCACCGCACGCGCCCAGTCACCTGATCCACCAGCAATTGGCGAATAAGCTCCGGATCAAGGGTGGGCCGCGCCGTGACGTTGGCGATGATCGGGGCCTTAGGCGGCAGGATAATGGTTTCGGCCAGGGCTTCAGCCATCTCGTCCGCCGCCGGCCGCATCAGAGGGCAGTGAAACGGGGCGGAAATATTGAGCGGAATCGCCCTCGCGCCGAGCTCCTTGGCCTTGGCGATCGCCAGATCCACCGCCGCCTTGGCGCCAGAAATGACCACGTTGCCGGCATTGTTGTCGTTCGCGACCACGCAGACCCCCGCAGCTGACCCGGCCTCCGCCGCCGCCTCCGCAAGAGCCACGTCGCTCTTCGGACCGATCAAGGACGCCATCGCGCCCTCGCCAACCGGCACGGCGCGCTGCATGGCCTGCCCGCGAAGGCGCAGAAGACGGGCAGTGTCCGTCAGGCTGATTGCCTCGGCGGCCGCTAGGGCCGCATATTCCCCAAGGGAATGGCCGGCGACGAAGGCGGCGCGCGAGATCGATACGCCGAATTCTGCCGACAACGCCCGCATGGCGGCGACGCTGACCGCCATCAGGGCCGGCTGAGCGTTCTCGGTCAGGGTGAGATCCTCGATCGGCCCCTCTCGCATGAGCTTGAAGAGAGACTGACCCAGCGCGTCGTCGACCTCCTCGAACACGGCGCGGGCGGAGGCAAACGCCTCGGCCAGTTCAACGCCCATGCCCACGGCCTGACTGCCCTGGCCGGGGAAAAGAAGTGCGAGCGTCATGGTCGGCCGTTCCTCCGTATCGTCGGGTTTCTGGGCTCCTGCGTTAGGTCAAACCCCGCCGGGCCACAAGCGCCGGGCCTGCAAGCACCCTGGCGCCCGCCCCCAGGAAGAGCGCATAAGATTGCTTCTCACTTTCCTCACGGAGCTTGCCCCCCATGAAGCGCTTCTTCGCCGCCGTTGGCGTCGCCAGCCTGCTCGCGACCCCCGCGTTTGCCGCGCTCAAAGTCGGCGCATCCGCGCCGGATTTCACCGCCAAGGCCTCCCAGGCCGGCAAGCAGTTCGACTACCACCTTGCCGACGCCCTCAAGAAAGGGCCGGTCGTTCTGTATTTCTTCCCGGCCGCCTTCACGTCGGGTTGTACGATCGAAGCGCATGAGTTCGCGGCGGCGACGCCGGATTATCAGAAGCTCGGCGCGACGGTGATCGGCGTCACCTCCGGTAATATCGACCGTTTGACCGAGTTCTCCGTCAGCGAGTGCCGGTCCAAGTTTCCTGTGGCGGCCGACCCTGGCGCGAAGATCGCCGAAAGCTACAAATCCACCCTGGCCATCTTTCCCGGCCATTCGGACCGAACCAGCTATGTGATCGGGTCGGACGGCAAGGTTGTGTACGTCTATTCCGACCTCAAGGCCGAAGAACATGTGGCCCGCACCCTTGGGGCCCTGAAGACCTACAGGGCCAGCCACCCGCACTGATCTCGACTGCGGCGCGGGCCTGGGCTCAGACTTGCATCCGTAGCGGTTTGCGCGTATCAGCGCCGGCTTCTCGCAGGAGAGCGGTCTCTTCACGGAACGTCAAAGGACTGGGAGTCTCCCGGTCGCCGTCCTGAGATCCATCGTGTCGCGGCGCCTGTTCCGAGCGCCGTGGGACGCCGCTCCCTCCATCGGACGAAGGAAACCATGCCCGCATACGAGCACGTGCTCATCGCACGCCAGGATATCTCGCCTGTTCAGGCCGAGACCCTGAATGAAGAACTGAAAGCTCTGATCGAATCTCTCGGCGGCCACATCGCCAAGATCGAGTACTGGGGCCTTCGCAACCTCACCTACCGCATCAAGAAGAACCGCAAGGGGCATTATTCGCTCCTGGCGATCGATGCGCCGGCGACCGCGGTGAAGGAAATGGAGCGTCAGATCTCCCTCAATGAAGACGTGTTGCGGTTCATGACCGTGCGCGTCGAGGTTCTCGACCTCGAACTTTCGCCCGTACTCGCCCGTCGTGACCGTGAGCGCGAACGTCGCTTCGACGACGTCCCGGCCTAAGCCCCGCCATTCCCGAGATTTGAAGCCATGACCGAAGAAACCACAGTTCCCGAAACCGGCGGCGGCGGCGGCGGCCGGCGCGCCTTCCTGCGTCGTCGCAAGGTTTGCCCGTTCTCCGGCGCCAACGCCCCGAAGATCGACTACAAGGACGTCAAGCTGCTCCAGCGTTACGTCTCCGAGCGCGGCAAGATCGTGCCGTCGCGCATCACCGCGGTGTCGGCCAAGAAGCAGCGTGAACTGGCCAAGGCCATCAAGCGCGCCCGCTTCCTCGCCCTGCTCCCGCACGTCGTGAAATAGGGGCGAAACGACCATGAAAGTCATTCTTCTCGAGCGCGTCGAGCGCCTCGGCGCCCTGGGCGAAATCGTCACTGTCAAAGACGGCTTCGCGCGCAACTTCCTCCTGCCCCGCTCCAAGGCCCTTCGCGCCACCCAGGCGAACATGAAGGTGTTCGAAAGCCAGCGCGCGGACATCGAAACCCGCAACGCCAGCGCCCGCGCGGCGGCCGCCAAGGCCGGCGAACGTCTCGACGGCTCGTCCTATGTGATGATCCGGCAGGCCGGCGACAGCGGTCAACTGTACGGTTCAGTGTCCGGCCGCGACATCGCCGACGCCGTGAACGCCGAAGGCGGCAAGGTCGACCGTTCGATGGTCGTCCTCGACAAGCCCATCAAGACCCTGGGCGTCCATCCCGTGAAGGTTCGCCTTCACGCGGAAGTCACCCTCACGGTCAATATCAACATCGCCCGTAGCGTTGACGAAGCCGAGCGCCAGGCGCGCGGCGAGAACGTCATCGCTTCGCAGTTCGAGGAAGATCGCGCCACCGACGCTCAGGCGGCGGCCGACATGCTCGAAGGCGGCGCCGGCAGCCACGAAAGCTTCGGCCGCGACGACTAACCTCTGACGGCGGCCGGTCTGGCGGACCTTTCGTCAAACGTCAGCCCAGACGACTATCCACCCGCCGCGGCTCCGGCCGCGGCGGGTTTTTCGTTCGCGGGCGGTGGCTTCTTGGGCGGAATGAAGAAGTCGAGGTGGAAGTGGAGCACCATCGGGGATGGCCCGTGCCAGTTCAGGCCTCCCGCGGACGCTTCCCATTTGGCCAAGGCGTCAGCCTTGGCCTTCTCATCGGCCTCAGCCCTGGCGGCGGCTTCCTCCGGCGTCTTCGCGGCCGCTAGCTTCGGCGTCGCCGGCGCCCTGAACTTCTTCTTCGGCATGTTGGCCATGCTGATGACGTTCTTCCAGCCCGTTGTCTGGTTCACCTCTTCAGCGACCTGATAGTCGTTGTAGAGAGCTCGCCACTGGCCGCCGGCCGCGGTCACAGCCTCGTTCAGGTGCAGCAGAAACCGCACGGCGGCGTCATGCCGCCAGAAGCCGCGATTGGCCAGCCTGCCATCCGCGCCGTGAAGGTCACCCTCAGCGCCGCGGATATAGCGATCGGCAGAACAGCCGGCATTCTCCCACTTGCCGCCGCCGTGATCGTGGTAGTTGCCGGCCGCAAGGGTCGGCTCCAGACTTTTCAGGGCGACGAGAACCTCGGTCACCTCGCGCCTGAGTTCGGGTGTTGTCGGGCGGTCTTCAATGCTGTCGACTGACATTCCCCAGATGGACGGCCCGTCCGGCCTTCTGGATCCGCAGAATGGCGGATATGGCCGCATTGTCGAGTCCCCTTTCGTAGCCTTTGGGCCAATCCCGCCCGACCGGCGTCATCCGAAGCGGCCCGGGTGCCCG
>CAIQJF010000021.1 GCA_903872075.1 uncultured Caulobacteraceae bacterium | reverse complement strand
TACGGCCGGGCCTATTTCTCCTGCACCTCGGCCCACACCTGCACCGGCGACGGCGGCGGCATGGCTCTGCGCGCCGGCCTGCCCCTTCAGGACATGGAATTCGTTCAGTTCCATCCCACAGGCATCTACGGCGCCGGCTGCCTGATCACCGAGGGCGCGCGCGGCGAGGGCGGCTACCTGACGAACTCCGAGGGCGAACGCTTCATGGAGCGCTATGCGCCGAGCGTGAAAGACCTTGCGCCGCGCGACATGGTCAGCCGCGCCATGACCATCGAGATCCGCGAAGGCCGTGGCGTGGGTCCGAAGAAGGACCACATTCACCTTCACCTCGACCACCTCGATCCCAAGGTGCTCCATGAACGTCTGCCGGGCATCTCCGAGACGGCCAAGGTGTTCGCCGGGGTCGACGTGACCAAGGCGCCGATCCCCGTCCTGCCCACGGTTCACTACAACATGGGCGGCATCCCCACGAACCGTTACGGCGAGGTCGTCACCCTGAGCGGCGACAACCCGGACGCAATCGTGCCCGGCCTGATGGCCGTGGGCGAAGCGGCCTGCGTCTCGGTGCACGGCGCCAATCGTCTGGGGTCCAACTCCCTGATCGATCTGGTGGTGTTCGGCCGCGCCGTCGGCCTGCATTGCGCCGAGAACCTCAAGCCGGGCGCCACCCAGCGCGAGCTCAAGCCGGCGTGGACAGATCCGCACATCGCCCGCTTCGACAGACTGCGAAACGCCTCCGGCGCGACGCCGACCGCCGACCTTCGTCTCGAGATGCAGATGGCGTCTCAGGAGGACGCCGCCGTCTACCGCACCGGCGAGAGCCTGGAATCCGGCGTCCGCCGCCTCGACGCGGTCAACGCCAAGCGTCCGGACCTGAAGATCAGCGACCGTGGTCTGATCTGGAACACCGATCTGGTGGAGGCCCTGGAGTTCGAAAACCTGATCGGTCAGGCGATCGTCACCGTGGCAGGTGCGGTGAACCGCACCGAAAGCCGCGGCGCCCACGCCCGCGAGGACTTCGCCGATCGGAACGACGCGGAGTGGATGAAGCACACCCTGACCTGGTTCGACGACGCCACCGGCAAGGTGAGCATCGATTACCGGCCGGTGCACAGCTACACCATGACCAACGACATCGCCTACATCCCGCCCAAGGCGCGGGTCTACTAGTCTTCGCGCCCTAACGCCCGCTCACGCCTTTTAAAGGACCAGGACATGGTCGAGCTTCTGCTCCCCAAGAACTCGAAGGTCGGCAAGGGCCGCCATCACCCGGCCCCCGCCGGCGCGAAGAACGTCAAGCGATTCAGCGTCTATCGCTGGGATCCGGAAGGGACGGGCAATCCCGTCTGGGACACCTACGACGTTGACGTCGACGCCTGCGGTCCCATGGTCCTGGATATCCTGATCCAAATCAAGAACACCATGGACTCAACCCTGGCGTTCCGGCGTTCCTGCCGCGAGGGCGTGTGTGGGTCCTGCTCGATGAACATCGGCGGGCGCAACACCCTGGCCTGCACCCACGGCTGGGACGAGGTTCCCGGCAAGGAGGTGCAGATCTCGCCCCTGCCGCACATGCCGGTGGTCAAGGATCTGGTGGCCGATCTCACCCTGTTCTACGCCCAGTACGCCTCCATCGAGCCTTGGCTGCACACCACGACCCCGGAACCCCAGGGCGAGTGGAAGCAGTCGGAGGAGGATCGCGCAAAGCTCGATGGTCTGTATGAGTGCATCCTGTGCGCCTGCTGCACGACCTCCTGCCCGAGCTACTGGTGGAATGGCGAGAAGTATCTTGGCCCGGCCACCCTGCTGCAGGCCCGGCGCTGGCTGGTTGACAGCCGCGACGAGGCCACCGGCGAGCGCCTGGACGCGCTGGAGGACCCCTTCAAGCTCTATCGCTGCCACACCATCATGAACTGCGCCCAGGTATGTCCCAAGGGCCTCAACCCGGCCAAGGCCATTGGCGAGATCAAGGAAATGCTGGTGGAGCGGGTGGTCTAGCCCCGCAAGGGCAAGTCTCGCACTTTTCCTCCTGCTCCCGACCGGCGGCGCGAACACAGAGACCGTTGGCCACTGCCGGTTCGACATCGACCGTCTGACATTCACCGGCAGCCCCGCCCGCCAGGCGCGCTGTCTCCTGCGTCCCGTTGGCCCCGGCGGGATGTTGTCCCCGGCGCCGGCGATCCTGCCGGCCGCGTTCGCCCATCGCCTTGGCCGCCTCTTCACACCCGATCACGGCCGCCTCGCCGCCTATCTGCGTGCACAGGCGGCTCCGGACGCCCTGTCGGCCAGCCTCGACGCGCCGCTCTCTCATGGCCGCGACGGCGCCCCTTCCGCCCCCGCCGCGCGTTATTTCGTGATCCACGACACCAGCCAGCCCTATCTTGGCGAGTTGCCGTTCCCGGCCGACATGGACACCTCGGACGCTCTGAACAACCTGACCGGTTACCTCGGCCCGGAGGCCGTCGCGCATCTGTTCATCAACAGGCGCGGCGACATCGCCGTCGGCCACGATCTCGCCGTCCCCTGGCGCGCCACCACGCTGGAAAGCCGGGTGATAGGGACGCCTGCCAAAGGGCTGTTCCTCCACGTGGAGAACCAGCAACCGCGCCGTGCCGATCCGGCGGCTCGGCCCGGAAACGACCGCATCGCGCCGGTCCCAGGGCTGACGCGGGCCCAGTACGACTCCCTTGCGCTGGCCTACGTCGTGGCCAGCGCGCGCGCGGGACTGTGGCTGAAACCGGCCTTCCACGCGGCGATCGACGAGGGCCTGCCTGACGCGCACGACGACCCCCAGAATTTCGATCTGCCGGCGTTCGACGCCGCCGTGACGCGTCATTTGACGGCGATCAAAGTCAAATGACCCGCCTTGTCGGAGGTTCGATCCCGGCGTTGACGGGGAGGATGCCATGGCAGACGCATTGACCGGGGCCGTACGACTGGGCAACGAAGCGCCATGAGCGAAACCAAATCAGGCGTTGTCATCATCGGCGCGGGCCACGCGGGCGGAACGATCGCCGCCTTGCTGCGGCAATATGGCTATGAGGCCCCGATCACGCTGATCGGCGAGGAGCCGCTGGCGCCCTACCAGCGCCCGCCCCTGTCGAAAGCCTGGCTGAAGGGCGAGGCCGACGCCGACAGCCTCGCGCTCAAACCCACGGAATTCTATGCCGAGACAGGCATCGAAATGCTGCTGGACGTGCGCGCCTCCGCCATTGACCGGGCGGCCCACACCGTGGCGCTCCATGACGGCCGCACCCTCGCCTACGAGACCCTGATCATCGCGACGGGAGCCCGGGCGCGGTCCCTGCCGATCCCCGGCGCAGACCTGAAGGGCGTCCTCAGTCTGCGCTCCGCCGCAGACGCCGAGGAACTGAAGGCCTCGCTCGGGCCGGGCAAGCGTTTGGCGGTTATCGGCGGTGGCTATATCGGTCTCGAAGCGGCCGCCTCGGCCCGAGCCCTCGGCGGCGAGGCCGTGGTGATCGAGCGAGAGCCACGGATTCTGGCGCGGGTCGCCTGTGAAATCCTCTCGGACTTCTTCACAGCCTATCATCGCGCGCGCGGCGTGGATTTCGAGCTCGGCGCGTTCGTCGAATCCCTGAGCGGCGCCGACGGCCATGTGAACGGGGTCAAGCTAGCTGACGGCAGGACCATCTCCTGCGACGTCGCCCTTGTCGGCGTCGGCGCGCCGCCGAACGACGAAATCGCCCAGGCCGCCGGCCTCGACTGCAACGGCGGGATCGTGGTCGACATCCACGCACGCACCAGCGATCCTGACATTTTCGCCATCGGTGATGTGAGCCATCGGCCGCTGCCGCACTATCATCGGAGCTTTCGCCTGGAGAGCGTAGCGAACGCGCTGGAACAGGCGCGTCAGGCCGCGGCGGCGATCACCGGCCGCCCACCGCCGGCGCCCGAGGTCACCTGGAACTGGTCCGACCAGTACGATTTGAAATACCAGTTCGCCGGCATGCCGTTCGAGATCGACGACATCGTGCTTCGGGGGGATCCGGCCACGGCGAAGTTCGCGGTGTTCCATCTGACCGGCGACGTGATCCAGGCCGTCGAGGCCGTCAACGCACCTGCCGAATTCATGGCGGGACGGCAACTTATCGCCCAAAGACGTCCGATCTCGCGGTCCAGGCTTGCGGACCCGACCGTTTCCATGAAAGAGGTCGCGGCCTAAAAATTAGTCCGCGCGCGGGGAGTCCATGCCGAAGATTACCTACATCGAACACAACGGGTCCGAGCACGTCCTGGACGTCAAGAACGGCCTTTCGGTGATGGAAGGGGCCGTCAAGAACAACATTCCCGGCATCGACGCCGACTGCGGCGGGGCCTGCGCCTGCGCCACCTGTCACGTCTATGTCGACGCCGCCTGGGCCGACAAAGTCGGCGCCAAGTCGGCGATGGAAGAATCGATGCTGGACTTCGCCGAGAACGTCGAAGCGACGTCCCGGCTGTCGTGCCAGATCAAGGTCACCGACGCGCTGGACGGCCTGATCGTCCGGATGCCGGAAAGCCAGCACTAGGCCAATTTGGCGGGCCTCCTGGCGGGGCCCGCTTAGAGCTAAGGCCGGCCGATGGCGTAGAAACGCTCAGCTCTCTGTTCGCGCAGGGCGCTGGGCGACATCGGCAGCAGGGCGGCGAGTTCTTCTTCCAGAACATCTCCCACCCGCTTGATGGCGGCGGCAGGGTCGGCGTGCGCGCCCCCCACTGGCTCGGGGATAATCCTGTCGACCACTTTGTTTTCGATCAGGTCCTGAGCGGTGATCTTCATCGCCTTGGCCGCGCCTTCCGCCTGGCTGCGGTCGCGCATGAGAATGGACGCGCAGCCCTCAGGCGAGATCACGGCGTATATGGCGTGCTCCATGATCAGCACCCGGTTGGCCGCCGCGATGCCGATGGCGCCGCCGCTCATGCCCTCACCGGTAATGATAGCGATCATCGGAACACCCAGCGTAATGCAGCGCTCTGTGCCCCTGGCTATCGCCTCGGCCACACCGCGTTCCTCGCCGCCGATGCCGGGGTAGGCGCCGCCGGTATCGATGAACGACAGGACCGGCAGGTTGAACTGTTCGGCGAGATCCATCAGACGAACGGCCTTGCGATAGCCCTCCGGCCGCGCCGCCCCGAAGTTGTGCTTGATGCGGGTCGTGGTGTCGTGGCCCTTCTCCTGGCCGATTATCATCACCGGAGTTCCCCGGAACCGTCCAAGCCCGCCAAGGATCGCCTGATCGTCGGCAAACTTGCGGTCGCCGCGAAGTTCGACGAACTCCTCGATCAGCCCGCCAACATAGTCGACGAAGTGCGGTCGCTGTGGATGCCGGGCAATCTGCGTCTTCTGCCAGGCGTCCAGGTGCGCGTAGGCCTCCCGGCGCATGACATCGACGCGTTCGCGCAGAGCCACAATCTCGGCGTCGAAGGCCCCAGGCCCCGCGGTGTCCGAGAGATTGGACAACTCGTCGATCTTGGCCTCGAGATCCGCGATCGGGCGCTCGAATTCCAGATAGTGCGCAGCCATGGTTTGTGAGGAGTCCGGTCCCGAAAAAGGCGCGCACGTTAGGCGCGAAGCCGACCCGGAGCAAGTTAAGCGCGGCGCGCTGGCGAGCCGCCGTGGTTTAAGCTACGAGCGCTGCATGAGCGATACCTTCCCCATCACCATCTATCACAACCCCGCCTGCGGCACGTCGCGCAACACCGTGGCGCTGATTCGCGACGCCGGCCACGAGCCGTCGGTTGTCGAATACCTGAAGGCGGGCTGGACGCGTTCGCAGCTCCAAGAGCTGTTCGCGCGGATGGGCGCCCGGCCCCGCGACGTGCTTCGCGAGAACGGCTCGCCCGCCGCGGAGCTCGGCCTGCTTGACCCTGGTGTGACCGACGCCGTGATCCTCGACGCCATGGTGGCTCACCCGATCCTGGTGAACCGCCCGATTGTCGTGACGCCGCTTGGCGCGCGCCTGACCCGCCCCCCCGAACTGGCTGTCGATCTCCTCCCTCCCAAGGCGTGATGCCCCCCCCCTCCGCTGCGCCCCGCCGCGTGACGGTCAGGGCTTAGGCCTGGCCAAGGGGTGTTTGGTTTCGACCACCTCGCGGAGCCGATCCTGGGTCACATGAGTGTAGATCTGGGTGGTGGCGATATCGGCGTGGCCCAAAAGGGTCTGCACCACCCGAAGATCCGCGCCGCCCTCCAGCAGGTGAGTTGCGAAGGCGTGCCGCAGAACGTGGGGGCTCACCTTGGCCGGGTCCAGGCCGGCCGCGCGCGCCGCCTCGTCGAGCAGCTGCGCGAAGCGCCGGGCGGTGAGGCGCCCACCCTTGCCGCGCGACGGAAACAGCCACGGGCTGGACTTGACGCCCTTGGGTAGGAACGTCTCGCGGAACGTCAGATAGGCCCGCACGGCGATCCGGGCCGTCTCGTTAAGTGGCGCGAGCCTGTCCTTGCCGCCCTTGCCCTTCACGATCACATAGGCCGGATCCTGAACAAACGGCGACAATGGCAGGGCGACCAGCTCCGACACCCGCAGGCCCGAGGCGTAGAGCAGTTCGACCATCGCCCCGAGCCGCGCGCCGACAGCTCCGTCTCGCGCGGCGGCGGCCGAGATCAGCCGCACCGCCTCGTCGCGTGTCAGTATTTTTGGCAATGGCCGGCCGCGCCGCGGCGACTCTACGCGAGAGGTCGGATCGTCGCTTCGCCACGCCTCACCGACCACGAAGCGATAGAAGCCGCGCGCGGACGAGCGCCGTCGCGCGGCGGTGCTTGCCGCCAGGCCACGACCGGAGAGATCCTGAAAATAGGCTTCCATGTCCTCGCGCGCGGCATCGGTAAGATCTCGTCCGCGCCGCCTCAGAAAGGCCTCCACGTCTTCCAGATCGCGCGCATATGCCGTCAGGGTGTTGGCTGCGGCGACGCGTTCGGCGGCCATCATTTCCAGAAAGGCCTCGATCCAGCCCTGGCCGCTCATGCCGCATCCTTCTCTCGCTCGCGTCCGGCAAACTTGGCGCTGCGCCGCCCGGTCGTGTAAACCCGCCACGGATCATGACAACGCCCCTTCCTACCCCCCGCAAAACCATCGCGCTCGTCGGCCTCATGGGTGTGGGCAAGACCAGCGTCGGTCGGCGGCTGGCCGCGACGCTGCACATGCCGTTCAAGGACGCCGACACCGAGATCGAGGCGTCCGCCGGCCGGACGATCACGGACATCTTCAACAAGTTCGGCGAGGCGGCGTTCCGCGATGGCGAGCGTCGGGTGATCGCGCGGCTTCTCGATGAACCGCCGCACGTGCTGGCCACCGGCGGCGGCGCCTTCGCCCAGCCGGAGACCAGGGCTCTGATCAAAGCCAGGGCCATCTCCATCTGGCTCAAGGCCGACATTGAAATCCTGGCTCGCCGTGTGGCCAGGCGTGATCACCGTCCCCTGCTCACGGGCAAGGATCCGCTGGACGTACTGCGGGCCCATGTGCGGGACCGCTACCCTGCATTCGAACAGGCGGACATCATCGTCGAGACCGGCGAAGCGGCGCACCAGGTCGCCGTGGACGCCATCGTCAGGGCCCTGACCGACTATGAGGCGCGCGGCGCATGATCGAGCCACAGACCGTCACCGTCGCCCTGGAGGGCCGCGCCTACGACGTCATCATCGGACGCGACCTGAT
Organism: uncultured Caulobacteraceae bacterium; assembly: GCA_903872075.1. Classification (GTDB taxonomy): domain Bacteria; phylum Pseudomonadota; class Alphaproteobacteria; order Caulobacterales; family Caulobacteraceae; genus Acaudatibacter; species Acaudatibacter aquilonius. The sequence continues at coordinate 4,292 of CAIQJF010000021.1, read as the reverse complement.
CGCCCAAGCGGGGCGGATGGTAAGGCCACTGCTCAAGCGCGCGGTCACCGCGGTGGTGATGGACAGCATCGTTGCATCTTTCCACGGCGAGGCCTTGCTGTCGGCTCTGAGGTCCGAAGGAATCATAGCTCATCCAGTGATCGTGCCGCCGGGCGAAGGGGCCAAGAGCTTCGAGGGACTGGCCGATCTGAGCGACCGGCTGTTGTCTCTGGAACTGGACCGGGGTGACCGGGTGATCGCCTTCGGCGGGGGTGTGGTGGGCGATCTCACCGGCTTCGCCGCGGCGATCTACAAGCGCGGGATCGACTTCGTGCAGATTCCCACGACGCTCCTGGCTCAGGTGGACTCCTCGGTGGGCGGCAAGACGGCGATCGACACCCTGCGCGGCAAGAACCTGATCGGCGCCTTCCACCAGCCTTGCCTCGTCCTGGCCGACATGGGCGTTCTGGACACCCTGCCGGACCGGGAGATGGTCTGCGGCTACGCCGAAGTCATCAAGTACGGCCTGCTTGGCGACCGAGCCTTCTTCGAAGGTCTGGAGGCCCGAGTCGGCGGGGTGCTTGGCCGCAATACGGACGATCTCGCCTGGGCGGTGCGGCGTTGCGTGGAAATGAAGGCGCGGATCGTCGCCGAGGACGAGCGCGAGGGCGGCCGGCGGGCACTGCTAAATCTCGGCCACACCTTTGGCCACGCGGTCGAGGCCGCAACCGGCTTCAGCGAAGCGCTGAAGCACGGCGAGGCCGTGGGTCTCGGCTGCGCGCAGGCGTTCCGCTTTTCCGCTCGCCTGGGCCTGTGCTCAGGTCAGGAAGCGGTTCGCGCTGAGCGAGCGATCGCGGCGGCGGGCCTGCCGACCGCCCTCCGTCAGATTGCCGGCCATCCCTTCCATGCCGACGACCTCATCGCCAGCATGGCGCAGGACAAGAAGGCGGAAGCCGGCGCCCTGACGTTCGTATTGGCCCGCGCCATCGGCGAAGCGTTCGTCGCCAAGGGCGTGGATCCCGGCCCCCTGCGGGCCTTCCTGATCGACGAAGGAGCTCTGCCATGATCGCCACGATCGGGGTCGTGGGGCTGATCATCCTTGCCCTGCTGGCCGTCTCCGCCGTGTTCTCCGCCGCGGAGACCGCCCTCACCCGCGCCAGCCGCGGACGCATGCACCAGATGGAACGCGAGGGCGATCCAGGCGCCAAGCGGGTCAACCGCCTGCTCTCGGACCAGGAGAGCATGATCGGCGCCGTGCTGATCGGCTACAATGTCATCAACATTCTCAGTTCGGCCCTGGCCACCGAGGTGATCACCAAGTCGTTCCCGGGAGCTTACGGCGTCGCCCTGGCGACCGGTGTGATGACCGTGCTGGTGGTGGTGTTCGTCGAGGTGCTGCCCAAGACTCTCGCCATCGTTCGCGCCGACGACGTAGCCCGCGCCCTTTCCGGCCCGATGCTGGCCGTGGTTTGGGTGCTAGGACCCGTGATCAGCGCCATTCAATGGATCGTTCGGCTGACGCTCCGGCCCTTCGGCGTGAAGCTCGACATGGAAACAGACGTACTGGCCGCCCACGAGGAAATCCGCGGCGCGGTGAACTACCACCACTCCGAGGGAACCGTGGAGAGCCGCGACCGGCTGATGCTCGGCGGTGTGCTCGACCTTTCCGACATGGACGTTTCAGAGATCATGGTCCACCGCAAGTCGATCTCCATGATCGACGCCGACCTGCCGCCCCGCGAGTTGATCGCCAAGGTGCTGGAGGCCGAGCACACGCGCTTGCCGCTGTTCCGGGACGAGCCGGAAAACATTGTCGGGGTTCTGCACGCCAAGGACCTCCTGCGGGCCCTGGCGACCGCCGAAGGCGCCGTGGACAGAATCGACATCGCCGCCATCGTCCGCGAACCGTGGTTCATCCCCGACACCACGATCCTCAAGGATCAGCTGAACGCCTTCCTCAAGGCGCGCAGTCATTTCGCCCTGGTGGTCGACGAATACGGCGCACTGCAGGGCCTCGTGACGCTGGAAGACATCCTCGAAGAGATCGTCGGCGAGATAAATGACGAACACGACGAGGCTGTGCAGGGCGTACGCCGGCAGGCTGACGGATCCGTGCACGTGGACGGGGATGTGACGGTTCGAGACCTGAACCGGGCGATGGACTGGGATCTGCCCGACGACCATGCGGTCACCGTCGCCGGCCTGGTGATCCACGAGGCGCGCGCGATTCCCGAACCCGGACAGAAGTTTCTGTTTCACCACCATCGCTTCCAAATCCTGCGCCGCCAACGAAACCAGATCACCGCCCTGCGGGTCAGCCCGCCGCTCGCCCGCGAAGAAGAGGACTAAGTCCCTTGGCCGATCTCCGGACCCTGCAAGGCCGCCGCATTCTGGTGGTCGAGGACGACGCCATGATCGCCATGATGGTCGAGGACATGCTCATGGACCTCGGCTGCACCGTGATCGGGCCCGCGGCCAGTCTTGAAGCGGCCATAGGCCTTGCGTCGGGCGACCCCGCCATCGACGGCGCCCTTCTCGACGTCAACCTGAACGGCGCGTCGGTGTTTCCCCTGGCTGACGACCTGCGCGCACGCGGCGTGCCGATCGTGTTCTGCAGAGCTACGGCGAAGGCGGCCTGCGAGACGTTGACAAGGGCAGCGGCGTGCTTCGCAAGCCCTACCGCGAAGGCGAGCTTGCCGACGCCCTGACGGCCGCGCTGCGCTGACGCAAGCTGTCAGTCAGCGCCTGGAACCCGCAGGGTCAACGACAGGGCGTGAAGCGGGCCCGCGAGCTCCTCGGCGAGAAGCCGGTAGACCAGGCGCTGACGTTCGACCGGGCGCAGGCCCGTGAAGGCCGAGGATTCGACCGTAACGTTGAAATGGCTTTCCCCACCGGGTCGCGCGCCGGAATGACCGGCGTGCCGGGCGGAATCATCGTCGATCACAAGATGCGTGGGTGAAAGGCCGGCAGTGAGCTTGTCACGAATGGCGTCGGCGGTGGCGCCCATGGTCGGAGTCCGTTTCCTGGCTGTCAATTCTTGAACTGTCGCGATCTGTCCTCATACTCTCATCCATGCCTTCCGCCTTTCAATATCGTCCGCGTTTCGTGGACATCCGCGTGCGACCGCCCAAACCGGGCGAGGCGGCGCGTGAGCAGGATGTGCATTCGCTGAAGCCTGGTGAAAAACAATGCGACTATCAGGGCTGTCGGGTCGCAGGCTCCACGCGCGCCCCGAAGTCACGCGACCTGCCTTTCGACCACTACTGGTTTTGCCAGGCGCACGCGGCCGAATACAACCGTAACTGGAACTTCTTCGCCGGCATGTCGGAGGGGGAAATCCGCGCCCGTATGACCGAGGACATGTCCACCGGCGGGCGGCCGACGTGGTCGTTTAAGTCAGGCGCCCGGAACAAGGAGGCGGCGGCGACACGCGGCGCCTATCACGACCCGCACGGAATTTTTGGCGCGAACCAGACAGCCGAGGCTGCGGCCCGGTCGGTGTGGGACAGCCGCGTCGGCAAGCTGGAACGTCAGGCCCTGGCCGATCTCGACCTTGAGGTTGGCGCCGACGGACCGGCGATCCGCCTGCGGTACCTCGAACTGGTCAAGCGCTGTCACCCCGACGCCAACGGCGGCGACCGATCGGCCGAAACCACGCTTCAGCGCGTGATCAAGGCCTACAAGACCTTGCAAAAGGCCAAGCTGGTCTAGGCTCGGAGCCTTTCGCGTTTTTCCGCGGTGATTTCCCCTACGACGGCGTTTGCGTCCGCCCCAAGGTCGCGTTAGTGAACCCTGGTCATGACCACTCTTCCCGCACCCAACGACGACCAGTTGCTCGCTCTGGTTCCCGATCTCCAAGTCTCCGTCCGCGAGACCTTTGGCGTCGATTCCGACATGATGGTTCCCGCCTTCTCGACGAAGGACAGCCATGTGCCGGACATGGACGAGGCCTATCGCTTCGACCCCCAGACCACCCTCGCGATCTGCGCCGGCTTTGCCTTCGACCGCCGCGTGATGATCCAGGGCTATCACGGCACCGGCAAATCGACGCACATTGAGCAAGTGGCCGCGCGCCTCAACTGGCCGCTGATCCGGGTCAACCTCGACAGCCACGTCAGCCGCATCGATCTGGTGGGCAAGGACGCCATCGTCCTGAAAGACGGCAAGCAGATCACCGAATTCCGCGAAGGCATGCTGCCCTGGTGCCTGCAGCGCCCCATGGCCCTGGTGTTCGACGAATATGACGCCGGCCGTCCGGACGTGATGTTCGTGATCCAGCGCGTTCTGGAGGCCCAGGGCAAGCTGACCCTGCT
>CAIQJF010000020.1 GCA_903872075.1 uncultured Caulobacteraceae bacterium | reverse complement strand
TGCTGGAAGTGGATGCCTCCAAGCGCCGTGTTTCGCTCGGCCTGAAGCAAGCCCAGAACAATCCTTGGGACGACTTCCTGGCTCAGCATCCGGTCGGTTCGACCATCGAAGGCGAAGTCAAGAACGCCACCGAGTTCGGCCTGTTCATCGGCCTCGACAACGACATCGACGGCATGGTGCACCTCAGCGACATCGACTGGAACGTGGCCGGCGAGGAAGCTATCGCCCGCTATCCCAAGGGCGAGAGCGTCAAGGCCCGCGTCCTGGACGTTGACGTCGAAAAGGAACGCATCAGCCTCGGCATCAAGCAGCTCTCGGGCGATCCCATGAGCGGCGACGTGTTCCGCAAGGGCCAGACTGTCACCACCACCGTCGTCGAGATCACCTCGGGCGGTATCGAGGTGAAGTTCGGTCCCGAGGACGCGCCGATGACCGCCTTCATCCGCAAGTCCGACCTGTCCCGCGACCGGTCCGAGCAGCGTCCTGAACGTTTCGCCGTCGGCGACCGTCTCGACGCCCAGGTGACCAATGTCGACAAGGCCGCCCGTCGGGTCGGTCTGTCGGTCAAGGCCCTGGAAATGGCCGAGGACAAGCAGGCGATCGAAAAATTCGGCTCCTCCGACAGCGGAGCGTCCCTGGGCGATATCCTGGGCGCGGCGCTGCGGGAAAAGGCGTCGAACAAGGAGTAGCGTACAACGCGCCACGGTCCTCCAACGGACCGTGGCGCGTCCGCATTTCAGGCGTTTTGTCCGGACCCCGGTCGCCAGAAGCCGAGGGGGGTTTTTAAACACTTGAAATTACAATTCGATTTACCCAAGGTCGCCTTTCGGGGGGCGAGAGTGTCATGATCAAATCAGAGCTCATTTCGGCGCTGGCGGCGGAAAATCCGCACCTCACCCAACGGGATGTGGAACACGTCGTGTCCGTCATCCTGGAAAGTATGATCGAAGCGCTCGAGAACGGCGGACGTGTCGAGCTTCGGGGCTTCGGCGCCTTCTCGGTCCGCAGTCGCCCCGCTCGCCCGGGCCGCAATCCACGCACAGGCGAATCCGTGAAGGTCAAGGCCAAGCACGTGCCGTTCTTCAAGAGCGGCAAGGAGCTTCGCGCCCGGCTCAACGCCGACTAGCCAAGCCCCACGCGATTGCATCCGCGGTCCGGTGTGGCTATCGGACTCGCCGAGGCGCGCGTCGCCGTGATCGGCTTGCCGATCCGCTTGGAAATCGCTGGAGGACTCTCGGACGATGTCGGTATTCAAGGAATTCCGCGATTTCATCGCGCGCGGCAATGTCGTCGACTTGGCCGTCGGCGTGGTGATCGGCGGCGCGTTCGGCAAGATCGTCACCAGCCTGGTCAGCGACGTGGTGATGCCGCCCATCGGCCTGGCCACCGGCGGGGCTGATTTCTCCAGCCTGAAGATCGTCCTCAAGGCTGCCGACGCCGCCACCAAGACCGCCGAGGTGGCGATCAGCTACGGCGCCTTCATCAACAACGTCATTCAGTTCCTGATCATCGCCGCGGTGATCTTCCTGATGGTCAAGGCGATCAATTCCCTGAAGCGCGAAGCGGCCGCCGAGCCACCGGCTCCCGCTGGACCGACGCCCTCCGAAGCCCTGCTCACCGAGATCCGCGACCTTCTGGCGGCGAGGTCGGCCGGCGGTTGACCTCGACGCGTCCATGACCCTGACAAAGATCTGCGGTCTGTCCACGGCCGAGACTGTGGACGCCGCCCTCGACGGCAAGGCGGCGTTCCTGGGTTTTATGTTCTTTCCACGCAGTCCGCGCGACATCGATCCCGTCGCGGCCGGTCGGCTGGCTGCGCGGGCCAGGGGCAAGGCGGCGATCGTCGCTGTGACCGTCGACCCCGATAACGCCCTGGTGGACCGGATCACCGCCGACCTGGCGCCGGACTTCATCCAGCTGCATGGCCGGGAGACACCGGCCCGGGCGGCCGAGATCGCCCGTCGCTCCGGCGCGCGCCTGATCAAGGTCCTGCCCGTGGCCGAGAGCGGCGATCTCGACGCGGCCCGGGACTTCGACGGTCTCGTCGATCACCTGATGTTCGACGCCAAGGCGCCCGCCGGCGCCGCCCGCCCCGGTGGCCTGGGCGCGCGTTTCGACGCGGCGATCATGGCCGGGCGACGGTTCGAACGACCCTGGTTCCTCGCCGGCGGCCTCGACCCCTGGAACGTGGCGGAGTCGATCCGCGCATCGGGCGCGCCCATGGTCGACGTTTCCTCTGGCGTGGAGCGAGGCGCGGGACTAAAGGACCCCGCTCTCATTGGCGCCTTTCTCGAGGCGGTTCGCCGGGCCTGACACCATGACATCCGCCGACACTCTGACGCAGATCGCGTCCCGCAACGACTATCTGGCCTTTCCAGATTCCAAAGGCCGGTTCGGAGACTACGGCGGCCGTTTCGTGCCAGAGACCCTGATGCCGCTCGTTCTGGCGCTGGAGGAGGCCTACGAGGCCGCCAACGCCGACCCTGAATTCCATCGCGAACTGAACGGCTACCTGAGCACCTATGTCGGCCGCCCCAGCCCGCTCTATTTCGCCCGGCGTCTTACAGAGCACTTTGGCGGCGCCAAGGTCTATCTGAAGCGCGAGGAGCTCAATCACACCGGCGCGCACAAGATCAACAACTGCATGGGCCAGATCCTGCTGGCCGGCCGCATGGGCAAGACCCGGATCATCGCCGAGACCGGCGCGGGGCAGCATGGGGTGGCCACGGCCACGGTCTGCGCCCTCTTCGGCCTGCCCTGCGTGGTCTACATGGGCGCCGTCGATGTGGAGCGTCAGGCGCCCAACGTTTTGCGCATGAATCTGCTAGGCGCCGAGGTCCGGCCGGTCACCAGCGGCGCCTCGACCCTGAAGGACGCCATGAACGAGGCGCTGCGGGACTGGGTGACCAATGTCGGCGACACCTACTATCTCATCGGCTCCGCGGCAGGTCCGCATCCCTATCCCATGATGGTCCGCGATTTTCAGCGGGTCATCGGCGTCGAGACGCGCGCCCAAATGATGGAGATCGAAGGTCGCCTGCCCGACGCCCTGGTCGCCTGCGTGGGCGGCGGCTCCAACGCCATCGGCCTGTTCCATCCCTTTCTCAACGACGAGTCGGTGAAGATCTTCGGGGTCGAGGCCGCCGGCGATGGCATGAGCACGGGACGCCACGCCGCGGCTCTGGCCGGCGGCCGGCCGGGGGTGCTGCACGGCAACAAGACCTATCTGCTGCAGGATGGCGACGGTCAGATCACCGAGGCTCACTCGATCTCGGCCGGCCTCGATTATCCCGGCATCGGCCCGGAGCACGCTTGGCTGCACGACGTGGGGCGCGTGCGCTATCTGAGCGCCACCGACGAGGACGCCCTGGAGGCGTTCAAGCTGTGCGCCAAGCTCGAAGGCATCGTCCCGGCGCTGGAATCCGCCCATGCCCTGGCGCGTCTCCCCGAGATTTGCGCGGAGATCGGCAAGGGCGGAACGGTGGTGCTGAACCTCTCCGGCCGGGGTGACAAGGACCTGGCCACAGTCGCGGCCCGCCTGGGTGTCGCCCTGGGAGACGCGGGATGAGCGGCGGCCGCATCCAGACCCGCTTCGCCGAACTGGCGCGCCAGAACCGCGCCGGCTTCGTCACCTATGTCATGGCCGGCGATCCCGATCCGGACACGGCGCTGGCGATCCTCAGGGGCCTGCCCGCCGCCGGCGCCGACCTGATCGAACTGGGCATTCCCTTCTCCGACCCTATGGCCGATGGACCGCCGATCCAGCGGGCCGCCCTGCGCGCCCTGGCCAAGGGCGCCAGCCTCGAGGGCGTGTTCGAGATGGCCCGGCGGTTCCGCGAGACCGATCAGACCACGCCGATCGTCCTGATGGGCTATCTGAACCCCATCGTCAGTCTCGGCTATGGCCCCTTCGCGGCCCAGGCCGCCGCGGCGGGCGTTGACGGGCTGATCGCGGTCGACTGTCCGCCCGAGGAGGCCGACCCCCTGGCCGACGCCCTCGACGCCGCCGGCGTCGACCTTATCCGCCTGGCCACGCCGACGACGGATGACGCCCGGCTCGCCATCGTTGCGCGTCGCACTCGCGGCTTCGTCTACTACGTGTCGGTGGCCGGCGTGACCGGCGCCAAGGCCGCCGTCGCCGCCGATGTCGCTCCCGCCGTCGCCCGTGTCCGGACCGCCAGCGGCCTGCCGGTCGCCGTGGGTTTCGGCATCCGCACCCCGGCACAGGCGGCAGAGATCGCCCGGGTGGCCGACGCCGCCGTGGTGGGCTCCGCCCTTGTCGATGCCGTGGCCGACGCCCTCGCCGCCGGCGAGGACCCTGTGGCCAGAGCCCTGGGCGTCGCCGCCGACCTCAGCGCGGCGATCCGCGCCGCCCGTGTTCCGGCCCAGGCCCATGGCTGAGGACGACCGCCCCAAGACCCCGCCGCCGCCCGCCGCGCGGGTGGGATGGCTGGCCAAGATCGCCCCCGGCGTGCGGAAGCTGGTGACCCGCCGGGAAACACCGTCCGACAATCTCTGGGAAAAGTGTCCCGACACCGGGGAGATGATCTATCGCCCGGACCTTGAGGCGGCCCTGTGGGTCACGCCGGCCGGCCGGCACATGCGCATCCGGCCCGCCCTGCGCTTCGCCTATACCTTCGACGAGGGCCGGTTCGATCCGATCGCCCTACCGGCCACCGCCGACGACCCGCTCGGGTTCAACTATGGCAAACCCTACAAGGCGATCCTCGAGACCGCCCGCAGGACCACTGGCCAGACCGACGCCATGATGGCCGGGTTCGGCGAAGTCGGCGGCGTGCCGACCGTGGTTCTGGTGCAGGACTTCACCTTCATGGGCGGATCCCTCGGCTCGGCCGCCGGCGAAGCCTTCATCACCGCCGCCGAGGACGCCGTGCGGCGTCAGTGCCCGTTCGTGGTCTTCTCGGCCTCCGGCGGCGCCCGTATGCAGGAAGGCGCCATTTCCCTGATGCAGATGGCCCGCACAACCGTGGCCATCCAGCGTCTGCGGCAGAAGAAACTTCCCTATGTGGTCGTCCTGACCGATCCGACGACGGGCGGCGTCACCGCCTCCTACGCCATGCTCGGCGATGTTCACCTGTCGGAACCCGGCGCCACCATCGGCTTCGCCGGACGGCGGGTGATCGAGGACACGATCCGCGAGTCCCTGCCGCCGGGATTCCAGACCGCCGAATTCCTGGAGGAGCGCGGCATGGTCGACCATGTGGTGGCCCGCAAGGATCTCCCGGGCATGCTCGCATCGATCCTGCGCACGCTGATGATGGGGCGCGCCCGCCCCGCCGCCGCCTGACCACGCCCGCCGCCCCGGACTACGACGCGATCCGCGCCTCCGACGGGGCGATCCGGCGTCTCCGCGCCCTGCACCCCTCCCTGATCGATCTGTCCACGGCGCGAATCGAGCGACTGCTCGACGCTCTCGGCCGGCCGCAGGACCGCATGGGCCAGGTCATTCACGTGGCCGGCACCAACGGCAAAGGCTCCACCACCGCGTTTCTGCGCGCCATGGCCGAGGCGGCGGGCCTCACCGTCCACGTCCTCACCTCGCCTCATCTGGTGCGCTTCGCCGAGCGGATCCGCATCGCCGGAACCCTGATCACCGACGCTCAGCTGTCCGATCGGATCGACGAGGTGGAGGCCGCCAACCAGGGCGAGCCAATCAGCTTTTTCGAGATCACCACCGCCCTGGCCTTCCACGCCTTCGCCCAGGTTCCGGCCGACCTGTCGATCATCGAGGTTGGTCTCGGCGGGCGGTTCGACGCCACCAATGTCTTCGCCAGTCCGGCCGTCAGCGTGATCACGCCCGTGGACTACGACCATCTGGAGATGCTGGGGCCGGAGCTCTCCAAGATCGCCTGGGAAAAGGCCGGCATCATCAAGGCCGGACGGCCCGTGGTCGCGGCCCGGCAACTTCCCGATGCTGAAACCGTCATCGTCCGCGAGGCCGAGGACCTTGGCGCGCCGCTCAGTCTCATGGGCCAGGATTTCGACGCCTGGGAGGAGCGCGGCCGCCTGATCGTTCAGTGCGGCGACCGCCTGCTGGACCTGCCGCCGCCCGGCCTTATCGGCCCGCACCAGTATGCCAACGCCGGGCTCGCCGTGGCCGCGCTGCTGACCCTGGACGACGACCGTCTGACGGAGGACGCCCTCGGCCGCGGCGTGGCCGGAGCCACCTGGCCGGGCCGGTTCCAGCGCCTGACCAAAGGGCCGCTGGCGGCCATGGCCGGCGACACCGATATCTGGATCGATGGGGCGCACAACCCCCATGCCGGCCGGGCGTTGGCCGAGGCCTGCGCGCGTCTGGCGGCCCGGGACGGCCGGCCGGTGACCCTGATCGTGGGCATGCTGGGACGCAAGGATGCGTCCGGGTTCTTCGCCGCCTTTGCCGACCTGGCGCCCCGAGTCTTCACGACAGCCTTCCACTCGCCCAACGCCACCCCGGCCGAGACCCTCGCCCAGGCGGCGCGGTCGCAGGGCCTCAAGGCTGACGCCGTGGACGGTGTCGACGCGGCCTTGCGCGAGGCGCTCGGCGGCGAAGGGCCGCGGCCGCACGTGATGATCTGCGGCTCCCTGCACTTCATGGGCGATGTCCTGGCCCTGAGCCCCGACACCTGGCCGACCTGACGGCGCACATCAGACGCCGAGGGCCTTGAAGGCCGCGACCACCGCGACGGCGGCGCCAAGCCGGGCGTCGGCGAGCCGCCGCTCGGCCTGGGCCAGGCTGGACCTCGCGACAAGCACAACGCTCAGATCGTCCTCGCCGGCCGCATGGCGACGCTCGACAAGGCCGAGGCCATCCCGGGCCGCCTGCGCCGACCGCTCGGCCTCCCGCAGCGCCGCGCTAGTCCGTGCGGCGCGATTGAGCGCAGTCTCACTGTCGGCGAGGGCGGCGAACACCGCCGCCTCATAGGTCGCCGCCGCGCCGTCGGCCCGGGCGCCGGCGGCGCGTATATTGGCCTTGATCGCCCCGCGCTGCAGAATCGGCCAACTCACTTGGGGCCCGGCCTGAAACCGCGTGCTGGCTGCCTGGGCGATGTCGCCCAGCGACTGACTTTGCTGGCCAAGCAAGCCGGACAGATAGAGACGCGGGAAGAGATCCGCCCGCGCCACCCGGATGTCCGCGCGCGCCGCGGCGAGCTGGGCTTCAGCCTGGGCGACGTCAGGGCGCCGGCGCAGGACATCAGACCGCAGGCCGGCGCCGAACAGGGTCGGCGGGATAGGTATCGGACGGTGGATCAACAGGGTCGCCGCCACGGCTTCCGGCGGACGCCCGAGCAGCCGTGCCAGGGCGTAGGCCGCCTCGCGTTCATCAGCTTCCAGTGTCGGGACCCCACCCGAGGCGGCGCGGGCCTGGCTCTCGGCCCGATCAAGATCCCCACGTGCGCTCTCGCCCGCCGCGACGCGTCGGGCGACGAGGACGGCGAGCGCCGTCTGAGCGGCGGCATCGGCCCGGGCGCAGTCGAGCCGCGCCTGGGCCGCGCGAAGAGTCAGATAGGTGCGCGCCACCTCGGCGCGAAGACGCAGCAAGGTCTCGCGCCGGGCCGACTCCGCGGCGTGCGTGCGATCGCCGGCCGCACGTGCCGCCGCGCGATTGCGGCCCCACAGATCCACCTCCCAGGAGGCGTCAAACCCGGCGTCGAACAGGGACAGATCGCGCCGGAAACCGGGAATGCGGCCGATCGGAATCTGCCCGTTGGCGCTCAACCGGTTGCGGCTGTAGGCGGCCTCGGCGCCGCCCTGCGGGCCCTCGGCGCCATGAACCACGTCACGCACCGCCCGCGCCTCGGCGAGCCGTGCGTCCGCCGCCCGCAGATCGGGGCTGCCGGCCACCGCCTGGTCGATCAGGGAGACCAGCTGCGGATCGCCGAACAGGGTCCACCAGGTGTCGCTCACGCCGCCGGGCGCCTGAGGCTCAATCCAGGCTCCGCCGGCGCCGGATGGCGGCGGGCCGGCCGGGGCCGTCGCGCACGCCCCCAGGAGCAGACAGGCCGTCAGGGCCGTGAAACGGGGCATGGGCTCTACTCCTTTCGCGCGCGGAACAGCCAGGCCGCGGCGGAAAGCGTCACGACAGCGATGATCATCAGCGGCCAGGCGCTGGGCCAGATCGCCTCGGCCGGCATGGCCTTGAGGAACAGTCCCTGCACGATCACCAGATAGTGGCGGCAGGGATCGGCAAGGCTGAGCGTGCGAAGCCACGGCGGCATGTTGTCCACCGGCCCGGCGTACCCCGAGAGCATGGTCGAGGGTACGGCCACGAGGAACGAGCCGAGAAACGCCTGCTGCTGCGTCCGCGCCAGGGTCGAAACCAACATACCCACGCCGATCAAGGCGAGCAGATAGAGGACCAGGGTGAGGAAGAAGAGGATCAGGGAGCCGGTGAACGGGACGCCAAACACGGTCGTGGACAGCACGAGGTAGAGCAGGCCGTTGAACAGGCCCGACAGCAGGGGCGGGATCATCTTGCCGATCAGGATTTCATGGGTTCGCAAGGGCGAGACGAGAAGCTGCTCATAGGTTCCCAGTTCCCGCTCCCGCGCCACGCACTGGGCGGTCACCGCCAGGCCCGAGACCGCGCAGATCAGCATGATCAGGCTGGGCATGGTGAACCACAGGTAGTCGAGGTTGGGGTTGAAGGCGTTGCGGACGATGGTTCCGACCGGTGGCGGCGCGCGGCCCGGGGCCAGACCGGCAGCGATCGCATTGATATATCCCCCGACGATCTGGGCGGCGTTCGAGCGTCGGCCGTCGAGAACCACGCCCAGGGTCGCGGGCCGGCCCGCCGCCACGGCCCGATCGAAGCGCGCGTCGATGATCACCGCGGCGATGACCTTCTGGTTCTCGATCGCCCGTCGAAGATCGTCAGGCGAGGTCAGACGGACGATGCGGCCAACGTTCGGACTTCCGGCCAGTTTCTCAACGAACTCATAGCTCGCCCGGCCCGCGGACGTATTGAGCACCCCCACGTTGAAGTTCTTCACCTCAAGCGTGGTGGCCAGGCCGAAGATCATCAACTGAAGGATCGGCGGGACGATCAGGGTGATGCGCGCCCGCGGGTCGCGCAGGGTCGACCACAATTCCTTGACGATGATCGCCCACAGCCGGCCCATCAGTCGAGCCGCTTGCGGGTGAAGCGGAACGCCAGGGCGAAGAACAGCACCCCAAAGCCGAGCATGGCGAAGATATCGGGCAGGATCAGATCCCAGAGATCCCCGGCCAGAAACACGGTGCTGAGCGGCGGGATCAGGTAGCGGGCGGGAATGGCGTAGGTCAGCCACTGGATCGGCGCCGGCATGGAGCTGATCTCGAACAGGAACCCCGACAGCAGCAGGGCGGGCAGAAAGGCCGACAGCAGGGCGATCTGGCTGGCCACGAACTGATTTCGGGTGGCCGCCGAAATGAACAGGCCCTGGCCCAAAGCCGGAACCAGGAAGGCCGAGGCGATGGCCAGCAGGGTCAGGGGCGATCCCCGGAATGGCAGGCCGAACACCGTCACCGCGAAGATCGCACACAGCGACATGGAGATCAGGCCCAGGACGAAATAGGGCGCGAGCTTGCTGATCAGGAATTCCAGCATGGTGATGGGCGTCGCGAACAGGGCCTCGGTGGTTCCGCGCTCCCACTCCCTGGCCACCACCAGGGCGGTGAGCAGGGTGCCGATCATGGTCATGACGATGGCCATGGCGCCGGGCACAAGGAAGAACCGGCTCTTCAGCTCAGGATTGAACCAGAAGCGCGGCTCGATCCTGACCCGCGGCCGCCGTTCGCCCGCCCAGGCGGCCCGGACGCCTTCGGCGTAGGCGGCTACGAAACTGGCGGTGTTAGGCTCGGAACCATCGGTGATCACCTCGACCGGCGGTGTTCGGCCCCGGGCCCGGCCGCCCCCGAAGTCGGCCGGAATCACGATCACCGCCCGGATCCGGCCCGCCACAAGCTCGCGTCGCAGCGGGGCGACAGCGTGGGCCATGGTGACATCGAACCAGCGGGAGTTCTGATAGCTCTCGGCCAGACCCACCGCCGCGGCGCTGTCGTCTTCCAGCGCCAGGCCGACCCTGGTCCGCGCCGTGTCGAGCGAAACGCCGTAGCCGAACAGCACCATCAGGATGAGCGGCAGGACGAAGGCGATCAACAGGGTGGAGGGATCGCGGCCGATCTGCACCACCTCCTTCACGGTCAGGGCCGCGAGCCGCCGGAGACTGAAAACCGTCATGCCGCCGCCTGCTCACGCGCCATGTCCGCGGCCTCGATCAGGGCGATAAAGGCGTCTTCCATGGTGGGGTCGGCGGCGCCGGTGAGCGCCGCGGCCTGGGCCCGCAGGGCGTCCGGCGTGCCCGTGGCGATTTCCCGGGCGCGATAGATCAGGGCGATCCGGTCGCAGTACTCGGCCTCGTCCATGAAGTGGGTGGTGACCAGCACCGAGACGCCACGCTCCACCAGGCCGTTGATGTGGGTCCAGAACTCCCGCCGGGTGATCGGATCGACCCCCGAAGTGGGCTCGTCCAGAAACAGCACCGGGGGTTCGTGCATGACCGCGCAGGCCAGGGCCAGGCGTTGCTTGTAGCCGAGCGGCAGGGCGCCGGCGTTGTCGGGCAGATAGCGGGAGAGATCGAAGATCTCGACCAGCGCCTCGGTCCGCGCCCGGGCCTTGGCGCCGCGCAGCCCGTAGACCCCGGCGAAGAAGGCGAGGTTCTGAGCCACCGAGAGATCGCCATAGAGCGAGAATTTCTGGGCCATGTAGCCCAGGCGCGAACGGGCTGAGGCGCCCGAGGCGGCAAATCCTCGTCCGGCCACAAAGCCCTGACCTGACGTTGGCGTGAGCAGGCCGCAAAGCATCTTGAACGTGGTGGATTTGCCCGCGCCGTTGGGACCCAGAAGGCCGAAGATCTCCCCGCGCGCCACGTTCAAAGAGATGTCCTGGGCGGCGGTGAACTCGCCGAAACGCTTTGTGAGCGCCCGGGCCTCGATCGCCGGCCCTTCGCCGCGCGGGGCTTCGGCGTAGGTCGCCGCCAGAGCACTCGTCCCTTTCCCGGCCCCACCAAGGATGTCCACAAAGCCGTCCTCGAACCGGGGGTTGGCGGGGATAACCCGCGCGCCCTCCCCGGCGGCGAATAGCTTGGGCGACGGCGCGCCCTCGCCTGCCGCCATGACCAGGCGCACCGACCGGCCCTGGAGGGTTCCGTCGCTGACCTCGGGCCGGTTCAGGGTGCGCGCCAGCACGTCGCGCTTGCCGCCGGCGAACGCCTCCAGACGGAACACCCGCCCCGCCGCCCGCTGGGTGAGATCGGCGGGCCGCCCCGCGAACAGGCGCCGGCCGGCGTTGAGCAGACAGACCTCGGCGCAGCGCTCGGCCTCGTCGAGATAGGCTGTGGACCAAAGGACCCCGATGCCCTCGTCCACCAGGGCGCCGACCATGCTCCACAATTCTCGGCGGGAGATCGGATCGACCCCGACGCTCGGCTCGTCCAGAAGCAGCAGCCGGGGCGTGCGCACCAGGGCGCAGGCCAGACCCAGTTTCTGCTTCATGCCCCCGGAGAGTTGACCGGCCAGACGGCCCTGAAAGCGCTTCAGGTCGGTGAAAGCCAGCAGGCGGTCGAACACGGCATCGTGCTCGGCGCGCGGCAAACCCCGAAGTTCGGCATAGAGGGTCAGGTTCTGCCGGACCGAGAGGTCCTCATAGAGTCCGAAGCGCTGGGGCATGTAGCCGACGTCCCCGGCCATGGCGCCGGCCGGACCGCCGAGAACCTCTACCTGCCCGGACTGCGGCCGAAGCAGACCCGCGAGGATCCGGATCAGGGTAGTCTTTCCCGCCCCGTCAGGGCCCACGAGGCCGGTCACCCGTCCGGCCGCGATCTCCAGGGTCACGTCGTCAAGGGCCGCCGGGCCGCGCGGGGCGAAGCGTTTGGTGACGCCGCGCGCGGCGGCGACCACGGTCATTTCCGCCGTCCGCCCGCCGCCAGGGTGACGGTGACCGGCTGACCCTGGCGCAGAGCGTCGTCGGCGTCGGTGACCATCACCCGCAGCCGGTAGACCAGGTCGGCGCGCAAACTGCGGGTCTCCACCGTCTTGGGGGTGAACTCCGCCGTGGGCGACACGTAGCCGACAACCCCGTGATAGACGCGCGGCGCGCCGTCGGCCGTCACGGTCACGGTCAGCCCCGGCCGGACGCGGCCGAGGTCCGGCTCGGCCACATAGGCGCGGACACGCACCGGCCGGTCGATGGTCAGGGTGAAGACCGTTTCACCCGCGCCGACGATGGCGCCGGGCTCGCGGGCGCGGGTCAGGATCACGCCCGGCGACGGAGCCTCAATCACGGAGTCCGCGAGGTCGGTCCGCGCCGCGCTCTGTTCGGCGACGGCGGTGGCGAGATCGGCGCGGGCGCCGTCGATGTCTTCCTTGCGCGACCCCGCACGTTGCAGCGACAGGGCCTGCTCGGCGGCCTGAACTCCGGCCTGCGCCGCGCGCCAGGCGCCCTCGGTCTGATCGAACACGGCCTGGCTCACGGCCCCGGCGGAGACCAGCGGGCGACGCCGGTCATAGTCGGCCTGGGCCGCCACCAGGGTGGCCCGCCGCTGAGCCAGTTCCGCCGCCGCCGCCGCGATTTCCTGCGGCCTTGGCCCCGCGACGCGCTTGGCGAGTTGGGCCCGCGCCGCCTCGACCCGGGCGTCGGCCGCGGCCAGGCGGTCGGCCAGCGGACGGCGGTCGAGTTCGGCCAGCCGCGCCCCGGCGGCGACCCGCGTTCCCTCCTCCGCGGTCATGGCGGCGATGCGCCCCGGAACGCGGAAGGCGAGATCGACCTCCCGGATGTCGACATTGCCATAAAGCCTGAGATCCCCGCCGGAGACCGGCCTGAACAGGCCGAAGCCTCGCGTCGCCGCGGCCGAGATGGCCAGGAGGACGATGACGCCGGCCACGAGGCCGAGTCGAAGGCGGGGGGTCATTGGACGGCCTCGGCGTTGAGGATGGCGCGGATATTGGCTTCGATCCGGCCGTGGATGGCGGCGACATCGTCAGGCTCGAGCTCTTCGCGTTCAAGCGCGCGCATGACCGCGGCGCGGGCGGCGCGGAAAACCAGCACCTGACCCAGAAACGTCATGGCGGTCAGGCGCGCGGCCTTGACGTCGGTCCGGCCGGTGGCCGCCATGACTCCGGTGGCCAAAGAGTCGAGAACCTCCCGCATGGCGCCGTCCCACAATCGGTCGAAGGCCGCCGTGGGCTGCATCTGTTCGCGGATAATGAACCGGGCCCAGGGCCGGGACTCTTCCGACAGCATCAAGGCGGTGAAGCCGCGCACCAGACCGAGAATGCGATCGAGCGGGTCGCCCGCCCGCGCGGGCAGGGCCGGCTGCATGCGTTCGCCGATCGTCCGGGCGATATAGTCGGCGGCGGCGAGGTAGAGGCCATCCTTGCCGCCGTAGCGGTAGGTGATGGTGGACATGGCGATACCGGCCGCCGCGGCGATGGCTCGCGTACTGGCGCCGGCAAGGCCGAGATCGCCGAACTGACTGACCGCCGCGTCGAGGAGGGCATCGGACATGACACAAGGCTCGTTCGTTCGAACGAACGAGTCAAGTCACGCGAAAGGCCTCAAACGGAAAAGCCCCGGAGCGACGACGCTCCGGGGCTGGTTTCAGCAAACTGGCATCCGCCCGTGGAGGCGGACGTGCGGTGGATCAGGCGGACGCCTTGATCCCGGTCTCGGCCAGCCACTCGAGAATCTTGGCCTTGGGCATGGCGCCGACCTTCATCGCCGCCATCTGTCCGTCCTTGAACAGCATCATGGTCGGAATGCCGCGCACGCCGTAGCGCGAAGGGGTCAGCGGCGAGTTCTCGATATCGAGCTTGGCGACAGTGACCGCGCCGGCCAGTTCCGTGGCGATCTGCTCAAGGGACGGCGCGATCTGGCGGCAGGGGCCGCACCACTCGGCCCAGAAGTCCACCAGAACAGGCGTGGACGAGTTCAGGACATCGGTCTCGAAGGACGAATCGGTAACGGCGACGGTGCTCATGTGACACTCCGGTTGGGCCTCAAGCATGTAGGCCGCCCGGCTCCGCCGTCAACCGCCGCGGAGAAAGGATGACGGCTTGGGGGGTGGAGAAATTCTGGCGCCGCCCTCAGATCGGCCGTCTGCAGAGCGATTGACCGGCGCCGGCGGCCATGGTCCGCTCGCGGCGTCATGGGGGTATGTCGGCGGCGATGTCAGAAGAAAGCCACCTGAGGGAAAAACTGCGCAAGATCGAGGCCTTGTTCGCCGGCGCGGGCACGGATGGCGAGCGGCTGGCCGCCGGCGCGGCCCTGACCCGGGTGCGGGCCCGGCTGGCCAACCTACAGCGCGCCGAGCCGGCCGTGGACCTGCAGTTCTCGATCAGCGACCAGTGGTCCCGCCGGCTGTTCGTGGCCCTCTGCCGCCGCTATGGGCTGGAGCCCTATCGCCTGCCCCGCCAGCGGCTCACCACGGTCATGGTCAAGGCCCCCAAGGCCTTCATCGACCAGGTGCTCTGGCCGGAGTACGGCGAACTCAATATCGCCCTGTTGCAGTATCTCACGGCCGTGACCCTGCGCGTGATCCGCGAGGAGGTGCACAGCGACGCCAGCGAGGCGTCCGAGACCAATCTCTCGCTCGGGCTTTGATCGTCAGGCCTGGGCCGGCAAAGCCTCCAGAGCCGCCCGCATGGCCGCCTCCGGGACAGGCATCAGCTTGGGCCCATCCGTCCACACCAGGGCCGCCTCGACGGCGCGGCCCGGATAGATCTCGCTGAGGACCGCCCAATAGATCGCCATCTGGGTCACATAGGCCCTATCGACATCCTCGATCCTGCCGGGGGCGGGCCGGTTGGTCTTGTAGTCGATCACCATCACCCGGTCCGGCTGCACCACCAGCCGGTCCATGCGCCCAGACACAGAGAGTCCCGCCGGCAGGCGCTTCGCCGCGCCGGCCAGGGCCGCCTCGGCGCGGGAGCCGGGTCCGAACACAGCCGCGAAACGCGGATCGCTGAGCACGCCCAGCGCCGCCGCCGCCATCTCCGCTCTCTGGGCCTCGGTCAGATCCCGCTCGCGCGAGAGAATCCGGCGGGCGGCGTCGGGGCGCCTGTCCTCCGGCAAATCCGGCAGCAGTTGCAGCAGGCGATGGATCAGATCGCCGCGACGGTAGCGGCCAAGACCGCCCACAGAGGCGAGCGGCGAGGGCGATGGACCGGCCGCACTCTCGCCCACGGCCGAAGGCGAGGCATAGCGCGCGAGGGCCGGCTCGGGCGGCGCGAGACCGGCGGTCCAGGCCGGCGGGGCCGGCGGCGCGGTAACGCTTCGCAATGAGGCTCTGGCCGGAACGGGCTCAGGACCGTAGCGGCGACCCTCCCCGCCCTCCTCCAGAGCGAAAGCCTGGTTTGGCGCGTCATCGAAAGCCCTGTTGACCCAGTCATACCAGCTCCGCTCGTAGCCGGCGGTCTGGCCCTTGACGCCGCACACGATCAGCCGGTCGCGCGCCCGGGTCAGGGCGACATAAAGCAGCCGGGCGGACTCGTGCTCGGTGGCCTTGATCCGCGCCTCGCGGGCGTCCGCCGAAGCCGGGCAGTCATGCAGCTTGCGAGGCGCCCACAGGAAGCCGTGGTCGGCGGTTTCCAAGAGGGCGCCAGCCTGGGGCGTGGCCCGGGTCGTGGTGTCGGGCAGGATGACCACGGGCGCCTCCAGGCCCTTGGCCCCGTGGACAGTCATCACCCGCACTTCGCCGCCGCCGGTCCGGGCAAGTTCGGGCTCGCGCTTGATCTCGATCTCGCTGGCCGCCATGGCGGCGATGAAGCTCTCGAGGTCGCGTTGCCCCCGGCCCTCCGCTTCAAGAGTCTGGGCCAGGAAGGCGTCCAGCGCCTCCTCGCCCTCGCCGCCGAGCCGTGTCAGCAGCCGCCGCCGCATGGAAAGCCCCTCGCCGTCCAACCGGCCGAGAAAGCGGTTGTAGAAGTCGAACGGCGAGACTCTTTGGGCCTCGGCCATGGCCCAGCCGAGCCGGTCAACCGCGGCGCCCCAGTCAGGCCGCTCATCCGCCCGGCGGCGCAGGACATCCCAAAGTCGCCCTCTCCGGTCGTGGGCCAAGTCGAACAGGCTTTCCTCGTCCAGATCGCAGAAGGGACTGCGCAGCAGGCCCGCCAGGGTCAGATCGTCGCCCGGAAACCGTGCGAACCGGCCCAGGGCCAGAAGGTCCTGAAACACGCCGTGCTCGGACAGCTTCAACCGGTCGGCCCCGGCCACTGGCGCACCCTCGCGCTTGAGGGCGCGGATGATCTCATGGAACAGGGCCGAGCGCCGCCGCACCAGGATCAGCACGTCACCGAACACCACCGGCCTCGCCCGGCCGGTCCGCCGGTCGCGCACGCCATCGCCCCGGGCAACCATGGCGACCACCGCGCGGGCGAGCCGCGTAGCCAGGAGCTTGACCGCGCTGGTCCCGCCGCCGGCGTCCACCGGCGCCCAGACATCGGGCTCCTCTCCCGGCGCCCCCACTTCCAGCGGCCACAACTCCACGCAGCCGCCCTCCGGCAGCCGAAGGGTATGCGCCAGGGGGAAGGGCACGATGTTTTCGCCTACAGATGGCTTCAATCCGGCGAGGAGTTCCGGCGGCTTGAACACGGCGTCAACGAAGGAGAGAACTTCCGGCCGGGACCGGAAACTGTCGAGCAGCTTGATCTCACCGAAGCGCTGCCGGGCCTCGATCGCCAGCCGCCCGAACGCCTGGGTCTGCGACGCCAGCTGCTCCGGCGCCGCGCCCTGGAAGGAGAAGATCGACTGCTTCTCGTCGCCCACGGCGAAGATCGTGCGGCCCCCGTCCCGCGTGCCGGACCCGCTGAAGAACTCGCCGGTCAGGGCGCGCAGAATGTCCCACTGCTCGGGCGCGGTGTCTTGGGCCTCATCCAGCAGAATGTGATCCAGCCCGCCGTCCAGCTTGTAGAGCACCCAGGCGGCCTCCCCATCCTGGCCCAGCAGACGGTGGGTGCGGGCGATGAGGTCGGCGAAGTCGAGGGCGCCACGCTGGGCTTTCTCGGCGTCGTAGAAGGCGGCGTAGGCCACGGCCAGGGTCAGGGCGAGGTCGGTGTCGCGCGCGACCTTGGCGGCCAGCAGCCGCTTTCGCGTCTCGTCATGCCGGGCCTGCTCCTCGGCCAGCCAGGTTCGCGTGCGGGACTCCACCGAATTGGTGCCCAGGCGCGCCAGGGGCTCGCCGCCCTTGGTGGAGAAGAGAGCCCAGATCTCGGCGAAACTGGACCGCGGCCCGGCCACGCTCATCCCCGCGCCAAGCCTCTGGTCGGTGACCTTGTCGCTCCGCAGCAAGGTCTCGGCGGCCCGCTCCCAGGCCCCCCAGCGGATGCGGGCCACGGCCTCGCTCTGCATGTCCTCGAGCGTCTCCGGCGCGTCGAAGCCGCAGCGCCGCCAGACATCGCGCGTCACGTCGCCCTTGCGGTTGCAGGCGGCCACATAGGCGGCGATCGCCGCGCGCCGGGTCTCGAAGGCGGCGAACATGTCGTTGAACGCCCCCCAGTCCAGCTCCACGGCGAAGTGGCGGTAGGCCTCGGCAAGACGGGTCTCGGGCAGGTCCAGGGCGGCGGCGGCGACCGCCTCGCGCGCCCGGCGCGAGACTTCGGCGGCGGCGGCGTCCTCCAGCACCTGGAAGCCCGGCGAGACGCCCGCCTCAAGCGGGAATCGCCGCAGCAGCTTCTCGCAAAAGGCGTGGATGGTCTGGATCTTCAGTCCGCCGGGCGTCTCCAGGGCGCGGGCGAACAGCGCGCGCGCCTCCGAGAAATTGCGGCCGGTCTCGTCGATCGCGCCAAGTTCTTCCTCCAGCACGTCGTCGAGCGCTACGGCCCAGGACCCCAGCTTGTCGAACAGGCGGCTTTGCATCTCCGCCGCCCCGGCCTTGGTGTAGGTCACGCACAGGATCGCCTCGGGCCGCGCGCCGTCGAGCAGCAGCCGGGCCACGCGGTTCACCAGGGTGGTGGTCTTGCCCGAGCCGGCGTTGGCGGCCACGAACACCGAGGCGCGCGGATCGGAAGCCTGGACCTGGGGATCGAGGGGGGCGGTCACTCCGCGCCCTCCGCACCGGCGTCGCCCACCACGTGCCACTCCCACAGCCGGGCAAGATGGTCGTAGTCGCCGCCGAACTTGCCGATGAACTGCGGCATGGCCCAGGCGCGATAGGCCGTGGCGGGATTATCGAAGATGGCCACCCTGCGCTTCAGCCCCTCCAGCGCGTCAGTCGCCAGGGCGGGCGCGTCGCCGTTCCCGCGCTCCTCCTCCACCCCCGGGATCCGCCCGCCGTTCACGCGAACATAGAGGAGTTCGCCGGGCGTCAGCCGCCCGAGCCCGGCGAAGCCGCCGGCCGCCAGGATCGCCCCCGTGAGGGTCAGCTGGGGTGAGATGCCGGATGTCACCTGCTTTTTCGAGGGCGCGGCGCCGGTCTTGAAGTCGATCACCGCGCCGACGGCGCCCCGCGCCTCGATCCGGTCGGCCCTGGCGGTCAACAGGAACGAACCGGCGGGCGCCGGGAACGCCAACTCGCCCCTGCGCTCCACGAACAGCCGCGCGCCCTGGCGGCGGCGGCGTTCGAAGTCGATCACCCAAGGCGCGACGTTGTCGGCCAGGGCCTGCTCCCGGGCCATGCGGGCGGGCGGCAGCCCGGCCTCGCGCAGGGCCGTCTGCAGCAGGGCCGAGAACACCGCCTCGGGGTCGTCGGGGAGGGTATCGGGATGGTCCAGAGAGAACCGCTCGAAGGCGGCGTGGATCGCCGTGCCTCTGGCCCGGGCCTCCACCGGCTCGTCGGGGCGCTCCATGGGGCGCAGGCCGAGGACGGCCTGGGCGTAGAGGCCATAGGGATCGCGCAGCCAGCGCTCCACCGCCGTCACCGACAGCTTGCGCGGCCGGGCGCTCACCGGCGGGGTCGGGGCCGGGCGCTGGGCGGTGCGCAGGGCCGGCGGCGGATCGGCCAGGGGCGCGTCCAGGGCCTGGGCCCAGGCCAGAATCTCCGGCCGATCCGGCAGGTCGAGCCCACCGCCCTTGACCAGGGTCTGCAGCCGCCACAACCAGCGCGATTGCACGGCCGGCGAGCCGCCGACGCGGGCGGAATGCAACAGGATCACCTCCTGCGCGCAGGCGGCCTGGGCGAAGTCGTGCGCCGACAGACCGATGCGCCGCTCGGGCGGCGGCAGGCCGAGGCGCTCGCGCATGGGCCGGGACAGGAACGGATCGATCGGCGCCGCCTGCGGCCAGACGCCTTCCTCGAGCCCCGCGAGGATCAGGCGATCGGCCCGCAGCATGCGCGCCTCGAGCACACCCAGGATTTTCAGGCGCGGATGGGTGGCGCCGCCCGGCCGGATGCGCTCGCGCGACAGCAGGGCGTCGAGAAGTTCGGCAAAGCCCTTGGCGCTGGCGGGCGGCAGGGCGTCGCTGTCCGAGATCAGGCCGGAAAGCAGGGCGCCCAGGGCCTCGCCAGCTTGACCCGACCAGGGGCCGGCGGGCGCGGCGTCGGGTCCGGTCGCCAGGGCTTCGATAGCGCTGGCGATCGCCCGCGCCGCATCGGCCGGGCGGGCGTCGCCGTCCGCGAACGGCGCGGCCACGGCATCCAGCAGGGCCGTGAGATCGGGCGCTAACGCCTGCGCCGTCTTCACCGCGGCGACGCGGCCCGGAGCGGGCGGATCGGCGGTCTCGGCGGCGGTGAGAGCGATGTCCAGCCGGCTGGCGAGGCTCGACCAGTGGTCCAGGCGCGGCCCGCGCAGGCCGTACCGCTCCAGCGCTTCCCGCGCCGGATCCAGGCCGTCGAGATCGCGGCCTAACCGCGTCAACGGATGTTTGAGGATACCGAGCAGCGCCACCGGGTTCTCAGGGTCGGCGACGAGCCGGGCCAGGAGACTTGCGAGCACGGCGGTGAGCGTCCCCGCCAGGGGTTGGCCGGCGGAGGAGTCGGCGCTGATCCCCCATCGGGCCAGACGCGCGCTTACCCGCCGGGCCAGGCCGTCATCCGGGGTGATCAGGGCGGCGGTCTTGCCGGGCGTCTCCAGGGCCTCCCGGAGCAGCAGGGCGGCGACGGCGGCGGCCTCCTCGTCGGCCCGGGCAGTGATGACGCTCAGACCCTCAAGACCGGTGGCGATGGCGTCCTCGACCTCGGGCCCGCCCTCCTCGCGCAGCCGCACGATCTGGGTGAGCCAGTCGGCCGTAGAGGCCGGCGGACGCAGAGCCTCGTTGATCAGCCGCCGGCGCCAGCGCCCCTTGGGCTCGCGCAGGGCGGCCGGCTCCCAGGGCCGGACCGCACCGCGATCCAGGCCCGCCCGTTGCAGCAGTCGCTTGAGCGTCCCCTGGGGATGGGATTCCCCCACCTCGTCCCAGGCGTCGTCGGCGAGATCGGTGTCCAGGCCGGGAAGCACCACCGCCCCGCGCGGCGCGCGGGCGATAGCGGCCAGGAGATCGGCCGAGGCCGGGGCCGAGCCGGTGGACCCGGCGGCGATCATCACATGATCCGGCGGCGCCTCGGCCCACCGCTCCGCCAGGCGGCGGGTCAGGGCCACCCGCCGGGCGGCCACATCCATCAGGCCCAGTTCGTCCAGGCGGCGGGGCCAGGCGTGGGTGGCGACCTTCAGGAAGTCGGCGGAGACCTGCCAGTGGCGGGCGAGGTCGCCCTCCACCAGGGCGGCGATGGCGTCGGGATCGGTCTGTTCCTCGATCTGCCGGGCGTCGAGGAAGGCCGCCAGCGCGTCGGCGAGTTCCAGCGCCGCCCCGGCGTCGAGGCGGCGCTCCAGCAGGTCCTCATGCGCCGCCACCAGCCCGGCCAGCTCGAATCGGCGGCGCAGGGGATCGATGGCGGGCGGCAGGTCCAGGGCGATGTCCCCTGCCTCGAACGGCGGCTCGCCCTCGTCCAGGTCGCCCAGGGCGCGGATCTGCGGCAGCAACACCGCCTCGGTCCCAGCCGTCGTCAGGAAGGCCTCGGCCAGGACCCGCGCCGCCCGGCGGGTGGGCAGAAGCACCACGGCGTCGGCCAGGGCCTCGGCGCCGGCGTCAGACAGAGCGCGCGATATCCCTCCCGCCAGGTCGGGAAGAAAGGCGCGATGCGCCGGAATCGTGAACCAGCGGGGCGAGGGCGCGTTCAGGAACCCGGTCATGCCCGGACGGCCAGTCGGGCCTCCGCCGCCTCGCGCGCGGCAGGGTCGCCCACGTGCATCCAGTCTCCGTCGATCACCACGCCATGCAGACGCCCGCGCTCGGCCATGGCCATCCAGTGCGGGAAGATGCTGTGAGCCGTGTCCGGCCAGGCGTCGATCAGCCGCGGCTGCATCAGGTGGACGCCCATATAGGCCAGCGGCGCCCTGGCCGCCGGCCCGCGGTGGGCGAGCCGCCCCGCCGCATCACGGAAGAAATCGCCGGGCCCATCGAAGCCCAGGCTGTTTTCCAGCGGGACGAGCATCAGGCAGTCGTCCATCCGGTCCGGGTCCCAGGCCGCGATCAGCCGATCGATCGCCGGGCCCGACGGCTCGCTCCACACCGAATCGATGTTGGTCACCAGGACCGGGTCGTCGCCGAGATGGGCCCGGGCCGCCTTCAGCCCGCCGCCGGTTTCCAGCAGGGCGCTCCGCTCGTCGGAGATCACCACCTCCAGGTCCGATCGCCCCGACAGGTGATCCTCCAGCTGGTCGGCGAAGGCGTGCACATTGACCACCACCCGCTCGACGCCCGCCGCCGCCAGACGATCCAGCATGTGATCGATCAGGGCCTTGCCGGCCACCGTCACCAGGGCCTTGGGCCGGTCCAGGGTCAGGGGCCGCAGGCGCGTGCCCAGGCCAGCCGCCAGGACCATGGCGGTTGCCGGACGCCTCACGCGCGGGCCTCCGCCGGAACATGGGCGTCCAGCCAGGCGGCCAGACCCGGCGGGGCGTGATCGGCCAGGCAGCGGTCGAGATAGCGCCAGAGGCGGGGCATGAAGGCGCGGTAGCGGGGCTTGCCGTCGCGGGCCACCAGCCGGGCGAAGATGCCGAGGATGCGCACGATATTCAGGGCGCCCAGGGCGTGGAAATCGGCCAGGAAGGCGCCGCGATCGAGGTCCGGACGCGCGGCCAGATAGCGGTCCAGCACGGCGGCCTCCCGTTCCTCGGACACGTCACGGCGGGCGTCGTGCAGCAGCATGGACATGTCCCAGGCCGGATGGGCGCGCACGGCGTCCTGGAAATCCAGAAGCCCGGTCCGCGCGGCCCCCGCGCGCGACGGCAGCCATAGCAGATTCTCGGCATGATAATCGCGGTGGCAGAACACGCTCGCGCCCGCCTCGCCCCGGAGCAGGATCGGCGCCCACAGCGCCTGCCATTCGGCCAGGGCGTCGGGACCGAAGTCGAGGGTGGGGATCAGCCGCGGCAGCCACTCGGTGAAGATCTCGCTGGCGGTGCGCAGGGCCAGGGCGTCATAGGCGAGCAGCGGCCAGGTCGCGCCCTCCCCCTCCAGCACCGCCGGCGGCGCGGCGGCGTGCAGGATCAGCAGGACGTCGGCGGCGTTGTCATAGAGCGGCCCCTCATCGGCGCCGGCGGCGATCAGGTTGGCGTAGAGATCGTCACCCAGATCCTCCAGCACGGCGAAGCCTGCGGCCGGTTCGGCGGCGACGATTTGAGGCGCCGACAGGCCGAGGCGCCGCAGATGCCCGGCGCAGGCGACGAACGCCTCCACCCGTCCGGCGGCCAGCCGCGCGAGGGCGTTGTAGCCGAGCGCGGCGCGCTCGACCGGGCTCGCCCCGGGGGGACAGGGCTGGGTCTCCGCCGACGGCGGCTGGTCCATGAAGATCAGGCTGGAGCCGGTCGCCGGATGCAGGCGCTCATAGGCCCGCGTCGAGGCGTCCCCAGCCAGAGGCTCACGGCGGGCCGCGCCGAAGCCGGCCTCGCTCAGAAAGGCGCGGCGAGCCGCCTCGCGCTCAGAGATCAATCGCGCGATCCTCCCAGGCGCCGTGGGCGGTGAGGCGGATGCGGCGGTGGTCCTCCTCGACCTCGATCTCGATATCCAGCCGGTCGTGCGGCAGATGGTGACCCAGCCGCTCGGGCCACTCGACCAGGGCCGCGCCGTCCTTGAGCGCCTCATCCAGACCGATCTCGAACGCCTCCTCGGCCGACTTCAGCCGGTAGAGATCGAAATGCGCCACCGGGAAATCCGGGCCGTTGTAGAACTGCACCAGGGTGAAGGTCGGGCTGGGGATGTCGCCCTCTTCCGGGGACAGGGCGCGAATCAGACCGCGGGCCAGCACGGACTTTCCGGCGCCCAGCACCCCCGTGAGGCAGATCGCCTCGCCCTTTTCCAGGGCGGCGGCCAGGGCCGCGCCGAGGCTGGCGGTGTCGGCCTCGGTCTCCATGCGGAAATCGCCTTCGGCGGGGACAATCATGGGAATGGCCTTTCGGGAGTCATGGCGAGGTGTTTTTCCACATAGGTCTTCACGGTCAGGGCGGCCTCGCCGGCGTCGGCGGGCAGATCGCCCGGCGCGATCAGCGGCCCGGCGGTGAGGCGGAAGGCCTTGCCGCGCTTGTTCAGCAGTTCGTGGAACAGGGTCATGTCCCGCAGTT
Source organism: uncultured Caulobacteraceae bacterium (assembly GCA_903872075.1). Lineage (GTDB taxonomy): Bacteria > Pseudomonadota > Alphaproteobacteria > Caulobacterales > Caulobacteraceae > Acaudatibacter > Acaudatibacter aquilonius. Next base: position 2,067 of record CAIQJF010000020.1, on the reverse strand, counting down.
CTCCGGAAAACTGGTGGAAAAGGTGGAACAGCCGCGAGGTGGGGCCGTCCACGTGCAGGGGCAGGATCGGGGCATCGTACTTCCGGGCGACGGAAAACGCGCTGCTGGCCCAGGCCGGATCGGCCATGCCTTTCAGCGGGCTCCATCGCGCCAGGCGCCCGGCCGGAAAGATCACCAGCGCCCGCTCCTCCTCCATGGCCCGGCGGGTCATGTTCAGGGTCAGGCGGGTGCGGTCGCGCGTGCGCTTGGCCTCCACCCACTCCACCGGGATCAGCACCTCGTCGAAACCGGCGCAGACCCGGTGAGCATCGGCGTTGGCGTAGAACATCAGGTCGGGGCGAAGGACCTTCAGGGCGTCATGGACGGCCACGCCGTCGGCGATGCCGGTGGGATGGTTGCAGACCACAATGACACGTCCGGAAGCCGGCAAGCGCTCAAGGCCCGTGGCCTGCACCTTCACGGACAGCAGATCGGAGACCGCGTCGATGGCGGCCCGACCGCCCAGGGGCGCGATCGCATCGGCCATCCGCCGGGCCTTGCCGTAGTCGAGGATGGCATAGAGCAGCGGCCGGATCGCCGGCCAAGCCGGGCCGGCGGCAAGCCGGGGCGCCCGCTCGGCGATCAGCCGGTCGACGATATGGTCTCTGGGGCGGGCGAGCCGCCCGAAGACCGGCGTCGAGGATTCGTAGGCCATGGGACGACAATGCTCGCCTGGGCGTGGGCGGAGCAAGAGGCGATGCGGTGCGCGCCTGGACCGGCGCGCGGGCGCGGGGTAACGGGCGGGGATGAGTTTGCGCGCCGCCTATGAGCAACGCCTCGCGTCAGGGGCCATCACGGCCGACCCGGCCCAGGGCGCGGCGGTGGCCTCGCTCACCCGGCTTGAGCACGACCTGGCCGCGCTCAAGCCTCCGGGCCTGTTCCGCAAGGCCCAGGGGGCGCGGGGTATCTATCTCTGGGGGCCGGTGGGGCGGGGCAAGTCCATGCTGATGGACCTGTTCTATGAGGGCGCGCCGATCGCGCCCAAGCAGCGCATCCACTTCCTGGACTTCATGGCCAACGTGCACCGGCTGGTGAACATCTGGCGCACGGGGGACGCGGCGGCGCGGCGGGCGCGGTTCGGCCAGACCCGGGGCGAGGATCCGATCCCGCCGGTGGCCGATGTCCTGGCGGCCGAGGCGCGGCTGCTGTGCTTCGATGAGTTCCAGGTCACCGACATCGCCGACGCCATGATCCTGGGGCGGCTGTTCGAGGCCCTGTTCGCCCGCGGCGTGACCCTGGTCTCCACCTCCAACCGCCCGCCGGACGAGCTCTACCGCCACGGCCTCAACCGCCAGCTGTTCCTGCCGTTCATCGCCATGCTGAAAGCCCGGCAGGAGATCGTCTCGGTGGCCGGCGAACGCGACTATCGCACCGAGCGGCTGCGGGCGGCGGGGACCTGGTTCTCGCCCATCGACGCCGACCATGAGCGAACGTTCGACCGGCTATGGACCGACCTGCTGGGCGGCGAGCACGAGACCGGCGCCAGCCTGCATGTGCTGGGCCGGCACGAGCATTTCCCGCGCGCGGCGGGGCCGCTGCTGCGCGCCCATTTCGCCAGCCTGTGCGTCCACGCCCTGGGCCCGGAGGACTATCTGGCCATCGCCCGGCGGTTTCGCACGGTGTTCCTGGAACAGGTGCCGAGACTGACCCCCGAGCGCCGCAACGAGGCCCGTCGCCTAGCGACGCTGGTGGACACGCTCTATGAGGCCCGCGCCCGGCTGGTGGTGCTGGCGGCGGGCGAGCCGGACAGCCTCTATCCCGCCGGCGATCAGGCGTTCGAGTTCGAACGCACGGCCTCGCGCCTGAAGGAAATGCGCTCGGCGGACTGGGTGGCGGCCACCGCCGAGGGCGACGCCTGAAGCGCCCTTTCGCGACTTGCCAAGGCTTGGCGGCTCTGCCATAAGCCGCGCTCCGAATTTCGAGGCCTCAAACGCCTCGAGGAGCGCGGGCGTAGCTCAGTGGTAGAGCACAACCTTGCCAAGGTTGGGGTCGAGAGTTCGAATCTCTTCGCCCGCTCCAATATTCGGT
>CAIQJF010000019.1 GCA_903872075.1 uncultured Caulobacteraceae bacterium | reverse complement strand
TCCTGACGCCGAAGGAAGACTGATCGCCTCACGTCGGCGGTTAGCCCGTCGGCGCGAAGGATCTTCAAAGGACCGCGGGCCAACGCCCGCGGTCCTTTTGCTTTGGCGCTATTGCGTGCGGCCGCGGGCCTGGATGGCCGCGCGCCGGGCTTCCACCATCTCCGGTGTGACGGTGCGATTGTTGGCGCTCGACAGCCGGTGTTCCAGCGCCATGGCCTCGCCGAACGGCAGGTCGTAGCCCTGATCGATGAGCCCCTTGTAGAGGCACAGGGTCTCCGGCGGGATCGTCGCCATGTCCGCGGCCAGTCTCAGCGCCGCCGGCATAAGCTCCTCAGGCTCCACGACCCGATTCACCAGACCCCAGTCGCAGGCCGTGCGCGCGTCGAGGAAATTGCCGCTGAGCGACAGCTCCTTGGCGCGGTAGGGGCCGATAAGGCGTGACAGGCGCTGGGAGAGGCCCCAGCCGGGCATGATGCCCACGCGGGCGTGGGTGTCGGCGAAACGCGCGTTCGTCGAGGCGATCAGCACGTCGCAGGCCAGGGCGACTTCGAAACCCCCGGTGATCGCCACGCCGTTGATGGCGCCGATGATCGGCTTGGGGCATTCGAGAATTGCCAGGACGGGGTTCTCCGCCGCGCCGGTCGCGTTGGCGGCGCCGAGGCCCTTGGGGTCGCTGCCCAGTTCCTTAAGATCCAGGCCGGCCGTGAAGGCCCGTCCGGCGCCGGTGAGGACGATGACGCTGACCTCGGGATCGTTCGAGAGCGCGACGACCGCGTCGTGCAACGCCGCCCGCAGGGCGCGGGACAGGGCGTTCATGGCGTCGGGGCGGTTCAAGGTCAGCACCGCCACGCGGTCCGACTTCTCAATGAGCAGCATCAGCTATCCTCCGTGTTTTCCACGCCATGACAGACATGAGGGCAAGGGGGCAAGGTCAGGTTTCCTTCCTTTCGCCGGTGGGCTAAGCGTCCCCCGCCATCAGACCCAAACGGGAAAAGACTCATGACCGAAATCGTCGACATCTCCGCCCGTGAAATCCTCGACAGCCGTGGCAATCCGACGGTTGAGGTGGACGTGACCCTGGAAGACGGCGCCTTCGGCCGGGCTGCGGTGCCCTCCGGCGCCTCGACCGGCGCCCATGAGGCGGTGGAGCGCCGCGACGGCGACGCGGGGCGCTACGGCGGCAAGGGCGTGCTCGGCGCGGTCGGGGCCGTGAACGGCGAGATCTACGACGCCCTGTCCGGCGCTGAGGCTGAAGACCAGCGCCGGATCGATTCCCTGCTCATTGAACTGGACGGAACCGAGTCGAAAGGCCGGCTGGGCGCCAATGCCATCCTCGGCGTCAGTCTCGCGGTGGCCAAGGCCGCGGCCCAGTCGTCGGGCCTGCCGCTCTACAAATACGTTGGCGGCGTCGGCGCCCGCGTCCTGCCGCTTCCGATGATGAACATCATCAACGGCGGCGCCCATGCCGATAACCCCATCGATATCCAGGAGTTCATGATCCTGCCGATGGGCCCCGACAATTTCAGCGACGCCCTGCGCATGGGCGCGGAGATTTTCCAGGCGCTGAAGAAGCAGCTGAAGGCGGCCGGTCACAACACCAATGTCGGCGACGAGGGCGGCTTCGCCCCGAACCTCGGTAGCGCCCGCGACGCCCTGGCCTTCATCGTTCAGGCTGGCGAGTCGGCCGGCTACGCGGCCGGCAAGGACTTCAACCTCGGGCTGGACGTCGCGGCGACGGAGTTTTTCCGGGACGGCTGCTATCATTTGGAAGGCGAGGGCAAGACGCTCGCGGCCGCCGCCATGGTCGACTATCTGGCCGGCCTGGTCGACGCCTTCCCGATCGTCTCGATCGAGGATGGCTGTTCCGAGGACGATCTTGAGGGCTGGGCTGAACTGACCCGGGTTCTGGGAGGTCGCATTCAGCTGGTGGGCGATGATCTCTTCGTCACCAATCCCAAACGTCTGGCCATGGGCATCGACAAGGGCCTGGCCAATTCGATCCTGGTGAAAGTGAACCAGATCGGCACCCTGTCCGAGACCCTCGACGCCGTCGATATGGCTCATCGCAACGCCTACACAGCCGTGATGAGCCACCGCTCGGGCGAGACCGAGGACTCCACCATCGCCGATCTGGCCGTCGCCACCAACTGCGGCCAGATCAAGACGGGGTCCCTGGCGCGGTCCGACAGGCTGGCGAAATACAACCAGCTTCTGCGCATCGAGGAAGAGTTGGGCGACCAGGCGATCTATGCCGGCCGCGGGGCGCTGCGTCGCCTGAAGTAAGTGGCGATCTAGACGCTTTTTAAACGGTTTGGCGCTACTCTCTCGGCTCGGAAGTCCTCGAGTCGAGCGAGTCGCCGGTGCTGTTTCAGCTGAAGACCTATCTGCCGACCGCCGTCCTGGCGTTCCTGATCTTCTTTTTCACCTTCCACGCCCTGACAGGTGAACGGGGCCTGCTTCTCGCGGCACAGCGAAAAGAGGCCATGGCCGAGAAGCTCGACACGCTCAAGCGCCTGCGCGCCGAGCGCCAGGCGCTGGAAATCAAAGCCCACTTTCTGCGCAACGACAGTCTCTCCCTCGACCTTATCGAGGAACGCGCGCACGATGAGCTAGGATTCATCGCCCCCGGCGACTATGTCATTCGAGAGGCCAAGGCTCCCGGCTGACGTGCTGCTCCGGCGGGTCACGGTCCCTTATCGTCTCGGGGGAGATCCGCATGGCGCGGCAGGCCGCTTCCAAAAAACCTAAGGCCGCGGCCGGTTCCGGGCCGGCCTCAGACGCCCCGGACGGGGCGGAGCTTCTCGCCTACTACAAATCCATGCTTCTCATCCGGCGCTTTGAGGAGCGCGCGGGCCAGCTTTACGGCATGGGGCTGATCGGCGGTTTCTGCCATCTCTACATCGGGCAGGAAGCCATCGCCGTCGGTATGGAGGCGGCCAAGCGCCAGGGCGATCAGGTCATCACCGGCTATCGCGAGCACGGTCACATGCTGGCCGCGGGGATCGACGCCAGGGCGGTCATGGCCGAACTCACCGGACGCGCCGCGGGTGTGTCGCAGGGCAAGGGTGGCTCGATGCACATGTTCTCGGTGGAGTCGGCGTTCTACGGCGGCCACGGGATTGTTGGCGCTCAGGTCAGTCTCGGGACCGGCCTCGCGCTCGCCAACCGATACCGGGGCGACGGTAAGGTGGCCTTCGCCTATTTCGGCGACGGAGCCGCCAACCAGGGCCAGGTCTATGAGAGCTTCAACATGGCCGAACTCTGGGGGCTGCCGATCGTCTATGTGATCGAAAACAATCAGTACGCCATGGGCACCAGCCTCGTCCGCTCCTCTTCCGAGACGCACCTGTCGCGTCGTGGGGCGAGCTTCAATATTCCCGGTGAACAGGTTGATGGAATGGATGTTCTCGCGGTTCGTCAGGCCGGTTTAGCCGCCGCCGAACACGCCCGCTCGGGCAAGGGGCCGTTCATTCTGGAGATGAAGACCTATCGCTACCGGGGTCACTCCATGAGCGATCCTGGCAAATATCGGACGCGCGAGGAGATCGACGAGGTGCGCAAGACCCGCGATCCCATCGAGCACCTGCAGGAGAAGCTTGAGAGCCTGGGCCTGGCCGACGAGGCCGCGCTTCGGGCGATCGACGCCGATGTTAAGTCGATTGTTTCCGACGCCGCCGAGTTCGCCCGCACCGCGCCGGAACCAGACGCGGCCGAACTCTATACCGACGTCTACTCGGAGGCCGCGGCGTGAGCACCGACGTTCTGATGCCGGCCCTGTCTCCAACTATGGAGGAGGGCACACTCGCCAAGTGGCACATCAAGGTGGGTGACGCGGTGCGTTCCGGCGACGTGATTGCCGAGATCGAAACCGATAAGGCCACCATGGAGGTGGAAGCGGTGGACGAGGGCGTGGTGGAAGTCCTGCTGGTGGCCGAAGGGACCGAAGAGGTGAAGGTCAACACCCCCATCGCACGCCTCAGTGGCGGCTCCGACACCGCGCCAGCGGCAAGCCCGCCGTCGGCTGTCAGCGCTCCCGCGCCCCGGGCGGTGAAACCCGCGCCTGAGGTCGCCGCGGCGCCCGTAGCCGCCGTGGCCCTCGAGGCGGACGTTCCGGCGGGCCCGGTGAAAAAACTCTCTTTGCGCGACGCCCTGCGCGACGCCATGGCCGAGGAGATGCGCCGCGACGGCGATGTGTTCCTGATGGGCGAGGAGGTCGCCCAGTACCAGGGCGCCTATAAGGTCAGCCGGGGTCTGCTTGAGGAGTTCGGCGACCGGCGGGTGATCGACACCCCGATCACCGAACATGGGTTTGCCGGCCTCGGCGTGGGTGCGGCCATGGCCGGCCTGAAGCCGATCATCGAGTTCATGACATTCAATTTTGCCATGCAGGCCATTGATCACATTATCAATTCGGCTGCGAAGACTCTCTATATGTCCGGCGGTCAGATCCGCTGCCAGGTGGTGTTTCGTGGGCCCAACGGCGCGGCGGCCCGGGTCGGCGCGCAGCACAGCCAGGACTATGCCGCCTGGTACGGCGCCGTGCCGGGCCTGAAGGTCGTGGCGCCCTATGATGCGGCTGACGCCAAGGGGCTTCTCAAGTCGGCGATCCGCGACCCGAACCCGGTTGTCTTCCTCGAACACGAGATGATGTACGGCCACGAGTTCGATGTGCCGGACACGGAGGACTGGCTGGTGCCGATCGGCAAGGCCAAGGTCCGCCGGGTCGGCAAGGACGTAACGATCGTCGCCTATTCCCGCATGGTGGGCTTCGCGCTTGAGGCCGCCGCGGCTCTGGCGAAGGACGGGATCGAGGCTGAGGTCGTCGACCTGCGCACGATCCGGCCCATGGATGCCGAGACCGTCGCCGCGTCGGTGATGAAGACCAATCGTCTCGTCACCGTCGAGGAGGGCTGGGGCCCAATGGGCGTCGGCGCCGAAGTGGCCGCCCGCGTTGTGGAAATGGCGTTCGACTACCTGGATGCGCCTCCGGCGCGGGTCTGTCAGGAAGACGTGCCGTTGCCGTACGCGGCCAATCTCGAAACCCTGTCATTGCCGTCCGTTGAGAAGATCATCCAGGCGGCGAAAGCGGTCTGCTACCGATGACCGGCGGCGCCGATTATGCTTGGCGCGCCGGCGGATGCCACTGCCGCGCCGTCCGCTTTGAGGCCGCGCTCGCCGCCGAAGTCGAGGCGCAGGACTGCAACTGCTCCATCTGCGCAATGACCGGCTTCGTGCATGTGATCGTACCCGAGAGGCGTTTCCGGCTGCTCGCCGGCAAAGACCGTCTGACCGACTACACGTTCAACACCGGCGTCGCGCACCATCTGTTCTGTTCGGTGTGCGGCGTGAAGAGCTTCTATCGGCCCCGTTCCAACCCTGACGGCTGGTCGGTGAACGCCCGCTGTCTTGACGACACCGGTGACCTGACGATCAGGGTGACGGCCTTTGACGGCCAGAACTGGGAAAGCCACGGCGCCACGCTGGCCCATCTCTCGGAGGAGGCCTCGTGAGCACCGATATCCTTATGCCGGCCCTTTCGCCCACGATGGAGGAGGGGACCCTCGCCAAGTGGCATGTGAAGGTGGGCGACTCGGTGCGCTCGGGCGACGTGATCGCCGAGATCGAGACAGACAAGGCCACCATGGAGGTTGAAGCCGTGGATGAGGGCGTCGTGGAAGCCCTGCTCGTAGCCGAAGGAACCGAAGCGGTGAAGGTCAATGCGCCGATTGCGCGGCTGAGCGGCGGCGAGGGCGCCGCCCCCGCGCCGGTCGCCACACCGGCCACGGAACCGGCCACAGCCGTGGCGACGGCGCCCGCGCCAGAGCCGGTCGGCGTGTCCGCGCCGGTCCGCGCCGAGGGCGCGCGCATCTTCGCCTCGCCTCTGGCGCGCCGTGTCGCGGGCCAGAAGGGCCTGGATCTCACGGCCATCGCCGGCAGCGGTCCGCGCGGCCGCATCATCCTGAGGGATGTCGAGAACGCGACTCCCGCGACGGCTGCGCCAGCCGCGACGGCGCCACGGGCGACCGCCCCCGCGGCCGAGGCCCCCCCTCGTCAGGTCCGCTCGCTTGAGCAACTTGGCATCCCACCCGGATCCTATGACCTCAAGCCGCTCGACGGCATGCGCAAGACGGTGGCGCGACGTCTGACCGAAAGTTTCCGGGATGTGCCGCACTTCCCGCTGAACGTCGATATCGAGCTGGACGCGCTTCTGGAGGCGCGGATCGCCGTCAACGCCATGCTGGCGGCCGAAGGGGTCAAGGTCAGCGTCAACGACCTGATCATCAAGGCCGCGGCGGTGGCCCTGCGGCGGGTGCCCGAGGCCAACGCCAGCTTCACGCCAGAGGGCATCGCCTACCATCACCACGCCGACGTGGCCGTGGCGGTGGCCATTGACGGCGGACTGATCACGCCGATCATCCGCGCCGCCGAGACCAAGGGCCTGGCCCAGATCGCGACAGAAATGAAGGACCTCGCCGAGCGGGCGCGCAGTCGCAAGCTCAAGCCCCAGGAATTCCAGGGCGGCACCTTCTCCATCTCCAACCTCGGCATGTTTGGCATTCGCTCCTTCGCCTCGATCATCAACGAGCCGCAGGGCGCGATCCTCTCCGTGGGGGCGGGCGAGAAGCGCCCTGTCGTCCGCGGTGACACCCTGGGAATCGCGACGGTAATGAGCGTGACCCTCACCTGCGACCACCGGGTCGTGGACGGAGCCATCGGCGCCCGCTGGCTGACCGCGTTCAAGGCACTGCTCGAAAACCCCATCGCCATGATCGTCTGACCGGAGAGACACCCATGTCCGCCGCCGCCGCCGCCAAGACCGCCTTCGACTTCGCCGCCCAGACCCTGGACGGCCAGCCCGCGCCTCTGGAGGCCTATCGCGGCCAGGTGCTGCTCATCGTCAATACGGCCAGCAAATGTGGTTTCACACCTCAGTATAAGGGTCTGGAATCCTTGTGGGAAACCTACAAGGCTCGCGGCTTCGCCGTCCTCGGGTTTCCCTGCAATCAATTCGGCGCCCAGGAGCCCGGCGATGCCGCAGAGATCGCCAACTTCTGCTCCCTGACCTACGATGTCTCCTTCCCGATGATGAGCAAGATCGAGGTCAACGGCCCGAAGATGCATCCGCTCTACGCCTGGCTGAAGCGCCAGAAGAAGGGCCTGCTCGGGAGCGAATCCGTGAAATGGAACTTCACGAAGTTCCTCATTGGCCGCGACGGTCAGGTGATCGGCCGCTACGGCCCCACCACCGAACCCAAGGCGCTTGAGCGCGACATCGAAGCGGCTCTCTGATGGCCGACAGTTTCGATCTGGTCGTCATCGGCGCCGGGCCGGGCGGCTACGTTGCTGCCATCCGCGCCAGCCAGTTGGGCCTGAAAACCGCCATCGTCGAGCGCGAGGCCCTGGGCGGCGTTTGTCTGAACTGGGGCTGCATCCCGACCAAGGCGCTTCTGAAGTCCGGCGAGGTCTATGACCAGCTGTCGCATCTCGCCGACTATGGTCTCTCCGTCGAGGGCCGCGCCTATGACTTTGGCGCCATCGTCGACCGCTCCCGCAAGGTCGCCAAACAGCTTTCCGCCGGCGTCGCCTTCCTGATGAAGAAGAACAAGATTGAGGTGGTCAGCGGCGCCGCGTCGCTGAAGGCTGGTTCCTCGGCGCCGGGCGTCGTCGTGGCGCTTTCGGCGGGCGGAGAGCGCACCTTGACGGCCAAGGCCGTGATCCTCGCCACCGGCGCCCGGGCGCGTGTCATTCCCGCCATCGGCTTGGTCCCCGACGGCGATCGGGTGTGGACCTATCGCGAGGCCATGGTTCCCAAGGCCGCCCCAGCCTCGCTATTGGTCGTGGGGTCGGGGGCCATCGGTATTGAACTCGCTAGTTTTTACAGGTCGCTTGGCGCGGAAGTGACTGTGATCGAAGCGCTTCCCCGGATCGTGCCCGTTGAGGACGAGGAGATTTCCGCCGCCGCGCAGAAGGCCTTCGAGAAGCGCGGCCTGAAATTCCGCGTCGGCGCCAAGGTCACCGCCCTGACGAAGACGGCGACCGGTGTCGCTCTCTCCCTGGAGGCGGACGGCAAGACCGAGACTCTTGAGGCCGAGAAGGCCATCGTCGCCGTTGGCATCGAGGGCAACGTCGAAGGGCTGGGGCTGGAGTCCCTGGGCGTCACCGTGGATCGCGGTCATGTGGTCATCGACTCCCACTGCGCCACCAATGTTCCGGGGCTCTACGCCATCGGCGATATCGCCGGTCCGCCCTGGCTCGCCCACAAGGCCAGCCACGAGGGCGTCGCCTGCGTCGAACACATCGCTGGGCAGGGCGGGGCGCACCTTGCCGCACCGATACCGGGCTGCACCTATTCCACGCCCCAGATCGCCTCCATCGGCCTCACCGAAGGCCAGGCCAAGGCCAAGGGGCTGGACATCAAGGTCGGCCGCTTCCCGTTCCGGGTGAACGGCAAGGCCATCGCCGCCGGGGAGACCGAGGGCTTTGTGAAGACGATCTTCGACGCCGGCACGGGCGCCCTGGTCGGTGCGCACATGCTGGGCGCCGAGGTCACCGAGATGATCCAGGGTTTTGCCTTGGCCATGACCCTGGAGGCCACCGAAGCGGAGATCATGGCCACGGTGTTCCCGCACCCGACCATGAGCGAGGCCATGCACGAGTCTGTTCTCGACGCCTTCGGGAAGGTCATCCACCTTTAGGCGCGAAACGTCCCGGCGGGCTGTTCAGGCCGCGAGGCCCTCGGCCTCCGCCATCCGCTGCACCGCCACATAGTCCGTTTTGCCCGAGCCCAGCACCGGGATTTCCGTCGCCTTGACGATACGGCGGGGCACGGTGAGTTCGGACGCGCCCAGAGATTTGGCGTGCCCCACCAGTTTCGGCACCTCGGCGTCCTGCCGGCTGGTCACCAGGATCAGCCGCTCGCCTTTCTTGCCGTCGGGAATGGCGATGACCGCGTGGCGGGCGTCGGGCCAAAGACCCGTGGCCAGATCCTCGGCGGCGGTCAAGGAGACCATCTCGCCGCCGATCTTGGCGAAGCGCTTCACGCGGCCCAGGATTGTGATCCACTTATCCTCGCTCATCTCCACGACGTCGCCAGTATCGTGCCAGCCGTCCTCCGGCGGTTCCAGGACACCCCCGGCGTCGAGATAGCCGGTCATGATGTTGGGGCCCCGCACATACAGCCGTCCGCCGCGGTCGATGCCGGGCACCTTTTCGATGCGGGTTTCGATTCCCGGCAGCAGGCCGCCCACCGTGCCCGGGCGGTTGTCGTTGGGCTTGTTCACCGCGATGATCGGCGAGGCTTCGGTGGCGCCATAGCCCTCCAGCACCGGGATGGGGCCGAACCGCTCGGCGATCAAATGGTGGGTCTCATCGCGCACCTTCTCTGCGCCGCAGACGATGAACTGCAGACTGGACAGGTCGCCGGGATCGGCCACGCGGGCGTACTGGTTGATGAAGGTGTCGGTGGCCAGCAGGACGCTCGCCTTGGTGTCGCGCACCAGTGTCGGAATGATCTTCGTGTGCAGCGGGCTCGGATACTGGAAGGTCCGAAGGCCGTTGAGAATCGGCAGCAGCGCCCCGCCGGTCAGGCCGAAGCAGTGGAAGATCGGCAGCGGGTTGAACCAGATCCAGTTGGTGTCGAGATCGATATGGGCCGCGGCCTGGGCGACATTTGCCAGGATGTTGGCGTGGCTCAGCACCACGCCGCGCGGAGCGCCGAAGCTGCCGGAGGTGAACAGGATCACGCCCGGATCGTCGGGCTTGAGCTTGGCGCGCGCCTGCCGTGGCAGCAGCGAATCGGCCAGGGCCCGCAGGCGGTCCGCGGTTCCGATACTGGCGCGGAGGTCTTCCAGGTAGGTGATCTCGCAGCGCTCCTCGAGCGCATCGATCAGGTCGTGCAGCTTGCCTTGTTCGATGAAGCGGTGGGATGTCAGCACCCGCTTCACCCCCGCCAGTTTCACGGCCGCGCGCAAATTCCGAAGGCCCGCCGAAAAGTTCAGCATGGCCGGGATGCGTCCGAAGGCGTGCAGGCCGAACACGGTCACGACCCCGGCGGAACTGGAGGGCATGAGCACACCCACGGTCTCGCCGGGCGCGGTGATGCCGGCGATCTTGCGGCCGAGCGCGAAGCTCGCGCGGATCAGATCTGTGTAGCTGAGGGGATTGCGTTCCTGGTCCTCCAGGATCGCGCGGTTCGCTCCGAACCGCTTGGCAGCGTCAAGCAAGGCGTCGAACAACGTCGAGCGTGTGTCGGCGATGGAAAATGCGCGGGCCATGCGGCGAGGGCCCTCCCTTGGAGTCTGTCGTGGTTGACACATAGCTACCGCCGACCGCCGCGGTTGCAAAGTGCGGCCGGCGACGCAGCCGCCTTGATCCTTGGCGTCGAAGGGACGATCTAGGGCCCATGGCCACGGTGATCGACACGACCGCGGCGCGCGCTGCGCGCCACCCGGAAAAGCAGGCGCGGCCGGATTCGCCCATCCTGCCCAAACCACCGTGGCTGAGGGTCAAGGCGCCCGGATCGGCCGGCTATGCCGAGACACGCAAGATCGTGAAATCTCACGGCCTCGTCACCGTCTGCGAAGAGGCCGCCTGTCCCAATATCGGCGAGTGCTGGACGCAGTCCCACGCCACAATGATGATCATGGGCGAGACCTGCACGCGGGCCTGCGCCTTCTGCAACGTCACCACGGGCCTGCCCGGTCCTTTGGATTCCGGCGAACCGGGACGCGTCGGCGAGGCCGTGGCCTTGATGGGCTTGAAGCACGTGGTCATCACCTCGGTGGACCGCGACGATCTCGCCGACGGTGGGGCGGCCCATTTCGCGGCCACGGTATTGGCGATCCGCGCCGCGGCGCCGGGCGCGACCATTGAAATCCTGACGCCGGACTTTCTGCGCAAGCCGGTCGCGGCTCAGCAGGTCGTCATCGATTCCGGGCCCGACGTTTTCAACCACAACCTCGAGACGGTCCCGCGGCTCTATCTCTCGATCCGTCCGGGCGCGCGCTACTATCACTCCCTGCGACTGCTGGAGCGGGTCAAGGAGCGCAATCCTCAGATGTTCACCAAGTCCGGCGTGATGCTCGGCCTTGGGGAAAGCAAGGAGGAGGTCATGCAGGTCATGGATGACATGCGCTCCGCCGGGGTCGATTTCATCACCATCGGTCAGTATCTGCAGCCCAGCCGCAAACATGCGCCGATCGATCGTTTCTGGTCGCCGGAGGAATTCACGGCCCTTGAGACGATCGCCCGGGCGAAGGGGTTCCTGATGGTGTCCTCCAGCCCGCTCACGCGCTCCTCTCACCACGCGGGCGAAGACTTTGCCCGGTTGCGCGAGGCGCGCCGCGCGCTGACCGGCGCCTGAGCCTTGCGCCATGTCGTCGTCCGTCGCCTGGCCTACCGGCCGGAGCAGCTCTTCGCCCTGGTGGGCGATGTGGAGCGCTATCCGGAATTCGTGCCCTGGATCACGGGCTTGCGGACCTGGAACCGCAAGGAACCCTCGGCCGAGGTCGTCACGCTCGACGCCGAGGCGGAGGTGAAGTTCCACGTGGTGCGCGAGCGATTCGCCACACGGGTGCGCCTGGACAGCGCCGCCCATATCATCGACGTCTCGCTGATCTCCGGCCCCTTCCGTCACCTGCGCAACCGCTGGCGCTTTCGCCCGCGGCCGCCGGCCGGAAGCGGAGAGGGGTGCGAGCTGATCTTCGAGATCGATTTCGAATTCGGCTCACGCCTGCTTCATGGCCTGCTGGCCGCGAACTTCGAGCGGGCCGTGGCGAAGCTGATCAACTGCTTCGAAGAGCGGGCCCACGCCCTGTACGGCCCGGCCCGAGGAACCTCCTTAACGTAGGCGGTCGCGCAGCATCTCGAGAGCGGTCTGGACGGCCGCCATCTGGATGCCCAACCTATCCTCCGTCTCGAACATCTCCATGCGGTGCTGTACCGACTGGTTGGCGCGGGCGGTGGCGAAGTGGACCGTGCCCACCGGCTTCATCGGTGTGCCGCCACCCGGGCCGGCCACGCCGGTGATCGCGATGGCGACGTGGGCGTGGGAATTCTCGACCGCGCCCTCGGCCATCATTCGCGCGATCGGCTCGGAGACCGCCCCCAAATCGGCGATCAGGTCGCCGGAAACCCCCAGCAGCTCCTGCTTGGCGCGATTGGTGTAAGCGACGAACCCGCGCTCGAAGACGTCGGAGGCGCCGGGAATGGAGCAGATCGCGCCTGCCACCAGACCCCCGGTGCAGCTCTCCGCGGTGACGATTCGCAGCGACCGCTCGCGCGCGTCGTCGATCACCAGGCGGGCGAGGGTCTGGATTTCCAGGGAAAACATCGGCGTTCCTTCTTTGGTCGCTGTCGCGGCGGGGCCGCCGGGTCTAGCCAAGCGGGGCGCCCCGAGACCAACATCGCCCGCCCCGGGGATTCAAGAGCGAATCGAACATCCATGACCGTCTCTACCGCGCCCCTGGCGCGTTCCGCTCCCGCGTGGCTGTTCAGCCTGACGGTCTTTGTCAGCGCTGGCCTCGTATTCATGGTCGAGCCGATGATGGCGCGGCAGGTGTTGCCCATCCTCGGCGGGTCGGCCGCGGTTTGGAACGCGAGCCTGGCGTTCTTTCAGGGCGCACTGCTGGCCGGCTACATCTATGCCCACGGCCTGCAGCGGATCGCCGCCATCCGCATCCAGATCGTGATCCATGTGGCGGTGCTGATCGCGGCCGCCTTGGTGCTGCCGCTCGCGGTTTCCGGCGCGCTGGGTGATCCGTCGCCGGATCGCCCGGCGGCCTGGCTGCTCGGAACGCTGTTTCTCTCCGTCGGTGCGCCCTTCGCGGCCTTGTCGGCGACCGCGCCGCTGCTTCAGGCCTGGCATGCCCGCGCCTTTCCCGGCGAAAATCAGGGGGGGCCTTGGGGCCTCTACGCCGCGAGCAACCTCGGCAGCCTCCTGGCGCTGCTCGCCTATCCCGTGATCGTGGAGCCGCTGGCGCCGCTTCGCCTTCAGACCATCGACTGGAGCCTTGGCTACGGCGTTTTCGTGGTCCTCCTGGCGTTGCTGGGCGCCGCCCTCTGGCGCGCCGCGCCTCCGCGGCCGGCGGCGGCCCAGAAAGCGTCGGCCGAGGTGACCTGGCTGGCTCGGGCGCGGTGGGTGACCCTGGCCGCGATCCCTTCCAGCCTGATGCTGGGTGTGACCAGCTACGTCACCACCGATGTCGGATCCGCCCCCTTCCTTTGGGTGGCGCCTCTGGCGCTTTATCTGCTGACCTTCATCGTCGCCTTTCAGGACCGGCCGGCGATCTCGCCGCGCTTGGCGCTGCTGCTGCAGGCCGGCGCTGTGCTGGCCGCCTGCGCCCTGGCCAAGCCGATGCCGCGCCTCTTTCTTCAGGGGCTGACCGTCCATTTTACCGGTTTCTTCCTGACGGCTCTGATCTGTCATCAAGCCCTGGTGGCGCGCCGCCCGCACGCCGGCCGTCTCACCGACTTCTACATCTGCATGTCGCTGGGCGGCGTGATCGGCGGGTCCTTCAACGCCTTCCTCGCGCCTGTGCTGTTCACGACGGTCCTCGAATATCCCGCCGTGCTGGTCCTCGCCTGCCTCGCCCGGCCGTGGGGCGGGCCGGGGACGGCCGGGCCGCGCGCCTGGGCGGCCCTGGCGGTCTGCGGGGCGGCGGCCGGGGCGGCGGCGCTGATGGCCCATCCTGTGGGCGCCCCTTTCATACGCTGGGTGATCTCGCTGGGAGTCGAAGCCCAAGGTTGGCTCACCGTCGTTCTGATGACAGCGGCCGGACTGGCCGGCTTCACCGTACGCCGCGACGGGAGGCTCTTCACGGCCGCCGCCCTGATTCTGGCGGTCGGTGGGGGCTGGGCGGCGGACCGTGTCGATGTGGTGGCCTACTGGCGGGGGTTCTTCGGCGTTCTAAGGGAGTCCCGGCTGAGCATTCCGGGCCTCGGCGGGCAGGTCCGCATGCTGGCGCATGGCACCACCCTGCATGGCGCGCAGGCCCTGTCGCCGGCGTACCGGTGCCAACCGCTGCTCTACTACGCCCATGAGACGCCGATCGGTCAGGTGTTCGACGCCGAACACGCCGCGCGGCCGGCGCTGGAGGTCGGGGCCGTCGGCCTGGGGACTGGCTCAGTGGCGGCCTATGACCGGGCGGGAGATCGATTTACCTTCTTCGAGATCGATCCGCTTGTGGCCAAGGTCTCCACCGACCCCCGACATTTCAGCTACCTTACCGAATGCGCCAAGGGCCGGGTCGACTATGTGATGGGGGATGCGCGCCTGACCCTCGGCCATCAGCCGCCCGGCCGGTTCGACGTTCTGCTGATTGACGCCTTTTCCTCGGACAGCGTGCCCGCCCACCTGCTCACCGTCGATGCCGCACGCCTCTATCTGTCCCGGATCAAGCCGGACGGGGTGGTGATACTCCATCTTTCCAACCGCAACCTCGACCTGTTGACTCCGGCTCAGGCGGTGGCCCGCGCTTCGGGAGGCGTCGCGCTCGTACAGACGCACTGGGCCGATCGGCGGTTGCCGGACATGTGGGAGTCCTCTGAGGACGCCGTAATCCTTGCGCGGTCGCCGGCTGGCCTGGCCGCTTTCGCCAGAGATGGGCGCTGGCGCGCGGCCGACGCGCACGGCGTGCCGCCGTGGACCGACGATTACACCAATCTTTTCGGAGCGTTGGTAAGGCGGCTGCAGTCGAAACAGACCGGCTCTCAGTGACCGGGCCTGCGCCTATAGCGGCAGGTCCACCGCGGCCACCGCCTGGGCGGCGAGACCTTCCTCCCGGCCGGTGAACCCCATGGCCTCGGTGGTCGTCGCCTTGACGCTCACCCGGTTGAGCGGAAGATCGAGGAGGTCCGCCAGCCTGGCGCGCATGGCCTCCCGGTGCGGTTTGATCTTCGGGCGCTCGCAGATCAGCGTCACGTCGACGTTGATGATGCGTCCGCCCCGGGCGGCGATCAGGCGGGCGGCATGCTCGAGGAACACCGAAGACGCGACGCCCTTCCACTGCAGGTCGGTTGGCGGGAAGTGATCGCCGATGTCGCCCTCGCCCAGAGCCCCCAGCAGGGCGTCGGTCAGTGCGTGCAGGCCGGCGTCGGCGTCGGAATGGCCGATCAGAGTGCGGTCATGGGCGATTTCGACGCCGCAGAGCCAGACCGACTGGCCGGGACCCCAGCGGTGGGCGTCGAAGCCCTGGCCGACGCGAACCGCCCTGACTCCGCCTAGCATTGTCTCGGCCATGGCGAAGTCCTCCGGATAGGTGAGTTTCATCAGGCGCGCGTCGCCGGGGGTCAGTGCGATCCGCCCACCGTTTCGTTCCACGACGGCGGCGTCGTCGGTCGGCGTCTCGCCCGTCGGCCAGGCGGCGTAGGCGGCGGCCAGGCGGCCGAATCGGAAGGCCTGCGGCGTCTGTGCCCGCCACAGCACGCTTCGATCCTCGGTAGTGACGGCGCCCGACTCGGTTTCCCGCCGCTTGATGGTGTCTGTCACGGGCAGAGCGGGCAGGGCGCCGTCGGCGTCGGCTATGGCGGCGATCAACGCCTCTACGTGGCGGGCTTCCACCAGCGGCCGCGCCGCATCGTGAATCAGCACGATTTCCTCCCCGTCAGCGTCCAGCGCCTTCAGTCCGGAGATCACCGACTGATCGCGGGTCGCGCCGCCGGGCGCCAGCACCCAGCCCGACAGGCCGGCAAAGGCCTCGCGCGCCAACTCGGTGTCGTCGGCAGGCGCCACGACCACCACCCGGCGAGCGCCGGCCGCCAGCAGGGCCTCCAGGGACCAGCGGGCCACCGGCTTGCCGCCCAGGGTGCGCCATTGTTTGGCGCCTCCGGGGCCTGCCCTCTGACCCGAGCCGGCGGCGACGATCACGGCTGAAAAATCCATGAGGCTGTTTAGACCGACGGCCTCGTCTGTCCAGGCTTTACGGACCGCCTTTTTTCGCCTAAAGATTAGGCACGGTAACTGAGCATAAAATGAGCAAGAGCGTTTCGATCGGGGGTGTGACGGTTCCGGGCCGCGTTTGGCTCGCTCCCATGACCGGTATCTCCGACCTGCCTTTCCGACTTACGGCGAGCCGCCTGGGCGCGGCCTATGTCGCGACCGAGATGGTCGCCGCGGAGTCTCTGATGAGCGCCAGGCCCGACGTCGTGCGCCGCGCGGCGGTGGGGGAGGGGCTTCCGCTGATGGTGGTTCAACTGGTTGGGGCCAATTCTGGCAGCCTGGCCGCGTCCGCCGTCGCCGCCGCGCGAGCTGGCGCCCATATCGTCGATCTCAATTTCGGCTGTCCAGCCAAGTCGGTTACCGGCATTGCCTGTGGGTCGGCGCTCATGCGCGATCCAGGTGAGGCCGAGCGGCTTATCGCCGCCACTGTGGCGGCCTCACCGGTCCCTGTAACCGTCAAGATGCGGCTCGGCTGGGACGAAACCTCACGCAACGCCCCCGACCTCGCCGCGCGGGCGCAAGCCGCCGGGGCCGCCGGCGTGACTGTCCATGGCCGCACGCGCCGGCAGTTCTACGACGGCGTCGCCGACTGGTCGGCGGTGAAGGCCGTGAAGGCGGCGGTCAGCCTGCCGGTGGTGGTCAATGGCGATATTGTCGACGCGCGGTCGGCTCGCCAGGCTCTGACGCAGTCGGGCGCCGATGCGGTGATGATTGGCCGCGGCGCGCTCGGACGACCCTGGCTGGCAAGTGTCATTGAGTCGGCCCTTGCGGGCGACACCGCAGATGAGCCGGGTCCGGAAGATCGTCTGGAGATCGTCCGGGATCACCTCGCCGGGAGTGTCGCCTTCTACGGGCAACGCCTGGGCGTGCGCATGTTTCGAAAGCATCTGGCCGCCTACATCGACCAGGCGCCTTGGCCAAGCTCGGCGGCGGCCCGGCGGGCGGCCCGCGCTGACTTGTGCCGCCTGGACTCGCCGGCCGAGATCGACAGCGGCCTCACGCGGCTCTGGTCGCCCGTTCCCGGAAGGATGGCGGCCTGACAATGACCAGGACCTCTGTTGAGAAAAGTGAGTTGCAGATCCTGCGGGCGAACGCCTTCGACCTATGGCCGGAACCGGCGCTCACGATCGACGCCGCGGGCTCGCTCACCGGCGCCAACGAGGCCGCAGAAGGGTTGCTCGGTCAGTGGTTGTCCATGCTGGCCAAGGGACCGCTTCGGGCCGCCCTGCCGACCGACTCGGGGCTTACGCACCTTATCGACCGCAGCGCCATCACGCTGTCGTCCGTGCGCGTACGGAATATCGAAGTGGCGTTTTTCGGACAGTCGCCGTTCATGGCCGACGCCGCCGCGACGCCTCTGCCGGACGGCGGGACCCTGCTGACCCTGCATCTGAGATCGGCCACGACCGGCGTCGAGCGCGCGGCCGACGCCGCTGGGCTGCGCTCGGTGGTGGGCCTCGGCCAGATGCTGGCGCACGAGGTCAAGAACCCCCTTGCGGGCATTCGTGGCGCCGCCCAGCTCCTGAAGACCGGCGCCAGCGCCGAAGACATGCCGCTGGCGCAATTGATCGTCGATGAGACGGACCGGATCCGGCGGCTGGTGGACCGTATGGAAGCCTTCGCCGACGACGTTCCGCCCAACCGCACGGCCGTGAATATCCATCAGGTGCTCGACCGGGTGCGGGCTCTGGCCGCCAACGGAGTCGCCGACGGTCTGGCCATGAAGGAGCAATATGATCCCTCCCTGCCACCGGCCTGGGGCGAGGAAGATCAGCTAATCCAGGTGTTCCTCAACCTGACCAAGAACGCCGCCGAGGCGGCCCATTCGCGCGGTGATGGCCGCGGAGAGATCTCCATTTCGACGGCCTATCGTCACGGGGTGAAGATCCGCGGTCAGAACGGGCAGGTCGGTCATGGCGCGCCGCTCGAGGTCAAGGTCACCGACAATGGCCCGGGCGTGCCCAAACGCCTGAAGGATCACCTGTTCGAGCCGTTCGTGACCACCAAGTCCGGCGGGGCCGGACTAGGCCTCGCCCTGGTCGCCAAACTAGTCGCCGGCCACGGCGGCCTCATCGACTTCGAGTCGGAAGCGGGTCGCACTGTCTTCCGGGTACTTCTTCCAGCCGCGCCTGTGTGACAGGCCTTCAAGGACACGCGTAAATGGCGACAACGCCCCAGAAGATCCTGATCGCCGACGACGACGCCTCGATCAGGCTGGTGCTCTCTCAGGCCTTCTCTCGCCTGGGCTACGACGTGCGGGCGACCGGCAACGCGGCGACCCTGCTGAAGTGGGTCACCGAAGGCGATGGCGATCTCGTCATCACCGATGTCGTCATGCCCGATGAGAACGTCTTCGACGTCCTGCCACGCATCCGCAAGCAGCGCCCCAAGCTGCCGGTGATTGTGATGAGCGCCCAGAACACTTTGCTCACCGCCATCAACGCGGCCGAGGGCGGCGTGTTCGACTATATGCCCAAGCCCTTCGACCTGGACGACATGGCCGCGCTCGCCAAACGGGCCCTGGAGCGTCCGGCCGACAAGGAAGCGGCCAAGGCCCAGGCTCGCGCGGTGCGCGACGAACGGCTGCCGCTGATCGGCCGCTCGCCGCCCATGCAGGAGGTCTACCGCACCATCGCCCGCCTCGTGGGCGCCGACCTTACAGTGCTGATTCTCGGCGAGTCGGGGGCCGGCAAGGAACTTGTGGCGCGCGCGCTGCACGATCTGGGCCGTCGTCGCGACGGCCGGTTTGTCGCGATCAGCCTGGCGGCCATCCCGCGCGAACGGGTCGATAGCGAACTGTTCGGTCGCGGCGACGGTGAAGTCGGCCGGCTCGTCGAGGCGGATGGAGGCACCCTGTTCCTGGACGAGATCGGCGACATGCCACTGGACGCCCAGACCCGTCTGCTGCGTGTCTTTGACGGGGCCGAGCCGGCCATCAATCCCAAGACCGGCCGCAAGCCCAACGTGCGGGTGATTGCCGCGACGAACCGCGACCTGCGGGGCCTTATCGCCCAGGGTCTGTTCCGCGAGGATCTCTACTTCCGACTCAATGTGGCTCCCATCCGCGTCCCGCCATTGCGCGAGCGAACCGAGGACATCCCGGAACTCGCCCGCGCTTTCCTGCTGCGCGCCAGCCGCGAGGGCCTGCCGTCGAAGACGATCGACCAGAGCGCCCTCGACCGGCTGAAGCTGCATGACTGGCCGGGCAATGTCCGCGAGCTGGAAAATCTCATCCGGCGGATCTGCGCCCTCTATGGGGAGGAAACGATCAGCGCGCGGATTATCGAACGTGAACTGGCCGAACAGACGACCGCGCCCACAGGCGAGGGCCCTGTCAGCCTGGCCACGTTGGTGGAGCGCAACCTGGCGTCCTACTTCGCCGCTCAACCGGGCGGCGTGCCCGCGGCGGGACTCTACGACCGGATCCTGGCGGAAATTGAACGGCCCCTGTTCCAGCTGACTCTGGCCGCCACCCGAGGCAATCAGATGCGCGCCGCCGAGGTCCTGGGACTCAACCGCAACACCCTGCGCAAGCGACTGCACGATCTGGGAATTGAAAAGGCGAAGGCCCGCTAAGGCCGCCTAGAACCCCCGACACGCGCAGAAAGCGCCCGGAACCGACAACGGCGCCTTTTTTGTCACGCCCTGTTGAGTTTGGGGCACAGGTCATTCTAGACTCGCGCGATGGTGATGCACAGGACCTGGTTCCGGTCCCAAGGCGGGCCGCGGTGAGCGGTCCCGCAGCTTGGCGCGCCGTGCGCGGATCCCGTCTGACCATGGGCGTGTGTTTCGCCCTGGCCACTCTGCTCACAGCCGTTTCGGTCACCCTGGGATCGTCGCCGACCCTCAGCGGCCCGCTCGGTCCGGCCAGTCCCGTCGTTCTCAGCCTTCTGGCGATCGGCTTTGTGCTGATCCTGCTGCTTGGCGGCCTTCTGACCCTTCGCCTCGTAGGCCTGGTCAGCGCGCAGTCAAGCGACGCCGGCGCGCGCCTCCACCTGCGGTTCGTTGGCCTCTTCGCCCTGGCGGCGGTGGCGCCGTCGGTGATCGTCGCCCTCTTCTTCGGGGTGCTGGTGACCCGCGGTGTCGACAGCTGGTTCAGCGCCCGCGTTCAGATCGTGGTCGAGAACTCGGCCACCGTCGCGCGTTCCTATGTCGATGAGCAGAAAGACTATATCGGCCGCCACATGGGCGCGATGGCCGAGAGCCTGGATCAGGCGGCGGCCAGTCTCGCCGACTCGCCGGTGGCCTATGGACGGTTCTTGAGGGACCTCGTGGGCGAGAGTGGCTTCTCCGCCGCTTATGTCCTCGATCGGGACGGCCGGGTTCTCGCTCGCGCCGAGTCCTCGCCGGGCGACACCCCGTTTCTCGCCCCGCCGGTTTCGACGTTCAAGGCCGCCGACGAAGGCGATGTGTCGGTGGGCGCGTTCGAGTCCGCGGACCTGTTCCGCGCACTTTACCGGCTGCGTGGCTATCCCGACGCCTATCTCTACGTCGTCCGGCCGTTGAACCACGGCATCTTCCGCCACCTGCGTGAGACCGAGGCGTCACTGGCCGCCTATCGCGAGGCCAAGGCCAAGCGGCTGCGGATCCAGATCGCCTTCGCCTTCAGCTACCTGGAAACGGTGCTGCTGGTCCTGGTGGGCGCCGTCTGGCTGGGCATGGAGGCTGCCGAGAGCATCGCCGCGCCTGTGGCCCGCCTGGTGCAGGCCGCGGGCCGGGTCGCGGCAGGGGATCTGTCCGCCCGGGTCGACACGCGACGCGATCCGGAAGAGATCGCCGTCCTGTCGCGCGCCTTCAACCGCATGACCTTCGATCTCCAGGAACAGCAGGAGGAGCTGCGCACCGCCCATGTGGAGGCGGAGTCGCGGCGGTTGTTCATGGAAGCGGTGCTTCTGGGCGTCAGCGCCGGGGTCGTCGGCCTCGACACGGAAGGCCGGGTGTCAGCCGTCAATCGTCAGGCGGCCCGATTGCTGGCGCTCGATGCTGAACGCAGCCGTGGACGGACGCTTGCGGAGATCGCACCCGAACTGGAAGCCCTGGCCTCGGCCGCGTCTCGCGACGGCGGCGAGGCCGAAGAGGACGTGGACATCACCCGCGGCGCCGAGACGCGCCGCCTGCGCGCCCGCGCCAGCTACGGTGTCGAGGGCCTTGTCCTCACTTTCGACGATATCACGCGCCTGGTGGCGGCGCAGCGCAACGCCGCCTGGCGCGACGTTGCCCGCCGCATTGCGCATGAGATCAAGAACCCCCTGACCCCGATCCAGCTGTCGGCGGAGCGTCTGCAGCGCCGGTTCCGCAAGGAGCTCAAGGTGGATCTGGAGATCTTCGATCGCTGCGTCGACACCATCGTACGGCAGGTGGGCGATATCGGTCGCATGGTGGATGAGTTTTCGTCCTTTGCCCGGATGCCGGCGCCCAAGTTCGCCCTGCACGACGCGGCCGAACTGGTGCGCCAGGCGGCGTTCGCTCAGCGCGTCGCCGATCCGACCACGACCGTGGACATCCAGGGCGATCCGCCGCCCACGCCGCTGGTCTGCGACGGGCGGATCGTCGGCCAGGCTCTGACCAATGTGCTGAAGAATGCCGGCGAGGCCATTGCCGCCCGCCGCCTGATCAGGGTCGACCCGCCTGGGCGGATTGTTGTTCAACTGCGTAGCGAAGGCGACCGCCTCGACATCGTGGTGGAGGACAACGGGCTGGGCCTGCCGGCCCAGGACCGTGATCGGTTGACTGAACCCTATGTGACGACACGCGAGAAGGGGACCGGACTGGGGCTGGCGATCGTCAAACGTATTCTCGAAGACCATGGCGGGGGCCTCAGTCTCGAGGACGCTGATCCAGGGCCAGGCGCGCGCGTCGTGCTCTGGTTCCGGCGCAATCGGGACCTCTCTCTGACTCCAGACGCCGATGCTGTCGGCTCCAAGGTGCAAGCATGATCAGCGACATTCTCGTGGTCGACGACGAGGCCGATATCCGCGAACTGGTGGCGGCCATTCTTCAGGACGATGGCTACGCCGTCCGCACGGCTCACAACGCCGAATCCGCCCTGGCCGCCATTCGCGCGCGCAAGCCGGCCCTGATCGTGCTGGACATCTGGATGACCTCCGGCGGTCTTGACGGGCTTGAGGTTCTTGATCGCGTCAAGGCGATCGATCCGGACCTGCCGGTGATCATGATCAGCGGTCACGGCAATATCGAGACCGCCGTCAGCTCCATCAAGCGGGGCGCCTATGACTTCATCGAAAAGCCCTTCAAGTCCGACCGACTGATGCTGGTGGTTGAGCGGGCGCTCGAAGCCGCCAATCTGCGCCGCGAGAACCGTCAGCTGCGCACCCAAGCCATCGTGCCCGATGGCCTCGTGGGGGGGTCCCCCGCCGCCCAGCACCTGCGCGCCATGATCACCCGCGTCGCCTCGGCCAACAGCCGGGTGCTCATTTCCGGCCCACCGGGGTCGGGCAAGGAGACCGCCGCGCGGCTGATCCACGCGGCCAGCCCGCGCGCCCGAAACGAGTTCGTCGCCATCAGCGCGGCCGGCATGACTCCTGAGCGGATGGACCGGGAGCTGTTCGGCGAGGAGGGCGGCGGTGGCCGGCCGAGCCACATCGGCGTTTTCGAACGCGCCCACGGAGGCACACTCTACATCGATGATGTGGCCGACATGCCCCGCGAGAGCCAGAGCCGTATCCTGCGGGTGCTCGTGGAGCAGCGGTTCCGCCGCGTGGGCGGCGACACGGATGTGCAGGTGGATGTTCGCGTGGTGTCCTCGACCTCTCGTGACCTCGTGACCGAAATCGCCGCAGGGCGCCTGCGCGAGGATCTTTTCCACCGGCTCAATGTGGTTCCGTTGCGGGTGCCGGGTCTTTCCGAACGCCGCGAGGATATCCCGGAGCTCATCGACTATTACGTCGACCGCCTGAGCGCGGCCTCGGGTCTGACGCGCCGTCAGCTGGCCGCCGACGCCTATGCCACCCTGCAGGTTCAGCCCTGGCCGGGCAATGTGCGACAGCTCAAGAATGTCGTTGAGCGGATTCTGATCCTCGCGGCCGGCGATCCCGGTCAGCCGATCACCGCCGACATGCTGCCCGCCGAGGCGGCCGGACCGACCAGCGGCGGCCTCGGGGCCGAGCGCATCATCGCCCTGCCCCTGCGCGAGGCCCGGGAACTGTTCGAACGGGAATATCTTGACGCCCAGATCATGCGGTTTGGCGGGAATATCTCGCGCACCGCGGCCTTTATTGGCATGGAGAGATCGGCGCTGCACCGCAAGCTGAAATCGCTCGGCTTCGGCGGCGCGCGCCTGAACGAGGAGCCGGCCGACTGATGGGACGTGTGGCCTATGTCAACGGACGCTTCGTCCGCCACGCCGACGCGGCGGTGCATATCGAGGATCGTGGCTTTCAGCTGGCCGACGGCGTCTACGAGGTCTGGGCGGTGTTTGGCGGCCGGATGGCCGATGCGCCGGGCCATTTCGCGCGGCTGAAGCGCAGCCTGGGCGAGTTGCGCATTCCCATGCCGATGACCGAGGCGGCCCTGAGCATCGTCCTGCGGGAAACGCTGCGCCGCAACCGCATCGTCGACGGCATGGTCTATCTGCAGGTCAATCGCGGTGTGGCGCCGCGCGATCACGCCTTTCCGACTCCGGCCGTGCCCCCGAGCGTGGTGATGACGGCCAAGTCCGTGGATCTCGCCGCCAGCGAGGCGCGCGCCGCCAAGGGTGTCGGCGTGGTGACCGTCGCTGAAAACCGCTGGGGCCGTTGCGACATCAAGACGGTGGGACTACTTCCGAACGTGCTGGCCAAGCAGACCGCGCGGGAGGCCGGCGCCGTCGAAGCCTGGTTCGTCGACGACCTCGGGCTGGTCACCGAGGGCGCGTCCAGCAACGCCTGGATTGTCGACCGCGAAGGCCGGCTGCGCACCCGTGACACCCAGGCCAACATCCTTCGCGGCGTGACCCGGGCCACCCTACTCGGTCTGATCGCCGAGACGGGTCTGGCCTTCGAGGAAAGACCGTTTACCGTCGAGGAGGCCCGGCAGTCGCGGGAAGCCTTCATTACGGGCGCCGGCAGCCTGGTTCTGCCTGTGGTGCGGATCGACTCGGCGCCCGTGGGGGATGGCGTTCCGGGTCCGGTGGCGAAGCGCCTTCGGGAACTCTATATCTCGGAGGCGCGGCGCACGGCCGTGTGACTTGGCGCGGTCGTCCGCTTTCCGCGGCTCCGCCCCGTCCGAACCTCAAAGAACAAAGGGGCACAAGCCCATGTCGAACGATAAGAAGCAGAATCTGCAGGACACTTTCCTCAACAGTGTCCGCCGCAGCCGCACGCCGCTCACCATCTTCCTGGTCAATGGCGTCAAACTCCAGGGCGTCGTGAGCTGGTTCGACAGCTTCTGTGTCCTGCTCCGTCGCGACGGCCAGGCTCAATTGGTCTACAAACACGCGATATCAACCATCATGCCGTCCGGGCCCGTTCAGCTCTATGAGCCGCCCATGGACGAAAACGGCGAAGATTGAAGACAAACAGCATAGACCACCGCGTCCCCCCTCAGGTCGCGCTGGTCATTCATCCCGTCCGGCCCAAGGCAAGCCTCGTCCGGACATCGCAGGAACGCCTGGAAGAGGCCCTTGGCCTCGCCTCGGCCCTTGATCTTGAGGTCCGCCAGGGCGTGATCGCGCCCCTTCGCACGGTCACGCCTGCGACCCTGTTCGGTTCGGGCAAGGTCCATGAGATCGGCGTGCTCTGCCACGACTCCGAAATCGACGTTGTGGTGGTCGACGACGCCCTGACGCCGGTCCAACAACGCAATCTTGAGAAGGCGTGGAAGGTCAAGGTCATCGACCGCACCGGCCTCATTCTTGAGATTTTCGCCCGCCGGGCGCGGACGGGGGAGGGGCGTCTGCAGGTCGAACTGGCGCGGCTCGACTATGAGCGCTCGCGTCTGGTGCGAACCTGGACGCACCTCGAGCGGCAGCGCGGCGGTTTCGGCTTCCTCGGCGGTCCGGGCGAAAGCCAGATCGAGGCTGACCGGCGGCTGCTGGCCGACCGGATCATCAAGCTCAAGGCCGATCTGGCCGATGTCCGTCGCACCCGGGAGCTTCAGCGCCAGGGCCGCAAGCGCGTCCCCTATCCGATCGTGGCCTTGGTCGGTTACACAAACGCGGGCAAGTCGACCCTGTTCAATCGCCTCACCGGGGCGGAGGTGTTGGCCAAGTCCATGCTCTTCGCGACCCTGGATCCGACCCTGCGCCAGCTGCGCCTGCCGGGCGGTCGCTCGGCCATCGCCTCGGACACCGTGGGCTTCATTTCCGACCTGCCGCACGAGCTGGTGGAAGCTTTCCGCGCCACCCTGGACGAGGTGCGCGAGGCCGACGTGATCCTGCATGTCCGCGACATCGCTACACACGACAGCGACGCCCAGAGCCAGGACGTCAGCAAGGTGCTCGACGAGCTTGAGGTCAAGCGCGAGGATGGCCGGCGCATCCTCGAAGTGTGGAACAAGATCGATCTGCTAGAGGGCGATAGGCGTGAGGAAACCCTGGATCATGCCCGGACGCGCGGGGCGGTTCCTGTTTCGGCGGTGACGGGGGAGGGGATCGACACCCTTCTCTCACGCATCGCCGGCCTGATCGACGAAGATCCGGAGCGCATCTTCATGCTCAGCCCCGGCGACGGCGAGGCTCTGGCTTGGCTCTATCGCCATGGCCGCGTCACCCTGCGCCAGGATGTGGATGAGGGGATGGCCATCACCGCCCGCCTCGATCCCCAGGCCCTGGGCCGATTCGAGCAGATGCGTCCCGATCTCACGCCGCGGCTGGTGGCCGGTTAGCCACCCGGCGGTTGCGCAGCCGCGCGGCGAGCGGGGCTAGAGTCAGTTCCTGCACGACGACTGAGAACACGACCAGGACGAAGGTCACGGCAAGTATCGTGTCCCGGTAAGGGCTTGCCGGCAAGGACAGGGCAAGAGCCAGGCTGATCGCGCCCCGCAGGCCACCCCAGGTCAGCACCAAACTGGCGCCCCGTTCGTCGTGACGGAAGCGGAACAGGAAACCCCAGGGCAGCACGATCAGCAGCCGGGCCGCAAGCGCCAGGACTGCCGCCGTGATCCAGAGGCCAGCTTCCCTCGCATCGAACGGCAATACGAACACCTGCAGGCTGAGCAGCAGAAACAGAATCGCGTTGAGGATCTGGTCGATCAGGTCCCAGAATCCTTCGACATTCACCCGGGTCTCCGGACTCATGGCCGACTTCACGCCGTAGTCGCCGACGATCTGGCCCGCGGACGCCGCGGCGATGGGGCCAGACAGGTGAAGCATGCTCGCGCCCTCATAGACGCCGACCGCCAGGGCGATGGTGCAGGTAACCTCGACGGTCCGGTCATTGATGGCGCGTAGCGCGAAGGACAAGGCCAGGGCGGCGACAACCCCGAGAGCCAGCCCGCCGCCGGCTTGAAAAAGGATGGCGCCGGCGGTCGTCAACGGGTCTGGAACAACCCCCTGTGCGGCGAAGGCCAGGGCGGCGGTGAAGGCGACCACGCCGACGCCGTCGTTGAACAGGGCCTCGCCCTGAAGCACCGCCCCGACGCGAGGTGACACAGCGCCGCTGCGGATCGCGCCGATCACGGCAATCGGGTCGGTGGGGCTAATCAGGGCGCCGAAGGCAAAGGCCCAGGGCAGGGGGAGGCCGATGCCGAGCGCCCTGGCCGCGGCCCATGCGCCCAGGCCCACCAGACCCGTCGATAGCAGCACGCCGACGGTGGCCAGGAACCAGACGGCTAAGCGTCGCTTGCGAATCTCACTGAGATCAACCTGGAGCCCGCTAGCGAACAACAGCAGTCCCAGCATGTTGTCCAGCACCGCCTCGCTGAAATCCAGGGTTCTGACCAGCGCGCCCACGGTGTTGAAGCCCCAGAACGGGGCGATCAGCGTCTGCCCCACAAGCAGAAGGACGGCGGCCACGAGGCCCGCCCCGAGCATGGCGACGCTTGAAGGCAGGTGGAAGAAGCGGACGTTCAGCCAGCCGATCACGGACACCAGCAGCAACAGGATCGCGACGGCCTCGATCAGGGTCACTCTGGGCGGGCCTTTCGCGCCGTGGCCCCTTCAAATGGCTCCTCGGGTCGCTTGGCGCCACACCACGGGGAAAAGCGGATGGTCCAACCCGGCGCCAGGGGGCAGAACGCCTTCCAGTTCAGGAAAGTCGGGGGAGGTCTTCCAGGCCCGCGGAGCGTGGACCACGTCGTCGCCTACGAAACGCAGGGACAGGGCCCGTCGGCGTGTCGCCGAGCCTGCTGCCGCGTGCAGGGTCAGCATGGAGAAGGCGATAGCGTCGCCCGGCTCCAGCGCCCAGCTGAGGATGCGATAGGCGTCCGGGTTGGCGTCGATGTCCGGCAGTTCCGCGAGCGAGCCTTCCGGGAACCAGCGACTCTCATTGGTCATGAAGGTGCGGGGCATCAGCCAGGGCCCCAGATGCGAACCGGCGACGAAGCTCAGGGACGATTCCACCGGAACCGGGTCGAGCGGCATCCACAGGCTGCAGGTCTGGGCGCCATCGATGTTGTAATAGGGTTGATCCTGGTGCCAGGGCGTCTTCTGACGGGTGCCCTGCTCCTTCACCAGCAGGTGATCGTGATGCAGCCGCACATGATGGGCGCCCATGAGCCGCCCTGCCGCGTCAGCAGCGCGAGAGGTCTCGATCAGACGACGATAGGCCTCATTCCGCTGCCAGTTGCGAAAGTCCTCGAAGAACCGCCCCGGATCGTCCGGCCGGCTGGCGGTGAGGGCGCGGGGGCTGGGATGGGCGAGATTTGCCTCGACGCCCGCCCGCGCCAGCTCCACCTCGTCCGGCGAGAGCAGGCCTCGGACGACGACGGCGCCGTCGGCGCGAAAGGCGGCGATAGCCTCGTTGCTGAGGATCACGGCTTGAGGCCGAACCGCTCGCCGCGCTTGCCCTTCACCGCCAGATCCACTGTGAGCAGCCGCCGCTCGCCTTCCATGCGCATCGCCGAACCCGGCAGATACATCATCGCCTGATAGTCCCCGAGCGAGTCCTCCAGGGCCTGGGTGAAACCCTGGGCGTCCTGGGCCTTGTTCATCTGGATCTTGGCGAAGCGAAGGGCTTCCGGACTGTTTTCCGCCACTCGCATCGCCCAGGCGTAGGTCTCCCGCTCCAGGTCGGCGGGGGCCAGCACCCTGTTCACCAGGCCGTACTGGGAGGCTTCGTCAGCGGTGATGAACCGGCTTTCGAAGCACAGTTCCTTGGCCCGCCGAATGCCGATGTCCCAGGGGATCGACATATATTCCACGAATCCGGCCAGGAACTCGGCGTTGTCGGCGGCGAACACCACGTCCATGGCCGCGGCCAGCATCCACCCGGCGTAGATGCAGTACCCCTCCACCATGGCGATGGTCGGCTTGGGGAAGTTGCGCCACGCCAGCAACATGTCGAGGTTGTAGGTCTTGAACTGATCGTAGCTCTCGATACCGGGCCTTGCGCCGAGGCCCTGACGGTACGCCCGGTCCTCCGGCGTTCCCAGATCGTGGCCCGTGGAGAACACCCCGCCGGCGCCGCGCACGATGACCACCCGCACGGCGGGATCGACCTTGGCCAGCCCGAAGGCCTGGTCGATCTCGTCCAGCATCCTGTAGCCCTGGGCGTTGCGGTAGTTGGGCCGGTTGAGAGTGATGACCCCGAGCGGCCCTTCGACGGCGTAAACGATGTCCTGGAACGTCGGCATGATCTCTCCCGGGGCGGCGATCGCGCCGTCCAGCGTCTTTATGTTTCCGTTACGCCCTGCACCGCAAGCACGCGTGGCGCCTTTAGGCGGGACGCGCCTAGACCTCGGCTCCACACCAACCGAGGGCTTGTCATGGACGTTGTCTACATCGCCGGGGGGCTGGCCCTGTTCGCGGTCTTCGGCCTCTACGCCCTACTTCTGAGGCGCGTGTGACAATGGTCATCACCGTCCTCTACGCCGCGGGCGCCATCGTCATCACCGTCTACATGCTGGCGGCGCTGCTGCGCCCCGACAAGTTCTAGGCACAGCCGGAAACCTTCCCATGACCATTCAAGGATGGGCCGAGATCGCTCTGACGATCGGCCTCGCCGTCGGCCTCGGCTGGCCGCTCGGCGTCTATATGGCGCGCGTCTGGCAAGGCGAGCGCACCTGGCTTGATCCCGTGCTCGGCCCGGTCGAGCGCGGCTACAACGCCTTGATGGGTCTGCGTCCCGAACGCGGCCAGGGCTGGATCGCCTATACCCTCTCGCTGCTGGCGTTTAGCGCCGCTTCGTTCACGATCCTCTATGCGATCCTGCGGTTGCAGGACCATCTGCCGCTCAATCCGCAGGGCTTCGCGGGAATGTCGCCGGAGTTGGCGTTCAACACCGCCATCAGCTTCGTGACCAACACCAACTGGCAATTCTATTCCGGCGAAAGCGCCGCCAGCCACTTCTCGCAGATGGCCGGACTCACGGTTCAGAACTTCGCCTCCGCTGCGGCTGGGATCGCGGTCGCCGCAGCTCTCGCCCGCGCCTTCGCCGCCAATCGCGGCGAGACCCTCGGCAACTTCTGGACCGACCTGTTCCGGATCACCGCCTATGTGCTCCTTCCGCTTTCGATCGCCGTGGGGCTGGTCTTTGCGGCGCTCGGCGCGCCGCAGACGCTGCTCGCCCACGTCGACGCCCACACGCTGGAGGGCGCCAAACAGACCATCGCTCTGGGACCGGTCGCCAGCCAGGAATCCATCAAGATGCTGGGGACCAACGGCGGTGGCTTCTTTAACGCCAACTCGGCCCACCCCTATGAAAACCCCAATGCGATCAGCAACCTGATCGAGATGGTGGCCATGAACGTCCTGGCCTTCGCCTGCGTCTTTGCCTTCGGCCGTGTCACGGGCCTGCGCCGCGAGGCTCGGGCGCTGGCCGTGGTCATGACTCTGATGGTCGGCGCCGCCGCCGGCGCCATCTACTGGGCGGAAACACAGCCCACGCCGGCCCTGGCGGCCGCGCACGGTCTGGCCGGCGCCAATATGGAGGGCAAGGAGGTTCGCTTCGGCGCCGCGGCGACGGCGGTCTTCGCCGCCATGACCACCGGCGCATCCTGCGGCGCGATCAATGGCTGGCACGAGAGCTTCACGCCCATCGGCGGGGGCGTGGCGATGTTCATGACCCAACTGGGTGAGATGTTGCCAGGCGGTGTCGGATCCGGGCTCTACGGCATGATCGTCATGGCCCTGATCACGGTGTTCGTGGCCGGGCTCATGGTCGGCCGCACGCCGGAGTACCTTGGCAAGAAGATTGAGGCCAGGGAGATGAAACTCGCCATGCTGGCGGTGCTCGTCCTCACCGTCTCCATCCTCATCTTCGCCGCAATCGCCGCCGTTCTGCCGGCGGCCCTCAAGACGGTGTCGGCGAGCGGTCCTCATGGCCTGTCCGAGATTCTCTATGCCTACAGTTCGGCGACGGGCAACAACGGCTCGGCCTTCGGCGGCCTAGGCGCCAACACCTGGTGGAATGTGACCATGGCCGTCGCCATGTGGCTCGGACGCTTCGGCTACATCGTGCCGGTGATGGCCATCGCCGGCGGGCTGGCTGTGAAGCCCCGCCTTGAGCCGACGGCGGGCACCCTGCCCACCCATGGCTCGCTGTTCGTCGGCCTGCTCATCGGCGTGATCCTGATCCTGGGCGGCCTGCAATACTTCCCGGCCCAGGCCCTCGGACCGATCGTCGAGCACTTCCAGATGCTCGGCGCGCTGAAGTCCTGATCGCAACCCCTCACTCTCAGAACACAACCAAGGAACGCTGACACCATGGCTTCCGCCGTCACCGCCGCAGGGCCCCAGGGCCCGATGCTCCGGCGCGCCGGGCTCGACGCCTTCGTCAAGCTCGACCCGCGCAAACTCGCGGGCAATCCCGTCATCCTGGCCACCGAGGTGGTCGCCGTGCTCGCCACCGCCTCGGTGGTGGATGCGATCGTCCGGCATGCGCCAGTCGGTTTTCCCCTTCAGATCGCCCTCTGGCTGTGGGCCACCGTGCTGTTCGCGAACTTCGCCGAGAGCGTGGCCGAGGGCAGGGGCAAGGCCGCGGCCGACAGCCTGCGCGCCGCCCGCGTGACCACCAAGGCCAAGCTAATCGTCGACCCCGAGAAAATGGTGACCCTGCCCACGCCATCACACGAACTGGTTCCCGGGAACCTTGTGCTGGTCGAGGCGGGCGACGTCATTCCGGCCGATGGCGAGATCGTCGAAGGCGTCGCCTCGGTCAATGAGTCGGCCATCACCGGCGAATCCGCCCCGGTCATCCGCGAGAGCGGCGGCGACCGCTCGGCCGTCACCGGCGGCACCACGGTGGTCTCCGACTGGCTGAAGATCCGGGTGACGTCCGGCCCGGGAACCAGCTTTCTCGATCGCATGATCGCCATGGTCGAAGGCGCCAATCGCCGCAAGACGCCCAACGAGATCGCCCTTGCCGTGCTGCTCGCCGGACTCACACTGGTCTTCATGATCGCGGTGGTCTCGCTGCTCGGGCTCGGCAAGTACGCCGGGGTCAACCTCGATCCCGTGGTGCTCGGCGCCCTTTTCGTCTGTCTGATCCCGACGACGATCGGCGGTCTTCTGTCGGCGGTGGGCATCGCCGGCATGGACCGACTGCTTAAAGTGAATGTGCTGGCCACTTCCGGCCGGGCCGTCGAGGCCGCCGGCGACGTCGACACCCTGCTGCTCGACAAGACCGGCACCATCACCTACGGCAACCGCATGGCGACCGAAGTGGTCGCCGCGCCGGGCGTCGCCGCGGATCGCGCCTTGCTGGCGGCGGTCATGGCTTCCATCGGCGACGAAACGGCCGAAGGCCGGTCGATACTGGAACTGGCCCGGGACTCCCATGGCCTCGTCGTCGCCGCGCCGGCGGAATTCACCGCCATCCCGTTCAGCGCCACGACCCGGCTTTCCGGCCTCGACACG
Organism: uncultured Caulobacteraceae bacterium; assembly: GCA_903872075.1. GTDB lineage: Bacteria > Pseudomonadota > Alphaproteobacteria > Caulobacterales > Caulobacteraceae > Acaudatibacter > Acaudatibacter aquilonius. The sequence goes on along the minus strand of CAIQJF010000019.1, from coordinate 25,830 downwards.
GCCGATGGCCAATGGCGCAAGGGCGCGGTCGACGCGATCTACCGCCTGGTGGGCCTTGCCCCGTCGGATGTCCCGCGCGAGGTCGCCGCCGCCGTAGAACGGATATCCAGGTCCGGCGGCACGCCCCTGGCCTGCGCCCAGGACGGGGCGCTGGTCGCGGTCATCCACCTGAAGGATGTCGTCAAGCCCGGTGTCAAGGAACGGTTCGCCGACCTTCGGCGCATGGGCCTGCGCACGGTGATGATAACCGGCGACAACCCGGTCACCGCCGCCACGATCGCGTCCGAAGCCGGGGTCGATGACTTCCTCGCCGAAGCCACCCCCGAGGACAAGCTGCGGCTCATCCGCGAGGAACAACAGAAGGGCCGTCTGGTCGCCATGTGCGGCGACGGGTCCAACGACGCTCCGGCCCTGGCTCAGGCCGATGTGGGCGTTGCGATGCAGACCGGCACCCAGGCGGCGCGCGAGGCGGGCAACATGGTCGATCTCGACAGCGACCCCACCAAGCTCATCGAGATCGTCGAGGTCGGCAAACAGCTGCTGATCACCCGCGGCGCCCTGACCACCTTCTCGATCGCCAACGATGTGGCCAAGTACTTCGCCATCATCCCCGCCATGTTCGTTGTGGCACTCCCGGCCCTGTCCGGCATCAACATCATGGGCCTCGCGAACCCGCACAGCGCCATCCTCTCGGCGGTGATCTTCAACGCCCTGGTGATCATAGCGCTGATTCCCCTGGCGCTGCGGGGCGTGAAATACCGCGCAATCGGCGCCGGCGCCCTCCTGTCACGCAACCTGCTGATCTATGGCCTGGGGGGCGTGATCGCGCCCTTCATCGGCATCAAGGCCATCGATCTGATCATCCACGCCGTCAACCTGGCCTGAGGTCCCTTCATCATGCTCCGCGATCTGCGTCCGGCGCTCGTCAGCGTCGTCCTTTTCACTCTCGCCCTTGGCCTGGCCTACCCGCTGGCCATGACCGGCCTGGCCGGCGCGGTCTTCCCGCATCAGGCCGGCGGCAGCCTGCTGCGCGACGCGCGGGGCGAGGTCATCGGCTCCTCTCTGATCGCCCAGGGCTTCGCCAGGCCGGAATACCTGCATCCCCGGCCGTCCGCGGCGGGCAATGGCTACGATCCGATGAACTCGGGCGGCTCCAACCTGGGCCCGCTGGATAAGAAGCTCATCGACCGCGTGGCCGGCGACGCCAAGACCATCGGCGCCTTGGAGGGCAGCCCGGCCATCCCGGTGGACGCCCTCACCACCTCGGCCAGCGGACTCGATCCCGACGTTTCACCGGAAAACGCGCGCATGCAGGCCCGGCGCCTGGCCGGACAGCGGGGCGTCGATGTGTCCATCATCCAGTCGGTGATCGACGCCAACACCCGCCGGCCGATGCTTGGGATCCTCGGCGAACCGGCGGTCAACGCCCTGGCGGTCAATCGGGCTCTCGACGACCGCTTCCCGGTGGCGCACCCTCGATAGAACGTGACCCCCGCTGAACCGCCTCGCCCCGACCCCGACGCCCTGCTGAAGGAGGTCAAGAAGCAGGGGCGTGGGCGGCTGAAAGTCTACCTGGGCATGGCCCCCGGCGTGGGCAAGACCTATGAGATGCTTCAGACGGGTCGGCGGCGGCGCGCCGAGGGGCTTGACGTCGCCGTCGGCGTTGTCGAGACCCACGGGCGGCGGGACACTGAACTCCTGGTGGACGGGCTGGAGGTTCTCCCCCGAAAGCCCATCGACTATCGCGGCCGGCAGCTCATGGAGTTCGATCTGGACGGCGCCCTGCGGCGTCGTCCGTCGTTGTTGCTGGTCGATGAATACGCCCACACCAATGCGCCCGGTTCCCGTCACCCCAAGCGCTGGCAGGACGTCGAGGAGATTCTCGATGCGGGGATCGATGTCGACACCACGCTGAACGTCCAGCACCTTGAGAGCCTTGTCGACGTGGTCTGGAAGATCACCGGCGTCCGGGTCCGCGAGACCGTCCCCGACTCGGCCCTGTCGGCGGCCGATGAGATCGAACTGGTCGACATCACCCCCCAGGAACTGCTGGAGCGTCTCCAGGCCGGCAAGGTCTATGTCCGCGAGACCGCTCGCCTGGCGGGGGCCAACTTCTTCAAGCCCGAGAACCTCACCGCCCTGCGGGAGATGGCGCTGCGCCGGGCGGCGCAGACGGTCGACGATCAACTGGTTGGCGTCATGCGCCGCCAGGGGATCGAGGGGCCTTGGGCGGCCGGCGAACGAATCCTGGTGCTTGTCGGCGGGGACGCCGCGGCGAGTTCACTCGTACGCGCCGGACGGCGGCTGGCCGATCTCATGGACGCCCCCTGGGTCGCGGCTCATGTGGAGCGCCCCAACCAGCCGCCCTCCGATCCGGCCTCGGCCCGGCGAGTTAGCGAGGCGCTGAAGCTTTCCGAACAGCTGGGCGGCTCGACGGTGGTCCTCACCGGCGACGACCTGCCTGCGGCGGTGATCGACTATGCCGGCCGCAACAACGTCACCCAGATCGTCATTGGCAAGTCCCGGGAGAGCCTTTGGCGCACCCTGACGGGCCGCTCGCTCGCCCAGGCCCTGCTGAAGCGGTCGGGAGGCGCGGCGCTCAACTTCGTCAGCGCCGGCGCGCCCGATTCCGCGACGGCCGAGCCGACTCCGCCGCCGAAGGCTCGGGGACCCGGTCCCTGGATTCCCTATGGCGGGGCCGCCGTTCTGGTGGCGGTCGCAACCTCCATCGCCTTCGTCCTCGATCGAATCTCATCGGGCGGCGATCTGGCCATGATCTTCCTCGCCGGCGTGCTGATCAGCGGCCTGGCCTTCGGCCTTCGGCCGGCGCTTTGGGCCTCTCTCCTGGCCATCCTGTCCTACAACTACTTCTTTCTTGAGCCGCGCTTCTCCCTGGCGATCGGCCACGCCGCCGATGTCCTGACGTTCACCATCTTCGTCGCCGTGGCCGCGGCGTCTGGCTGGCTCACCGGCCGCGTGCGCGACCAGGCGCGTCTGGCGTCCCGCCGGGCCGCCGCGGTCACCGCCCTGTTGGCCGCCAGTCGTCGACTGTCGGGCGCCACGAGCCAGGTCGAGGCGGCGACGGTCCTGGCCGAGCAGGCGTCCGCTGCCGCCGGAGGGCGGGCGGTTGTGCTGCTGCCGGAAAACGACGACCTGCGCCCCGCCGCCAGCGCCCCGGGCGATGTGGTGCTGTCCACCGCCGAGATGGCCGCCGCCCGCTGGGCCTGGGAGCGCGGCGAGTCCGCGGGGGCGGGGACGGGCACCTTGCCGCAGATCGGCTGGACCTTCCGCCCCCTGGTCGGGGTGCGCGGCCGGGCCGGCGTGGCGGGCGTGGAGTCCGCCGCGTTGACCGCGTTTGGCGAGGAATGCCTTGTCACGGCCATGCTCGACCAAGGTGCTGTGGCCCTCGAACGGGCCCAGCTTGCCGCCGCGACTGTCGAGAACGAGGCCCTGCGCCGGTCAGACAAGCTGCGCGCGGCCCTGCTCAACTCGATCAGCCACGACCTGCGTACGCCGCTCGCCACCGTGATGGGCTCGGCCACCACCCTGATCGACTATGGCGCAACACTGAAGCCCGAGGTCGCGGCCGACCTGCTGCTCTCGATTCGGGAGGAAGCCGAGAGGCTCAATCGTTATGTGGGCGATCTGCTCGACATGACCCGGCTTGAGGGTGGCGCGCTTCGCACCCGGACCGAGTGGATCGACGTGCGGGATGTTCTCGGCGCCGCCATTCAGCGCGTCGAACGTCGGCTTGGACAACGCCGCCTCACCAGGGACTTTCCGACCGAACTGTCGGTGGTCCAGGCCGACCCCGGTTTGCTGGAACAGGCGATCGTCAATGTGCTGGAGAACGCCATCGCCTATAGTCCCGACGGGTCGCTCATCGAGGTGGCCGCCTATGAGGATCGCGGCGGCGTGCTCATCTCCATCGAGGACGAAGGGCCGGGAATACCCCGCGCCGACATCGAACGGATCTTCGAGAAGTTCCGCCGCCTCGAGGAGCCCAGCGACCGCGGTGGTCCGGATCGGCAGAAGGGTGCGGGGCTGGGCCTGTCGATTGCCAAGGGGTTCATTGAGGCCATGGGTGGGCGGATCGCCGCCGCCAGCCCGCTGGCGGAGGGGCGCGGCACTCGCATTCTCATCAACCTGCGGAAGACGCCGGCGTCGCCGGCGGCGAATATCGACGCATGAGCGCCCACCGCCCCCGAATTCTGGTTGTGGACGACGACCCCCAGATCCACCGCTTTCTGGGCCCAGCCCTCGAGGCGGCGGGCTATGAGGCTGTCCGGGCCGAGACCGCGACCGCTGGCCTGGCCGCTATGGCCCAGCGCGCGCCAGACGCCGTGCTTCTCGACCTTGGCCTGCCGGATATGGATGGGAAACAGGCCCTGATCCGGGCCCAGGCCTTCTACGACGGTCCGATCCTCATTCTCTCCGCCCGCGAGCGGGAGCTGGAGAAGATCGAGGCTTTGGATCTCGGGGCCGTTGACTATGTGGAAAAGCCTTTTCGTGTCGGGGAGTTGCTCGCCAGGCTCCGCGTCGCGCTTCGCCAGCGCCTGGCGCGGCTTGACAGCCCGCCTGTGATCCATGCCGGGGAGATCGAGATCGATCTCATCCGTCGATTGGTCATGCGCGGCGGCGAACCCGTGCGACTCTCGCCCCGTGAATATGACCTGCTGGCCAAGCTGGCCGAGGCCGGCGGCCGGGTGGTGATGCACAAACAACTTCTCGCGGCGGTCTGGGGACCGGCCCATGTGGAGGATGTGCAGTATTTGCGAGTCTTTGTCGGGCACCTGCGCCAGAAGCTTGAGCCTGACCCCGCGACCCCTCGGCATCTGATCACCGAAAGCGGCGTCGGCTACCGTTTCGTGGCCGATTGAGCGTCGCGCTCAAGGCGCTTGGCTTCGTCCCAGAGCGCGTCCATTTCGGCTAGATTGGACTCTTCCGGCGAGGACCCCCGGGCCGCGAGGCCCTGTTCCACATGCGTAAATCGCCGCACGAACTTGGCGTTGGTTTCCCTGAGCGCCTCCTCGGGGTCGATGTCGAGCTCGCGAGCGATGTTGGCGCAGACGAAGAGGACGTCGCCGAGTTCCGCCCGCGCCCGCGCTGTATCCCCAGCCGCGACTTCGGCTTCGAGCTCCGAGACTTCTTCCCGTAGCTTGGCCATCACGCCCGAGATGTTCGGCCACGCGAAGCCCGCTCGCGCCGCCCGGCGGGAGAGCTTCGTGGCGCGGGTGAGGGCGGGGAGGGTGACCGCGACATCGTCCAGGATGCCGGCCGTCTTCGCGCTCTTGCCGGCCCGCTCCGCCGCCTTGATCTCCTCCCAGGCCACGGTCTGTTCGTCTGCGGTGCGCGCGGCCGCGTCGCCGAACACGTGGGGATGGCGTCGAAGCATCTTGGCGCTGATCGCGCGGGCCACGTCGTCGAAGGCGAAGGCGCCCGCCTCCTTGGCCATCTGGGCGTGGAACACCACCTGAAACAGCAGGTCGCCCAGTTCGTCGATGAGGTCGGCCATGTCGCCGCGCTGGATTGCGTCCGCGACCTCATAGGCTTCCTCGATGGTGTAGGGCGCGATCGTCGCGAACGTTTGCTCAAGATCCCAGGCGCAACCGCCGTCGGGATCGCGCAGACGGGTCATGATCGCCAGCAGGGTGTCGATCGGCGCAGGGGCCGCGGAATCGTCCGTCATTCAAAGGGCGCGGTTGGAGCCGCGTCGGCCGCCGCCGCCCGGTCGCGGGCCGACATCAGCCGCCAGCCGCCGGGGTCAAGGATTTCGAGGGGATCGAAACGCGCCTTGTAGTCCATCTTCTCGCTGCCCCGGACCCAGTAGCCCAGATAGAGATAGGGCAGGTCCAGCGCCCGGGCCTGCAACAGGTGGTCGAGGATGATGAACGACCCGGGACTGTGTTTCGACAGATCCGGGTCGAAGAAGCTGTAGACCAGGGACAGTCCGTCGGAGAGCTGATCCACCAGAGCGCAGGCCAGCAGCGCCCCGGGACCGTCGTCCTCGGCCGGGCCGCGGTATTCCACCAGATGGGTGCGCACCGAGGTGTCCTCGACCATGGCTACATAGTCGGGCCAGGCCATGTCAGCCATGCCGCCGCCAGCGTGACGGGACACCAGATAGCGGCGCAACAGGTCAAACTGCTCGCGGGTCGCCTCGGCCTCGACAAGATAGCGCGCGGCGAACTGGTTGCGGTTCAGCACCCGACGTTCAGAGCGCGAGAAAACATAGTCTCTGACCGGCAGGCGGGCCGAGACGCAGGCCGAGCAGGACTCGCAGGCTGGGCGATAGGCGATGTTCTGCGACCGGCGGAAGCCCCCATGAGTCAGGGAATCGTGAATCGCCGGGCCTTCCAGCATCGGCAGGTGCGCGAACACCTTGCGCTCCTCGCGTCCGGGCAGATACGGGCACGGAGACGGCGCGGTCAGGAAGAACCGAAGCTGGCGTGTCGGGAGATGCTGGGTCACTGATGCCGTCTTGTCCGGGCGCTGCAAATCACCGTCTGCGCAGGGGATTAGCGGTCATGGCCGTCCGCGGCGCAAGATGGCGGCGCGCGGAAACAGATCGAATGTCGCTTTGAGGAGCACGGAAATGAAGGTCGGATTCATCGGACTGGGCGTGATGGGCGGGCCAATGGCCGGACATTTGGCGGCGGCGGGCCACGAGATGACCGTCTTCAACCGCTCGCCCGCCAAGGCGGCGGCCTGGGTCGTGACTCACGGCGGCGTCGCCGCCCCGACCGTGGCCGAGGCCGCGGCCGGGCGCGACGTGCTCGTCCTGTGCGTCGGCAACGACGACGACGTCCGCGGCGTTGTCGCTGAGGCCCTGACGGTCCTGCCGCTGGGAGCCGCCATCGTCGATCACACGACAACCTCGGCCAAGGTGGCCCGCGAGATGGCGGCCCTGTCCGCGGCCGGCGGCCGCGCGTTCGTCGACGCCCCGGTGTCGGGCGGAGAGGCGGGCGCCAAGAACGGCAAGCTCGCCATCATGATCGGCGGCGAGGCGGACGCCGTGGCCAAGGCCGAACAGGTGATGGCCGCCTATGCCAAGGCCATGAAACATATGGGTCCGCCGGGCGCGGGCCAGCTGACAAAGATGGTCAATCAGATCTGTATCGCCGGCGTTGTCCAGGGGCTGGCGGAGGCGGTCGCCTTCACCGAGAAGGCGGGCCTCGACCCGACCTTGGTCTATGAGGCGGTCTCCCAGGGCGCGGCGCAGTCGTGGCAGATGGACAATCGCTGGGCGACCATGGCCAAGGGCGAGTTCAAGTTTGGCTTCGCCGTCGACTGGATGCGCAAGGACCTCGGCCTGGTGCTCGACGAGGCCCGCGCCAATGGCGCTCGCGTGGAAGTTACCGCCCTGGTCGATCAGTTCTACGCCGAGGTCCAGTCCCTCGGCGGCCGCCGCTGGGACACCTCCAGCCTGGCCGCCCGTCTCATGAAGAATTGATCCGGTCTCTTCCACCCTTTGCGGGGGAAGTCCCCCGAAGGGGGGAAGGGGGCGCTCCTGACGTCCTCTTCAAACCTTCTCGATCACGCCCTCGACTCGCTTGTGCGCGCCCAGTTCCACGGCTTTCTGAATGAACGGCGCGCAGCAGTTACCGGCGATGGCGAGATAGGCCGACAGGCCGCCGAATCCGCCCATCAGGCGATTGGTCTGGGACAGGATAAAGGCTGCGATGAATGCTGTGCCGCTGGCCAGCACGATCGCGCCCACGGGAAAAGCGAGGACCGGCGCATAGGGAATGCCCTTCCACCAACCCGCCGTGGCGTTCAGCAGCACAGCCGTCAGACCCGCGCCCACCAACAGTTGCATCACGAGGACAATCTTGGCCACCAGATGCCCCTGCGAGAACAGCGACCACAGGACGGAGACGAACGCGGCCAGCGGCGCGAAGGGCGAGTGGAGTTCGGACGACGACAGGTGGCCGACGCGGACGCTCAAGGTGCGTTCGGTGTCCGAGACGAAGCCGCCGGCCTGAAGCACGGGCGGTGGATCGGCCCGGGGGTTGAAGCGCAAAATCCGCTGGTGGGCGCTCTGGGCGGCCGCATTGGCCATCCGGGCCTCGTCCTCCGGCGAGGGGGAGAGGGCGACCAGATAGAGGTTGAACAAGTCGTCAGGCTTGAGGATTGCGATCTGGTGAGCGGCCTCCGCCTCGATCCCGACGAGGACGGCGCGGGAGCCCTCCGCGTCCTTGGACACCCATTCGGACCCGGCCTCCACGGCCGCGGAGAGCGCCATGGCCGCGCAGACAGAGAGCACGAAGCGCACCGGCGCGCGCAGGCGCTTGGGTAGCCTAAGCCAGCCGTGCTCGCCCGCCCCGTCTTCGGCGTGCGGTCGAGGCGACGGGTCTGTCTCCGGCGGTCTCTCCGCCTCGGTCATGCGTCCCGCTTCGTCAAAACCTACGGCCTCTTCGGCTCCCAGAGTTCAACCTTGGTCCCATCGGGATCCACAATCCAGGCGAATCGGCCGTCGGGGTCCTTGTCGTTCCGTCCGAGCAGGGCGACACCCTTCGCCTTCAGTCTGGCGGCGATGGCGTCGAGATCGTCGACGGCGAAGTTCACCATGAACGTGGCGGTCGATGGCGCCATGTAGTCGGTTGTTGCTGGGAAGGGGCTCCACACGGCCAGCGGCGGATGTCCTGGCGCGTCGTACCGCAGCAACGCTCCGCCCCAAGGCTCCACCGGAACGCCAAGGACATCGCGGTACCAGGCCGCCAGGGCTTTAGGGTCCTTGCTCTTGAAGAACACCCCGCCAATGCCGGTGACGTGGCCAGCCGGCGCGACGGTCTCGGAAACCCCTACGGCGGGAGGTCCAACGAGGACGAGCGCCATGAAGATCGCGCCACAGATGCGGCCGGACGGATTCGATGGCATGGCATGTCTCCCCTTTGCGAGGCTCAACGCGGGTTGGCGGCCGCTGGCTGGAATCTAGGCCCTGAGGGTTCCCGCTTGGCCAGAGCGTTCCGTCAGCCTCCCAGCTTCCGCGCCGCCTCCGGGGCGAAATAGGTGATGATCCCGGCGCAACCGGCGCGCTTGAAGGCCATCAGGCTCTCCATCATCGCCCGGTCGCGGTCGATCCAACCGTTGGCGCCGGCGGCGGCGATCATGGCGTACTCGCCGCTGACCTGGAACGCGAAGGTCGGGGCCGAGAACGTCTCCGCCACGCGCCGGACGATGTCGAGATAGGGCAGGCCCGGCTTCACCATCACCATGTCCGCGCCTTCGGCGAGGTCCAGGGCCACCTCGCGGATGGCCTCGTCGCTGTTCGCCGGGTCCATCTGATAGGTCATCTTGTCGACCGGATTACCCGGCGCGCCGGTGCCCAGTTTCGCCGAGCCGATCGCTTCGCGGTATGGGCCGTAGAAGGCGGAGGCGTATTTCGCCGCGTAGGACATGATCATGGTGTCGGCCAGGCCTTCTGCCTCCAGGGCACGGCGCAGGGCGCCGACCCGGCCGTCCATCATGTCGGAGGGCGCAAGGATGTCGCAGCCGGCTTTCGCCTGCATCAGCCCCTGTTCCACCAGACGCTCGATGGTCGCCTCGTTGAGGATGCGGCCGTCCTCGATAACCCCGTCGTGGCCGTGGTCAGTGAAAGGATCGAGCGCCACGTCGCACATGATGCCGACTTCCGGCGCGGCATCCTTCATGGCCCGCACCGCCCGGGCGATGACCCCGTCCGGGTCGGCCGCGTTGCCGCCCACGGCGTCCTTCCGGCTGCCGTCGATCTGCGGAAAGATGGCGATAGCCGGAATGCCGAGCCGCCGGGCTTCCACGGCCGCCTCGGCCGCCAGCTTCACCGACAGACGGTCAACGCCTGGCATGGCGGCCACGGGAACCCGGCCTTCGCCCTCATGAACGACCATGGACCAGATGAGGTCGCTGGGGCTCAGCACGTTCTCGCGCACCAGGCGCCGGGTCCAGTCGGCTTGGCGCAGGCGGCGGAGACGCAGGGCGGGGTAGGGGGCGAGAGAGGCTGAGCGCATGGGATCGGGGACCTGCGAAGACGAGCGAGTGGGGCGGGGCCAGAAACGCACCCCGGGTCGGCGCCTAGAATAGGGGCGTTCGCAGCCTGGGCAATCGCGCGCCGCGCCTTTTGGTCGCCTCCGGCGCCGCGACGTTGCGGGCGCGCGCCTTAGCCGCTAGCGTCACCGGGCCTGGCGAAGCGGCCGGGGGTGGGAACGAGGATTGCCGGATGGCGGGTGCTGCAAGCGGTGGATTCAGCATAGGGCGGTTGTTCCTGCGCAAGTCCGTCGGCCAGATTCAGGCCGATCACGAACAGAGCGAACTGAAGCGGACGCTCGGCCCACTCAACCTGATCCTGCTGGGCATCGGCTGCGTCATCGGTACGGGTATCTTCGTGCTCACCGGCCTCGCCGCCGCCCGCTATTCCGGGCCGGCGATCATGGTCTCTTTCGTCATCACCGGCACGCTCTGCGCCTTCGTGGCGCTCTGCTATGCGGAGCTGGCCTCGGCCTTGCCGGTCTCCGGGTCGGCCTACTCCTACACCTACGCCTCCATGGGCGAGATGGCCGCCTGGGTCATGGGCGTGTTGCTGGTTCTGGAATACGGCCTGTCGGCGTCCACGGTGGCGGTGGGCTGGTCCGGTTACGCGGCGAGCCTTTGGCAGGACATTCACCACAGTCTGCCCTTCCTGCCTGACATCCCTCCGGCGTTCACCGCCGCCCCCGGCGTGGCCGTGATGGACGCGAACGGCAAGCAGATCGCCGTCGGCGTCATCAACCTGCCCGCGATCGGCATAATCGCCGCGGTGATCATGCTGCTGGTCCGCGGCGTGTCGGAATCGGCGACGGTCAACAACATCATCGTGGCCATCAAGCTGACCGTGGTCATCGCCTTCATCGCCTTCGGCATCGGCTTCGTGAACACGGCCAACTGGCATCCGCTGATCCCGGCCGAGGTGCCCGCCCCGCCGCCGGGCACGCCCACGGACATGTTTCACCAGATCACCCGCGCCCTGTGGAGCGTCTTCACCGGCAGCGAGGATTCGAAGTATGGCGTCGGTGGCGTGATCACCGGCGCGGCGCGAATCTTCTTCGCTTATCTTGGCTTCGAGGCAGTCTCCACCGCCGGCGCCGAGGCCAAGAACCCGGCCCGCGACATGCCCATCGGCATCATCGGCGCCCTGGTGATCTGCACCATTCTCTATATCGCCACGTCCGCGGTGCTGGTTGGCATCGTGCCCTACGCCCAGCTGGACAACCCCGCCCCGATCGCCGTGGCGGTCAATCGCATGGGCATGCCGTGGTTCGCCGTGGCGGTGAAGGTCGGCGCCATCGCCGGTCTTACCAGCGTGATGCTCGTGCTGCTCTACGGCCAGACCCGCATCTTCTACACCATGAGCCGCGACGGCCTGATCCCGCCCTTCATGTCCCGGGTGCATCCCAAGTTCCAGACGCCGTGGATCAACACCCTGATCGTCGGCCTTGTGGCCTGCGGCGCGGCCGGGTTTCTCAGCCTCGACGCTCTGGCCGATCTGTCGAACGTCGGTTCCCTGGCCGCCTTCTCCCTGGTCTGTATTACCGTGATCTATCTGCGATTCTCCAGCCCGAACCTGGTGCGGCCGTTCCGCACGCCGTTCTTCCCGGTGGTGCCGATCCTGGGCGCGGTAATGTGCCTGTTCCTGCTCAAGTCGATCCTGAACAAGCCGGAAACCGGTCCGTTCTTCCTGGGCTACGTGGGCTTCGGCTTCGTGCTCTACTTCGTCTACGGACTGTGGCACTCGAAGCTGGGCAAGGGCGAGGTCGTTCTGGGTCACGAAGCCGATCCGATGGAACTGCCGCATACCGACTGAACCCGCGGACCTGCCCATAGTCGCAGCGCTGCCAGACCTGACGGCGGCGCTGCGGCGGACCTCCAGCGCGGTGCTGGTGGCGCCGCCTGGGGCGGGCAAGACCACCGGCGTTCCCCTGGCCCTCCTCTCTGAACCCTGGGCGCGGGACGGCAAGCTGATCATGCTCGAACCCCGTCGGCTCGCCGCCCGCGCGGCGGCCGCGCGAATGTCCTCAACCCTCGGCGAGCGGGTCGGGCAGACCGTCGGTTACCGCGTCCGCCTGGATTCCCGGATCTCTTCCGCCACCCGAATCGAGGTCGTCACCGAGGGCGTGTTCACGCGCATGATCCTCGACGACCCCGGCCTCGAGGGCGTCGCCGGGGTGTTGTTCGACGAGTTCCACGAGCGCAGCCTCGACGCGGACATGGGACTCGCCTTCGCCGCCGATAGCCAGAGCGTCCTGCGCGAGGATCTGCGCCTGTTGGTCATGTCCGCCACCTTGGATGGCGCGCGCATCGCCGGCCTGCTCGGCGACGCTCCGGTCATCGAGAGCCAGGGCCGCATGTTCGATGTCGTCACCCGCTATGTCGGCAAGGACCCCGCCGCGCCGCTGGAGGCTCAGGTCGCTCGGGCGGTGCGGCGGGCGCTGGAGGCGGAAACGGGAGGAATTCTTGTCTTCCTGCCGGGGCAGGGAGAGATCCAGCGAGTGGCGCGCCGCCTCGCTGAGGACGGCGTCGGCGATGACGTCGATGTCGCGCCGCTTTACGGCGCGCTGGATGTCGCCGATCAGGACCTGGCCGTCGCCCCCTCGCCGCAGGGCCGCCGGAAGGTCGTCCTGGCCACGTCCATCGCGCAGACGAGTCTGACTCTTGAAGGCGTAAGGGTGGTGATCGACAGCGGTCTCAGCCGCGTCCCGCGTTGGGATCCTGGCGCCGGAATTACGCGCCTGGCCACGGTCCGGGCCTCGCGGGCCGCCGTGGAACAGCGTCGGGGCCGCGCGGGCCGCACCGCGCCCGGTGTCTGCTGGCGATTGTGGGACGAGGCCGAGACCCGCGCCCTACCGGCTTTCGACCGCCCGGAGATCCTGGAAACCGACCTTTCGCGACTGACCCTCGATCTCGCCCGCTGGGGAGCCGTCGACGGCGCCGATCTGGCGTTTCTGGATCAACCTCCGGCGGCGGCGATGGCCGAGGCGCGGCGCGCCTTGCAGGGTTTCGGCGCGCTCGATTCAGGCGGGTCCCTGACGCCTTACGGCAGGACGATGGGGAACCTGCCGCTGCCGCCCCGGCTGGCGCACATGGTCTTGGCCGGCTCGGCTGTGGGGCAGGCCGCACGGGCGGCGCGCATCGCCGTGCTTCTGACGGAGCAGGGGCTGGGGGGCCGCGACCTCGATCTCACGCATCGGCTGGAGATGCTGAGCCGGGACCGGGCCCCGCGGGCTCGCGCGGCTATCGCTCTCGCCGAGCGCTGGGCTCGGCTGGCGGGCGACGGCGCGGATCGCCGCGCCGAGCCGAGCGACGACGGCCTGCTTCTGGCGAGGGCTTTTCCCGAAAGAATCGCCAAAGCCCGAGGTGGGCCCGGCGAGTTCCAGCTGGCCGGCGGGCGCGGCGTGTTTCTCGACCCTGCCGACGCCCTGGCGCGGGAATCCTGGCTGGCGGTTGCCGATCTTGGCGGCGGCGCGTCCCGGGACCGCATCCTCCTGGCCGCGCGGCTTGACCCCGCGCGCCTGCGGACGGTGGCGGTCGACCAGATCCGGACCGAGCACAGGCTTGTGGAAACACCCTCCGGCGCCCTGCGCGGTCAGACGGTGACGTGGCTCGGTCAGTTGGTGCTGGAGGAAAGTCCTCTGGTCGATCCTGATCCGTCGCTGATCGCCGAAGCGCTGCGGGCTGAGGTCGTACGTCGCGGTCCGGGCGTTCTGAACTGGGGCGAGGCGGCTCAGGCCCTGCGCGCACGCGTGGCGTTTCTCCGTAGCGGCGATCCGGCCTGGCCGGACCTATCCGACGCCGCCCTCGCCCTCGCGGTCGACGACTGGCTTCCGCCGTTGCTCAAAGGCCGCCGCGCCCTCCGCGAGATCGGTCCGGGCGTCCTTCATGAGGCTCTGATCGGGCTGATTCCCTGGGAGCTGCAGCGGGACCTTGACCGCAAGGCCCCCGCGCGCTGGACGGCCCCTACCGGGTCGACCGTCGCGATCGACTATGGTTCGGGCGGCGGTCCGCTCGTGCGCATCAGGGTGCAGGAAGTGTTCGGTCTTACGGTCCATCCGACGGTGGGGGAGGGGATTCCGCTGGCCATGGCCCTGCTGTCCCCCGCCCATCGCGACATCCAGCTCACCCGCGACCTGCCGCGGTTCTGGTCCGGCTCCTGGGCCGATGTCCGCAAGGATCTGCGCGGGCGTTACCCTAAACACCCCTGGCCGGAGGATCCCGCCGCCGCGCCCCCGACGATGCGGGCCAAGCCCCGGAAGCCGTCCTGACAGGCCGCCGGCTTCCTCAGGGGAATGCCGGATTCCCGGGTGGCTGGCGAATTGAGGCTGGCGCAACCGTCGCGAAAACGCGCTAGGCTGGATTCATGGCCGACGAAAAACCCCCCGTGAAAATCATGCCCGCGGCGACCATCCTGCTGGTCCGCGACACGCCCACCTTCGAAGTGCTGATGGTCAAGCGCCATCAGCAGATCGATTTCGCCTCCGGCGCCCTGGTGTTTCCGGGCGGCAAGACCCACGCCGGTGACCACGATCCGGCCTGGGAGCAACGCGTGATCGGCTGGGACGCCACCGCGCCTGAGAAGCGTGCCTTGCGAATCGCCGCCATTCGCGAAGCCTATGAAGAGGCGGGCATTCTGCTGGCCCGCCACGCCGACGGCGAAACCTTCCGCGGCGACGAGCGCGCCGGCCCGGCTCGCGACGACATCGCCCACGACCGCCGCGCCTTCATCGATCTGGTGAACGAACTGGACGTCCATCTCGATCTCGACGCCCTGACGGTGTTCGCCCGCTGGATCACGCCGAACATGATGCCCAAGCGGTTCGACACCTATTTCTATGTCGCCGCCGCGCCGGCCGATCAGCTCGCCGTCTGCGATGGCTGGGAAACGGTCGACGCAGAGTGGATCGCGCCGAATGAGGCCCTCCGTCTCGCCGCCGCCGGCGAGCGCACGGTGATCTTCCCGACCCGCATGAACCTACAGCTTCTGGCCGAGGCCTCTGACGCCCTCGATGCCGTGGTGCGGGCGTCCTCGCGCAAGTTGGTGCCTGTCGAGCCGAAGGTTACCCAGACGCCTGACGGTCCCGTGCTCGCCATTCCGCCGGACGCGGGCTACGGCGACGTGGCCGAGCCCATGTCGAGAGTGAGATAGCGTCGCGCTTTCCGAAAATTGGGAACGGGTTTTCGGAACAAAAAGCGCTATAGGAAGAAACCTAGAGCGGCGATCCGATAAAATCGGATCCGCGGCCGCTCTAGGCCTGGAACTGCTCGGCCAGCATTCGCTCTTCGAGGCTGCGACCGGCGTCGTAGAGAATCGCCAGGCTGATGTTGCGGTCCTCGACGACGTCGACACGCATCACGTTGCGCACCTCGACATTGTCGGCCACGGCGCTCACCGGCCTCTTGACCGCTTCGAGAATCTCGAAGGTGACCCGTGCGTGGTGCGACAGCAGAGCGCCGCGCCAGCGGCGGGGGCGGAACGCGCTGATCGGGGTCAGCGCCAGGACCTGGGCGTTCAGCGGAATGATTGGGCCGTGGGCCGAAAGATTATAGGCGGTTGAGCCGGCCGGCGTCGCCACCAGGGCACCGTCGCAGATCAGTTCTTCCATGCGCACCCGGCCGTCGATTAGAATCCGCAGCTTGGCGGCCTGGCGCGTGGCGCGCAGCAGGCTAACATCATTGATTGCCAAAGCTCGGTGCTCTTGGCCGCGTGCGTCCACCGCTGTCATGCTCAAGGGGTGGATGACGCCCTGCTCAGCTCCGGCGATGCGGCTGATGAGGTTTGCGTCTTCATAGTCGTTCATGAGGAAACCGACCGAACCCCGGTTCATTCCATAGATCGGTCTGTTCTTGCCCAGGTTGCGGTGCAGGACCTCCAGCATGAAGCCGTCGCCGCCGAGCGCGACCACGACGTCGGCCTCGGTCTCTTGGACATCGCCATAGAGCGCGGTCAGCCTTCGACGCGCATCCTGCGCCTCAGGCGAGTCGCTGGCCGCGAAGGCCAGCCTGGGAGCATCGGGGACGGGGAGAGTTGACATCAGCTCGCAGGAGACTTGGCCGGCGGAGCGATGTCAAACGCCGATTGATTGTCGCCTGCGGAATGGCCTGCGGCAGCGGCTATTCGTCAGGCTCCGCATCGAGTTCCCCGGGCGGGTGCCGCACATCAAGGGCGTCCTGATACGGGCGGCCGACCCTCTCCGCCCAGGCTTTCCGCGACTCCGCATAGGCCTTCTGACGGCGTTCCGCCTCCGCGACGCCCTGAGCCGGCGGATCGGTTCCATCGATTGTGGGGTTGTTATGGCGGAGCGGCAGCGTCATCTATCGTTTAGATAGGGGCTGGGTCGGTGGATTTCATCCCGGTAAAACCCGCAAGGAGGCCTTAACAATGCGCGCACTCGTTCTGTCTATGGCTTTGTTCACCGCGACCGTCGGCGCCGCCCAGAGCGCTGAGGCCCGCGGTTGTGTTCGCGGCGCGGTGGCTGGCGCCGTTGTTGGGCATATGGCCGGGCATCATGCCGTCGCCGGAGCGGTGGCCGGTTGCGTCATCGCTCACCACCACATGACCCACCATCGCCGCCATGGCTGGCGGCGGTAGCAGGGACGAAGTCGCCCTTGACCTTATCGCCCCGCAGGGCGACTCATAACTCGTGTCACGCATCTAAAGGGGTAGGAACCGCCATGGCGGATGGATCACTGGCCGGTTCGGCCTCGCTCAAGGGTAAGGTCTCGGCCGAGGAATGGCAGGTCCGTCTGGATCTCGCGGCGCTCTACCGGTTGGTGGCGCTCTTTGGGTGGGACGACATGATCTACACCCACATCTCGGCCCGGCTGCCGGGCCCGGATCATCATTTCCTGATCAATCCCTACGGCATGTTCTTCGACGAGATCACCGCCTCGTCACTGGTGAAGATCGACCTGAACGGCGCGATCCTCCAGGACACGCCTTATTTCATCAATCCTGCGGGGTTCACCATCCACTCCGCCGTCCACGCCGCCCGCGACGACGCCAAGTATGTGATGCACCTGCATTCCGATCAGGGCGTTGCCGTGTCGGCGCAGAAGGAAGGCCTGCTGCCGCTGAGCCAGCACGCCCTGATCTGCCTGCCGAGCCTGGGCTACCATGACTATGAGGGCATCGCCCTCAACCACGACGAGAAGGAACGCCTGGTCGCGGACATCGGCGACAAGACGATGATGCTGCTGCGCAATCACGGCACCCTGACCATGGGCCAGTCGGCGGCCGAGTGCTGGACCCGGATGTTCTACCTTGAGCGGGCCTGCAAGCAGCAGGTGATGGCGCTTTCGGTCGGACGGGACAATGTGCTGATCGCCCCGCAGGCCAGTCAGGACGAAGTTCGCATGCAGGTGCAGAACGGCGTCGGCGGGTCCTTGGCCTGGCCGGGATGCCTGCGCCGACTCGATCGTCTCAGCCCCGGCTACGACGCCTGACGGATCAGTTCGGGACCGCCGTGCTCGTCACCTTGAGATAGGCGACCAGATCCGTTCGGTCCTTGGGATTTTCCAGACCGATGAAGGTCATGTGGGTGCCGGGCGCCATGGCGCGCGGCCCCGCGATCCAGCGGTTCAGCGTCTCGGCGTCCCAGGTGATCCCGAGCGCCCTCACGTCCGCGGAATAGGGATAGCCGGGCGCGCTCCCTGCACGGCGCCCGAACACGCCGCAGAGATTGGGTCCGACGGTGGCCATCTCGCCCTGGCGGGCCGTGTGGCAGGATCGGCAGAGCGCGAACTTGGCCTGGCCATTTTCCAGGTCGGCGTGTCGGTAGGCCTCCGGCAGAGCAGCCAGGATCGCGGCCTGGGCCGGCGTCGGCGGGGGAGGGGCCGCGGAAGCCGACGGGGGCTGACGCGAGCACGCGGTCGCGAACCCGACGGCGACGAAGGCGGAACAAGCAAGGACTGGAAGACGAGCCATGCCGCCTTTTAGCCGGGGCGCGCCGCGTCGACCATGACCCAGCGGTCAAGGCGCGGTATCATGCGCGTCTCATGGATGGACACCGCACCCGAGATCCCTGGTGGCTCACCGCCGCCGAGGGCGAGATCGCCGAGCGCGCCGCGCGCGCCAGCGGTCCGGGGGGGCAGCACGTCAACAAGACCAGCACGGCCATCGAACTGCGATTCGATGTGCGCGGGTCGCCGTCCGTCCCCGAGGAGGTAAAGGCGCGTCTGGAGGCCCTCGCGGGCAGCCGTTTGACTCAGGATGGCGTTCTGCTCATATTCGCGCAGGAACATCGCTCCCAGGAGATGAACCGTCAGGCCGCCCGCGAAAGGCTCGTGGATCTGCTGCGCCAGGCCGCGGTCCGACCCAAGACCCGACGTCCGACCCGTCCGACTCTGGCCTCGAAAATCCGCCGTCTCGACAGCAAGACCCGGCGCGCTGGCGTCAAAGGGATGCGCGGGCGGCCCTCGCACCATGACGACTGAACGACTCAGCTGCGTAGGCGACGCTGGCGATTGATGGCCTCATCCAGAGCCTGAAGAAAGCGGGAGCGGTCCGCCTTGCCGAAGGGGGGCGGTCCTCCGGTGATCGCGCCGGTGGAGCGGATCTGCTCCATGATCGCCCGCTGGGCGATGGCGGAGCCGATCGAATCGCGGGTGAACACCCGGCCGTTTGGCGCGATCGCTACGGCCCCCACCGCCAGAATCCGCTCGGCGAGCGGGATATCGTTGGTCACCACCATGTCACCTGGCTGAGCGTGTTCGGCGATCCAGTCGTCGGCGACGTCCGGGCCGGCGTCGACAATCACGCGTTCGATCCGGGGATGGGCGGGAATCATCATGAAAGCGTTGGAGACGACATGGGTCTGCAGCCCGTAGCGGTGCGCGACCTTGTAGATTTCGTCCTTCACCGGACAGGCGTCGGCGTCGATGAAGATTTCGATCGGCCGTGGTGTGGGTGGCAGGGTCATCGGAGAGGGGGGTCCCGGAGGTGGGCATCGACGCATTCGGCCGTCTGATATAATGGGCTTGTCTCAGTTCGGGGCGGGGGCGTCGAGCGCCGTCGTTCATGGAAGTCTGACCTTGTCGAAGCCGTCCTCGAGCCCGTTCAGCCTCGCCGATGTCCAGAGCAGCGTCATCTCCGCCTTCGCCGCGGCGGCGCCCAGAACCGAGCCCTATCGCCATTGGCGACTGTTGGATGTCCTCCCGGCCGGGATGACCGCCGCCTTGCGCGACCTGCCGTTTCCGAGGCCGGATCTCGGGGGGATTTCAGGTAAGCGCGAATTGCACAACGACCAGCGGTGCTATTTCGACGCCGCGAACAACGACCGTTTTGCGATCTGCGCCGCCATCGCCGGCGCCTTTCAATCTTCGGCGGTCGTGGGCGCGATCGAGTCCGCCACGGGCGCGGATTTTTCCGGAAGCTATGTGCGGCTGGAGTTCGCCCAGGACACGGATGGCTTCTGGCTCGAACCCCACACCGACCTCGGCGTGAAACTGTTCACCATGCTGCTCTATCTGCCGGAATCGCCGGAGCAGGCCGACCTTGGCACCGACATCTATCGCGACCCTCAGACCTGGGCGGCGCGCCACCCATTCACCGACAACAGCGCGCTGAGCTTCATTCCGGGCCAGAACACCTGGCACGGCCTGGCGCGACGACCGATCCCGGGCGTGCGCAAGTCGGTGATCATGAACTACGTGACGAACGCGTGGCGCGCCCGCGAACAACTCGCCTATCCAACCACGCCCGTCCGGTCCTGAAGCAGCGCGCGCACGGCCTGCGCGGCTATGTTGGTGGCGTTCACCGGTCCCGTTGACGGCGGCGGCGCTGGCTCACCAACAAAGCGCCGGATCAACCCCTTGGCCGCGAGGCCGCCAATGAAGCTCACATGGCGGGCGAACCCGAGGTCGAAGACCTCCACGGGATGTGGTGTGGCAAGCGCCTCGGACACCATCGAGACGCTGTCGCTGGTGACCACCAGCCGGTCGGCCAGGGCGAGGATTCCACGGTAGGGATTGTCGCCGGTCCGGTCCCAGAGAAACACCCGATTGTCCTCGCCAAACGCGTTCGCGAGCAGTGATACCACCGCCGCGGGCGTTCGCCTGGACGGTGTGACGGCCAATCCGATTCCCGCCTCTCGCAGTCTTCGCAGACCAGCCAGCAGTCGGCGCCCGTCCTCCTGGGTGAACGGTCGACCGCGCAGGCTGCCGCCGATGAACACGCCGGCGAAGGGCCGACCCAGCCGCGCCAGTCGTGCAGCCCAGACTGTCGATGCCTCGGCCAGCGCGGCCGGCGTGATGTCGTGCAGAGCGGTGGAGACCTTGATGACCCGGCCGGCGGCCGCGATGCGATCGTGATCCATGGCGACCACCAGGTCGAAGGCGTCATTCCGCGCGCGGGGGTCCTGGACGTGAACGGCCAGCATAGGGACCCCTGCTGTCTTTCTTAACGCAATGGACCGTACAGCCGAGCGGCGACCGCAACTGATCACGATGTCAGGCCAGGGCGGAACAAGCGAATCGGCCGGGAGTCGTGGGCGCCAAGGCCAGGCCGGGCCGCCCGCGACGACCTTCTCCACCACGATGTCGGCCACGGCTTCGGCGAGGCCGCGGGCCTGGGTGCGCATGCCGGCTTCGCCGGTGGTCAGCGCCCAGGCGGTCAGGGTCATGCGAGTCGTCTCAGCAGCGGAAGAGGGGCGGCGCCGGCTGCAGGATTCGAACCCGCGACCTTCGCTTTACAAAAGCGCTGCTCTACCAACTGAGCTAAGCCGGCCGTCCGCCCGCGCTTATGCCGCACGGTCAGGGCAGGTGGCAACGGCTCTTGGGAAATCGGCCCGCGCCGTCCTATATGCGCCGCTCCCGTCCAAGACCCGTCCTGCCAGGGCGCCGGAACCCGCCATGTCTCGTATCCTGATCACCTCGGCCCTGCCGTACATCAACGGCGTCAAACATCTTGGCAATCTCGCGGGCTCCATGCTGCCCGCGGACGTCCACGCCCGCTTCCAACGGGCGCGTGGTCATGAGGTGCTCTATATCTGTGCGACCGACGAGCACGGTACGCCGGCCGAACTCGCCGCCTCCGCCGCCGGTCAGGATGTGTTCACCTACTGTCAGGAACAGCATGAGGCGCAGCACACGATCGGGCGAGCCTTCGGGCTTTCCTGGGACTGGTTCGGTCGGTCCTCCTCGCCCCAGAACGCGCGCCTGACCCAACACTTCGCCGACGTTCTGGAGGATCGCGGGCTGATCGAAGAGCGCACCGACAAACTTGTCTATTCCATCGATGACGCTCGCTTCCTGCCGGATCGCTACATTGAGGGGACCTGCCCGATCTGCGCTTTCGAAAAGGCGAGGGGAGATCAGTGCGACAACTGCAATTCCCTGCTCGACCCCATCGACCTGAAGAATCCCTATTCGGTGATTTCCGGTTCGCGGAATCTGGAGGTGCGGGAGACCCGCCACCTCTACCTGCTGCAGTCACGCCTTCAGGATGAAATTCGGACCTGGGTGGACTCGAAGGCCGAGTTCCCGGCCCTGGCGCGGTCGATCGCCAACAAGCATCTGGATGAAGGTCTGATTGACCGGGGCATTACGCGGGATTTGGCCTGGGGCGTGCCGGTGACCCGAGGCGGGCAGCCCCGGATCGGATTTGAATCCAAGGTGTTTTACGTCTGGTTCGACGCCCCGATCGAATACATCGCCGCCACCGAGGAATGGGCCGACGCTAATGGCGGCGACTGGCGATCGTGGTGGCGGACCGACGAAGGCGCCGAGGGCGTTCGCTACCTGGAGTTCATGGGCAAGGACAATGTCGCCTTCCATACCGTGAGCTTCCCGGCGACCGTTCTCGGCTCCGGCGAGCCGTGGAAGACCGTGGATGTGCTCAAGGCCTTCAATTGGCTGAACTGGTATGGTGGCAAGTTCTCGACCTCGGAGGGCAGGGGGGTGTTCATGGACGCCGCTCTGGAGATTCTGCCGCCCGATTGCTGGCGTTGGTACCTGACAGCCAACAGCCCCGAGCATTCCGATAGTGCCTTCACCTGGGATCAGCTTGTGGCGGCGGTAAATCGCGACCTTGCCGACGTGCTCGGCAATTTCGTCAACCGCATCCTCAAATTTTGCGAAGCCCGCTTCGCCGGCGTCGTGCCGGAAGGCGGAACGCCGGGGCCGCTGGAGGAGAAGCTCTTCGCCGAGGTCAGCGCCCGGATCGCCGACATCACCGATCAGTTCGAGGCTATTGAGATCCGCAAATCGGCCCAGGCCCTGCGGTCGCTCTGGGTGCTCGGCAACGAGTATCTTCAGGAGGCGGCGCCCTGGACGGCCATCAAGACCGATCCCGAACGCGCCGCAGTCATCGTGCGGACGGCCATCAATCTCGTCGGGCTCTATGCCAGGGTGAGTTCGCCGGTGATTCCCTTCGCCGCCGAGGCCATGGCCCTGGCCGTAGGCGAGTCGTTCCCTCCAGTTTGGCCGACGGCGGACGCGGGCGGGGAACTGTCCCGCATCCCGGCCGGACGCCCGGTCACCGCGCCGCCGGTACTGTTCCGCAAGATCGAAGACGCGGACATTGTCGCCTGGGGCGAGCGATTCGGGGCCGGCGACTGAGCCGCCGCCTCAGCGCGGGCGGCTCGCCTCATATAGAGCGATCGCCGCCGCCGCCGAGACGTTGAGACTTTCGAAGCCACCGGGCATCGGAATATTGGCCAGGGCGTCGCAGTGCTCGCGCACCAGGCGTCTGACGCCCTCGCCCTCGGCGCCAAGCACAAGGACCGTCGGCGCGCCGTCCAACACATTGGCGAGGGCGTCGGGCGCCTCGCCGTCCAGCGCCACGGCGCGCCAACCCATCTCCTCGAGCCGCTCGAGGGCGCGCGAAAGGTTGACCTCGCGCGCGTGCGGAATCTGGTCGATCGCGCCCGCCGCAGCCTTGGCGAGGGCGCCGGTCAGGAGCGGGGCGTGGCGATCCTGAAGAATCACGCCGCGTGCGCCAAAGGCGGCGGCGCTTCTGAAAATCGCGCCGATGTTCTGGGGATCGGTGACCTGATCGAGCATCAGCATGAAGCCGCCGGCGTCGGCGCCGATGTCGTCGAGCGCAGTCGGCTCCAGCGGCGGGGTGCGCAGACCGATTCCCTGGTGCACGGCGCCCGGCGGTAAAATCTGGGAAATTGCCGCGCCCTCGGCGATCTCGATCTGCAGGCCGGCGCCGAATTTTGCGGTCAACGCCCGGGCGCGATCAGCCGTGGCGAGCAGACGCTTAGGCTGGGGCCGGGCAGCGTTGGCCAATGCGGCCGTCACCGTGTGCCAGCCCCAGAGCCACTCCGCGCGGGTCTCCTCCAGGCGCTTACGATGGGCCGTTCCGGCCGCATGCGCGGGGCCCTCATCGCGTTTGCGCCGATCGGCGCCTCGGTCGTTGCGTTGGTGATGGGACGCCACTATAAGGCCTGCTCCGTTTTGGGGCCCGAAACGGGCTTCCGTACGCGCTCCTAGCATGGTCTGGGCGCGCGGTCGGAAGGCTTTTCGAAGGTGAGGCGGGCACAGCCCGTTTGACCCCTAGGCCCCAAGGTCGGTCTCTAGTGAGAGCGCGTAGGGGGAATGTCCCGAGTGGCAAAGGGGGCGGACTGTAAATCCGCTGGCGTACGCCTTCGTAGGTTCGAGTCCTACTTCCCCCACCACGTGCTCTCAACGGCCCCGGCCCTTCGAAGGTTGGCAAGCCACTGTTGGGTTATCCCCGGTTCGGGGCGTGCGGGTATAGCACAGTGGTAGTGCAGCAGCCTTCCAAGCTGAGGATGCGGGTTCGATTCCCGCTACCCGCTCCACGCCGCACCCGAAGTTGACGGCGATTTGGGATGCGCGTTCCGGCCAGCCCGGATAGTGTGCGCGCGTCTCCTGGGAGTACCGGATGCGCCTTTGGCAGATCCTCGGCGTTGCGGGGACGCTCCTCGCGGGCCGTGCGGCGGCTGAACCCTCACTGGAGATTCGCGGCGCCGCGGCCAGGGTCACAGTTATCGCCGAATCGCGCCGGGACATCGCCATCAGCGTGACACGGTCCAACATCCGCCTCCCATTGCGGGTGAGAACTCTGGGCGATCGCGTCTATCTCACCGGCGATGTCGGCCGCCAGGTGCACGGTTGCCGCGGTTCCGGGGGGGCGGCAGTCGTCTCGATTCGCGGGCGAGGGGCTATTCCTCTGGAGCAACTGCCGGTCATCCTGGTGCGGACGCCGCTGGTCGTAAGACTGATTGCCGGCGAAGCCGTCTTTGGGGAGATCGGACGCAGCCTCTCCGTCGATTTTACGAACCAGGGATGCGGCGACTGGTCGGTGGCCGATGTCCGCGGTCGTCTCCGCCTGAACCAGGCGGGCGCGGGGGATACGCGGTCCGGCGCGGCCGGGTCCAGTGACCTGAACGTCGCCGGGTCGGGCGGCATTTCGACGGGCGACATTCGCGGCGCAGTGACCGCTGTCTCCAGCGGTTCCGGGGCCATACAGATTCTGGCCGCCCACGGCAGTGTGGACGCCAGGGTGGCGGGCCCGGGAGATATTCGCGTCGGAGGTGGCGCGGTGACGGATATGACCGTTTCCATCGCCGGCTCCGGTGTTGTCTCGCTGCACGGAACGGCTCGCTCCCTTCACGCTTCCATCGCGGGCTCGGGCGATGTGAACGTGGACAGGGTGACCGGGACCGTGACCAAGCAGGTTTTCGGTTCCGGCGTTGTGCGCGTCGGTCCTTAGCGTCTCCCGCAGACCGTTGACGTGGAGGGCCTTCGCGCGTATCAGGCGCGCTCGTTTCGAGGCCCCCGGTCCGATTGGCCCCGATGAACGCGAAGTCCCGCGGGCGGATGGCCCGACGCGCCGAGGTCGCCCACAGCGTTTCGGCGCCGATTCGTGTTTATGGGATGATCGCCGTCGTCGGCCTCGAAAGTCTTAAGAAAGCCGAACCCTGTGTCCTCCGGTCCGAGGATGCGCTGATAGTCCAACGAAAGAGACAATGCCGACAGTCAACCAACTGATCCGCAAGCCCCGCGTGAACAAGGTGGCCCGCAACAAGGTGCCGGCCTTGAAGGGTTCGCCGCAACGTCGCGGCGTTTGCACGCGTGTCTATACGGTGACGCCGAAGAAGCCGAACTCGGCTCTCCGGAAGGTCGCCAAGGTGCGCCTGACCTCTGGCATTGAAGCCGTGTGCTATATCCCGGGTGAAGGCCACAACCTTCAGGAACACTCCGTGGTCCTGATCCGTGGCGGCCGGGTGAAGGACCTTCCCGGCGTCCGTTATCATATTCTCCGCGGCGTGCTCGACACCCAGGGTGTCAAGGACCGCAAGCAGCGCCGTTCGCTCTATGGCGCCAAGCGCCCGAAATAAGGATTAAACGACATGTCCCGCCGCCGCCGCGCAGAGAAGCGCGATGTTCTTCCCGACCCGAAGTTCGGGGATCTCGTGCTCACCAAGTTCATGAATTACGTCATGTACGAAGGTAAGAAGGCCGTCGCTGAAAACATCATCTACGGCGCCTTTGATCTCATCGAGGCCAAGCGCCGCGACCAGGGTCCGCTGGAAACTTTCCACGCCGCCCTGGAAAATGTCTCTCCGTCCGTGGAAGTGCGGTCCCGCCGGGTCGGCGGCGCTACCTACCAGGTGCCCGTGGAAGTGCGTCCGGATCGCCGGCGCGCTCTCGCCATCCGTTGGCTGGTCAGCGCCGCGCGCAAGCGTGGTGAGAACACCATGACCGAAAAGCTCGCGGGCGAACTCCTTGACGCCTCGAACAACCGCGGGACGGCCGTGAAGAAGCGCGAAGACACCCACAAGATGGCGGAAGCCAACCGGGCCTTCTCGCATTATCGCTGGTAGGCCCCATATCACTTTCGTTCTTGGCGCACCC
>CAIQJF010000018.1 GCA_903872075.1 uncultured Caulobacteraceae bacterium | reverse complement strand
CGACCCGCAAGTCGCCCCGATCGGCCTCACCCGCCGCTCCAGCCATCCCCCGCCCCGCAAGCCGCCTTCAACCTGTTGAATCGGCTTGTATTTTAACATCTTGGGCCGCCAAAGTCCCGAAGTCATCTGGGGAATGCGGGGTCGATGATGTTGTCGGGGATCGGCGCCGTCGTGCCGGCGGCATCCGGCGTGGCCGGCACAAACGCGCCCTGTCGGAACTCATTCGAGTCCGGCGCGAAGTTAAAATCACCCAGCGACCTGGCCGTCTGCGGCGCGAATTCGAAATCCAGCTCCTCTCGACGCTCGACCATCCAGCCGGAAATGCAGTCGAGAATCTTTCCGCGGGCGACGGCGTCCTGCTCCGCCCGCCATTTCAGCGCCTCCGCATTCAGTTGAGCGGCAATCTCCGCCGGGGCGAGCCGCGCTCGCGGCAGCGGGCGAGGTTCGCCTTTCTTCGGCTTCGGCATTGCCGCGACTTGCGCGCGATAGGCCTTCTCAATGCCGGCATCGAACGCGTTCTTTTGTTTCGCCAGCGCCTTTTTCGCCGAAACGCGCCAACTGGGGCCGAAGCGGGCGATCGCGGCCCTTATCGCCTCATTGAAGTCCTTGACGGCGCGATCCTCCCAGTAGTCCGAAAGATCCTTCTGCAGGGTCGCCGGATCCGGAGGTTTCACCGCGTCCACAGCCGCAGCGACCTTTGCCCTGCCCGCCGCTTCCGCCTCCTTTTTCAGGCGCGCCGTGGTTTTGGCGTCCTTGCCTTTTGCCTCCTGCATCGCCGTGCGCAGATCGTTCGCAACCTCGGCCTTGGCCACCCGCTCCGCCTCGGCGCGGGCGGTGGCGTAGCGGGACGCAACCTGGGATTTCAGTTGTCGCGCGGCGTGCGTCTCCGCGAGCTTTCGCGCATAGGCCGCGATCACCGGGTCGCCGGCGAACCGTTGCTCCGGCAGAGACGGCAGAACGAGGGATCGTTGAACGTGGTCGCCGGATCGATGGTGGTCTCCGCGGGCGTGAACACCGGGCGCAGGGCGTCAATGTCCGGAACGGGCGGACTCGGGGCGACTTCGGACACCCGCGAGACGAACCCTCTGGCCGCCGCCGCGGTGGTCTGCACGTCGTCCTCACGCGACATCTGGTCGGTCGCCAAAGCGGGCGCGGCGATGGCCGGGGACTTGGCAGGCTCCGCGGACGCCGCCGACGGTGTGGCGGGGTCCGTTTCTGAATAGATGGGTTCCGCGGCCGCCGGGGGCGGCTTCGACATCAGATCGTCCGCTTCCGGTGCCGGCGCGCGCTGTAACGGCGCTCCGGAACGATCGCGCAGCGCCTGGACAATCGACCGACTGGCGGCGGCGGAGGGCCGCATGTCCGTACGGCCGGAGGAACGCTGCACCGCGACAGACAGCTCGGACTGAGCCGACCGCGGCCGCATTGGTTCGTTGAGTCGCGCCCGTCGCCTCAAGACACCCCCCGGTCGATCAACGCCCTTGGCAAAGATCAACATGACCGGCTCGAGAGAACAAGACCTCAGGGAAAGGTGGATCGGGGCTCGCGCGCGCGGCGACGCTTCTGCTAAGGCCCTGCGCGAAGAGGACGGACGCGCAGCGCGCGCGAAGGAGCCCGGCTTGCTTGAGCAACTGAAACTAGCGTCGATACCCCCCGAGGACGAGGCGCTGCGCGAGCCGGTGCGCGCTTTCCTTGCGGAGCGTTTGGCCGGCGTGCCGTCCGCGACACGGGCAAGGTCGTGGATGGGCTTCGACGCGGACTTCAGCCGAGCCCTGGCGGCGCGGGGCTGGGTCGGCCTCACCCTCCCCCCTGCCTACGGCGGCGGCGGCCGGAGCCACTTCGCGCGCTTTGTGCTGATCGAGGAACTGCTTGCGGCCGGCGCACCCGTGGCCGCGCACTGGATCGCCGAACGCCAGAGCGGTCCCCTGCTTCTGCGATTCGGAACCCCGGCTCAGCGTGAAGCCTATGTGCCCCGGATCTGCGCCGGTCAGGCGTTCTTCTGCATCGGCATGAGCGAGCCGGATTCCGGGTCCGATCTGGCCAGTGTGCGCACCCGGGCTGAGCCCACCGCCGATGGGTGGCTGTTGAACGGGTCGAAGCTTTGGACCACCTACGGCCACAAGGCCGACTACATGATCGCCCTGGTGCGGACCAGCGGAGGCCCGGACGACCGTCACAAGGGCCTGTCCCAGCTTCTGATCGATCTGTCTCTGCCCGGCATCACCGCCCGGCCGATCAGGGATCTGGCCGGCGATTCCCACTTCTCCGAGGTGCATTTCGACAATGTCGCCCTGGGTCCGGACGCTCTCGTCGGCGCCGAAGGTCAGGGCTGGGAACAGGTGAACGCCGAACTCGCCTTCGAACGGAGCGGTCCGGAACGGATCTACTCTAGCATGGCGCTGATCGACGCCTGGCTCCGGTTTGTGCGCTCCCGCGGCAATCCCACCGCCCAGGAGGCGGAACTCGCCGGGCGTCTCATCGGCCGGCTGGCTGTGCTGCGTAACCTCTCTCTGTCGGTCACCGCCCTGCTGGCCGAAGGCAAGAGTCCGGCCGTGGAAGCCTCGGTGGTCAAGGACCTGGGCACAAGTTTTGAACAATCGATTCCGGGGCTCGTCACCGACCATCTCGCCTCGCTCGAAGACGGGGCAATCCCTGGCGATCTGCTGGCGACCCTGGCCTATGTGACAGGCATGGGACCGTCCTTTTCTCTTCGCGGGGGCACGCGCGAAGTCATCCGCGGGATCATCGCCCGCGGCCTTGGTCTGCGGTGAGGCGGTCATGAGCGATCTCATTCTCGAACAGTTCACCCGCCTGCTTGATGGGCTCGATGGGGACAGCCCCTGGCCCCAACTCGCCGAGTCCGGCTTTCTCGATCTGCTTCGGTCGGAAGACGATGGCGGCGCGGCGCTCGATCTCGAAGGCCTGTTCCCACTGACCCTTGAGGCGGGCCGCAGGCCGACCCTGCCTTGCGTGATTCAAACCATGATCGCCCGTCTGGCGGCCCCCGAGGCCGTTGATGTGGTCGACGTCGAGAGCGTCCTGGCCGACGGCGGCGTCGATCCGGCGGTGGCGCGTGCGCTGGCCGCGGCGGCCACCGCGGGCCTGATGGCGGGAGCCCTGGAAGCGATCGAGGCGTTGACGCTCGACTACGCCGCCACCCGCAAGCAGTTCGGCCGCGAGATCGGCAAGTTCCAGGCCATCCAACACCAGATCGCTGTGATGGCCGAAGAGGTGATGGCGGCGCGCATGGCCGTGCAGCTCGCGTTCGTCGGCGCGCCCTTGGCGATGTCGCCGCTGCGCGCCGGCGTCGCCAAGCTGCGGGTCGGCGAAGCCGCGCTGACCGTGGCGGCGATCGCGCACGCGGTTCATGGGGCCATCGGCGTCAGTCAGGAACATTCGCTGCGTCATTTTACCGGTCGGCTGCATGAAGGCCGGCTGGCGCACGGCGGCGAAGCCGCCTGGGCCCGGCGGCTTGGCGGCTGGGCGCTCGACAGCGACCTCGACGCCGTGAGTCTCGCCCGTTCGCTCTGACGGATCGTTCCAGCTGGAAGTCATCCACAGGCGGATGTTTTTCCTGTGAGAGTCGGCCCGACGCCCGCCCGCCGCGCCCCGATCTGGGCTAGGGTAAGCCCATGGCCCTTGTCCCTATGCTCGATCTGCGCCCAAGCGCCCCGCCGGCCGAGATCAGCCATGCTCCGGCTAATATCGAGGCGGAGCAGGCCCTCATCGGTGTCCTGCTCTACGACAACAGCGCCTATGAGCGGCTGAGCGACGCCCTCCAGCCGTCCCACTTCTTCGAACCGTTCCACGGGCGCCTGTTCGCGGCGGTCCAGACGCATGTGCGCCGCGGCCACCTGGCGGAACCGATCCTGCTGGCCGAACAGTTCCAGCGCGACCCCGCCTTCGAGGACCTGGGCGGACTGCGATATCTGGCCGATCTGGTCGATCGCGCGCCGCCGGCGGCCAATGCGGCCGACTACGCCCGGGTCATCTATGATCTCGCCCTGCGCCGCGACCTCATCCGCATCGGCGGGGAGATCGCGGCCGTCGCCCAGGCGGGCGATCCGGACATGGCGGCCCGCGAGCAGATCGAGGCCGCCGAGGCGCAACTGTACGCCCTGGCGGAGACCGGCGGCGTGTCCAGCGGATTTGTCCCCTTCACCGAGTCGCTGGCCGGCGCGGTCAACATGGCCGCCGAAGCCTTTGGCCGGGAGGGAGGGCTGTCGGGCATTTCCACGGGCCTTCGGGACCTGGACCAGAAGCTGGGCGGCCTTCATCCGTCGGACCTGCTCATCCTCGCGGCCCGCCCATCCATGGGCAAGAGCGCCCTGGCCGCCAACATCGCCTTCAACGTCGCCCGGCGCTACGCCTGGGAGCCCCTTCCCGAAGGCGGGCGCAAGACCGTGTCGGGGGGCGTCGCCGCTTTCTTCTCTCTGGAAATGTCCGCCGACCAGCTGGCCCTGCGTCTGCTGGCGGAAGTCACCGGCATCCCCTCCGACAAGATTCGCAAAGGCGACATCAACGCCAGCGAGTTCGGGGAAATCCGGGACGCCGCCGAGGAAATCGGCCAGGCGCCGCTCTACATCGACGACACCGGCGGCATTTCCATCGGCAAGCTGGCGGCGCGCTCCCGGCGCCTCAAGCGGCTGGTCGGCCTGGACCTGATCGTGGTCGACTATCTCCAGCTGGTCACGGCCGGCGACGGACGCATCGAAAACCGCGTGCAGGAAGTCAGTCAGATCACCATGGGACTCAAGTCCCTGGCCAAGGAACTCAATATTCCGATCATCGCCCTGGCGCAGCTCTCGCGTCAGGTCGAAAACCGCGACGACAAGCGCCCGCAACTTTCCGACCTGCGGGAATCCGGCTCCATCGAGCAGGACGCCGACGTGGTGATGTTCATCTACCGTGAGGCCTATTACGTCGGCCGCACGCCGCCGAAGGAAGGCACGCAGGAACACCTCGACTGGCAGATGCGCCTGGACGAGATCCGGAACATCGCCGAGGTGATCATCGGCAAGCAGCGCCATGGTCCAATCGGCACCGTGAAGATGCATTTCGACGAGAACATCACCAAGTTCAGCGATCTGGCCCGCGAAGGCCGTTTCGACCCGCACTGACCGCCGCGGGACGGGCGCGCCGGGCCCTGCGCGGCTACACTGGCGTTTTAAACGAATCGGATAGCCATGGCCCGCGACGGCGCCCTCTACACCTGCCAATCCTGCGGGGCGGTTTCAGCCAAATGGGCCGGCCAGTGCGCCGCCTGTGGGGCCTGGAACACCCTGGTCGAGGAATCGGCCGCCCGGCCGCCCGGCGCCCTGGCCCCGGCGCGCGGCGCGCGGACCCGGGGTCTCGCGTTCGAAGGGCTATCGGCTCACACGCCCAGTCCGCCGCGCATCGCCACGGGCCTGGATGAGTTCGACCGTGTTTGTGGCGGCGGCGTCGTTCCCGGTTCGGCGATCCTGTTGGCCGGAGACCCCGGCGTCGGCAAGTCGACCCTGCTTCTCCAGGTCTGCGCCCAGGCGGCGCGGCGCGGTGCGATCTGCGCCTATATCTCCGGCGAGGAAGCGGTCGAACAGATTCGCACCCGCGCCCAACGCCTGGGCCTGGGCGACGCCCCGGTCCGCCTGGCCGCCGAGACGGCCCTGCGCGACATCGTCGAGGCCCTGAAGCGCGAGCGCTTCGATCTGGTGGTAATCGATTCGATTCAGACCTTGTGGAGCGACGCCCACGAAGCCGGGCCCGGTTCGGTGACCCAGGTCCGCGCCTGCGCCGGCGAGTTGGTGCGCCTGGCGAAGAAGAAGGGCGTGGCCGTGATTCTGGTCGGCCACGTGACCAAGGACGGCCAGATCGCCGGCCCCCGCGTGGTCGAGCACCTTGTCGACGCCGTCCTCGCCTTCGAGGGGGAGCGTGGCTATCCGTTCCGGATCCTGCGCGGCGCCAAGAACCGCTTCGGCGCCACCGACGAGATCGGCGTCTTCGAGATGACCGACGCCGGTCTGGGCGAGGTCCGCAACCCCTCGGCGCTTTTCCTCAACGAGGGCGGCGAACGGGCGGCGGGGGCCGCAGTCTTCGCGGGCATCGAGGGATCCCGCCCGGTGCTCGTGGAATTTCAGGCGCTTGTGGCGCCGTCCGTCTACGGAACGCCCCGCCGGGCGGTCGTCGGCTGGGACAGCGGACGCCTCGCCATGGTCATGGCCGTGCTGGAAGCCCGGTGCGGACTTGGATTCGCCACGCGTGACGTTTATTTGAACGTCGCCGGGGGCCTGCGGATAAGCGAGCCCGCGGCCGACCTGGCCGCCGCCGCAGCCTTGGCGTCATCCGCGCTGGACGCCGCCCTGCCTCAGGATTGCGTCGTTTTCGGCGAGATCAGCCTTTCGGGAGACATCCGGCCGGTGAGCAGAATGGAAGCCCGCCTGAAGGAATCAGCCAAGCTGGGCTTCTCGCGCGCCCTCGCACCCGGCGGCGCGGACGGCGGCGCGGCAGTGTCCGTGACCGGCGTGTCGCGTCTCGCCGAAGCGGTCGCCCGCATCGGAGAACAGTCATGGGCCTGAGCCGCCCGTGACCATCTTCGACTACGCCGCCGGGATTCTGCTTCTCCTCTCAGGCCTGTTCGGCTTCGTTCGCGGCGCAACACGTGAACTTACGACGGTGCTGGCCCTGATCGCGGCCACGATTGTGGCCGTTGTGGGCGCGCGTGTCACGGGCCCGTTCGCGGCCAAATTCATCCACACCGCCTGGCTGGCCAACACCGCCGCGGTGCTGTTGAGCTTCATCCTGGTCTACTCGCTCGTCCGTCTGGCCGGCGGCGCCCTGACGCGCGGCGTCCAGCAGACGAGCCTCTCGGGCCTTGATCGGCTGCTGGGCTTCGGCGTGGGACTGGTGCGGGCCCTGCTGGTTCTGGGCGCCTTCGCGCTGCTGCTGGACGCGGCCACGCCGGTTGAGCGCATGCCGCACTGGATCACCGATGCGAAACTCTATCCGTTGGCCTCGGCCGCTGGTGGCGTTCTGCGCACTGTCGCCCCAGCAGGCTTGGCAATGACCCGCGGCGTGGCGCCCGAACTGGCGGGCGACTCTCTGAGCGGTCCGGCGAACGCGCTGTCAAAGTCCCTGTCCCACCGGCATCGGGCGCCGGACCATCTCGAGGAGGAATCGCGATGACCCCTGCCCATCAGCCCCCGGGCGCGACCCCGCGGGATCCTCTGGATGACAGCCCCCGCCTGGAGTGTGGCGTGTTCGGGGTGTTCGACATCCCCGAAGCGTCCCGCCTCGTGGCCCTCGGCCTGCACGCCCTGCAGCACCGGGGACAGGAGGCCTGTGGCATCGCCGCCTTCGACGGCCAGGGCTTTCACACCGAGCGGCATATGGGCCATGTCGCCGACGCCTTCTCCGGGGCCGATCTGGTTCAGCGTCTGCCGGGCTCCTCGGCGATCGGCCACACCCGCTATTCCACCGCCGGCGGAAGCTTCCTTCGCAACGGCCAACCCATGTTCGCCGACCTTGAGGCCGGCGGCATCGCCATCGCCCACAACGGCAACCTGACCAATTTCCTGTTTCTGCGCGACCGTCTGGTCTCGGAAGGCGCGATCTTCCAGTCCACTTCCGACTCCGAGGTGATTCTTCACCTCATCGCCCGCTCGCGGAAGGGCAAGGTTGTCCACCGCTTCATCGACGCTCTCTCTCAGGTCGAAGGCGGCTATGCGCTGGTGGCCCTGACCAACAAGAAGCTGATTGGGGTGCGCGACCCTCTGGGAATCCGCCCTCTTGTCCTGGGCGAGCTCAACGGACGTGGCGTCTTCGCCTCCGAGACGCGCGCCCTGGACATGATCGGCGCGCAGTTCGTACGCGACGTGGCGCATGGCGAGATGGTGGTGATTTCAGATGAGGGCATCGAATCCATCCGCCCCTTTCCGGCCGAGAAAGCCCGGCCCTGCGTGTTCGAATATGTCTACTTCGCCATGCCCGACAGCGTGGTGAACGGCCGTTCGGTCTATGAGGTGCGCAAACGCCTGGGCCGCCGCCTGGCGCAGGAAAGCCACGTCCCTGTGGACGTTGTGGTGCCGGTGCCGGACTCCGGCGTGCCCGCGGCCCTCGGCTACGCTCAGGAGAGCGGCGTGCCGTTCGAGATGGGCATCATCCGCAATCACTATGTCGGCCGGACCTTCATCCAGCCCTCGCAGGGCGCGCGGGAGTTGGGGGTGCGCATGAAGCTCAGCCCCAACAAGGCGGTGCTGGCCGGCAAGCGTGTGATGCTGATCGACGACTCCATCGTCCGTGGCACCAATTCCGTGCGCGTGGTGCGCATGGTGCGTGAAGCGGGCGCCGCGGAGGTGCATCTGCGGTCGGCCTCGCCCCAGATCAAATGGCCGGACTATTACGGCATCGACATGCCCGACCGGCACGACCTTCTGGCCGCCACGCGCACGCTTGAGGAAATGGCCCGCCTGCTCGAGGTGGACAGCCTTGGCTTCCTCACCGTGGACGGACTCTATTGGGCCATGGGCGCCGGGCCGCGCGATCCGCTCTGCCCCCAGTTCACCGATCACTATTTCACGGGCCAATACCCCACGCGCCTTCTGGACCGCGAAATGGCGGAGGATCAGGGCGAGACCGCCGACCGTCAGTTGTCCTTCCTGGTCGACGCGTGATCCTGCCGGTCCGGCTGCGCCGCCTCAAGCCGGATCCCTACATCGTCGCCATCCTGCTGATGGTGGTCCTGGCCACCGTCCTGCCGGTGCGCGGCGTCGCGGCCGAAGGCTTCGCCTGGCTCACAAAGGCGGCCATCGCCCTGCTGTTCTTTCTGCACGGCGCTCGGCTCTCGCGCGAAGCGGTGATCGGCGGACTCACTCACTGGCGCCTGCATCTCCTGGTCCTGGCGGCGACCTTCGCCCTGTTTCCCGTGCTGGGACTGGCCCTGCGCGCGTTGCCGCCGGCGATTCTGCCAGCTTCGCTGACCACCGGCGTGGTGTTCCTGTGCTGCCTGCCCTCCACGGTGCAATCGTCCATCGCCTTCACCGCGGTGGCCCGCGGCAATGTCGCCGCGGCGGTCTGCGCCGCCTCGGCCTCCAACCTGCTGGGGATCGTGGTCACACCGCTGCTGGTTGCCGCGACACTCGGTATCCGCGGCCATGGCGACGCCCTCGGCGCCGTTGAGGCCGTCGCCCTTCAGCTGTTCCTGCCCTTCGCCGCCGGCCAGATCAGCCGGCCCTGGCTGCGCGACGGGATAGCCCGGCACGGTAAGCTGGTCAGCCTGACCGACCGGGGCTCGATTCTGCTGGTGGTCTACGGCGCGTTCAGCGCGGCCGTGGTCGGCGGACTATGGCAGAAGGTGTCGGGCCCACAGCTGCTGACCCTGACGATTGTCTGCATCGCGCTGCTCGCCGTCGTTCTGGCCGCCACGGCCCTGGCGGCGCGAAGCCTGGGCTTCGCCACGCCGGACGAGATCGCCATCGTATTTTGCGGATCGAAAAAGAGTCTCGCTTCGGGCGTGCCCATGGCGGGCATTCTGTTTCCGGCCCCGATGGTCGGACTGCTTGTGTTGCCGCTGATGATCTTCCATCAGCTTCAGCTCATGGCCTGCGCCGTCATCGCCGCGAGATGGGCGGCGCGGGTTCAGACCGAGACGTGAGATCGAGACCCGGATCATGACCGACACCCCTCCCCTCGCCGGCCGCGTGGCCCTGGTCACCGGCGCCACGCGCGGCATCGGCCGCGCCGCGGCCCTCGCTCTCAGCGCCGCCGGGGCTCATGTGATCGCCGTGGGCCGCACCCAAGGGGCCCTCGAGGATCTCGACGACGAGGCCAAGGCGATTGGCGGCGCGCCGGTGACACTGGTTCCGCTAGATCTGAGCCTGGCCGATGGCATCGATGAGCTGGGCCTGGCGATTTTCCAGCGTCACGGCCGGCTCGACATCCTGGTTCACGCCGCCGGCGTGCTCGCCGAGCTTCGTCCGGTGGCGCACATGACCCCCAAGGCCTGGGACACACTCATGGCGGTCAATCTGACCGCAGCCTACCGCCTTATCCGTTCGATGGAGCCGCTGCTGCGCACCGCCCCCGCCGCCCGGGCCATCTTCCTCACCGATGGCCAGGCCGCGCGGCCCACGGCCTTCTGGGGCCCCTATGCGGCGAGCAAGGCCGCGCTGGAGGCGCTGGTGCGATCGTGGGCCGACGAGGTCGACACCACGCCGATCCGCGCCGTTCTGCTCGATCCCGGCCCTGTGCGCACCAAGCTGAGATCGCAGGCCTTCCCGGGCGAGGAGCCCGACAGCCTGACCAACCCGTCCGAGATCGCGCCGATGATCGTGGCGCTGGCGGGAGACGCGGACCCCGGTCCGCCGACCAAGGTCAGACGTTTCAGTCCTGGGGCTTCCGCTGCGCCCGCCGCCGATTCTGGAACAGCTTGACGGGGTCCGTAACCTCCTCGTCGAAGGGGTTCTTGCCCGACTTGACCGTGATGCGGATCGGCGTCCCGGGCAGGTCGAAGCTCTGGCGGATCGAATTGACCAGATACCGCCGATAGCTCTCCGGCAGCTGGTCGGCGCGGCTGGCGAACAGCACGAACGTCGGCGGTCTCGCCTTGGTCTGAGCCATGTATTTCGGCTTCACCCGCTTGCCGTTCACCGATGGGGGCGGATGGCGCTCCACGGCGATCTTCAGCCAGTCGTTCAGGTCGCGCGTCTTGATCTTGGTCGACCAGTCGGCGTGCGCCTTGATCACCGCCGGCATCAGCCGCTCCAGGCCTCGGCCGGTTTCCGCCGACAGGGCGACAACCGGCGCGCCGCGCAGCTGCGGCAGCATCTCCTCGGCCCGCGTGATGAAGGCCCGCAGCGCCGCGCCCTGGTCCTCCACCAGATCCCATTTGGCCAGGACGAAGACCAGCGCCCGGCCCTCCCGCTCCACCA
The DNA here is from genome assembly GCA_903872075.1 of uncultured Caulobacteraceae bacterium. Taxonomy (GTDB): domain Bacteria; phylum Pseudomonadota; class Alphaproteobacteria; order Caulobacterales; family Caulobacteraceae; genus Acaudatibacter; species Acaudatibacter aquilonius. Next base: position 95,725 of record CAIQJF010000018.1, on the reverse strand, counting down.
GGTCGGCGATGGTCAGATCCTGGGTCTCGAAAGGATGGGTGGCGTCCATCACCAGCAGCACCACCTCGGCGAAGGTCAGGGAGCGCAGGGTGTCCTGGGTGGACAGCTTCTCAAGCTTCTCCTCGATCCGCGCCTTGCGGCGTAGGCCGGCGGTGTCCACGAACCGGATCGGCCGGCCTTCCCAGTCCCAGTCCACCGACACCGCGTCGCGCGTAATGCCGGCCTCAGGCCCCGTGAGCAGTCGCTCCTCGCCGATCAGGCGGTTCACCAGGGTCGACTTGCCGGCGTTCGGCCGGCCGACCACCGCGATGCGGATCGGCTTCTCGCCGCGCGGGTCCTCGTCCTCATCCCATTCGGGTTCCGGCGGTTCGGCCGCCAGCACCGCGACATAGAGATCGCTCATGCCCTCGCCGTGTTCGGCCGAGATCGACACAGGTTCGCCGAACCCCAGGTTGAACGCCTCCAGGGCCCCGGCGTCGCCGGCCCGCCCTTCGGTCTTGTTGGCGACGATGATCACCGGCTTGCCGCTGCGGCGGAGCACCATGGCGAACAGTTCATCGAGCGGCGTCACCCCCTCGCGGCCATCAATCACGAACAGCACGACCTGCGCCTCGGCCACAGCCAGTTCGGTCTGCTGGCGCATGCGCGCTTCGAGGCTCTCGTCGGTGACGTCCTCGAAGCCGGCCGTGTCGATCAGTTCCAGATCCAGATCGCCCAGTCGCCCCGTCCCGAACCGCCGGTCGCGGGTCACGCCGGGGCGGTCGTCAACAATGGCGAGCTTCTTGCCCGCCAGGCGGTTGAACAGGGTCGACTTTCCGACGTTCGGCCGCCCGACGATGGCGAGCTTCAGCATGGCGGCCGGGCCACTAGCGGATCGCGACCAGTTGGCCGCCTTCGGTCACCGCATAGATCATGCCCTGCACCGCGATCGGCCCCAGCAAGGCTTCGGCCCCGAGCTTGAGCGTGGCCACCGTCGCCCCGGTCTTCGGATTGAGCGCAATGGCCGTTCCGTGCGTCGACAGGGTGATCAGGCGATTTCCGGCCAGCAACGGGCTCGACCAGAAGGCGCGCTTCTTCTTCTTCAGGCCGTCGTTCAGGTCGCGGACCCAATAGATCTGGCCGCTGTCGCGGGCCACGCACATCACCTGACCGGTCTGATCCACCACATAGACCACGTCGCCGGCGGCCCAGGGCGTGGTCGTGGCCGAGATTGGCAGGTTCCAGCGCACCGAGCCGGTGCGCAGGTCAACGGCGGCGAAATAGTCGGCGTGGCTCACGGCGAAGACGTCGTTCTTGTAGATCACCGGGCGCCCGGCGATGTCCCGGATTTCCGAGAGGGCGTTGGTGCGGCTGACCTTCGAGAGGCTGGCGTTCCACAGCTCGTTGCCGTTTGCCGCCCGCAGCGCCACCAGCTCCCCGGAGGCGAAGGAGGTGACCAGGGTGTCGTTGGAGACCGCCGAACTTGACGCCGCCAGGATCCGGGCGGGTTCGGTCAGCGCCTGATAGGTCCACAGTTGCGCGCCACTGGCCGTATCGAAAGCCAGGAGTTCGTCGTTCACATCCACCACGAAGACGCGGCCGTCGGCCACGGCCGGCGCGGAGTGGAGCGGAGCGTCTGTCCGGGTCCGCCAGCCGAGCGCCCCGGTCTTGGCGTCGAGCTGCACCACCTGCTTGAAGCCGGAGGACACATAGACCTTGCCCGCCGCATAGGCGACGCCGCCGCCATAGGCCTCACCGTCGCGCCGCGACTTCGGCGTGACGTTCGTATGCCACAAGGTCGCGCCGGTCTTGAGATCATGGGCGGAGACCGTCGCCGCGCCGTCCATCACGAACAGCTTGCCCTCGGCCGCAACGGGCGGCGCGGTGATATGATAGCGATGGTTCGAAGCGGCGCCGATCGATCGCTTCCAGGCGATCTGGAAGGCCGGCGCGGCGTCGACGTTCTCCACCGACTGCTCCGGGTTGCCGCCCGGCGTCGGCCAATCGGCCTGGGGCGCGGGCGCGGGCAGGAAGAAGTCCTGGCCCTTCAGGACGTCGGCCACTTTGAGCGAATCGTTCAGGGCGATGACCGGAATCCGGTTCGACTTCGCCGCGGCCTTCTCCTTGGCCTTTTCCTTCGCGTGACCTTTGAACGGATTGATCTCGCCCACCTTCGACACGGTCGAACAGGCGCCCAACGCCAGGAGCGCGGCGAGGGACGCCACGCCGAGGGTGCGTTTCAAATTCATTGAGCGTTTCCGGCGGGGGTCTGGTCGGCGTCTGGGCCAGCGGCGTCAGGAGCGGGAACCGCGCCGGGAGGGGGTTGGGCGCCGAAGCCGCCAGGAGCGGGACCTGTCTGGGGCGGCAGCGCCGCGGCGGCCTTCACCACCTGGCCCACGATAGCCGCCTGGCCGCCGTCGATCAGGGCGATGGCGCCTTGCGCGCGGGCCCGCATGGCCGGGCTGACACCGAGGGTGAGGCTGATGGCGCTGAAATCGCCTCGCGCCTCCTGCGCCTTACCGGCCTGAAGTTTGGCCATGGCAAGCATTTCACGCGCCTCGAGGCTGAAGGGGCGCTTGTCGCCGATCAGGGCCTTCAGACGTGTCTCCATCTGGGCATAGGGCGCGCTGTCCATCACCACCTGAGCGGCGCGAAGGCCCGCGAGGTCCTTCAGGACTCCGTTGGGCGCCGCCTTGCCGGCCGCATCGAAGAGCGCGACCGCGGCCTCGGACTTGTCCGAGGCCAGTTGGATATTGGCCTGCTGCATGAGCGCGAGGGTCCGGTAGCCGGCGGGTCCGTCCTTGGCGATATCGCCAAACGCCTTGTCGGCGGCCAGCTGGTCTCCGGTCGCCAGGCTTTCCAGCCCCTTGTTGTAAGCGATCGACGCGGCGCCGATGCGCTTGGCCTGATAGGCGTCGTAGCCCCAGACACCGAGCCAGCCGATGATCAGGGCCGCGAGGGCGGCGAAGAACCAGGGCAGATACTGCCGGGCGAACTGTTGATACCGTTCGGCGCGGAGCTGGTCTTCGACCTCTTCAACGAAATCGACCAAGGGGGGAAACTCCAGAAATCCCGGACGCGGGCGTCAGGGGGGATACCTATCGGTTGGCGGCCTTCGCTGCAACGGACGCCCGTCGCTCACCGGTCCGCCGAGAACCTCAGGTGATGCGGCGGAAGAACCTGTCGCCGCGCAGATCGAGCCATGTCCAGGGCTTGAAGATGGAGGCTCCCTTGTTCCAGGAGATCAGGACCATCTCGGCCCGGCCGACCAGATTCTCCTCCGGCACGAAACCCACGCCGGGTTCAGGCGGCAGGAAGGAATCCACCCGGCTGTCCCAGGCGCAATTTCCCAGCTTGGGGTCTCCAGGCGACAGCCCGGAATCGAATCGGCTGTCGAGCGAGTTCTCGCGGTTGTCGCCCATCATGAAATAGCAGTGCGGCGGCACCACATAGACCCCGGTGTTGTCCGCGGCCTCGCCACCCTGTCCGTGGATCTGGGTGAGATATTTGCGCCCCTCCGGATTGGTCTCCCGGACCCAGGCGGCCTGTTCCGGCGCCATGCGATCCTCAACCTCGACGGTCTTCTCCTGGGTCACCGCCAGGGCCTTGTCGTTGATGTAGAGGCGCCCCTGCTTCACCTGGATGCGGTCTCCGGGCAGGCCCACCAGGCGCTTGATGTAGTCCACATGACCGCTGCTGGGCAGCTTGAAGACGATCACGTCGCCCCGGCGCGGCGGGGTGAACATCACCCGGCCCTTGAACATCGGCGGGCTGAAGAGGATCGAGTGGTGGCTGTAGCCGTAGGCGAACTTGCTCACCACCACATAGTCGCCCTCATAGAGATTGGGCTCTTCGGACGCGGAGGGAATGGTGAAAGGCTGCACGAGCAGCGTCTTGATCACCAGAGCGATCAGCAGGGCCGCGCCGACCGTCTGGATGGTTTCCCACAGGTCGCTGGGTTTTTCGCCGGCGCCGGCGGTCTCGGAACTATCGGTCATGCCTAGCCTTTGTCGCGGTCCGCAGGGGGAGTGCTTAAGCGTTCGCGCCGTCGGCGGATAGACCGCCAAGCGTCGGCGCGCACGTTAAACCATCGTCATGCCGTGAGTCTTGGCCACTGGGACGTCGCAGGTCGGCGATGTTCAGAACCAGAAGGCCGCCTTGAATCACCAGTAGCAGGGCGGGTCGGACGAAGTGGCCCAACGACACCCCGAAGTCGGCCATCACCGTGCGGCCGCTCAGGAAATCGACCCCCGGGGCGTGGATGAACGGCTGCAGGACGAGGTCGGCCGGGATGCAGATCAGATAGGTCGCGGTCAGAATGATCTTGCGGGTTACGCCGCGCCAGGGCTCGAACAGCACCAGGAACACCATGAAGATCTGGGCGTAGCCTGCCGATCCGGTCACATAGGCCGTCACGGCCGAACAGGCGATCAGCGCGCCAAGCCTGCGGACCTGCGTCGCCCCTGGCCGGAAGAGAGCGAAGGTCAGCAGCGCGAGGGTCATGATCTGCGGTGCGCGCAGCGCTGCGGTCAGCACCGCCGCCCAGACAGCGGCCACCGGCGGCGAGGCCAGCACGAGGCCGGGTTCCGGCGCACGCAAAAGCCGGATCAGCGGCCAGTAGGACGTTCCGTAGTAGATGTCGGCAAAGGCGTTCTTGCTCGCGGCGACGGCGTATTGCGATTCATTGCGGATGATCTCCAGCGGCCCACCCGACCCGTAGAGCAGCAAGGTCACACCGTAGATCGCCAGGGCGAAGACCGCCGCCCCGATAACCCACGACCATTTGCGCCGCAGCAACAGCGGCAGCGATACCAGGCCCAGATAGGGCTTGAAGTTCATCGCCAGGCCGAGGGCAAGCCACCTGGCCCATCGCGCCCGGATCAGGTCGCCATAGCCAAGCGCGAAACAGGTGAAACACGGCAGCAGAAGATTGCCGCGCTCCAGGGCGTAGAGCATGGGCAGCCCGAGACACATGGCGATCGTCCTGGGGATCGCGGTGCGGGCGTCATTGACCCGGTAGGTCGCCCAGACCAGCGCGAAGTTGCCGAGAAAGATCGCCAGGATCACGGCGCGCGAGAGGCCGTCGCATTGCCGGCCGGCCACCTCGCCGGCGACGTAGCAGCCCTTCACCGTCAGCGCCTTGAGGAACACGAACGACAGCGGTGGGTAAAGCGTGTGCCAGGTGCTGAACGCCTGGCCGTTGTTCGCCCAATAGGCCGTGCTGAACCAGTCCATCAGCGATTCGGACACGCGATAGTAGAACGGCTGAGGCAGATATCCGGTCTGAAGGAAGCGCCAGACGACCAGCGCGAGAGCGGCCACGACCGCCACGGCCAGAATCCACTCGACTGCGGGCGCCCGGCGTGGCGAGAATGGCTCTGAAATCGTCATGGTCCGGGCGATAGGAGCCTCGACTTTGTCCGGGCGCTGAGAATGAGGTCCCCGCCGGCGTCCCGCCCTTATCAGGGAGCGCCCTGCCCCATCTAGCTGAAAGTTTTACACTTGGGGATTGGACCCGATGCGCGAACCGTGGCAATCGCCCGCGAATGCTGCACGCGCGCAAAACAGGGCGGACGGGAACCATCGGGCCTTCACGTCATTGTTTCAACTTCGATATAGGTGCGTGAGGCGTTTGCGCTAGCACACAGGCCTCCGGCGTCGTTGCACTGACGCCGGCCCGGACGCCCGACCTCAATCCCGCTCCTCCTCCCGCGTCGCCACGGCGCCTGGCCGCAGACTGAAGACATAGCCGTTCAGCGCCGCCGCACGGGGCGGTCCCGCCCCCGCCGGGTCGATCTCCGCCCTGTCCCCGCCGCCGGCCCCGGGCGTGGCAATCGGCGACAGCCCCCGCGCGGTCAGCGCCGCGTTCACCTTGGCGAGCGGCGCGGCCGTCAGGGCGTCAACCTGCCCCGCGACGCCTTCCAGGCTCTTGTTCAGAACGTCGATCCGCGTGAGCTGATAGGCCGTGGGCGGGCCCTCCCAGCTGTTGATGGCGCCGTAGAGCTGATCGGCGAATTCCCGCAGCCGCTCCTCGCCGGTGATCGCCCCGCCCTCCTTGGTGGCGACGATCTGCTTGCGCAGGGCGTCTGCCCGGGCGGAGAGGTCAGTCAGGTCCGCCTTGAGCCCATCGCCGTCCTTCAGGCCCGAGGCCCGGGCGTCGGCGCTGGCGCGCAGGGCGTTGATCCGGTCCACGGTGGCGCTCATCCGGCCGAACAGGGCGCTCACCCGCTGGGCGGCGTCGAACTGCGCCTTGCGACCCTCCGGCGTGAAGCTGGCGCGCCGGTCCAGGGTCACGGTCACCGGCGCCGTCAGCACCGTCGAACCGCTGGTCAACCGCACCGAATAGGCGCCGGGCAGCAATCGCGGCCCCTGCGACGAGGCGAAGGCCAGCTGGGCGGCGGAGGGCACGCGCGGGGCCGGCGCCCGCATGGCCCACACCACGCGGTTGATGCCGGGCCGCTTGGACGCCGGCAGGGTGTCCAGCACCTTGCCCGCGGCGTCCAGCACCTCGATCTTCAGCTTGCCGAACAGCGGCCGATGGGCCTGATAATAGCTGATCACCGCGCCGTCGGCCGGGTTTTCGCCCACGAACTGTCCGTCGCCGTTGGACCAGCCGCCATAGGCCTCGATCCGCTGTTGCGCCGGCCGCGAGGGCAGCGGCGTCAGAGGCTTGGCCAGGGTGGCGGCGTCCAGCGCCCGCAGCGGCGTGAGGTCGTCGACGATCCAGATGCCGCGGCCGTGGGTGGCGATAGCCAGGTCGTGATCGCGGGTCTGGAAGGCGAGGTCGCGCACCGCCACGTCGGGCAGATCGCCGCCCTTGAACTGCGCCCAGTGGCCGCCGCCGTCGAGCGAGATCCACAGGCCAAACTCCGTGCCGGCGTAGAGCAGTCCCGGCTTCTCCGGGTCCTCCTTGATCACGTGCGCATAGCCGCGCACGTCCTGGTCGGGCCCGATGATCGCCTTCCAGGTCTTGCCATAGTCCGTGGTCTTGAAGACGTACGGGGCGAAGTCGCCGAACGTGTGCCTATCGGCGGCCACATAGGCGGTGGCCGGATCGTAGGGGCTGGCCTCGATCCACGAGATCCAGCTGGCCGGCGGCAGTCCCAGGCCAGCAGTCAGGTTGGTCCAGCTCTTCCCGCCGTCGCGGGTCAGCTGGACGTTCCCGTCATCGGTTCCCACCCAGATCAGACCCGCCTGTTTCGGCGACTCGCTGACGGCATAGATCGTCGTGTGGGTCTCGGCCGCGGAGTTGTCGACGGTGATGCCGCCGCTCTCCTCCTGCCGCTGCTTATCCTTGTCGTTGGTGGTCAGGTCGGGCGAGATCTTCTCCCAGCTCTGGCCGTGGTCGCGGCTGCGGAACAGATACTGCGCGCCGATGTAGAGCGTCCCCACCTCATTGGGGCTGGGGATCATCGGGGTGTTCCAGTTGAAGCGCAGCTTCTCCTCGGAGTCTGACTTGGGCTGGATGTCGCGCGCCTCGAGCGTGTGTCGGTTGACACGCAGCACCGAACCACCCTGGCTTTCCACATAGGCGTAGTCGGTGGGCGCGGCCGGATCGGCCCAGGCCCAGAATCCGTCGCCTCCCCCCAGGTTTTCCCAGCGGCTGGAGGTGATGCCCCCAGGATAGGCGCTGTCGCCCACCCAGGCGCTGTTGTCCTGCAGGCCGCCATAGACCTGGTAGGGATCCTTCTGATCGACGCTCACATGATAGAACTGGCTGATCGGCAGGCTGTCGACCTTGGCCCAGCGGTTGGCCCCGTCATAGCTGATCCACAGCCCCCCATCGCTTCCGGTGACCACATGGCGCGGGTTCGACGGGTCGATCCATACCGCGTGGTGGTCGCCGTGGGCGCGTTCGGCCATCGGCGAGAAGCTCTTGCCGCCGTCCTCGCTGGCGATCAGCGAGAGGTCCGTCTTGAACAACCGGTCCGGATCCTTCGGATCGACGATCAGATTGGCGAAATAGAACGGCCGCCAGACCATGTTCTGGCTACGGTCGCGCTCGGCCCAGGTCTTGCCGCCGTCGTCTGACCGATAGAGCGCGCTGCGGGCGCTTTCGACCATAGCGTAGACGATGTTCGGATCCGACGGGGCGAAGGTCACGGCCTCGCGGCCCCAGGGCCCGTCCGGAAGACCCTTTGAGGCCGTTTTCAGATCCTTCCAGCTGGCCCCGCCGTCTTCGCTGACCAGCAGGGCGCTGCCCGAGGCCGCATTGGCGCTCTCGCCGCCGGAGCGGAAGGTCCAGCCCTTGCGCCGGAAGTCCCACAGCCCCGCGAACAGCTTCTTCGGGTTCTTCGGATCCATGGCGATCGTCGAACAGCCGGTGGAAAGGTTCGGTCCTTTCAGGATCAGCGACCAGCTCGTGCCGCCGTCGATGGTCTTGTAGAGCCCGCGTTCGGCGCTGTCGCTCCACAGCCGGCCCGGCGCGCAGACATAGACCGTGTCGCCGTCGCTCGGATCAACCAGGATCTGCGAGACATGCTCCGAGGCCGGCAGGCCCATGTTGGTCCAGGTCGCCCCGCCGTCGGTGGTCTTGTAGACCCCGTCGCCGATCGAGACCGAATTGCGCATCCAGCTCTCGCCGGTCCCGGCCCAATAGGTGTCGGGATGTTTCGGATCGAGCGCCAGGGCGCCGATCGACTGGCTGGTGGCTTTGTCGAACACCGGCTTGAAGGTCGTGCCGCCGTCGTTCGACTTCCAGACGCCGCCCGAGGCCGCGCCGACCAGCAGCATCGCATGGCCGTCCGGCTCGACCCGGCCGGCGATGGCCGAGACCCGCCCGCTCATCACGGCCGAACCGATGTTGCGCGCGCCGAGTCCGGAGATGGTGGCGCTGCCGAACGTCGGAGCGGCGGTCCGCGGAGGCTGCGCGGCGGTCAGCGGCTGTCGGGCGGCGGTCTGCGGGGGTTGCGCGGGCTCAGGAGGGAGCGGCGCGGGGGCGCCGGTGGGCCGCGCGAACACCGCGGGGGTCAGCGGCGGGTTGGCGGTGATCCGCTTATAGGTCACGCGCTGGCGCGGCCCGCCAGCCTCGGGGCCCGAACTGATCTCGAACGGGAAATAGACCCCATCGACCTTTTCGTAGTCGCCATAGTCGTTGCGGGTGACAATCTCGGCCCCCCGCACGATCTGCACCGTGGTCATCCGGATGGTCATCAGGGCGTCGGGGTCGAGGTAGAAAGTCTGGCGGTCGCCGTTCTTCAGCGTCACCCGCAGGGCGAGGGCGGGCGCCCCGTCCACGTTCAGGGTCCCGAGGTTCTGGACTGCAGCCCCCTTGGCGCGATAATCGATCAAGGCGCTTTCAAAATCAGCCTCTTCCGCCAGACTCTTGATGTCGTCGGCGGACACGGTCTCGGCGTCCTTGCGGCCCTGAAACGGCTGGATCTGCCAACCCGCCGCCCCATCGTAGGCCTGAACGATCGTCAGCCCCTGAAGCGTGGCGTCGATCCGCACCTGACCAGGACGGGCGATCAGCTCGTCATAGCGAAGCTCGGCGTCGAAGCCGGGGGGGCGCATCACCCCTGTCATGCGCAGGCTCTTGATCGCCTTGATGGCCGGCAACCCACCCCGCGCCGCGACATGGCGGGCGATGATCTCGTCGGCCGAGAGGCCGGCCGGCGCCGCGGCCCCGGCGGCTCCGGCCAGACTCACGGTGACGGCGCAGGCAGCCGATCCGAGAAGAAACGTGCGCGAGATCATGAACTCAAACCTTTGGATTAATATGCTTAATTGTCAGGCATGCGGTGCGGCGACTTCGGCTTTCAACACTGTCCAGGCGTCTAGATCGGCCTGCAGCGCCTGCGCCGCCGCGGCATAGCCGGTTTTGGCGTCGGCGCTGGGCGCGCCATCCGCCCCGTCCACGGCATCCTGAAGCTTGGCCAACCGCGCCTGCAACGCCGGCAGTCCGTCCTTGGCGTCTGGCGCAACCAGGGCGGCGGCCCTGGCGTCGAGCGCGGCGGCCTTGGCGTCGACAAGCCCCTTCCGGGCCGCGGCGATCTCGGTGAGCGCCCTCGCCGCCCGCGCGCGATCCGCCTCGATGGACCGGGCCAAGGCGAACGCCGCGCGATAGGCGTCCGGCGCCGCCTTCACGCGCGGATCGGGATCGATCGCCAGCGGTTGGCTGAACGATTGGCCGTCTACCGTCAACGTCACGCCGTAGGTGCCCGGCGGCGCCCACACCCCGTCCAGGCCGAAATCCGCTTCAACACCTGGCGGCAGCGCGTATTTCAGGTCCCAGATCGCCCGATGCGCTCCGGCGGTCGCCGGCGGTGGCTCGTGGTTGGGCAGCCATTCCGGCGCCGTGCCGATTTTCGACAGATCCGGAGCGGGATTAGGATCGGCGCTGCTCAAGGTCCGCACCACGGCGCCGGCATGGTCGCGGATCGTGATCGTCACCGGCCCCTTGGCGTCGGCCGCCAGCACATAGTCGATATAGGCGCCGAACGGCGGATTGAGCGCCATCGGCTCGTCTTTGGGCTTCGGCGTGCCGGTGAAGGACGAGGGGCGAACCCTGACCGCCACCGCCGGCTGAAAGAGGCGCGGGCCCCACTTCCCGTCCGCCGCCAGTTGCCGCAGCGGCGCGATATCGTCGAGAATCCAGAAACTGCGGCCGTGGGTGGCAATGACCAGATCATCGCCATGCACGGTGATGTCCCGCACCGAGGTCACCGGCAGGCCGCTCTGCAGCGGCGCCCAGTGTCCGCCGTCGTCGAAGGACACGAAGACGCCCCGCTCCGTTCCCGCGTAGAGCAGTCCTGGTTGGCGAGGATCTTCCCGCACGACATTGACCGTGTTGAGGGTTCCACCCTCCGATAGTCCGGCGACGATCGACGTCCAGTGTTTCCCGCCGTCGATTGTTTTCCAGATGTAGGGCGCGAAGTCATCAAGCCGGTGGCGGTCGATCGCCAGGTAGGCGGTCTGCGGATCGAATGGCGAGGGCTCGACGCCAGCGACCTTGGACCAGGCCGTGAGGCCGGCCGGGGTGACATCGGTCCAGGTCTTGCCGCCATCCCGGGTCCGCCAGGCGAGCCCGTCGTCGGTGCCGACCCAGAGGTCGTCGTCGGAGAGCGGTGACGGGCCGATGCTGTAGACGACACCTCGGCGCTTGCCGATCTCCTCCACATCGGCCGCGGTCGGCGCGTCCAGCGTGGCCGGCACACCAGGGTCTGGGCGGGTAAGATCGCCGCTGATCGGGGTCCAGTGATCTCCGCCGTCACGCGTGCGGAAGACCCGTTGGTTGCTGAAATACAAGGACTTGCCGTCCTTTCCGAACACAAGCGGCAGGGTCCATGTCACGCGGTAGTGATCCGGGAACGCCAGGGTCGGATCCACGTCGCGCACCTGACCGGAGCGCAGATCGAGCTTCTCAACCCGGCTGCCATAGATCGTATCGGCATCATTGGGGTCGGGGGCGATGTTGTCGCTTTCGCCGCCCGGCGTGAGTTCATGGAACTCGGTCATGTCGATGCCGTCCCAGGCGCCAGTCCGGCTCGGAACGTCGGCGGCGCCGGAATCCTGCTGGGCGCCGTAGACCCGGTAGGGAAAGCGGTTGTCGGTGGCCACATGATAGAACTGGCCGGTAGGCTGGTTGAACCAGGAACTCCAGGTGGCGCCACCGTTGAGGGTGACCAGCGCGCCCTGATCGACGCCGAGAATTCGCCGGTTCGGATCGATGGGATCGATCCACAACTGGTGGAAGTCATCGCCGGAGGGATCGCCCTTCACCGGCAGGAAGGTCTTGCCGCCGTCGTCCGATCGCAGAACGATGGTGTCCAGCACCCAGAGCTGATCGGGGTTCTTCGGGTTGACGGTCAACTCGCCGAAATACCATCCCCGCGCCCAGATGCGCGGATCGGCGCTGGTCTTGGTCCACGTCGCCCCGGCGTCATCGGAGCGGTACAAACCCCCGTCCGTTTTGGAATCGACGAGCGCATACAGGCGGTTCGGCGCGCTTTGCGCCGTGGCGAGGCCGATCCGGCCGGCGTTCGCCGGCAGGCCGTGGCCGGTGAGTTGCGTCCAGTTCTGCCCTCCGTCGAGGGACTTGAAGACGCCCCCGCCCGGGCCGCTGGACGGCGGGTAGACGTTCCAGGGCGGACGGCGCGTCTGCCACAGGGCCGCATAGACCGTCTTCGGATCGCCCGGCTTGAAAGTCAGGTCGATCGCGCCGGTGTCCTCGTCGCGGAACAGGGTGCGGGTCCACACCTTGCCGCCGTCGGTGGAGCGGAACACGCCGCGCTGCTCATTGGGCCCATAGGGATGGCCGAGCGCCGCGACCAGCACGACATCCGGATTGGCGGGATCCACCAGGATCTTGGCGATCTGCTGGCTGTCAGTGAGGCCGATCTGCGCCCAGGTTCGCCCGCCATCTGTGGATTTGAACATCCCAAGACCCTGGGCGATGTCCGAGCGCATATCCGCCTCGCCGGTGCCAACGTAGAGCACCCTCGGCGCCGAGGGGGCCACGGCCAGAGCGCCGATCGAGCCCACCGGCAGACTGTCGGAGATCGGCGACCAGGTCCGGCCGGCGTCGCGGGTTTCCCAGACCCCGCCGTTCACCGACCCGAACAGGAAATGCAGACGATCGTCTGGCGCGCCAGTGACAGCCAGCACGCGTCCGCCCCGGAAAGGACCGATCGATCGCCAGTGCAGCGCGCCGTAGGCGGCCGGATCAACCGTCGCCGCCAGGGAGGGCGTCGCCGCGCCAACCGCCAGGATAGCTCCCAGTATCGAACCGAAGCGCATCATCGTCCAGGCTCCCCGCCATGCGGGCGGCTAGGGTCGAATCTCGTCCAGGCGCCGCCGATTAACGACTATAGGGCCACGGCGTCGCGTCCCGAAATGCTCCGCGCGAGGCAAGGCGCCCAAGCGGCGCTTTGCCTAGATTTCGCGGATCGCACGGCTGACGAAGAGACCGATCGCCAGCGCCGCGAGCCCCGCGGACATCCACAGAACCTGGCCGTCCAGAGGCGAGCCGTCCGCCAGCAGGGCGGTGACGCTGCGCGCCACAGGCAATTGCGCCGCGCCGGCCTTCATGAGGGCGTCGGACTGGGCGGAGATCGTATGCAAGCGGGACAGCAGCCCCGAGCCCAGCACCTGGCCGGCGCCGATCAGGCCGCCCGCCAGACCCAGGCCGCCGATCAACAGGCGCCGGAACGTCCAACCGCGATCGAGGCGCTCGGCGAAGCGCTGCGCGAACAGTTCCGCGTCCGGCAGGATCGGATGGTCGCCGAACTGCCGGTCGAGTTCCATTTCGAAGGTTCTGTCAGCCATGAGCGGCGGACTCCCGAGTTTCTGGGGTGACCCCAGGCGCCATCCGCGCCCGGAGTTTATCCAAACCACGTTTGACATGGGATTTGACCGTTCCAAGGGGCGCATTCAAGGCTTGGGCGGCTTCGGCGTGGGAGAGGCCGCCCCCGTAGCAGAGCGAGACACAGACCCGCTCTACCGGGGAGAGTGTTTTGAGGGCCTCGTCCAGATCGATCCGCGCGGCGGCGCCGGTCTGACCTTCGGCGGGGTCCTGCTCCGCCTCCGGGGTTTCAGCCACGACATCCAGCCGCACATCCCGCCGCCAGCGCTTCACATAGAGGCGGGCGGCGATCCGCTTCACCCAGGCCTGGAATGTGCCCTCGCCGCGGAAGTCGGCGATCTGTTCGAAGGCGGCCAGGAAGGCGTCCTGGGCCAGATCGTCGGCCAGGGCCGGATCCGCCCCCATCCGGCGCAGGAGGCCGCGCACGGCGGACCCGTGCCGTCGCACGAGTTCGCCGAAGGCCTCCCGGCTCCCCGTGACGGCTTGCGCCACGAGGTCCAGGTCGTGGGCCGAGGCCCGCGCGCTTTGGGCTGGCGACATCTTGAGGACCCCCTCAGGCCTCTTCTGCGATCAGGACTTGCCCTTCTCGCGACGGCCCGCCCACAGCACCAGGTGAGCCACACCGATCAGACCGGGAATGGCGCCGGCCCCGGCGACAGATCCGCCGGAGATATAGGCCGCCGTCTCGCTGACACTCATCAGTCCATACCACAGCCCGTAGCCGAGCCCGACCAGACCCAGGCCCACGGCGATGAGCACGACGGCTCTGCGCAGATCGCTCTCCGGCGTGGAGGGCTGCCGCGGCGCGATATTGCTCTGCAGGGCGGTAATCAGTTCCGGCGGCACCGGCTGACCCTTCTCGAACGCGATCCGCAGTGTCTCATGCATGCGCTGCCGGTCCTGATATTTCAGGTAGACCGGCACCAGCACCACGGCCGCCACGAAGGTCCAAAACACGATCCCCATCACCATTCCCGTCACATGTTCCATGTCCGTCTCCTCGAAAATGCCTGTCGCTGGGCGACGTCATGCCGCCCCTTTCATGAATACAGAGGTCGCGACACGGCCCTATGGATGCGGCCGATAAGGTGAAATCTTGGTAAGGCGCGGCGAGTCCCCACATAGGTCTGCATCCAGCCCTCTCGGAGGTGTCGTCATGACCCGATCCAATCGCCCCGCCACCGCCGACGACAGCGGCCACGGCGGCCTGCAGATTCTCGTCGGCGCTGGCCCGCTGCGGCTGGTGGCCGACGAGCCGGTCGAGGCGGGCGGGTTGGATCTCGGTCCCTCGCCGCACGACCTCGTCGCCGCAGGCCTGGCCGCCTGCACGGCGATGACGCTCAGGGTCTACGCCAAACGCAAAGGCTGGCCGGTTGGCGCTATGCACGTAGAGGTGACCCACGAGCGGGCCTTTGGCGAAACGCCGCCTGATCGCTTCACCCGCACGATCACGCTTGGCGGCGCCCTCGACGGCGAACAGCGTCAGCGCCTGATGCAGATCGCCGACATGTGTCCTGTGCACCGGATGTTGACCGCAGGCGTGCGCATCGAAACCCAGGAAGCGGTTGCGGCCTAGGCGACCCGCCTTCGGCTTTCGGTGCTTGCCCGCCGGCCGGGCCTGTGGTTTTCGCCCCGTCCCTGCAGACGCGGAGCGAATTGTTGCCCCAGCCCTATATCCTTCTGGTCCAATGCCCTGACCGCCGCGGCGTCGTGGCGGCTGTAGCCGGCTATCTCGCCGACCATGAGGCCTCGATCGTCGAGTCCAACCATTTCAACGACAGCCTGCATGATGAGTTCTTCATGCGCGTCGTGTTCCGGCGCGACGGCGACGGCATGCCCGACCTGGCGACTCTGGAGGCCGGCTTCGCGCCGATCGCGGCCCGCTTCGCCATGACCTTTTCGTTTCACGACGCGGCGGTGAAGCCCAAGGTGCTGATCGCCGTCTCGAAGTTCGGCCATTGCCTCTACGACCTGCTGCACCGTTGGCGCGCCGGTCTGCTGCCCGTGGAGATCGTCGCCGTCGTCTCCAACCACGACGATATGCGCTCCTTCGTCGAGTGGAACGGCCTGCCCTACCACCACCTGCCGATCGCCAAGGGCGCCAAGGCCGAGCAAGAGGCGAAGATCCTGAACCTCGTCGATGCCCACGCGGTCGATCTGGTGGTCCTGGCCCGGTACATGCAGATTCTTTCGCCGGAGATGTGCGCGCGGCTGTCAGGGCGGTGCATCAACATCCACCACTCCTTCCTGCCCAGCTTCAAGGGGGCGAAGCCCTACCATCAGGCCCATGCCCGCGGCGTGAAGATCATCGGCGCCACCGCCCACTATGTGACCACCGACCTCGACGAAGGACCGATCATCGAACAGGACGTCGCCCGGGTCAGCCATAAGCACACGCCCGAGGAGATGGTGGTCATGGGCCAGGACATTGAATGCCGGGTGCTCGGCCGTGCGGTCACCTGGCACGTGGAGCGTCGCGTGGTGATGAACAGCGGACGCACCGTGGTGTTCGGCTAGCGAGCGGCCCCAGCCACAGCGAACCCGGCTTGAGAAAATCTAAGTTCGCGGCCCGCCCGTCCAGGCGCTAGGGTCGCAGCCGCCGGTTTGATCGCGCGCAAGGCGCGGCGGTCGCCACCGGCTCAACACGGCGCAAGACCGAAGGAAGCCGCCCATGACCGACCGCCCCCTCCACGCCAAGACCCTGGCCCTACACGCCGGCTGGCGGGCCGACCCGTCGACGGGCGCAGTCGCCCCGCCGATCTACCAGACGACGTCCTACCAGTTCCGCGACACCGAGCACGCCTCGGCGCTCTTCGGCCTGTCGGAGATGGGCAACATCTATACGCGCCTGATGAACCCCACGACGGACATCCTGGAGAAGCGTCTGGCGGCGCTCGACGGCGGCGTCGCGGCGGTGGCCACCTCGTCGGGCCAGACGGCCTCGGCCTATTCCATCCAGAACCTCGCCCGGGCGGGCGACAATATCGTCAGTTCCACCGACCTTTACGGCGGCACCTGGAATCTCTTCGCCAACACCCTGAAGGACATGGGGATCGAGGTCCGGTTCGTGGACCCGGCCGATCCTCAGGCCTTCGCTCGCGCCACCGACGATCGCACCCGCGCCTACTACGCCGAGACCCTGCCCAATCCGAAACTGGCGGTGTTCCCGATCGCCGAGGTGGCCGCCATCGGTCGGCCGCTCGGCATCCCCCTGATCATGGACAACACCGCCGCGCCGCTGCTCTGCCGCCCACTCGATCACGGGGCGGCGATCGTGGTCTATTCCACCACCAAGTACATCGGCGGCCACGGCACCTCGATCGGCGGCATCATCATCGACGGCGGCAGTTTCGACTGGGAAGGCTTCCCGGAACGCCAGCCGCTGCTCAACACCCCCGATCCCAGCTATCACGGCGCGGTCTGGACCCAGGCGGTTAAACCGCTGGGGCCCATCGCCTACGCGATCCGCGCCCGGGTGATCCTGCTGCGCGATCTCGGCGGGGCGCTCTCGCCCTTCAACGCCTTCCAGATCCTGCAGGGCGTCGAGACCCTGCCGCTGCGCATTTACGAGCACAGCCGCAACGCCCAGGCCGTGGCCGACTGGCTCACGACGCGGCCGGAGGTCACCACGGTCATCCATCCCTCGCAACAGTCCGGCGAACTGCGGCGGCGCGCCGACGCCTATCTGTCCGGCGGCTACGGCGGCCTGGTCGGCTTCGAACTGGCCGGAGGGCGCGAGGCCGGGCGCAAGTTCATCGACAGCCTCAAGCTGCTCTATCACGTGGCCAATATCGGCGATGCCCGCAGCCTGGCGATCCATCCGGCCTCCACCACCCATTCCCAGCTCTCGCCAGAGGAGCGGCTGGCGACGGGCGTCTCCGAAGGCTATGTGCGCCTCTCCGTCGGCCTCGAACACATCGACGACATCCTCGCGGACCTGGACCAGGCCCTGGCGGCGGCGGCCTGACCGCCGCCGCGTCTGGCTATTTCTGGTCGGCATAGAGCTTCACCAGCCGGTAGAGGAACTCGCGACCCTCATAGAGCGAGGTGACCCGCAGCCGCTCGTTGAGGCCGTGGATGGAGCCCAGGTCCGGATCGTAGAAGATCCCGGAGATTCCGAACGCCGGGATGCCCACGGCGTTGAGGAACGTCGCGTCCGTGGCCCCGGCCTGCAGGATCGGCACCACCGGCACGCCGGGCCATAGGGCGGCGGAGACCGTCTCCACGGGGCCTAGCACCTGCGGCGTCAACGGCGGCGCGGCCGCGGGCGGGAAGTGCAGCGAAGCCGGCGGGATCGCGACCGCCGGGTCGTTGACGACGGAGATCAGGGTCTGGCGGATCTCCTCCACCGGCACGCCGGGGAAGATGCGGCAGTTGATCGTCGCCCGCGCCCGCTGCGGCAGGGCGTTGTCCGCATGGCCGGCCTCGAGCATGGTCGCCACGCAGGTGGTGCGCAGCATGGCGTGCAGGCTGGGGTCGCGGCTGAGAAGGGCGTCGGCCGCGACGTTGGTCGGATCGGCGAGGATGTCGGTCATCGCCTTGCCGGTCTCGCCGCCGACAACGCTCGCCATGTGGCTGAGATAGCCCCGGTTGGCGTCGTTCAGCTGAACCGGGAACTCGTAGCGGCTGACCCGGTCCACCGCCCGCACCAGATGATAGATCGCATTGTCCGGCACGGGGCGTGAGCTGTGTCCGCCGGGATTGGTCACCTCGAAGATGAAAGAGGCGGGGTTCTTCTCAGCCGCCAGCACCGTATGCGCCACCCGCTTGCCCTGGGCGTCGAGCTGGCCGCCGGCCCCCTCATTGAGCGCGATCCCGGCGTCGATGAGGTTCCTGTGCTCGGTGCTCAGCCAGTGCGCGCCGTTGACCGCGGCGCTGTCCTCGCCGCAGGTCAGGGCCATCTTGAGGGTCCGGCGGGGCTTGTAGCCCTCCTGGCGGTAGCGAATGAGGGTGTCGACCCAGATGGCCGCCTGGGCTTTGTCGTCGGACGAACCGCGGGCGTAGAAATAGCCGTTCTCCTCCACCAGGGTGAAGGGATCGCGGGTCCAG
Source organism: uncultured Caulobacteraceae bacterium (assembly GCA_903872075.1). Lineage (GTDB taxonomy): Bacteria > Pseudomonadota > Alphaproteobacteria > Caulobacterales > Caulobacteraceae > Acaudatibacter > Acaudatibacter aquilonius. The sequence continues at coordinate 77,394 of CAIQJF010000018.1, read as the reverse complement.
TCCTCCCGCTTGGCCGCCACCACGTCGATGTGGGCCAGCATCAACACGGCCTTGGCCTTGGTATCGCGCCCCGGATAGACGGCGACCAGATCGCCGTCCTTGGGATGGTCGGGCGGCACGAGCAGATGCAGGTCGTCCTCGGGAAAGCCCGCCGTCTTCAGCCGCGCGGCCATGCGCTCGGCGGCCCGGGTGCAACTCCCGCCGGGGAAGCTGGTGTCGATCTCCACGAGTTCCTTGTAGACATCCCGAAACGCGGCAAGGCCCGGCGCGGGGGGTTCGGCGCGGGCGGTCGTGGCGGCGAGCGCCGCGGCGAGGGCGAGGAGCCCTGCGAACTTTACCATCGATGATCCCTGCTCAGCTTTGCGACGACTCTTCCACGCGGGGTCGCACCGGGCAAGGCGGCATCCGCCGCGCGCGTTTCAGTAGTGGATCGCGCCCTTGGTCCCGCCGCCGCAGGCGATGGCGTCGCCGTTGACGCCCACGCTGCGCGGCGAGGCGAGGAAGGCGACCACGTCGGCGATCTCGGCGGCGTCGATCAGTCGGCCGACGGAGATGTTGGCGGCGAAACGCGCTTCCATTTCCTCGACCGAAATCCCCGCCTCGGCGGCGCGGGCGGCGACCAGCGGCCCGGTCTTTTCCGTCCGCGTGTGCCCCGGATGGACCACGGTGACATTGATCCCGGAGCCTCCCAGTTCGTCCGCGAGGTTCCGGGTCAGCGCCGCCACGGCGACATTGCGCATGGACCCGATGATCGAGCCGGACTGCCGCGCGGCCAGGCCGCTGACATTGATGATCCGCCCCCAGCCGGCGGCGGCCATGTGCGGCGCGGCCTCCCGCGCCGTGCGCAGATAGCCCATCACCTTCACATTCACATCGTCCCAGAACAGGGCGTCGGTGACCTCGGCCAGCTTCGGCGGCGTGGCCTGACCGCCGGGCTTGGCGGCCGAATTGACCAGGATGTCCAACCCGCCCAGGGCGGCGATGGTCCCGGCGATCAGAGCCTTCACGGAGTCGTCCTGGCTGGTGTCGACGGTCAGCGGGATGATCCGGCGGCCGGTCTCAGCGGCGAGCTCCGCCGCCGTCGCCGCAAGCGCCTCGGCCCCCCGCGCGGCGATCACCACATCGACGCCTTCGCGGGCCAGCTGCCGGGCGATGGCCTTGCCGATCCCCTTGCTGGCGCCGGTCACCAGGGCGCGCTTGCCGGTCAGCTGAAGATCCATAGGTCAGACGTTCCCTATTCGGCGGCCCGGGCCCGGGGCGCGAAGAAGCGGTTTTCCGGGCGCGGCAGGCCGAGATTCTCCCGCAGGGTGGCGCCTTCATACTCCGTCCGGAAGAGCCCCCGGCGCTGAAGCTCAGGAACCACCTTGCCCACGAAGTCGTCGAGCCCCTCGGGCAGGTAGGGGAACATGATGTTGAAACCGTCCGATCCCTCTTCGCGAAGCCAGGTTTCCATCTCGTCGGCGATAGTCGCCGGCGTACCGACGAAAGCCAGCCCGCCATAGCTGCCCACCCGCGCCGCCAGCTGGCGGATCGTGAGGTTTTCGCTGCGCGCGGCGTTGACGATCCGGTCGCGGGCGCTCTGGCTGGCGTTGGACTGCGGAATGTCGGGCAACGGCCCATCGGGGTCGAACGCCGAGACATCGATGCCGAGCGAGCTGTTCAGACTGCCGATGCCGCTGTCGTAGTGCACCAGGCTGTCGAGATGCGCCCGCTTGGCCCGCGCCGCGTCCACCGTCTCGCCCACCACCACGAACGCGCCGGGCAGGATCTTCATATGGTCCGGATCGCGCCCCGCCGCCCGGGCCCGGGCCTTTACGTCGGCGTAAAAGGCCTTGGCCGCCTGCAGGCTACCGCCGGCCGCGAACACCACCTCGGCGGTCTCGGCGGCCAGCTGCCGGCCGGCCTCGGAGGCGCCGGCCTGGATGATCACCGGCCAACCCTGCACCGGCCGGGCGATGTTCAGCGGGCCCTTCACCGACAGGTACTTGCCCTTGTGGTTCAGCGACCGCATCCGCACGGGATCCAAATAGATTCCGCTTGCCACGTCGCGCACGAAGGCGTCGTCGGCGAAGGAATCCCAGAGGCCCGTGACCACGTCATAGAACTCGCGCGCCCGGCGGTAGCGCTCGTCGTGATCCATGTCCTCATCGAGCCCGAAGTTCAGCGCCGCGTCGGGATTGGAGGTGGTGACGATGTTCCAGCCGGCCCTACCCTCGCTGATATGGTCCAGCGAGGCGAAGCGGCGGGCGATATGATAGGGCGAGTCATAGGTGGTCGAGGCCGTGGCCATGAGGCCGATCCGCTCGGTCACCGCCGCCAGGGCCGAGAGCAGGGTGAAGGGCTCGAACGAGGTCACCGTGTGGCTGCGCTTGAGCGCATTCACCGGCATGTTCAGCACCGCCAGATGGTCAGCCATGAAGAAGGCGTCAAACTTCGCCGCCTCCAGCTTGCGGATCAGGCTCTTCAGCACCGGGAAGTTGAAGTTGGCGTCCGGGATCGCCCCCGGATAGCGCCACGCGCCGGTGTGGATGCTCACCGGCCGCATGAAGGCCCCGAGCTTGAGTTGCTTGACCTGACTCATGACCGCCTCCCCGCCGCAGCGGCCTATTTCTGCGCGAGCAGCTGCACGATCGTCTTTTCGACGTCGCGGCGCGTCTCCACGTCGCGCTGCCCGCTGCCCGGCGAGGTGAAGCCCACATGGGTCGCCTTCACCCGGCCGTCACGGCCCAGGAAATATGTGGTCGGCCAGGCGTTCACATGGGTGATCTGCGGCAGCTTGGCGTTCACCTCCTTGGTCTCGCCGGCCAGCAGCACGGCGTAGGTCAGGCCGTAGCGGGCGACGAAGGCGCGCAGGCGGTGCGGATTCACCAGCTCGTCAGGACGCTGTTCGAAGTCGAGGGCGACCACTTCCAGACCGTCCTTCTGATGCTCGGCGTAGAGAGTCTGCAGATAGGGCGCCTCGTCGTGGCAGTTGGGGCACCAGCTGCCCATGATGTCGATCACCACCACCTTGTGGCGGAACCGCGCGTCGGTGTTGCTGATCAGCTTGCCGTTCAGGTCGCGGAAGGCGAAGCGGAAAGGCTCGGCGCGGTTCTGCACGCCGGCGGACTTGGTCGGATCGGTCGGCGCGATGCCGGCCTTGCTCGCGACCGTCGGCCGCACGGCCGTGAGGTTCCGCGCGCCGCCGCCGTCGGTGAGCACAAGCTTCAGGCTGCGATCCGGCTGCGGCGTGATCTCCAGGGTCGCCGGACGTTCGCCGGCGAAGTGCGACAGGCGGAAGGCGCCGTTCTCGTAGCGTCCGTTCAGGGTGCCGGTGTCGCCGTCGATGCGCAGGATCGCCGCCTCGGCGCTCGCGCCGGTCTGGCGCACGATCAGCCGCCAAGCCGCCTCGCCCTTCTCGCTCTTGTAGGGGACGATCCATTCGCCGCCGATGGCCGGCGCGGGACCTCCCGTCGCGGCTGCGGCGGCGCCGCGGACGGCGTGGATCTGGATCGATCGGGTCGGCGTGACATAGGTCCCCTCCAGCTTACCGTCCGTGACCGTGGCGTCGATCACGGCCGCATAGCTGGGGAAGGTCAAATGCAGATGGCCGCCCTCGATCCGCCCGTCCGACGCGGGATTGGTCGGCCGGGAACCATCAAAGAAGGTCGCCCCCACCTTGTCGTGGTCGCCAGTCAGCTCGAGCCGGAACGGAATCTGGGCGCCGGCCAGGTCGGCCGTCGCCTGCCAGGTTCCGGCCACCGGGCTGGCCTCTTCCGCGGACGCCATGGCCGCCGACACCAGCACCGCCAGGGCCGCGCCCATGGCGCAGAGCCGTCCACCGATCTTCATCTCAACCCTCGCCTCATAAGTCCGCGTCCGATCACGGCGGGTCCGGCGTTTGCGCCGGAACACAGGGCCAGTTCAAACGAGGAATTCCGCGATGATGATGAGATTCGCTTAAGCTTCCGGCGCCGACGGCGTCTGACTCATCGGCCGGAAAATGTGCGAGACTTGATCGCCATGGCCAAACCACCCTCCGATCAACCGCCCGCCGCGCCCTTCGCCGGCTTCGGCCCCGCCGCCCTGTCGTTCTTCGCCGACCTCGCCGCCAACCAGAGCCGGGAATGGTTTCTGGCCAACAAGGCGACCTATGAGCGCGACATCCGCGCGCCCCTGGGCTCCCTGATCGAGGCCCTGGCCTTCGCCTTCGCGGCCCACGACATCCCTCTGACCGGCGACGCCAAACGGTCCCTGTTCCGCATCCACCGCGATGTCCGCTTTTCCAAGGACAAGAGCCCCTACAAGACGAATGCCGGGGCGGTCATGACCCGCGATGGGACCAAACAGTCCAACGGCCTGCTCTACGTCCAGATCGGCGGCGAGGAGGGCTCGTTCGCCGGCGTCGGCTTCTATGGTCTGGAGCCGAAGGACCTGACCGCCATCCGCCATTTCATGGTCGCCCGCCCGGAGCGCTGGGCGGCGGTGCGCGAGGGCCTGGACGCGGCGGGGCTCGACCTCTCCATGGGCGCGCCGCTGGCCCGCCTGCCCAAGGGATTCGAGGATCAGGCCGGCTCTCCCCTGGCCGACGATCTCAAGCGCCGGCATCTGATCGTCAGCCGGCCCATCGCCCCGGAACGGCTGCGGCAGGTCGAGCTGATCGACGACATCGTCGACCTGTCCACCGCGGCCCAGCCCCTGCTGACCTTCGGCTGGAGCGCCCTCGACCGGGCGCGCGGTCCGGCCTAGACCGCGCCCGTGTCCGCCGCCTCGCCTTCGACGAAACCTATCGCCATCACACTCGGCGATCCCTCCGGCATCGGCCCGGAAATCGTCCTCAAGCTCGCCGCCGACCCGGGCCGGCCGGCCGCGGACCTGCTGGTGATTGGGGATGAGGGCGTGTTGCGCCGGACCGCAACCTCGCTCGGCCTTCCCGTGAAGCTGCGCCAAGTGACCGCGGCCGGCGACGCCGCGGGCGGCGACGGCCTGGCCGTGCTCCAGATCGGCGGGCCCCTGCCCGCCGATCTGCCGATCGGCCGGGTCGACGCCCGCTCCGGCGCGGCCGCCTACGCCTATGTCCAGAGGGCCATCGACCTGGCCCTGGCCGGCGAGGTCGGCGCCATCGTCACCGCCCCGCTCAACAAGGAAGCCATGAAGCTGGCGGGCATCGGCTACCCAGGCCACACTGAGATTCTCGCCGACCGCTGCGGCGTCAGCGACTTCGCCATGATGCTGGCGAACGACGAGCTGCGCGTGCTGCTGGTCTCGATCCACCTGTCGCTCAGGGACGCCATCGCCGCCGTGACACCTGAGAACGAGCTGCGCGCCATCCGCCTCGCCCACATCGCCGGCCGGTCCTTCGGCCTCGCCCGTCCCCGCATCGCCGTGGCGGGCCTCAACCCCCACGCCGGCGAGAACGGTCTGTTCGGCCGCGAGGACCAGGACATCGTCGCTCCCGCCATCGCGGCGGCGCGGGGCGAGGGTATCGACGTCTCGGGCCCCTGGCCGGGCGACACGGTGTTCATGCGCGCCCGCCAGGGCGAGTTCGACGTGGTCGTGGCGCAATATCACGACCAGGGCCTGATTCCGGTGAAGTACCTGGGCGTCGACAACGGCGTGAACATCACCGTGGGCCTGCCCTTCGTGCGCACCAGCGTCGATCACGGCACCGCCTTCGATATCGCGGGGACCGGCCGAGCCGACCCCGCCAGCCTGGCCTATGCCCTCAAACAGGCCATCGCCATGACCGCCGGGGCCCGGTGAGCATGACCGGTCCGGACTTCATCTTCATGTTGACCCGGGCCGACCGCACCATCCCCGACGCCCTTGACCGCCTGCCGGAGGTTCTGGCCGCGGGCGTACGCCACATCGGCTTCAAGGACGTCGGCCTGCCGCCGGAGGCTCTGGACCGTCTCGCCGCCGCCATCCGCGCCGCCGGCGCGCAGCTCTACCTCGAGGTCGTCAGCCTCGATGAAGCGAGCGAGCGCCGCTCGGCGGCCATGGCGGTCGATTTTGGGGTGGATGTCCTGATGGGCGGCTGCCGCCCGGCGGTGGTCGTGCCTGTGCTGGCCGGGACGTCGATCCGCTACTACCCCTTCCCCGGCGACGTCGTCGGTCACCCCAGCATCCTCGCCGGCGAGGCCGACGAGATCCTCCGCAGCGCGCGCGAGTTGCTCGATACGCCGGGCGTCCACGGCCTGGACCTGCTCGCCTACCGCTTCGACGGCGACGCCGAAGCCCTGATGAAGGCCGTCTGCGCCGCCGCGGCTGGGCGTCCCGTGGTCGTCGCCGGCTCCCTTGATCGCCCGGAACGCATCGCCGCCGTGGTCGCCGCCGGCGCCACGGGCTTCACCGTGGGAACGGCCGCCCTCGACGGCGCCTTCCCCTGTGGCGCGGCGCTACGCGATCAGCTCGATTTCATCCTGCGGGCGGGAGAGGTCAGTGCGACGCGGGCGGCGGCGCACTGACAGGGGTCGGCCCCAGGGGCGCCGGGAAGTCGAGCGGAGCCATGGTGGCGCCCGGCGAACCGTCGGCGACCGCGCGATACAGGCCAACGCCGATCGGGCTGTAGGTGACCGCTTCGGTGACCAGCAGGCACCCGGCCATCACGCCCAACCCCCAGCCCCAGGCCGGATGGACCTTTCCACTGCGCCGCCAGTCCCAGATCGCGCCCACGAGGGGGAAGATCACGGACGCCGCCAGCGTCGCCTCCCAGGCCCAGGGCAGCAGCAACGGCATCGGAAGGAGCCGGCCGAACCCCGGCCCCAGCAACAGCGCCATCGCGCAGAAATGCAGGCGCCGGTGCCAATCCGTCCTGCGCCGCATCAGGATCGCCGCCGCGCTCAGCCCCGCGAAGGCGAACACCGTGACGGGATCGAAGATCAGGAACTGCAACGGTCGGAAGAAGAACGGAACCTGGCCGCGGCGGACCATCGCCACCGTCACCAGGCATCCCAGAACGATCATGGCGACGATCCAGCCCGCCGCGAGCCATCCCAGACGGCGATGCAGCGCCGTACGCCCCGTCGCCGCAAAGACGTTCTGCGCCACATAGATCGTCATCCAGCCCATGAAGACGATGGCGTGGGCGTGTACGAGCGGCGGCGAGGCGAACGTCGAGCGCCCCATGGCCAGCTGCACCGAAAACCCGGCCACGATCACGACCGCCATGGCGATCGCGCCGTTCAGGAAGAACCGGTCGCCCTGCCCCGTCATCCGAGGCGCGCTATCTGCGATTGTCGTCATCTCACCCCTCCCCGTTCCCTTACGTCGCCGTTCTGCCTGCGACGATTCGCCGGACCCGAAAAAAGCTACACCGCGGTGCGACGGCTCGGTAGGGGATGCCATCAGCCCCGCCCCGCGCGGATGCCGAACCTAGATTTCTTCAGGGTCGCACTCGCAGGATATGGCCTGCCCTGCGCAGCGGGGACATCGCTCAACATCGCAACCGTGATGGTGAAAGCCGCCCGGCGTGCAAAAGCAGTCGTGACAGGTCCGGCCCGACAGACCTCCCCAGTCATCCGCCTCCGCCCCGTAGACGATTGGCGGATACACCTTCGCGTCCCCCTTGAACGTATAGTCGATCCTGACGCACCCCTGCGCCGTAAGCATTTCGTTCCCGCACGCCGCGCAGATCGCCATGGTCAGTTCGCCTCAGTTGGATTGACGATGGTTTCAGCCCTGCCGGATCACGGCAATGGGTCGGGCCGGACAAGCGGACGCGCTGCACAGTGGTTGAACGTGGAAAGCAGGCGTTGACCGACCTTCGCGAACCGGAGAATCGTCTTCGGTAACGTCCCTTCCACAACGGTGGCGCTGCGCATGTGGTTAGCACTCGGCCTCTTAGCGTTCGCCACTATCGGGCCGATCGTCATCATCTTCTTCATATTCACCGGAGGCCTACGAACCCGTCACGGCCCGATCGTTGGCCTTCAGCGATCGCCGCAGGAATTGGACGAGATGGTCGCGCGGGTCAAAGTACGGCAGGCGCGATACGACCGGTGGCTCAGGAAGCTGCGCTAAGCGGAAGTCGCCACTCAGCGAACTGAACCTGGCGCGCGCGTTAGGAGTCTCCAACCGTGAGAGGGAGAGCCGATGGACGGATCCTGTCATTGCGGCGCGGTGCGCTGGCGCTTCGAGGGCGCGCCGGAATCGGCGACGTCCTGCAACTGCAGCATCTGCCGGCGGCACGGCGCGCTCTGGGCCTATGGCTTTGACGGCGAGGCGTTCACTGTCTCGGGCGAAACGGCGACCTATGTCTGGAATGACCGGTCGCTGGCGTTTCACTTCTGCCCCCGGTGCGCCTGCGTGGTCGCCTGGCTCGCGACGGCTCGCGGCGAGGATGGACACCTTTGCGGCGCGGTAAACCTGCGCCTCGCCGTCGAACCGGACGCGGTGGCCGCCGTACCGATCGTCCACCACGACACCGTCACCCGGAGCGACCTCCCCCGCGACGGACGCTGCGTCGCGGACGTGTGGTTCTGAAGCGGAGACTGCGGCCTCGGTCAGGCGGCGGATGCCGGTGGAATATTCTGGTTCGACCGGAACAGGTTCGCCGGGTCGTATCGCGCCTTGATCCTCGCAAGGCGCGGGTAGTTCACGCCATAAATCTCGCGAATCCGCTCGGGCGAACTGGGGGCGAGATAGTTCACATAGGCGCGGCGCGCCCACGGACGCAGGGCGGCGCCATACTCCGCCACCCAGTGCTCCGACCGCGCGCGATCCTCGGGCCGGCGCCATTCGGACGACAGCAACAGACTAAGGCCGCGTCCCCGCAGCGGATAGGCCGTGTCGGTCATCCCGACGCGCGCGGCCACCCCGCTCGACAGACCCATCTCGAAATCACCGAACCCCCGGCCGGCGGCGGCGGCGCGCGCCAGGACGTCAGCTACGCCATCGCTGAGGCCCTCAAGGAAGGCTCCGTCGACGGCGACGGACGTCGTCTCCCACACCTCACCCTGGGGATTGGGCATGGAGGTGAATGTCTTCGCCTCCGCCCGCGGGAATGCCGCCGTCCATGTCTTGAGATAGGCCGCCGCGGCGGCAGGATCGCCATAGTAGCCGCAGGTCGCCGATGCCCCGCTCTCTGCGCTGACCTCGAAACCTGCCCTGACCGCGTCGGGCGCATCGCGCACAAGATCGCCGAACGTGCGCATCGCCCCGCCGATGTCGTTCCAGCCGAGATCGAAGGCGACGTTGTGCAACGCCAGAACGGGATGCAGCCGGAAGTCCAGGCGGGTGACAACGCCGAAATTGCCGCCGCCGCCGCGAATGGCCCAGAACAGGTCCGTGTTCTGGTGCGGCCCGAGTTCAAGCACCTCTCCATCGGCGGTGACGATCTGCGCGCCCAGGATGTTGTCGCAGGCGGTCCCGAAGAGGCCCCGCGCCGCCGTGTCGCCGCCCGCCAGGGCCAGTCCGGCGACGCCCACAGCACCGCAGGCGCCCATGGGCGTTGTGAGACCCGCGGCCAGCGTCGCCGTCAGCAGGTCCCGGATTTTCGCGCCGCCGCCCACTGACGCCACGCGGCGGTCCCTGTCGACCCGGACGCTGTTGAACGCCCCGAGGTCGATCTGAAGCGCCCCCTCTGCCACGCCGAAACCTGCATAGCTGTGCCCGCCGCCGCGGATCGCCACGGGAAGAGCATGACGACTCGCGAACTCCAGGCAGCGCCTTACGTCGTCGAAGTCAGCGCAGCGGGCCATCGCGAGAGGGCGGCGGTCGTAGGCCTGGTTCCAGACCTTGCGGGCGTCGTCGTATCCGCTGGATGCACGGGTCAGGAAGCGGCCCTGAATCCTCTGCGCAAGCTCACCAAGATCACCGCCGCCTCCGGCCGCCGAGTCCCCCGCCGCAAGCGCCCGCGACCCCAGCGCAGCGGCTCCGGCGGTCGCAAGACTCGCCGTCACCGCCTGGCGGCGGGTCCAGCCGCGGGTGTTGGTTCTGTCGGTCGTCACCTGTCTACCCCCTCATCCGGCCGCTGGCCCGGGAACGGGTCCGGATGACGCCGCTGCGCCTCCCCTGACACTTCGTCGTCGCCAACTACCCCGGTCTGGCCATCCGCGCTGATGCTGCGCCGAATTTCGGTCTTGGCCCACCCAGAAATCCGTCTCAAGGGCGCGAAACGGCCTGGCGCCGATTTCATCGGACGAGCGAGGTTTCCGTATCTAGATTGAGCGGGGTCACCGGAGGAGCAGAACCTGATGGAAGCGACAGGCGTTCTCGCGATTGGGGAGAGCACCGCGGCGATGGCGTACGTCAAGGCGCGGAGGGGCCTGTCGCCGCGCCAGACCTACCTCATTCTCCTGGTCTGCATGTCGGCTGTCGGTATTTCACTCGCCGCCTGGTCATCGGGCTCGTGGATCACGGCCATGGTGTCGGTTGAGAGCGCCGTCGTCGGCCTCGCCCTGGGCTTGCTCATCGTCCGAGGACTGACGGGGCCTGCGACGCGCAAGGCGCTTTCGGAGCGCCTTCAGAAGCATGAGCTGGCGCTTACCGTCCGTCTGACGCCCGAGGCCCTGGTCTATGACCTGACCGACCTGATCATGACAGCCGCCTGGCCATGCGTCACGGACCTCTATCGGACGCCCAAGCACTGGGTTTTTTTGGTGCAGAGCAGCTCCATGGTTCTCCCGCGGCGCTTTTTCGGGACGCCAGAGGCCGAGCGCGATTTCATCGCCCAAGCCGTGTCGCGGATGACTGACGCGGCCCGCGCGAGAAGCCCGGATGCCGTGAAGGCCATCGGTGGCTAGAGAGAATTCCGTCAACGATCACAATATTCTGATCGCTATTGTTCATCTATCTCAAGCGCCGCCCGTTCCCGGGTCGATTTCCGGATGGCCCCGGTAACCTTGTGGATGTGGACCTTGGTTGCGGTTCCGATGTTGACGTCGACGTCCTTGACCGTCCCGCCGAATTGCACGGCTCCGACGCCGTCGATTGTACGGACCGTGAGCTTCGTGATGTCGCCATCTTGAATCCGGACGTTGCCCGCATCCGTGATCAGAACGCGCATCACGCCCGACACGGACTTGGCCTCGAAATCGCCAATACCGCTCAGGCTCACGTCGATGTCGTGAGCAATCGTCTCCGCGACGATATCTCCGGACCCGTACTGCGACACATAGAGCGATTGGGTGTTTCCCAGGCTCACATTTCCTGTCCCGAGCATATCGATGGCGGCCGAGCGCGATGTCGCCAGGTGGAAATCCGTGCCGCCACTCCCCTTCACGGAGAGTGTTTCGGTCACCGGATCGACACGCCACTCTCCATCGCCGCTGTCGTTTACGTCCACAGACTGACCTGGACCGACATGCCCGAACACATAGGCGTTCGATTTCACTTTCACCTTCATCGGGGTGTGAATGACGATGAGACACAGCCCCGCAGGATGTGGTCGATCCAGGTGAGACCGTCGCTTCATCGCGGCGATATTCATGCCACGGTCCAGGTTGAACGACACGCGGTACCCTCGCTGGCCGGTGGCGACAGTCCCCTCGACCGTCACCGCATCTCCGGCGCGGCTGACAACCGGAAGGGCGTCGGGCGAGCCATCGGCCTCCACCCTGACGCTGATGTCGGGTCGATCCTCAGGAACGATCTCTACGTTCGCCCGCAGGTTTCTCAAGGTGATCGTCGCCGCGGCCTCGGCCTGGACAGCGGTCAGGGACAGCAGAGCCCAACAGGTCGCAAATGGCAGGGCCTTCATCAGTTGCGCTCTGAATGCGGGGAGACGACTCCCGAGGCCAGGGGCGCTACTTCTTCCGCCCAAACCCCGCGATCCGCTCCTCCATATCCGGGCCCCTACCCTCGCCCTTGTAGATCTCATGGCTGAGGCCGGCGCCGATGGGCAGGCCGTCGGTGTGCGTCAGCAGGCGCTTGTTGGCGGCGTGGCTGAACGAGGAGTTGGCCATGATCTCGGCGGTCAGGGCGTCGATGGCCGCGTCGAACTCCGTGTCGGGTACGCACTGGTTGGCCAGGCCCATGGTCTCGGCCTGACGGCCGGAATAGGTGCGGCAGGTGAACATCATCTCCCGGGCCTTGTAGGTCCCCACCCGGCGCGGCAGGCGCTGGCTGAGGCCCCAGACGGGGGTCAGGGCCCATTTGGCGTGGGTGTCGCCGAACTTGGCGGATTCGGCGGCCAGGATGATGTCGCCCACCAGGGCCAGCTCCAACGCGCCGGTGTAGCAGTGACCGTGGACGGCGCTGATCACCGGCAGGGGCAGATCGGCCAGGCGCTCGATCACATGCGACTGATAGTTGGGCCGGGGCAGCTTCTCGCCCGTGGCGATGTCGCCGAGATCATGGCCGGCGGAGAAGCAACGGCCCGCGCCGCGCAGGACCACGACCGCCGCCGGATTTTTCTCCAGATCGGCCACATGCGCCTCGAGCGCCTCGAACAGCGCCACATTGAGCGCGTTGAGCTTGTCCGGACGGTTCAAGGTCAGCTGGACGACGCCGCCCTTGTCGGCGCGGATCACGAGATCGGTCATGGCGAGAACTCCCTGTTTTGAGAGTCCTCTAGCGCGTCGGCCGCCCCGTCCAAAGGGCGGACTTGCGGCTCAGGGCGCGGTCGCCGATCCGGCCGGGGTGCGCCGGTCGTTGGCGCCCAGCAACACGCCCGGATGCGGATAGCCCAGCGCGTGCGCCGCGGCGGCATCGGCCGGAGCGACGCCGATGACGGCGGCGGAATTGCCCGCCGTCCACGGCTCCAGGTCCACGACCTTGTGACCCATGGCCTCCAGCGCCTTCGTCACCTCTGGCGTCAGGGCGCCGGGTTCGGCCTGCAGGGTGTCGGGCAGCCACTGATGGTGATAGCGCGGCGCGTCCACAGCCTCCTGCAGCGGGACCTGATGGTCGATCACGGCCACGATGATCTCCAGAACGGTGGTGATGATCCGCGCCCCGCCGGGCGAGCCCACCACAAGCACCGGCTTGCCGTCCTTCAGCACGATGGTCGGGACCATGGAGCTCAAGGGGCGCTTGCCAGGGGCGATGGCGTTGGCCTTGCCCTGCACCAGACCGAAGCCATTGGGCGAGCCCGGCTTGGCGGTGAAGTCGTCCATCTCGTCGTTGAGCAGATAGCCGGTGTGGCCGGCGATCACCTTAGCCCCGAAATCGTCGTTGATCGTATAGGTGACGGCGACGGCGGCGCCCCATTTGTCGACCACCGAATAGTGGGTGGTGTTGGCGTTCTCATGCGGCGCGGTGGCCGACCCCAGCGAGGCCGACGGCGTGGCCTTGTTCAGGTCGATGCCGGCGCGCAGCTGATCGGCGTAGGCCACCGAGGTCAGGCGCTTCACCGGATTGTCGATGAAGGCCGGATCGCCCAGGGAATTGTTGCGGTCGTAGTAGGCCCGGCGCATGGCCTCGGTCATCACATGCACTTCGGCGGCAGAGCGATAGCCCCACTGGCTCAACGGATAGCCCTGCAGGATATTCAGCATTTCGCAGATCGTGGCCCCGCCGGAACTCGGCGGCGGCGAGGAGACCACGGTGTAGCCCCGATAGGTGCAGGTCACGGGTGCGTCCTGGGTGACGGTGTAGTCAGCGAAGTCCTTCACGGTGAGCAGGCCGCCCTCGGCCTTGCTGGCGCGCGCCACAGCGGCGGCGTTGGGACCGTGATAGAAGGCCTGGGCGCCGCCGGCGCTGATCAGCCGCAAGGTCGCCGCCAGATCCTTCTGCACCAGGCGCTCGCCGGCGTTGAAGGGCTTGCCCTTGTTGCTGAAGATCGCCCGGACGTTGGATCCGGCCGGCGCGGACTTCGCGCCGTCATTGATCACGCCAAGGTCGCCCTGGCGCAGCACGAAGCCTTCGTCCGCCAGCTTGATTGCCGGGGCGATCAGGGTCTGACGCGAGCGGGTGCCCCACTGCTTGCGGGCCGTCTCAAGCCCAAGCACGGTGCCGGGCGTGCCCATGGCCAGCCAGCCGGCCAGGCTCTTCTCGACGATCGGATTGCCCTTGGCGTCGAGATACATGTCCGCGGTGGCGGCCAGGGGCGCGCGCTCGCGGAAGTTGATGAAGGCGTTCTGGCCGTTGGCCCGGTGGACCAACATGAACCCGCCGCCGCCGAGATTGCCGCAGCAGGGATGGGTCACCGCCAGGGCGTAGCCCACGGCCACGGCCGCATCGACGGCGTTGCCGCCCTTGCGCAGCACCGCCGCCCCGATCTCGGAGGCGTAGTGCTGCGAGGTCACCACCATGCCGGTGCGGGACTCGGGCGCGGGCGGGGCGGCGAGAACCGGGCCGCCTGCCAGGGTGGCGGCCAGGACGGTGATGAGCGGGAGACGGGCGGAGATCGGCTTCTGGGTCTTCATGCCGCCTGGAATATCAGAAAATCGGCCACCGGAAAGGAACGCCCGCGTCCCGGCGGTGACCCCGGGTCCGGCTTCAGCTAGGACTCGTCTCCTCCGGGTCCGGAGATCGTTCAAGCGGAGGGGCTGTGTCGAACGAACTTGAACTGGCGGCCGGCGTCGCTCTGACAGGCCTGTCGGGCCGCGCGCCCAAGGCCGACGGTCACGCGCCCGGAACGCCCTGCGCCAACTGCGCCACGCCGCTGCAGGGACCGTGGTGCCATGTCTGCGGTCAGTCGGCCGAGGATTTTCACCGCTCGATCGTCAAGCTGACGGGTGAGGTCATCGAGGGCGTGCTCCATGCCGACGGCCGCCTTTGGCGGACGCTGCCGGACCTCATGTTCCGCCCGGGCCGCCTCACGCGCGCCTACCTTGAGGGACATCGCGCGCCGCAGATCCCGCCGCTGCGGCTGTTCCTGGTCGTGCTGCTGGCCATCTTCCTGGTGGGCGGACTGACCTCCTCGGGAAAACCCAGCCGACCACCGCCGCCGGCCGCGGCCCAGACGGCCGCCAAGGCCATGTCACTGGCTGACGATCCCAGGACGATCTCGGAAATGACCCCCGCCGAGCGGGCTATCGTGAAAGGCAAACTCAAGGGCGCCCATGTCGTCCTCGGGGGAGACCGGCCCAATGCTGCGGCCACCAACTGGTTGAACGAGCGTTTGAACAAGGCCATCGACGACCCGGAGCGCTTCTTTCTGATCCTGGAACAGTGGTCCGAGCGCTTCGCCTTCCTCATGCTGCCGATCTCGGCGATCATGCTGAGCCTGCTGTTCGTCTTCCAGCGGCGGTTCTACCTCTTTGACCACACGATTTTTTCGCTTCACTCGCTGTCGGCGATGGGCGTTGTGCTGACTCTGGCGATGCTGCTCAACACCGTGATCGGCGGCTGGGGTTTCGCGCTGATGATCCCCGCGCCACTTCACCTCTTTGGCCACATGCGCGGAGTCTATCGGACCAGCGTTCTTGGAACCCTGATCCGCATGACCTTGCTGTTCGTTGGGTCGGTCACGGCCGGCGCCGTGCTGATCGTCGGACTGATTGCCGTCGGTCTGAACGGCATGGGCGGCTGAGCCAAAAGCTGACACGTGAAACCCCCGGACCTTGCGGCCCGGGGGTCCTGATCAGCGAGACGCGCCTGGCGTCGGGGTCAGGCGAACGGACCTTCCGGTCCGCCCACGGCGTTGGACCACATCAATTGCACGGGGGCCGTCTGGCCATTGGCCAAGGTGACCTCGACCATCACGCCACGCAGATTGGCGGCCGCGACATTGATCGGGATGTCGCCGATCTCGCCGCCGAGTTTGGCGGTCGAATACCATCCCAGCAGGGCGTCGCTGTTGTTGCGGATGGCGTCTTCCACGTCCGGATCGGTCCGGGCCTCCACCAGTTCGTGATAAAAGGTCGCCACCACGTTCTTCCAGGCGTCCGGCCAGACCGGGATGCCGTTAGGCTTGCCGTTGATGAACTGGGAATAGACCCCGACGGCGAAATAGACCCTCTGAGCGCCGATGTGGCAGGAGCCGTGATAGCCGCCCAGACCCTGCTCGGAGCTGTCCTTGTCATCGATCGAATGGTCGTCGGAGAGCTTGCCCACGCCGCCGGCCGCATCAGTGGTCAGGATCGAACCGGGCGGTAGGAAGAGGCAGATCACGGTGTTGTCGAAATCCACGCCGTGGAGCGTCCCGTTGCTGATCAGACCGGCCAGCAAAGGATTGACGTCGTCGCGCGAGAACGTCTTCGGAGCGGCGCCCGGCAGGGTCGAGGAGCCCAGGAACGCGGTCGAGATCGACGCCGCCCCCGGATAGTACTGTAGCAGCACGTTGTTGAGATGCGGGTCGGCCATGGCGCCCGACAACGCCGTGTCGATGTTCGTCATATCCGACGCCGCCCAGCTCGGCCCGGCGATATAGAAACTACGGAACGACAGGTTCTTGATGGTCTTACCGCCCATGGCTTTCATGTTGAGCGACTTCCTCGCCTTGAAGCCCGGCGCGATCTTGCGCTTCACGGCCTTGTGGCCGGCGAGGCTCATCAGCACGTCGGGGTCGATCCGGACGATGCCGTGACGATGGGTTGTGGTGGTCATGGTCTTCCCTCTGAAGCACGACCCGCCGGCCTCCCGCCGGCGGTCATCGTGATTGGCCCCGCAGGCCAACGGTCAGGCTTGCGGTAGAGTTCCCGCGCGCACCGGTCACAACCCCGTGATGGAACAGTTCAGGCGCCGAAGGTGTCCAGTGCCTCGGCGATGCGCGCCAGGCCGCCGCGCGTGGCGACTGGATCGCCGCCGAGGCCAATCCGGACGTGTTGCGGCCGCCCGAAGAACCGGCCGGGAACCACGCTGGTCTCGTAGCGGCCGGTGAGGTGGGCGAAGAAGGCGTCCCCATCGCCGCCGAGCAGTCGCGGAAACACGGTCGTGCCCTGCGGAAGCACCGTCTGCTCCAGGCGCGGGTGGCCCCCGAGAATGTCCAGATAGGCGGCGCGATTGGTGTCGATCATCCGGTTGGCCCGCTCGCGCAGGGCTGGCAGGCGGTCGAAGGCGACGACGCTCAGCCGCTCGGCCAGGTGCGGCGGCAGGGAGGCGTAGAGATCGTTAAGCCGCCGCATCTTCTCCGCCAGGTCGGCCGGCGCCAGAATCCAGCCGCAGCGCAGACCGCTGAGGCCATAGGCCTTGGTCAGGCTGCTGGTGACGATGATATTGCCGTCCGGCCGGAAGGCCGTGCGCGCCTCGCCGGTACGGAACAGCAGCTCAAGATAGACCTCGTCGATGAGCACCCGGGCCCCGACCGCGGCGGCGGCCCGCGCGATCGCCATCACCTCGGCCTCATTGGCCAAGGCCCCGGTTGGATTGTGCAGATTGGTCAGGACCACCAGCCGGGTGCGGGGTGTGATCGCGGCGGCCACGGCCTCGGGGTCGAGTCGCCAGCCGGTCTGAGGCTCGCGCCGCAAGGTCTTCGGATCGGCCTGCAGATACCCCAAGGTCGAGACGATCAGCTCATAGGTCGGATCCTCGATCAGCACCTCGTCGCCGGGTTCGACGATGGCCGCCAGGGCCAGGTGGTTGGCGAAGGACGCCCCCCCGGCGGTCACCACGCAGGCCGGATCGAGAGCGAACCGCGCGGCGATGCAGTCGACCAGCGGCCCATAGCCGTAGCTGTTGGGCCCGTGCAGGACGAAATCCTCGAGGCTCGGATTGAGATCGCTCATGGCGCAGTCAAGGACGCCGCTGCTGGCCAGGCCGTAGCGGGCGGCCGTGCCGACCTTGGCGAACTTCATGTAGTCGGATTGCAGTCGGCGGGCGGGCGGGCTCATGCGGCGGCGGCGGTCTCCGGAAACGACTGGCGGCGCCAGTACAGATAGGGCGGCACGCCCAGCAACAGGATGCCGTAGCCGATCAGGCTGTTGACCGGATAAGACCAGAACGAGCAGCCGACGATCGCGGCGCAGGCGACGATGAACGCACCCGTGGTCCACGGGTGCCACGGCGCCCGGAACCCGCCGGGCGTGGTCCCCGGAAGCGAGTCACGTTCCCGCGCCCGCATGACGAACAGGCACGAAGCGCTGAGGCCGAAGAACAGGAAGTTCATCGACACCACGTAGCTGAGGATCTGATCGTACCGTCCCGATAGGGCGAGGACACCCGTCCAGGAGGCCTGCAGAATGATCGCCGCGGCCGGAGCGCGGCTGCCCTTCGCCACAGCGGCGATGCGACGGAAGAACAGCCCGTCCCGGGCCATGGCGAAACAGACACGCGGCGCGGTAAGCATCGACTGGCTCAGGAACGCCAGGGCCGAGAGGGCGATGGCCGCCGCCGCCAGCCGCGCCGCGGCCGGACCGATCGACAGGGCCAGGACGTCCGAGGTCGGCGTCAACGTCCTGCCCAGGGCGTCCACCCCGAGCGCCCGCAGGCAGGCGATATTGACCAGCAGATAGAGCACGATCACAGCGACCACCCCGGCCACCAGGGCGCGCGCCAGATTCCGGGCGGGATCGCGGATCTCCCCCGCGACGAAATTGGCCGTCTGCCAGCCGCCATAGCTGAACACCACCGGGATCATCGCCCCGCCGAACGCCTTCCAGATCGCCAGCGAGCCGCCCGCCTCCGGGACCGCCGCCACCGCCGGCGCGCGATGCGGGACCAGGAGCAACCCGGCCACGATCAGAGCCGCGATGGCCGCCACCTTCAGCAGACCCAGCAGGCTCTGAAGCCCGTTGCCGGACTTCACGCCCACGCAGTTGATCGCCGCCAGGCCCGCGAGCACCGCCACCACGATCGCCTTCTCCGACACCCCTCCCCCGATCAGCACATTGAGGTTGCGGGCGAAGACGATACTCACCGCCGCCATGCCGCCGGCCTGAACCACGAACAGGGTCGTCCAGCCGAACAGGAAGCCCGCCAGCGGCCCGTAGGTGTCGCGCAGATAGACATATTCGCCGCCGGTGGCCGGGATTCGCGCGGCCAGTTCGGCGTAGACGAAGGCCCCGAGAATGGCGACGACGCCGCCGAGGCACCAGGCGCCGAGAGCCAGCGCCGGCGAGTGCACGGCATGGGCCACGATGGCTGGATTGGCGAAGATGCCCACGCCGACGATGCCGCCCATCACCAGCATCACCGCACTGGGAAAGCCGATCGCGACCTTGAGGCCTTCCGCGCCGATGTTCTCGCCTGTCATTGCGGCGGACGAAATCACGGATTCGCCCCGGCGACCACCACCCCGCCTAGCTGTTCCTCAGCAGATCGACCTTTGCATTGGTCTGCAGAAGCCGGCGCGCCAGCAAGGCGGCCAGATTGCGCATGATCTGTTCGCCCGCCTGGGGTCGTTGCTGCCGCAGCAGGTCATAGCCGCTCAATGGCAGTTCCAGACATTGGACGGCGGTGTCGGCCCAGACGTCGGCGCTGCGCGGAGACCCCAGCAGGGCCATTTCCCCGAACTCCATGCCCGGCACCATCGAGGCCAGCCTGACGCCGCTCGGCAGTTTGACGCTGACCATGCCGCTTTGCAGGAAGAACACCGACTCCGACGGGTCGCCCGCCCGGATGATTCGCTCGCCGGCGGCGTACTGGCGCACAAAGGCGATAGACGACAGTTCGGCGATTTCCTCGGGCGACATGCCGGTCAGCAGAGCCTGTGCGTCGAGCGGTGTCGGATCGTTCACCCGCACGAAGCCGCCATAGCGATAGATGACCTGATCCTCCGCCCATTCCACGGCGTCGTCGAGCGCTGGGAACTTCCTCAGGCGGGAAATGTCGGCCAGGCGCGGCGCCAGGGTCTGGTACACCGGCGAGGTGTCGGACAGGCCCGCGAGGATCGGCGTCGCCCCAGCGGCGATGAGATCGCCGAGAACCTCTCCCAGCAGCCGCGCGCCCGCGGCCGTGATCATCGGCACCCGGCGGAAGTCGAGGATCACCAGTTGGTCGGGCGTGAGCCCTGTCGTCACCCGACGGGAGACATATTCGATCGTCGCGAAGGTCAGGGCGCCGACCAGTTCCACGACGCGGGTCTCGCTGTGGTTCTCCAGAATGATCTGACGTTCCTGCGGCTGGCGGCTGCGGCGCGACGTCACGCTGGCGATGTCGTAGTCGGCGATGACGCAGGACCGCACGTCGTCCGTCCGGCTGAGCACGTGCAGGTTGAAATGCGACGACAGCGCCTCGCACACCTTCAGTCCCCGGACGGTATTGCCGTGATCGTCGAGCGGCGGGGAGAAAACGCCCAGACCCAGCTGGGCCGGCAGGGCAGCGGCGATGCCCCCGCCCACGCCGCTCTTGGCCGGAATCCCGACCCGGTAGATCCATTCCCCCGCGTAGTCGTACATCCCCGAACTGGTCATCACCGACAGGGTCCGGGCCGCGGCGTAGGGAGAGACCACCGCCTCGCCGGTGACGGGATTGATCCCACTGTTGGCCAGGGTTGCGGCCATGACCGCGATATCGCGCGCCGTCACCAGCACCGCGCACTGACGGAAATAGATATCGAGAACCCCGTCCACGTCCGCCTTCACCACCCCATGGTTGTGCAGCATCCAGGCGATGGCGCGATTGCGATGACCGGTGGCCGATTCCGAGTAGTAGACCGCCTCGTCCACGTCCAGCGTCCGTCCGGCGAAGCGCCCCAGGGTGGACTGGATCAGGTCGAAGGAGTCCGCGCCGGCGGCCTCGCGGATCAGCCCTGAACAGGCGATCGCCCCGGCGTTGACCATGGGGTTGAACGGCTTGTTGTCGGCCGTCAGGCGGATCGAGTTGAACGCCTCGCCGCTGGGCTCGACGCCGATCTTCGATTCGACTGCCTCCGCGCCGCGCGTCTCCAGGGCCAGGGCGAAGACGAAGGCTTTCGAGATCGACTGAATGGTGAAGGGGACGGCGCTGTCGCCGGCTTCATAGACATAGCCGTCGGTGGTGCAGAGCCCGATGCCGAACAGCGCCGGATCGGCTTTCGACAGCTCCGGAATATAGTCCGCGACAGCGCCGGAGTGATCGTCCGCAAACCGCGAATGACATTCGGTCAAAAATCTCTGCAGCGGCGGCTGCATGGCGTCTCCCTGGTGTTTCAGTCTCGTAACGCCGAAACGTTGGAGCCAAGCAATTTTTTCGCGGGTCGCTTGCCAGACGCGATGACGCCGACGGAACCGCCCGCACCTGATTGCCCGAAAAATACGCGAACCTGCCGAAAAAATATCCGTTTCGGGCTCGCCAGGCGGCTGCAACGTCGCCGCCGGACACAAAGCGGCAAGAATTCCGGGGCACCCTGAGGGCGATCAGAGGGAGGCGAGGACAATGAGCCTCGAGCAGGCGGCCATCGCCGCCAACCGGTTCGGCCTCGGCGCACGCCCTGGCGACCTCCAGGCGATCTCCGGCGACCCGCGGGGCTGGCTGCTCGAGCAACTGCAGCCGGAGCCCTCACCGCCAGCGGCCTTCGCCGCGCTCCCCGCCACCGCCGAGGCCGCGGGCGAGTTCACCAAGTGGCTGGCGTCGATCGGCCTGACGCCGGACGCCCCGGCCCTGACCGGCAAGACCCTGGCCGCCAAAGGCGGCGACGGCCCGGCCATGGGCGTCGAGGCCTCCTACATCCGCCACTTCATCCCGGGCTACGCGGCCGGGGTCGCGGCGCGGCACCAGGTCGCCACGACCTCGGAGCGTCCGTTCTTCGAACGGCTCTCCCGGTTCTGGGCTAACCATTTTACGGTCTCGGCCGCCAAGGCGGACATCATCGCCCTCGCGCCGCTGTTCGAGCGAGATGCGGTGAGGCCGCATGTCTGCGGCCGGTTCGCGGACATGCTGCTGGCGTCCTGCCGTCACCCAGCCATGCTGATCTACCTCGACAACTATCTGTCGGTCGGACCGAACTCGCCGCTCGCCCATCATCCGGAGGTTCTGCCGCCCTATCTGCGCGAACGGATGAAGGGGCTGAACGAGAACCTCGGACGCGAAATCCTCGAACTGCATACCCTCGGTGTCCGCAGCGGCTACACCCAAGCCGACGTGACCAATCTGGCGCGGATCATCACCGGCTGGTCGATCTACGGCCCGCGGGATCGCCCGGCGGACGGCCGACTGTTCCACTTCATCGCCTTCGCCCACGAACCGGGCCCGCAGACCCTGCTCGGGCGAACCTACGCCGCCGGCGGCGAGGCCCAGGGCGAGGCGGCGCTGCGCAACCTCGCCCGCCACCCGGCGACCGCCCGGCATGTGGCGACAAAGCTGGCGCGGCACGTCATCGCCGACGATCCGCCACCCGCCGCGGTGGAGCGGATCGCCACCGCTTTCCGGGACAGCGACGGCGACCTCGCGGCCACCGCGCGGGCGCTCGTGGATTCGCCAGAGGCCTGGACTCCGCGCCCCGCCAAACTCAAGCCGCCGGAGGACTACATCGTCTCGACCGTCCGGGCCCTGGGCGGACCGCCGCTCACCGGCGTTCAACTCCTCGCCCTGCTCGACCGCATGGGCCAGCGGCCATTCTGGGCTCCCCGCCCCGACGGCTGGGCGGATGCCGAGCCCGCCTGGATCGGCGCGGACGCCGTCTGGAAGCGGGTCGAATGGGCGAACATCCTGGCGACGGGCCGGGCGGCCGCGACCGACGATCCTGTGGCCATCGCCCAGGCCGCCCTGGGACCTGGCCTCGGGCCCGAAACACTCTCGGCCGTGAAGAACGCCGAGACGCCCGCCCAGGGTCTGGCGCTCTTCCTCGCCTCTCCGGAGTTTCAGCGCCGATGAGCCCCCTGATGAACCGCCGCCAATGGCTCTCCGCCGCAGCGGCCGCGGGTCTTCCGAGCCTCGCCTTCGCCTTGGTCGAGACCGATCGCCGCCTGGTGGTCGTGATCCTGCGCGGCGCCATGGACGGACTCTCCGCTGCGCCGCCGTGGGGCGATCCCGACTATGAACGCGCCCGCGCCGGCCTCGCCCTACCTCGCCCAGGAGCCCCAGGCGGCGCGTTGGATCTGGACGGCGCCTTCGGTCTCAACCCCGCCCTCGCCGGACTCCATCGGCGTTACGGCGCCGGCGAGCTCGCGGTGTTCCACGCCATCGCGTCGCCCTACCGCGACCGCTCACACTTCGACGGCCAGAACCTCCTGGAAACCGGCGCGGCCCAACCCTATGGCCTCCCCGACGGCTGGCTGAACCGCGCCCTCGCCGGCCTGCCGGCCGGGGCCGCGACGGGCCGCGCGTCGCTCGGTATCGCCCTGGCGCCGGCCATGCCGCTGCTCCTGCGCGGATCCTCTCCCGTGACCTCGTGGTCCCCCTCGGTGTTGCCGGGTCCGTCAGCCGACTTCCTGGCCCGGCTCCGCCGCCTCTACGAGCACACCGATTCCGCCCTCGCCATGGCGTTGAGCGGCGCGACCGACGCCGCGAAGACCGCCGAAGGCATGGGCGCCGCCAGCGGGGGCGATCCCTTTCCGGGCCTGATGACAGCCGCGGCGCGCTTCCTCGCGGCGCCGGATGGTCCGGCTGTGGCGGTGGTCGAGTCGACCGGCTGGGATACCCACGCCAACCAGGCCGGCCCCTATGGCGTGCTCCATCGTAACCTGCTGGCGCTGGATGCCGGAATCGACGCCCTGGCCTCGGGTCTGGGCGAGACCTGGCGGCGGACGGCCGTGCTGATTGTCACCGAGTTCGGCCGCACCGTGGCGATGAACGGTACGGCAGGGAGCGATCACGGAACCGCCAGCGCCGCGTTCCTGGTCGGCGGCGCAGTGGCCGGCGGGCGGGTACTGGCCGACTGGCCGGGCCTGAAACCCGCCGGCCTCTATGCCGGACGGGACCTGAAGCCGACCACCGACCTTCGCACGGTGCTCAAGGCGACGCTGAGCGACCATCTGGCCATCGCGCCCGGTTACCTCGATGGCGCGGTGTTTCCGGATTCCGCCGGGGTGCGCGCGCTCACTGGCCTCTTCCGCGCGGCCTGACCGCGCCCTAAGACAGGCCATGGCCTGGCTGGAATTCGTCGCGGCGTTCGCCGCCTTCTTCCTCACCCATGCGATCCCCGCCCGGCCGGCGGTCCGCGGGCGGCTGGTGGCGACGGTCGGCCGCACAGCCTTCCTGATCGGCTACAGCCTCATCTCTCTCGCCCTGCTCGCCTGGCTGATCGGCGCGGCCGGTCGCGCGCCTTTCGTGCCTCTCTGGCCCTATGCCTCCTGGCAACGCTGGGCCCCCAACCTCGCCCTGCCTGTGGCCTGCGTGATCGCCGCCCTGGCCGTCGGCGCGCCGAACCCGCTGTCTTTCGGCGGGGCCCGCCCGGAGGCATTCGACCCCGACCGGCCCGGTATCGCCGGACTCACCCGCCACCCGCTCCTGCTGGCCCTCGCCCTCTGGGCTCTGGCGCATCTGATCCCCAACGGCGACCTCGCCCACTCGCTGATGTTCGGCCTGTTCGGCGCCTTCGCCCTGGCCGGCATGGCGATCATCGATCGCCGCCGCCGCCGCATCCTCGGCGAGGCCGAATGGCGGCGGCTGGCGCGACGCACCGGCCTCTGGCCTCTCGCCGCGCGGCTCCGCGGCGATGCGCCCGGTCCCTGGCCCGGCGCCTGGCGACGGCGCCTTCTGGCCGGCCTGCTGATCTACGGTCTACTGTTCCTGGCCCATCCTTTTGTGATCGGCGTCTGGCCGGGTCCCTAGGCGGGCGAAGATCCGCCTGTCCAAAGCGTCATTTGCGCCGAACGCGCCGATGATGGACTGCTCTCCGGGCGACAACAGGGGAACGCGGCTGCCATGACCAGTCATCGCCGGATCGGGAGCATCCTGTCGGCCATCGCCGCTGCCGTGGCTTTGGGCGCCGGCGCGGCCCCGAGCCGGGCGGAGGACCTGAACGCCCTCATCGCGGCTACGATGCGCGACACGGCCGTGCCCGCCATGGGCGTGGTCGTCATTCGCGACGGCGTGGTCGCCGGCGAAACCGTGCGGGGCGTGCGCCGCAACGACGGCGCCGATCCGGTAACCCTGGAGGACGACTGGCACGTCGGCTCGGACGGCAAGCCGATGACCGCGACCCTGGTCGCCCGCCTCGTGGACAAGGGCGTGCTGTCCTGGTCGACCCCGCTGGACAAGATGCTGCCCGACCTGGCGGGCGCCATGCACCCCGAATACCGCAAGGTGACCCTGCTTCAGCTTCTCTCGCACCATGCCGGCCTGCCTGAGAATATCATGGACGAGAAAGCGCTCGCGGCGATGCTCGCGCCCGCGCCCGGGACTCCCCTGCCCGCCCGGCGCCTGACCTATGTGGCCCGCGCCCTGAAAGATCCGCCGATCGGGCCCACCAGCGCCTTCAGCTACTCCAACACCGGCGTGCTGATCGCCGGCGTCATCGCTGAGCGGTCAACCGGCGCTCCATTCGAAGCCCTTATCCGCCGAGAGGTGTTCGCTCCTCTTGGCATGACGCATGTAGGCTTCGGCCTGCCGCCCGCCGGCCAACCCATCGGCCACATGGCCGGCAAGCCCGCCGCGCCGGCCGACGAGAACCCCGACTTCCTGGCGCCCGACGGCAATATGTACATGCCGCTCGACGAATGGGCGCTGTTCTGCCTCGATCAGCTGGCCGGGGCGAAGGGCAAGGGCCGGCTGCTCAAACCTGAGACCTATCGCCTGATGCAGACCGCCCAGCCCGGCGGGTCCGGCGGCCTCGGCTGGGGCGTGCAGGAGACCATCGCCGGCCGCAAAGGTCCGGTGCTGATCCACGCGGGGTCCGACGGCGCCTGGTACGCCCTGGTGGCGTTGTTCCCGGAGACCGGCGGCGGGGTCCTTATCGCCGCCAACGCCGGGCCGGACATGGGGGCGGACAAGGCTGAAAAGGCGGTCATGAAACCGATCCTCGACACCCTGGCGCCGCCCGCCGCCCCCTGAGGGTCAGCGATTGTTCCAGGCGAACCCGGTGGCAAGGGTCATCTGCCGGCTCACGGGAAAGCGCCGCGGATAGAATCCGGTCGACGTCGCGGTTCCTGCGCGCACCGCCTCGACAGCCCGGTCCATGTCGCGCAGATCGCTCATCGCCAGCCACGGCGCGGCGACGCCCTCCCCGGCCCGGCAACAATGAGCGCCCCACAGGATCGTATCGGCCGGAAGGTCGGCCAGCAGGCGCTGCGCCGTGGCGTGATAGGTCGAGAGACTGGAGCCGGGCAGGAAGGCATAGAGCGTCGTCGGATAGATGTAGTCGCCGATAAACAGGCGATGGGCGGCCGGGTCGAAGAGCGCCATGGAAGTAGGCGTGTGGCCAGGCGTCGACAGAACCTTCAGCGAGCGCCCGCCCAGGTCGATCGTGCTCCCCGGCGCCAGCCAGGCGCTCACGCGCGGCGACGGCGGCGAGCGACCATCCACGAAGCCCATGTACGCGTGGCGGCCAGGAGTCAGACGACCGTCTTGGACCATAGCCCGCGTCCGGGGCAGGTCGATCGCGGCAAGCTCGCCGAAAGCGTCGATCCCGCCCAGATGATCGAAGTGCAGGTGCGACACCATCACGGTCACCGGCAGCTTCGTGAGGCTCTCGACCACGGGGCGGATGTTGCGCGTCCCGGTTCCGGAGTCGAACAGCACCGCCCGCTGCGACCCCACGATCAGATAGGCGTAGTTCTGCTGATAGTAGCGCGGCTCGCCGATGGCGAAGACGCCGGCGCCGAGATCCTCCACCGCGAAATAGTCATCGACCATGCGGCCCTTGGCGATCTTCGCGGGGCCCGGATCGACGATGGCGTGACGATCGAGGATGGGGGCCAACTCGGCGAACACATAGGGCGCGAACGCGGCCGCCAGCATAACGGCCCCAACGGCCAAACCGACCAGCAGCAGGAGCAGACGCGCGATGGCGCTTCGGGTTCGGGGGCTCATGATCGGTCTCGTCAGCGGCAGGGACGATTTCGCCGTAACACGCCGCGCGCCTCGACCGCTTCAGAAAATACAGGCCTATTGCCCACCTTCCCAAACCCAGGATCGCCCATGTCCGTCTACGCTGTAGCCCTGCTCAAAATCACCGACCGCGAGACCTACGGCGCCTATGAGCGCGGCTTCATGGAGATCTTCTCCCGGCACAGCGGGCGGTTGCTTTCAGTCGACGAGACCCCAACTGTGAAGGAAGGCGACTGGCCTTGGACCCGGTCGGTGCTGATCGAATTTCCGAGCCAGGAGGCCTTCGACGCCTGGTTCCATTCCGACGACTATCAGGCGCTGGCGAAACATCGCCACGCCGCCTCCGATGGCGCCGTGACCGTGCTGAAGGGGCTTCCCGGCGCAGGCGGTTGAACCCGGCTTTGCAAGCCGCGGCGGGGGGTCCTATAGCCCTCGCCCAGAAGCCTCAAGCCGCCCCAGGATCCCGTCATGTCCACCTTCCGCGCCATCCGCCTCTACAAGACCGACGCCGGCCAGGAGGCGCGGTTCGTCGACCTGACCGACAGCGACCTGATGGACGGCGATGTCACGGTCCGCGTCGACTATTCGACGGTGAACTATAAAGACGGCCTTGCCCTCACAGGCGCCGCGCCGATCGTCCGGTCCTTTCCGCTCACCCCCGGCATCGACTTCTCCGGCGTCGTCGAATCCTCCGCCCATCCCGACTTCGCCGCCGGCGACCGGGTGGTGCAGAACGGCTATGGCCTCAGCGAAGTCTGGCACGGCGGCTACGCCCAGCGCGCCCGGGTGAAGGGCGAATGGCTCATCAAACTGCCCGAGGCGATCTCCAACGCCCGCGCCATGGCCATCGGCACCGCCGGCTACACCGCCATGCTGGCGATCCTCGCGCTGGAGAAGCAGGGATTGACCCCCGCCTCGGGCGATGTCCTGGTCACCGGGGCGGCCGGCGGCGTGGGCAGTGTCGCCATCGCCCTGCTGGCGAAGCTCGGCTACCGCGTCATCGCCTCCACCGGCCGCAAGGCGAGCGAAGGCGCCTATCTTACCTCGCTCGGCGCCGCCGAGATCATTGACCGCGCCGAACTCTCCGCGCCCGGCCGGCCGCTTGGCAAGGAGCGCTGGGCCGGAGCGGTGGACAGCGTCGGCAGCCACACCCTGGCCAATGTTCTGGCGGGAACCAGCTATGAGGGCGCCGTCTCCGCCTGCGGCCTCGCCCAGGGCATCGACCTGCCGGCCAACCTCGCCCCCTTCCTCCTGCGTGGCGTCACCCTGTGCGGCATCGACTCGGTGCAGCATCCCCGCGCCGGCCGACTGACGGCCTGGGCGCGGCTCGCCACCGACCTGGACATGGCGAAACTCGACGCCATGACGCAACCGGCCACCCTGGCCGACGTTCCCTCCCTATGCGCGGCCATCCTGCGCGGCGAGGTGCGAGGCCGCATGCTCGTGGACGTGAACGCCTAGGCCCCAGGGCCGGAGAGGAGCCCCAACTGGCGAGCGCCAAACCCTTCTGGACCTCCACGCCCGCCGAGACGGCCGCGACGCTCGGTTGTGACCTCAACGGCCTGACAACCCCGGCGGCAGGCGCCCGTCTGGCGAAATATGGCCCCAACGCTGACGCGGAAGCGCGTGAAGCGGGCGTCATCGGCGCGGTGGTGCGCCGCCTTCTTGAACCCATGTGCCTGATCCTGATCGCCGCGGCGGTGGTGTCGGCGGCCACGGGTGATGCCCCCAGCGCGGTGATCATCCTGGCGATCCTGGGGGCGTCGGTGACCCTGGACACCGTGCAGGAAGGCGGCGCCAAGAAGGCTGCCGAGGCTCTGCGGCAATCGGTTGCCGATCACGCCGAGGCCATGCGCGACGGCAAGTGGACCGAAATCGAGGCGCGCGACGTCGTCCCCGGCGACATCATCCGCCTCGACGTCGGCGACATCGTCCCGGCCGACGGCCTCGTGCTCACCTCCTCCGCCCTCACGGTCAACGAGGCGGCCCTGACGGGCGAGCCCTACGGCGTGGTCAAGCGGCCCGGCGCCAGCGCCGCCACGAACCCGTCGGACGCGGGCAACGCGGTTTTCCGCGGCGCCATCGTCCAGACCGGCGAAGCCACCATCCTCGCCGTCGGCACTGGCGCCGAGACTCTGTTTGGCAAGGCCGCGAAATCGCTCAACGCGACCGCGGAAATTTCGCCCTTCCAGCACGACCTGCGCCAACTCGGCTTCCTGGTCGCCCGGGCGACCGCCGTGCTGGTGGTCGGTGTCCTGGCGGCCAACGTCGCCTTCGGCCGGCCGCTCATCCAGTCGCTGATGTTCTCTGTCGCCCTGGCCGTCGGCCTGACGCCCGAACTGCTGCCGATGATCACTACGGTCACCCTGTCGCGCGGCGCCGTGCGGATGTCGAAGCGGAAGGTCATCGTCAAACGCCTCGCCGCGATTCACGACCTCGGCGCCATGACGGTGCTGTGCACCGACAAGACCGGCACCCTCACCCTGGCCCAGATCGCCCTCGCGGGATCGCTGGCGCCCGGCGGCGTGTCGGACCCGCGGCCGGGTCACCTGGCCGCCGTGGCCGCCAGCCTTGGCGGCGACAAAGGTTCGCTCGACCTGGCTCTGGCAGAAGCGGAGCCAGGCGCGGCGGCGGGCTGGACGCGGCGAGGGCTGCTGCCCTTCGACTACCAGCGCCGGCTGGGCGCGGTTCTGGCCGAAGGTCCCGACGGCCGGATCCTGATCGTCAAGGGCGCGCCCAAGGCAGTCCTCGACGTCTGCTCTCAGGCCGCCGGCACGCCTTTTGGGGAGGCCGAACGAACCGCCGCCCTGGGCCGGATCCATGCCCTCGCGGCGGAGGGGCTGCGGTCGGTGGCGGTCGCCTCGCGGCCCTGGCAGGACGCGTGGCGTGACCCGACCCCCGACGACGCCAAGGACATGGTCCTCGAGGGCCTCTGCACCTTCGCCGATCCTCCGAAGCCCAGCGCCGCGGCGGCGGTGGCCCGGCTCGCCGGCGCCGGCGTGCGGGTGGTGATCCTGTCCGGCGACGATCCGCTGGTGGTGGAGCGACTCGCCAGGATCGTCGGCCTGAGGACCGAACGCATCCTCACCGGGGCCGACCTCGATGCGCTCTCGGCCCCGGCGCTGAAGGTCCGGGCGGGCGACACCGACGTGTTCGCACGCCTCTCCCCCGATCAGAAGGTGCGCATCGTCCGGGCGCTCCGCGAGCGCGGCGAGATCGTCGGCTTCATGGGCGACGGCGTGAATGACGGGCCCGGCATCAAGGCAGCCGACGTAGGGCTATCCGTAGACGGCGCCACCGGCGTGGCCCGCGCCGCCGCCGACATGATCCTGATGGACGCCGACCTCGCCGTGGTGGCCGACGGCGTCGAGGAAGGCCGGCGGACCTTCGCCAATATCCTCAAGTACGTCCGCATGGGCGCCAGTTCCAATTTCGGCAACATGCTCTCCATGGCCGCGGCGTCGCTGTTCCTCCCCTTCCTGCCGATGCTGGCGACTCAAATTCTGCTGAACAACCTGCTCTACGATTTCTCCGAGATCGGCATCCCCTTCGACGACGTCCGCTCTGTCGACATCGCCAAGCCGCAACGCTGGCGGCAGGCCGACATCGTGCGTTTCGCGGCGGTCATGGGGCCGCTCTCGTCGGCCTTCGACCTGGCGACTTTCGGCGTGCTTGTCTGGGTGTTTCACGCCGCGCCGGAGACGTTCCGGACCAGCTGGTTCGTGGAATCCATCGCCACCCAGACCCTGGTGGTGTTCCTCATCCGCACCCGGGGCCGACCCTGGAAGGACCTCCCCAACCGGTTCCTGGCCATCACCACCCTCGGCGCCCTGGCCGTCGCCCTGGCCCTCGCCCTGTCGCCGGTAGGCGCGTGGTTCGGATTTCAGTTGCCCTCGCCGCCGATCCTTGCGGCCATGACGGGGTTGGTGGCGCTCTATCTTGTGTGCGCCGAACTGCTCAAACCCTTCGCCACCGCCTCCGTCAGCCTGCCAGCCGGGCGGCGTAGACGTCCGGCTTGAATCCGACGATCAGGCCACCGTCCGACTGAAGCACCGGCCGTTTGATCATCGAGGGCTGCACGACCATCAGATCGAGCGCCTTGTCGAGCGAGAGATCGGCCCGGTCGGCGTCGGGCAGCTTGCGGAAGGTCGTCCCCGACCGGTTCAGCAACGCCTCCCAGCCCACCTCGCCCGCCCAGCGCGCCAGGGTGGCGCGGTCGACGCCCGAGACCTTGTAGTCGTGGAAGGCGTAGGCCACGCCGTGCGCATCCAGCCAGTCGCGCGCCTTCTTCATGGTGTCACAGGCCTTGATCCCGTGAATCGTCACGCTCATCGGCTTGGGTCTCCTCTGATTTCAGAGCCTCCTTAGGCGCGACGCAGTCTCAGAAATAGCCTTCGCGCTTCTTCTGTTCGAGTGAGCCGCCATCCTCCCCATCGCTGAGGCGTCCCTGCCGCTCCGAGGCCGACGCCTGCAGCGTTTCGTCCACGACGGCCGTCAGATCGGCGGCGTCGGACTCGATGGCGCCGGTAACCGGCCAGCAACCCAAGGTGCGGAAACGGACCTTGCGAGTGGTGATCCGGTCGCCCGGCTGGAAGCGCATCCGGCTTTCGTCATCGACCACGATGAAGGCGGCGCCGCGTGCGATCACCGGTCGCGGCGCTGCGTAATAGAGCGGAGCGAGCGCAATGCCCTTGAGCAGAGCGTAGGCCCAGATGTCGGTCTCCGTCCAGTTGGATAGCGGAAAGACACGGGCCGTCTGATCCTTGCCAAGGCGCGTATTGTACAGCCGCCAGAGTTCCGGGCGCTGCTGGCGTGGCTCCCAGGCATGGCCGGCGCCCCGAACCGACATGATGCGCTCCTTGGCCCGCGACTTTTCCTCGTCGCGACGGGCGCCGCCGAAGATGATGTCATAGCCCCCGGCGTCGAGGGCGGTCTTGAGGGGCTCGGTCCGCATGACCAGGGTGTAGCGATCCCCATGATCGAAGGGATTGATCCCCGCGGCACGGCCTTCCTCATTGGAATGAGCGATGAGTTCGAAACCGTGTTCGCGCGCGAAGGCGTCGCGGAACGCGATCAAGGACTGGAACTCCCAGGTCGAGTCCACGTGCAGCAGGGGAAACGGCGGCTTGGACGGATAGAAGGCCCGGAGCGCAAGATGCGCCATGACGGTCGAGTCCTTCCCCGCCGAGAACAGCATGACGGGATTGCGCGCTTCGGCGACCGCCTCCCGGATGATGTGGATGGACTCGGATTCGAGGCGCGACAGGTGAGAGCCTGCGTGTTTCACGGCGGAACAACTCCGTTCAAGGGACCGAAGGGCTCAGCGAGACAGGGGTCAGCCCGCCATCTTCAAACCGATGGCCGGGCCGGATGGGACACCCACGGCGGTCCATTGCAGGTCCCCGGCATAGCGCCAGGCCATCTGCCCCTGATCGTCGAGCGCGAAGAGGTGCAGCCAGCGATTGTCGAACAAAGCTCGGACTCCGTCATGGCGCCTGAGAATCTCGCTCATCGCCTCGCGCGGCGCTTCCACGCAGACCGACAGACGCAGTGGCTCGTGCGCAAAGCGCTCGCCATCATGGACGGATTGCCAGGGGAGACCGGCCCGCAAGGGGCCGCCGTTGCCCTCGATGACGCCGACACCGCCGACCACGTTGTGCAGCAGCTTGTTGCCGCCGCCGAACACCCCCGGCGCCACGGTCGATCCATAGTACTGCAGGCTGATCCAGCTCGCGACCACCACCGGCGCCGTCAGGATCAACTCCAGAACGCCAAACCCCTTGTCCGACTTCCAATCGTAGTCATGCAGGAAGGCGCGGCCTTCCAGGCTCTTGCCGGCCGTGCGCCGGCGCGGCGCGGCGATGAACGCCTTGCAACCCGCGAGCGCCCACTCGGGGCGCACCTCGGCCCAGTCGCGGCTACGCCTGGCAAGGCTGCCCTCCCCCGCCGCTCTGGGCAATCGAAGAGCACGCTCGCCCCGGGAGATCGCGCCGGCCGTTTCAAGCCACCGTGTCGCCTGACGGACATCGGCCTGGTGCGACACGGAGGGATGATCGTCCGCGTAGAGGGTGACGGCGTCCGTCGTGGTGTCATGCAAGGCGCCGAGGAAGAGGCTATCGGCCGGAATCGCAATTCCCAGCGGAACCAGGCCGTCGCGCACCTCCGGGTCGTTCAGCAGCGCGGCCAGCAACCGCGCATTGACCTCACCCGAGTATCCTCCGCAGGCGCCGCAATGCAGCCCGCTGGCATGGGGATTGTTGACCACATTGGCGCCGTGACCGGCCAGCAGCACCAGTCTGGCGAAATTGGTCGTCAGCGACATGGCCCGCAGCACGGTCTCGGCCGCCTTCGTCCGTGCGGCGAGGTCGAGGGCGGGATCGGGACGCGGGGCGGGGTCGTTCGGCGCGGACACGCCGTGCAGCCCCAGCGCGTCCCCCACCAGCTTGGCGGCGTAGACCGGTCCCGTGGCCTCGACGAAGGCGAAGGACGATACGGCCGCCAGCTTGAACCGCCCCCAGGCGCGCGTCGCGCGCGCCTTGAACCGGGCCGCTTGGTCCGCCGCGGCGTGTTCCGGGCCACCTGAACAGGTTGTCAGACCGGGGTTCAGCAGGACGGGAAGCCGGTGCTCCCGAACGTCCGAGGCAAAGCGACGATGCGACGCGGTGAGACCAAAGAAGCCGGCGAACCCCAGGCTCTGGATATCCGGACTCACCGACTCCAGCGCCCGCCGAAACACCTCGGAGCGCACGTCGATGCAGAAGGCGGCCTGTAGCGCGGGGCGGGTGTCCGTCGTCCCTTTAGACGGCTGGGCAAGCGTCTCGGCCTGGGCCCGTTGGGCGGCGCGTTCCGCCGCCTCTTGCAGGATGGCGTCCACGACCTGGTCCGGGGTGGGCGTCACGGGCGAGGCGTGCAGGGCGACAACCTCCCGCCACCGGGCGCCGATCCGGTCCTCGTACCTTTGGAACAACGCCGCTTCCCAGATCAGCCGGATCGCCAGGAAATCGGTGATCGTCGCGTCCGCGCCGCCGGCGAGTTCCGCCTGCCAGAGCCGGTAGCGCGCATATTGCGCCCAGCCGCCCAGCGTCATCAGCATCTGGTGGAGATAGGTCTCCAAGGCCGCGGCCGGGAGCGCGAGCCGCCCCACCACGTCCGCGATCGCCTCCGCCGCATGCTCCGGCGCCTCCGAAACATGGGTGGCGAACCCCGAAAGGCCGACGATCTCGGGTGTCAGATCGTGGGTCGCCACAGCGCGCCAGGCGGCGTAGGCGCCCCGGCCGCGTGGCGCGGCCCACAGCGCCTGCCCCTCATCGAGGTAGCCCGCCGCCCAGGCGCCGAAGCGCTCGGCGATCAACCCGGGCCAATCGATCCCCGAGGCCTCGGCGGCGAGGTCGGCGATGGTCGGCGCCGCTCTGACCTCGGGTGTCGACGCCAGAGCCGCGGACTTGAGGGCTGTGACGTCGGCCGGGCGCATCGCCGGGGCTGCGGCCGCGAGGGCGTCCGAGAGATCCGCTTCGGTGATCGCGCCGCTCTCGATCCTGTCCTGAAACCAGCTGCGCGGCAGGGTGACCGGCGCGCCGGCGACCCGTTCCAGGCGAGCCCCGACCATGGCCAGGCCTTCATGGGTCTGGCCGAGGAAAGGATTGACCGCGACGCTCGACGCCAGGGGCCAGACCGGGGGGATCGCCCGCGCGGCGCGGTCGGCGGCTGAACTCAGGGACATGGCCTTGCTCCGGTTTGCGGGATCTTCATGGGTCATTCTTCAGGTTCCGGTCGGATCAGCCTGCGCCACGCACGCGCCAGCCGCGAAGCAGCCTGTCGAAGACGGCGTTGGCGTAGAAGCCGTTGGAGAGATGCACGCGCAGCCCCGCGGCGGCCGGGTGGTAGGCCCAGAGCGGGAACATCGCCTGCACCACGGCCACGAGGCCGAAACTGATCACCGCGAGCACGATCAGCGCCCACTGCAGGGGACCGGGCGACGGCGCCGCGGGAAGCACGCCGGAGGTCAGCCAGACAGCGCTGACCTGAAGAGCGAAGTAGCTGGCCGACGTCGCGAGCGCGTAGACAATCGTGCGCCGGGTAAGGGCCCTGGGCGCGGCGTCCGCCAGACCCTGCGCCAGCATATAGGCCACGCCGAAGATCAGAATGGCGCCAAGCGCGATAGCCTGGGGCGACTTGTGCTGGAAGCCGAAACCGAACCCGACGATGGCATAGATCGCCAGCGCCAGGAGGAAGGCCCGCCCGACGGCGCCGGCCTTGGGAATGGCGACCGGCCCCGGTCTGCGATTGGCGGCGACGAGCTCCACCGCGCCGCCCGAGGACAGGAAGGAATGAGCCTTGTAGAGCGAATGGGCGACAATGTGCAGCAAGGCCAGGGGGAAGAGCGCCAGTCCGCACTCCAGGATCATGAAGCCCATCTGGGCGACGGTGGACCAGGCGAGTGAGGTCTTCACCGCCGGTTGGGTCAGCATGACCAGACCGCCGAACAGCGCCGTGAAACCGCCGATCACGACCAGGATCGCCAGCACGCCCGGGGCCAGCAACATCACGTCGGCGAAGCGGATCAGGAGAAAGCCGCCGGCGTTGATCACGCCTGCGTGCAGCAGCGCCGAGACGGGTGTCGGAGTTTCCATCACCTCCGTCAGCCAGCCATGGGTCGGAAACTGCGCCGACTTCAAGAGGGCCGCCGCGGCCAGGCAGCCCGCGGCGCCGACCGCCAGGCCACCGCCGTTGCCGTGCCGGGCGGCGCTGAGGATCGCGCCGATGTCGGTTGTGCCGTAGGCAAGCGTCAGCAGAACCGCCGCCGCCGCCAACGCCACGTCGCCCAGACGCGCGGTAACGAATTTCTTGGCCGCGGCGCGGCGCGCGGCGACACGCTCTGGATAGAACAGCAGCAGCCGGTGAAGCGAGAGGCTCGTGGCGATCCAGGCCAGGACGAGCTGGACAAGATGGCCCGCCGTGACCAGCAACATCACCGAGGCCAGCGTCATGCAGAGCCAGCCGGTGAACGGACCTTGCCGCGCCTCCCCGTCCAGATAGGTCCGGGCATACCGCACCACCACCCAGCCGATGAACGAGACCAGGGCGAGCATCACCGCGCTCACGGCGTCGTGCAGGCCGATCAGGGGGCCGCCGCCCGGTCCGAAGGCGATCAGCGCGCCCGCCGCCGCCAGGCCCACGACAAAGGCCAGACATGCGGACGCTTCGGCCAGTTTGGGGATGGCTTTCGGCCTGGTCCCGTGGCTCAAAAAGGCGATCGCGGCGGCAAGGAGCAGCGGAACAGGCGCCAGAAGCGGCGAGAGATAGAGCGGCACGGCGTGTCCCCTTCGGTTCGCGAGGAGTCCTAGGGCGCCGCCGAACAGCGTAAAAATTCATTGTTCCGTCAAAAACGTTCTGTTTTATAAAACGATCATGGCGGCTCTGAACTTCAACCACCTGCGCTACTTCTGGGCCGTGGCCCATGAAGGCAGCCTCACCCGGGCCGCCGAACGGCTGAACCTCAGCCAGTCGGCCCTGTCTGTTCAGGTGCAGAAACTCGAGCGCCAGATGGGCCATCCGCTGTTCGACCGGGTGGGCCGGCGGCTGGAACTCACCGAAGCCGGCCGCATCGCCCTCGACTACGCCGACACCGTATTTCAGGCCGGCGACGAGTTGATGAGCACCCTCCAGGGCCGGCCCACGGACAGCCGCCAGGTGCTGAAGGTCGGCGCCCTGACCACCCTGTCGCGCAACTTCCAGCTGGAATTCCTGCGGCCCCTGGTCGGGCGCACGGACGTCGAGCTGATCGTCCGATCAGGAACCCTGCGCGACCTCCTCCCCCAGCTTGAGGCCCACGCCCTCGACGTGGTCCTGGCCAACAGCGCCCCGGCCCGCGACGCCCGCACGGCGTTCCGCAGCCATCTCCTCAACGAACAGCCCGTCAGCCTGGTCGGCCGCCCGCGGCCCGGCGGTGCGCCGTTCCGCTTCCCGGAGGACCTGCGACAGGAACCGGTTCTGCTCCCCAGCCTGGACAGCGACATCCGCCTCGCCTTCGACCGCGTGATGGACCTCGCCGGCGTCCGCCCGATCATCCTGGCCGAGGTGGACGACATGGCCATGCTCCGCCTGCTGGCCCGGGAGCGCGACGGCGTGACCCTCGTGCCGCCCATTGTCGTGCGAGACGAGCTCGAGTCGGGCGTCCTGGTGGAGCACTGCCGCATCCCCGAGGTCACCGAACGCTTCTACGCCATCGTCCAGACCCGCCGCTTCCCCAACCGCCTGCTCACCGACCTGTTGGCCGCCGCGGCCCCCGGGTGACCGAGCTCACGGCGACACGGCCGCAAAGGCGTCGATCGTGCGATCAGGAGGAGGTTCAGCGGCGGCGCCCGTCAGCCGAGGCAGTAGGCGCAGAGCTTGTTGCCGTCGAGATCGCGGACATAGCTGAAGTACCAGTCCGGCCCGCGCACGCCCGGCGCGCCTTCGTCGGTCCCGCCGAGTTCCAACGCCTTGGCGTGAAAGGCGTCCACCTCAGCGCGGCTGTCGCACTGAAAGGCGAACATCGAACCGTTGCCGACCGTGGCCGGCGCCTTGTCGAACGGCCCCAGCACCGCGAAGCCCGGAACGCCGTCGCTCCCATAGACCCGCCCGCCGGACGGATGCTCGAACAGTGGCGGGATGCCCGCCACGCCCAGCAAGACGTCATAGAACGCCTTCGCCGCCTCCAGATCGTTCGACCCCACCGTCGCATAGGCCAGTCGCGCCATTCCCTAACTCCCTGCCCCGCCGTCGTCGGAGCCTAGCCGCGGGCGCGCCGGTGTCGATAGGCTCGCAGCCGCCTTGAGCCGTATCAAGGCCGCAAGCGGGCCTTAGGATATGATCTCCCTGACGCCGTGAGGAGACCGCTTGTCCCGTTCTGGCCCGACCTTCCATTCTTTGAGCGACGCGAGCGCTCGCCCGTGACTCCGGCGGCCTCGCCCCGATGACCCGGACGCCGCCACGATCGGCCCGGGAGCGGATCATCATTAGCTGGAACCTCCTGCACACAGGCGGCGCCACCGTGGAACAGGTCGGCCGCCTGATCGAGGCGCATGACCCGGATCTGTTCCTGATGCAGGAGGCGACGGCTCCCATCGACCGGCTGACGGACCTCACCGGCGGTCACTATGCGCGAACAGCGTTGCCCGGCCGACGCCACGGTCTGGCGGCCTGGAGCAAAGCGCCTCTGCGCGCGTCCGCCGCCAGCCTGAAGCTCCAGCGCGGCCTGATCGTGGACCGAATCTGCCAGATTCTGGATTTGGGAGACTTGAGCGTGGCGAATGTCCACCTGTCCCACGGACAGGCGCTCAACCGCCTTCAGCTCCGGCGCGTCGCCCGCGCCCTGCCCGAGAACGCCGCTATCCTGGGTGACTGTAACCTCATCGGATCGCCGCTGCTGCCGGCCTTTCTCGACGTGGGCCCGCGACAGGCGACACATTGGGCGGCCAACCTGATCGCCCTGCGCCTGGATCGGTGCTTCGTTCGCGGACTGACCTGTAACGACTCACAGGTGCTCGGCCGCGGCGGCTCGGATCACTGGCCGATCATGGTGGCGCTGGAGGCGCCTCAGAACGGCGCGGGCGAATCCTGACCTAGGGACGCAGCGCCTTGGGCAGGGCCGCGGCCTCCGCCGCGGACAGCGGCGTGATGTCGCTGACCATGCACGGCGTCGTGAAGCCATGGCCCTGACCGACCTTGAGATCCAGATCGAGCGGCCGGCAGATCCAGGGGCTGCCGTGCGTGCGGGTGACGAGATGCACGCCGACGCCCTGCAGCGCCGGGCAGGCGTTGGCGAGGTCGATCCGAAACAGCTTGCTGACGCCGACCCGAATGTAGATCGACTTGGAGTCGGGGCTGGCCTTCCAGCCGTTCCAGTCGCTGGACACGAAGCATTGACGTTTCGGCGGGGTGGCGGACTGCGTCTCGGCGATTGCGCTCGAAAACACCGTCGCAAGGCCGACCGTGATGAACGCACGAGACAAAAACAAACGACCCATCGTGTCACCTCCCGGCGTTGCCAAGCCTGTCATTCGACTGCGGTTCCGCGATCGAAGGACTGAGAAGTATTTCATACTGGCCATCCGTCGATCCCCCGTCATTGCGCCAAATCAAAGGCAAACCATGCGGATCACGCGAAGCTGAAAGCGCCACGGCCGGGGCAATTCGCCATCGGGCCAAAATCGATACCTGAGCGACGCAGGCGCGATGATCAAGTTGGGCGATCGACCGGTCGGTCTCTACATCACCTCGGTGGCCCTCTTTATCGCCGCCGTCGATGGTGTTCTCTCCACACGTTACAGCGTCACCTTCGTCGCACTGGGAACGCTGATCCTGACGACGGCGCCGCTCTTCGCGGGCCGTATGCTGCGCATCTCCTTACCCGGCGGCTTCGCCTCGGCCATCGCCGTGTTCCTTTACGCCAGCCTGTTCCTCGGCGAGGTCGGCCGATTCTACGAGAAATTCTGGTGGTGGGACATCGCCCTGCATGCGGGCTCGGCCCTCGGGTTCGGACTGATCGGGGGCATGATCATGCTGGTCCTCGTCAGGAGTGAGAAGCTGCTCAGTTCAGCCGGGATCGCCGCC
This sequence comes from uncultured Caulobacteraceae bacterium, assembly GCA_903872075.1. Classification (GTDB taxonomy): domain Bacteria; phylum Pseudomonadota; class Alphaproteobacteria; order Caulobacterales; family Caulobacteraceae; genus Acaudatibacter; species Acaudatibacter aquilonius. The sequence continues at coordinate 38,148 of CAIQJF010000018.1, read as the reverse complement.
GTCTTCGCCTTTTCGTTCTCGGTGATGATCGGCGTGCTCTGGGAAATCTTCGAGTTCGGCATGGACCAAGTGTTCGGTCTGAACATGCAGAAGTCCGGCCTGATCGACACCATGTGGGATCCGATCGTCAACTGCCTGGGCGCCGCCGTCGGGGCGACCGCCGGCTGGGCGTATCTCAAGGGCTTCCGACACATCCCTCTGGCCGCATCCCTTCTCGACTTCGTGCGCAAGAATCCGCTGATCTTCAGGCCAGAGCCCGCGCCTGGAACGAGCGCCGCCGGCGAGGCGGCGCTCAGAACCCTATCCGGGAACGTTTCGGCCGATCCGATCGGCGATTCGGGAGAGTCCTGAGGTCGGCGCCGGCAGAGCGGTCCCGCGAATCCCGGCAATCTTGATCACGGGCAATGTCAAAACGGCTTGCGGCGCGCAGGTTCGCCCGGTCCGCAGGAGCTTGCATGACGTGGCCGACCCTTCGCAAGACGCCCGAAGACCGGGCGAGCGCCAATCACAAGGAGTATGACGCCGAAGCGGCCGGGTCTTCCTGGTCGGAGGCCAGGAGCGAGTTCGCCGCCGACGGCCCGGGGCCGGCGACCGCCTGATCCACCCGTGCGAGGAAGGCGTCCGCCTCGGCCAGCACCGCCGCCCGGCGCTCCGGCGTCCAGCCGGCCAGGGTGCGATAGGGCATGGCCAGTCGCGGATTGAGCGACAGCCGGTCGGTCTGTCGGATCAGGAAGGCCCAGTAGAGGGCATTGAACGGACAGGCCCCGGGGCCGGCCTTGGTCTTCACGTCATAGACGCATCCGGCGCAGAAATCCGACATCCGGTCGATATAGGCGCCCGAGGCGGCATAGGGTTTCGAGGCCATTCGCCCGCCGTCGGCGAACACCGCCATGCCCAGGGTGTTCGGCATCTCCACCCACTCGAAGGCGTCGGCGTAGACGGCCAGATACCACCGCTCGATCTCCCGCGGGGCGATCCCCGCCAACAGGGCGAAATTGCCAGTGACCATGAGCCGCTGGATGTGATGCGAATAGGCGTCTCGCCGTGTCGCGCCGATCGCCTCGCGCAGACAGCGCATCTCCGTCTCGCCGGTCCAGTAGAAGGCCGGCAGAGGCCGGTCGGCGGCCAGGGCGTTGGCGTCCGCATAGTCCGGCATCAGGGTCCAGTAGACGCCGCGGACATATTCCCGCCAGCCGACGATCTGGCGGATGAACCCCTCCACGGCGTTCAAAGGCGCCGACCCGGACCGCCACGCCGCCTCCGCCCGCCGGCAGACCTCGCGCGGCGAGAGCAGGCCGAGGTTCAGCGCCGGGGCCAGCAGCGAGTGATAGAGGAACGGCGCCCCCGCCTTCATGGCGTCCTGATAGTCGCCGAAGTCCGGCAGGGCATCGACGATGAAGTCGTCCAGGGCGGTCATCGCCTCGGCGCGTGTGACCGGCCAGCCGAACGCCTCCAGGTCGCCGAAATGACCCCCGCAGCGGCGCTCGACCAGCGCCATCACCTCGCGCGTCGTCGCATCGGGTAGGAACCGCCGCCGCGCCGGCGGGACCGTCCGCGCCGGCAGACGCTTGCGGTTGGCCTGATCGTAGTTCCATTCGCCGCCCGCGGGCTCGCCGCCGTCCATGAGCAGCCCATGCTCGCGCCGCATCTCGCGATAGAAGTGTTCCATCCGCCAGCCACGGCGTCCCCGCGCCCAAGCCGCGAACCGCTCATGGCTCGCAAAGAAGCGGTCGTCGGCGCGGATCTCCACCGGCGTGCCCGTGAGCGACTCCCAGCTTTCCGCCATGGTCCGTACCCGCCATTCCGAGGGTTCGGTGACCACCAGCCGGCTTGGCCGCAGCCGCTCGACGGCGCGCCGGATCTCAGTGGTCAGATTGCCGCTGTTTCCCGGCGCCTCCAGCGTCAGATAGTCCACGGTCACGCCGCGCGCCCTCAGGGTCTCGGCGAAGTGGCGCATGGCGGACAGCACCAGCACGATCTTCTGCTTGTGATGGCCGACGGTCGTGCACTCCGCCGCCGCCTCGATCATCAGCACGATGTCGGCGCCGGGATCGAGGTCGGCGAGCGCGCTGACCGCCTCCGAAAGCTGATCGCCTAGCACGATCCGCAGCACCGTCATGAGGCGCCCGTCCGGCAGCGGTCGGAGCAGTATTTCACATTGGCCCAATCGCGCGCCCATTTCTTGCGCCACGTGAACGGCCGGCCGCACCGGGCGCAGGCCTTCACCGGCAGATCGGCCTTGCGCGGGGCGCGGGTCATGCCGTCACCAGGGCACGCTCTGACCGCGCCAGTCATAGAAGCCGCCGGTGGCCTCGGCGCCCAACACGTCGATCACGGCCAGCAGGTTGCGCGCCGCCGCCGCTGGGGTGTGCACCATCAGCCCTGACGCGAACGGCGCCGAGAGCGGTGTCGCCACCGTGCCCGGATGAAGGGCCAGGCACAGCGCCTCGGGCGCGCGCCGCCCCAGCTCGATCGCCGCGGTCCGCACCAGCTGATTGAGCGCCGCCTTGGAGGCCCGATAGGCGTACCAGCCGCCGATCCGGTTATCGCCGATGCTGCCCACCCGCGCCGACAGGGTGGCGAACACCGCCTTGCCCTGGCGCGGCAGGCGCGGCAGCACATGTTTCATGATCAGCGCCGGGCCCGTGGCGTTCAGCGCGAACGCTTTGGCCAGACGGGCGGCGTCGAGCTGACGCCAGGTCTTCTCTGGCCCCTGCCCGGCATCATGAAGAAACCCGGTGGCGTCGATCACCAGGCGAAGCTCGCCCTGGCCGGCCGCGAACACGGCAGCGGCCTCGAGACTGGCTTCCTCCAGCAGATCGATCGAGGGAGAGCTGCGGCGGCTGAACGCGACCACGTGCGCGAACCTGTCCGAGGCTCGCAGGACCTCGACCAGGGCGCCGCCGATCCCCCCGCCCGCCCCGAACACGACGGCGACGCCGTCCCCGGGAAACGAGGCGAAGTCGATCCGGCCGGAGCAGGCGTCTTGAGGTTGGGTTGTCATGGGGGTGACGACTCATACGCGCCGGGTGGCGATTTGGATCGGGCGGCGGGCGCCTGCAGGCGGAACCTCACCACTGAATCTTGTCGGCCGCTCCCGGACGCTATAGAGAACGTCTCGCATCAAGAGTTGGACCGAGCGTCCAACGCCAACCTGCTTCCCGAGCAAGGTGGAACTCCCGTGAGGGAGGATGTGGCCGAGACGGCAACGAAACGGGTGATCCCTGCTCTGTCTCGCGTCGAAGTCGATGACAGGAGCTGTTTGAATGCCGATCAAGATTCCCGACGACCTGCCTGCGCGCGCCACGCTTGAGTCCGAAGGCGTCGTCGTGATGCGCGAGACCGAGGCCGCCCGGCAGGACATCCGCCCCCTGAAGATCGCCCTTCTCAACCTGATGCCGGACAAGCCGCGGACGGAGACCCAGTTCGCGCGGCTGCTGGGCGCCACGCCGCTGCAGGTGGAGCTGTCTCTCGTCCAGATCACAGGCCACACGCCGCGCAACACCTCCCTGGACCATATGGCCGCGTTCTATCGCACCTGGGAGCAGGTCCGGGAGGAACGGTTTGACGGTTTCATCATCACCGGCGCGCCCGTGGAAACCTTGCCCTTCGAAGAGGTCCTCTACTGGGACGAACTGCGGCGCATCTTCGACTGGACCGAAACCCACACCCACGCCGGCCTGAACGTCTGCTGGGGCGCCCAGGCCGCCGTCCACCATTTCCACGGCGTGCCGAAGCATCTCCTGCCGCAAAAGCGTCTGGGCGTTTACAGCCACCACAACCTCGCGCCGGCCTCGCCCTATCTGCGGGGGATGTCCGACGACATCGACATCCCGGTCTCCCGCTGGACGGAGGTGCGCCGCGAGGATCTGCCCCGGGACGGCGCGCTGCAGGTGCTCCTCGACTCCGACGAGGCCGGCCCATGCCTGCTGGAGGACGCCGCGCGACGCACCCTGCATATGTTCAATCACCTGGAGTACGAGGCGACGACCCTGGCCGACGAATTCGTCCGCGATCGCGCGTCAGACCCGCAAGCCCCCGCGCCGCTCAACTATTTCCCGGGCGGCGATCCCAGTCAGCCGCCGCGGAACCGCTGGCGCAGTCACGCCCACCTGCTGTTCGGCAACTGGCTGAACGAAATCTACCAGACCACGCCCTTCGACGCGGCCGAGATCGGCCGCTGAGCCACGCAGCCCGGCGTCACGCCGTCTCCTGGATCGCCGACAGCTTCCACACGCCGCCCTTTGGCCGGACGAACGTCCACAGTTCGGTAGCCTGTGTGGCGCGGCTCGGGTCCCCGGTGCGGAGGGCGCCGGTGGCGCGGTCGCGCATCACATCGATGCTCTCATAGCGCAGGGCGGCGGTGACATAGTCGGCCTGATCCTCGCGCCAGGCCTCGGAGATGTCGGCCTGCAGCAGCCGGGTGTTGCTCACCGCGTTGCGCACGCCGGCCACGGAGTTCTGGCTGAGCTCCTCGGCGAGGTAGGACATCACCTCCGGCGTCGTGCGCTCGCGCAGGGCGGCGAAATCCTCGCGGCCGAAGGCGTCCTGAATCTCCAGCAGCAGACGCTCGAAAGCGGCCTCGTCGGCCGCCGCGACGGGAAACTCCAGGGCCGCCTTTTGCGCGCCGCCATAGGGCGGGGCCGCATAGGGCGGATAGTCGGACGCTGGCATCGATCCGCCCCCGCCGAGAAACGATGAGGTCGTCGCCCCAGCCGGGGCAAAGGCTGACGCCGCGCCACGCCGGCCGGTGAACATCCGAAACGCCCTCACGGCCAGCCAGGCCAGCCCGGCCACGATCGCCAGCTGCACGAGGATGGTGAGCAGGCCGCCGCCGGCATAGCCGCCCCCGTAACCGCCACCCCAGCCTCCGCCGCCCCACCCGCCGTGGTGTCCGAGCATGCCGCCGATCAGCCCGCCGGCCAGCACGCCGCCGAGAAAGCCGCCCATGCCGCCGAACCCGCCGCCGCGATTCCCGGGCGCGTAGCCAGGCGCATAGGACGGGGCGTAGGCCGGCCTCTGCGTCATCGACCGCTGAACCGGCGCCGTGTAGCCCGGCGAAATCGACGTCGGCCGCGGGGCCGCATAGGTGCGGTAGCCGCGGCTGCCGAAGCTGCCGCCGCGCCGCGCATCGGCCGGCCCGGCCGCCAGCAGGGCGACGGCGGCGGTCAGAGCCACCGCTCGCCAGAGAAACGAAACCCGCGCCGTCATCTTGGACATCTCCCTGATCCGGCGTCGAACGCCGTCGCGCTCCATATGGGGAAACTTTGCCCCAACGCCAGTTGTGGCATAATGGCCGTGAGCGCGGCGATGACCGTCAGTCCGGCGAGATCAGCCGCACCTTGGGAAAGTAGCCGGCGTAGCGCCGGGCGTCCCGCGTCAGCAGGATGAGGCCCGACACCGCGGCATGGGCGCCGATGTAGAAATCGGGCAGCGGCGAGGTTCGCGCCCCGCCGCGCCGACGGTACTCCACGAACGCCCGGCCCGCGACGAAGCCCGCCTCGTAGGGCAGCGGCAGCCGTCGGAAGGTCTCCGCGCCGAGATGGCGATCAAGCGCGGCGATCGTCGCGAACCCGGCGGCGATCTCGGCATAGATGATCGGATTGATAGCCACCTCGTCCCGATCGGCGGCGTCGCCCAGCGCCGCCTCGGACCAGCCCCGCCATGTCGGATCCGAGGTCAGGACATCGATGATGATGTTGGAATCGACGAGGATCATGGCCGGGCGGCTCAGCCTTCGTCGGCCGCAGGCCCTCGCATCAAGGCGACGATCTCGTCGGTCGTCATGCGGAAGTCACCGCCTCCGCGAAGGCTCTCGACAAGTGTTTGACCCCGCGTCCGGCGAGCGCCCCCGCTCTTCGCCTTAACCAGGCGGACAACGCCGGCTTCGATTTCGAACGCGACATCCGTGCCTGGCATGAGACCGGCCCGTTCACGCACATCCTGAGGGATGGTGACCTGGCCCTTGGACGTGATCCGCATGGCGCGCGCCTTTCTTACTGAATCGAGTAAGAATAACCTCGGCGGACTCCGGAATCAACGCCGCGCTTCGAGCCTGGCGACCTCAAGCCGGGCCATTCCAATCGATGCATCGCAGACCTGTGACGCGGCCGAATTCGCCGAGATTGTTCGTCACCACCACCAAGCCCCGGCTGCGGGCGTGGCCGGCGATCAGCAGGTCGTAGCCGCCGATGGTTTGCCCGCGCCGTTCAAGCTCGGCCCGGATATCGGCGGCGTTCAACCGGTGGGTGAGTGTTGTCAGGGGGTTCTGAAATCATTAGGAATTCTGCCAAAGGCCGCCGGAACCTCTGAGCGACAAATCTCGCCGGCGTGCGATGTCGCCCCCTCCTCGGACGTTATCCTTGTGACCACGGCTATGACCCAGTTCGAAAGCCGCCTCGACCGGGCGACGTTCCGCAGATCAAACATCTTCGGCGGAATCGACCTCATGGCCGCAAGGTTCGTGCGGCACAGCTTCGCGCCGCATTCGCACGATGACCTGATGATCGGCGTCATGCACGGCGGGGTGAAAGCCTTCAGGCATGGAAGATCGCGACAATACGCGGGCTCTGGAAGCCTGTCGGTGGTGAATCCGGGTGAGATGCACACCGGCGAACGCGCGCACGGCGAAGAGCTTGTCTACGCGGCCCTCTATGTGCCGGAAACCGTTCTTGCGGCGATGTCGCCGCGACTGTCCGGTGGCCGTTCCGCGATCCGCCAGGCGGTCGTCGACGATCACGCCGTCTGGCGCTGCCTTGCCCTGGCCCACAGGCTCGGCATGGACGGCGAGGATGTGGTCGCCGCCGAGCAGGCGATGACGCGCGGCGTGTCGCTGCTGGTCCAGCGCTATGGGGCCACGCGGTTCACGGAGTCCGACGCCGGCTGTCCGAAGGCGGTCAATCGCGCCAAGGCGTTTCTGGAAGCCCGCGCCTGTGACCACATCAGCCTTGTCGACGCCTCGAACGCGGCCGGCGTCGGCCTGCACCATCTGATCAAACTGTTCACGCAGCACCTTGGACTGACGCCGCACGCCTATCTGACACAGGTGCGGATCGCCAGATCGCGCGACCTCCTCCGCCGCGGCGAGCCGGCGGCCCAGGTGGCGCTGGATGTGGGATTCGCCGACCAGGCGCATTTCACGAAACGGTTCAAACAGTTCACCGGCACGACTCCGGCGCTCTACGCCAGATCGATGCACTGAGCGCCAGAGGCGTCACCCCATCGCTGCGCTCTCCATCGCCGCGGAGAGCGCACCCAGGGCGTCGGGCAGGATCTCGATGGGAAGATAGCCGAAACCCAGCCGCAGAACGGCGGAGGACTCCCCGAACCAGGCGCCGTCGCCGATCTGAAGGTCCGATGCGGCGAGAGCCGACCAGAAACGGCCAACCCCGGCCGCGTCGAACCTGTCCGGCTTCAACCGCAGGCAGCACAGGGCTCCGGCGTCCGGCTTGACCCAGTCCACAAGCCCGCTCTGACGGTCGACCCAGGCGGCGACAGTCGCCACCCCGCTCGCCAGCAGGGCGCGGCGCGGGCCAAGGATCGTCTCGCGGTTGTCGAGGATCGCGGCGGCCAAGGTCTCGTCGAGCGGCGATCCCGAGAGCACGATATTCATCTTCGTGATCGCCAATCGCTCGCGGAGTTCGCGGTCGGGGACGGTCAACCAACCCACGCGCAGCCCCGGCGCGCCATGCGCCTTGGACACTGATCCGCCGGTGATCACGGAAGGACCGAGGGTCGCGGCGCTGCCGATCGGCTGATCGTCCCCATAGGTTGCATCGCGGTAGGTCTCGTCGACGAACAGACGCGCGCCCGGGGCCTTCAGGCGCATCAGGTCCAGAATGGCCCCGATTTCGGCCAGGGTCGTTTGAACACCGCTCGGGTTCTGCGGACTGGCGATGCTCACAAGCCGCGTCCGTTCGCTCAGAAGCGGCTCCAGCAGATCGGCGGTCAGCCTGTAGCCGCGGTCAAAGCTCAGCCGGCGCTCGCGCACCGTGATACCCGCGCCGATCAGCGCATCGCGAGCCGGCGGGAAGCAGGGTGTCGCGATCACCGCTTCATCGCCAGGACGGCAGAGCTCGAACGCCAGGAGAAACAGGCCCAGCGCCGTTCCCTGGGTGGTGATCACCTCGTCCGGTCGCACCCCGGTCAGCGCCGCGATCCCGGCGCGAAGACGCGGCAGGCCCGCCGATGAGCCATAGCCCATCTTGAGTTCGCCCAGCGCCGCCATGCCGCCGGCCAGGTCGACGATTTCGGAGAACAACAGATCCTGGGCGGTGCTCTCGGCGAGATTGTACCGCCGGTTGATGTCCAGCAACGAAACGATCTCATTCCGCGGGAAGCGGCCCCGCCAATCTGAATCCTGTTCCACACCCGTCTCCCCGCCATTTGCGTGGGTCGCCTTGTAACCGCGGCCTGGACTGCGTCTTGTCGAAAGTTGGCCTGCCGGCTGCGGGACGGGAACAGGAGATCGCGGCTTGGGGTCCGCGGGAGATTCAAAGGGTCCCTCGGCCGCCTTAGGCGGCGGGATTGCCGTCCGAGGTCAGGGCATGGAGTCATCCCTCTCGACGACCATTTAGACCGGCCGTCAAAACGGCAGCGCCGCGCCCTCGGCTCGTGCCCTCGCCCGACCCTGCCCCATCACAACGAGGCCGAGCCAGATCGCTCCCGCCCCGAAGACAACGCCGCCGGCCTCGATCAGGGCGGTCGGCACAGGTCCAGGGGGAAGGTTCGAGATCACGGCGCCCAAGGCGAACAGACCGATCGCGCCAAGCGGGAACATGCGCGTCCGCGCCAGCGCGGCGCTCAGGGCGAGATACCCGATCATGAACATCACCGAAAAGGCGATGAAGGTGAACAGGAGCGGAGGGCCGTTCATGATTCCGCTGGCCGCGACCATGGTCGGGGCCGCTTGCGCCACGGCCGGAAAGATCGAAAAGGCGATGACGCCGTCGGCGAAGTAGCAAAGGGCTCCCACGAGGGCCAAGGCGAAACTCAGAGCACTCCCAGCTCCAATTGCGCGCCGAAGCACCGCGAACAGCCCCGCCAAACCAATCGCGCCCAGGATCGAAGCGGTCAGATGCAGCGCCTGGCTCGGCGCCCAAAGCGGGTCGAGGACCGCCGCCGCCCCGACAAAGGACCCGATCCTCCACGCCAGAATCCAGAAGGCCACGTTTGCCGCGCCGCTCAGACTCATCAGGCCGCCGGTCGCGCGGGCCAGGGATTGTTCGTTCATGAAGCCCTCAAGATACAAAAGTCGTTTCGTCGTCTCCCGCAGCTATGCCCGCCCCTTTTTCATATAACAAATGCATGATTTATATCCGCTTCATGCGTCATACACATTTGCATTCCATCGATCTGAACCTGCTGAAAGCCCTCAGCGCCTTGCTGGCGCGCCGGCACATCACCGCCGCAGCCGCGGACGTCGGTCTCAGTCAACCGGCGATGAGCCGGGCTCTGCAGCGGCTGCGTGTCCTGTTCGACGATCCCCTGCTGGTCCGCGCATCCGGAGGCCTGGTCCTGACGCCCAAGGGCCAAAGCCTCGCCCCGCGGGTGCGTTCCCTGATGACCGATATCGCCGGCATGATGAACGAGCCGTCGTTCGAACCCGAGACCGCCCGCAGGACTGTCCGCCTGATCGCCTCGGACTATCACATGGTCACCATCCTGCCGGCGCTCATGAAGACCCTTCGCCGCAAGGCGCCTGGCCTTACGGTCATGGTCGAGCCCTACTCCACGGAGGCCCCAAGCCGGATCGCGCGCGGTGAAATCGACATCATCTTCGCCACGGAAGACACGCCCCTGTCACGAGGCGCCTCCGCAGAGTCATTGTTCGAGGATCACATCGTCACGGCGGTCCGGGACGGCCATCCGGTTCTCTCCACGGCGATGACAGTGCATGACTTCGCAAATCTCGCCCATGTTTCCGTGTCTCTTCTCGGCGATGGGCGCTCGGACATCGACAGCTTTCTGGCCGCGCGGGGCCTGACCCGCACCGTTGCGCTGACCACGACCAACTTCATTGGGGCTCTGGCTGTCGTGGGCGCGACCGACATGGCGCTCACCGCGTCGGCCCGCCTTGTCCGCACGTTCGGGGCCACCTTCGGTCTGACCCTGGTTGATCCGCCGATCCCGAAACGCGCCTTCGTCGTGACCCAGGTCTGGTCGGCGCCCTTTGCCGACGACCCGTTCCATGTCTGGCTCCGAGGCCAGATCCGGAGTGCGGTAGCTGATTGACCGCGCGCAGACCGTCCGGAGGCGGGATCTGGCGGCAAGGTCGAAGGGCCCCAACGCCCGGCGGGTCCGCTTAGCGCGAAGCCCCCGCAGGATGTCTGCCGCAGAACCAGATGGGGCATGTCGATACGGAGTTGATCGACACGGATTTGTCAGCCAATGACCCGCGACCGCTCGGGGTCCCTCGCGAGAATATTGGCCTCGAGGCCATCGTCGCTGTCATCGGCCACCTTCGCGCCCAGCAGCGACGTGGCGGCGCCCGTCATATTTTGCCGGTGATCATTGAGTCCTGATGCGCATCGATCGACGACGCCATTTGATCACGCAAGAGCGGCCAAACCGGCTGCTGCCCGCGTCGAATCCGGCGTGGTCCCGGTCCAGCCGCGGAACGCCCTGTAGAACGAATTCTGGTCCTGATAGCCAAGCAGGTAGGAAATCTCGGCCGCCGACAAATGGCTGCATTGCAGATAGTGCACGGCCAGGTTCTCGCGGGTCTCGGTGACCACTTTTTGAAATGCGGTGCCTTCCTCGCCAAGCCGCCGCTGCAGCGTGCGCGTACTCAGACCCAGCCTGCGCGAGAGCGCGGGCATCGTCACCTCCCCAGCCGGCAGGGCCTCGAGAAGCGCGGCCTTAAGGCGTTCGGTCGTGGTCGACCCGACGTCGAGCTCGGCGAGCCGCCGGCGGAGATCGGGCTCGAAGAACCGCCACATATCCGCGTTGGCGGTCAGGAATGGACGCGAACAATCGTCACTTGAGAAAGTGACCGTCCAATATGCCCCGACCTCAACTTCCGATCCGAAATACGCCCGATAGGCCGACGGATCCGGCGGAGCCACGGGCGCCGTCACGCGGAGAGGCGTAACGGGGGCCCGTGTCGCCAGCCGGGCGAGCGAGACCCAGAACATCAGCTGCGCGAAGGCGAGCGAAGCCGGCGGCGTTTGGTCCACGGGCCAGCAGATCGTGACCACCATGGCCCCAGACAGAGCGCCGAAATGCATGCTCACCGGCCCCACAAGCGGCTTGAACCTTGCGCCGCGGGCGACGGCAGCGCTGAGATCAGAGCAGCAGAAGAGAGCGAACACCAACGGGTCGAAAGCTTCCACGCGGAAGGATTGCTCAACCAGTAGCGCCAGATCGACCCCGGCCTCCTGTTCGGCGGCATTCCAGAGAGCATAGTATTGTGCGGTCGGGAGGCGGACAATTCCGCGGGCGAACAGATCGGCGGGAAGCCCGGCGCGGCGGAGCACGCGGTCGGGCGCTATGCCCGCATCAATAAGCGCCATGGCGGTCGAGGGCAGAACGGTAAAAGCCGACGCCGCGGTCATACGCTGCGGTTCACGTCACAGGTGTCTTTCAAGCGGAGATCTGACACTGTCTTCCTCTCCCGCCTAGGCGGCGCGCCCCCACGCCGAGATCCGGCGGCAACATCACCCGCAAGGGACCCGTTCAGATTGGCACCCCCGCAATATCAGCGCTTAACGCCCAAAGGCGCTCAGCGCTGGCGTCGTTCTGGGCGTCCACCGAGGGCGTGGTCAATTTCCGCTTCACCCAATAGCCGCCGGTCTGACCCTTGACTGTGTCAGAACTGGCCAGATGCACCAGGGTCTCCGCCCCCCGCGCCGGACTCAGCATGAACGGTTTGATGAGGCTGAACACCAGGCGCCAGGGCCCTTTCATATTCGACCCGAAGCCGGTTGAGACCCCGCCAGGATGAAAACAGTTCGCGGTAATGCCCGTGCCTTTCAGGCGCTTTGCGAGAGCCCGTGTCCAGAGAACGTTGCAAAGTTTCGACCGGCCGTACACCCGCGCTGCGGAAAAGCCCTTTACGGCCTGCAGATCGTCGAAGTCCAGCGGACCGAAGGCATGCCCCCCTGAACTGGTGCTGACGATACGGGCGTCCGCGGCCAGATTGGGTCGCAAGATCTCCGTCACCACGACATAGGCCAAATGGTTGACCGCAAAGGTCATCTCCAGCCCGTCGGTCGTCTCCTCGCGGCGATCGAACACCGCCCCGGCGTTGTTCACCAGCACATCGATCGTCGGCGCCTTCAAGGCCAGCGCCGCGCCGGCCTGCTTCATGGCGGCGAGCGTGGAGAGATCGGCTTGCACCCAGTCGTGATCGGCCTGCGGGTTTATCGCCTTGAGTTTGTCCATCAAAGCGCGACCCTTTTGGGCGCTTCTTGCAACGAAGACGATCCGGGCGCCCTTGGCGGCCAGGCCCTCCGCCGCCGCCTCGCCAATCCCGGAGGTGGCCCCGGTGATGACGATGGTCTTACCAGCAAAGGGTTTCATGGTGGTCGCGCTCCTCGCGGCGTTTGTTCATCCAACGGTCTGGCCCAACTGGTGACGGGACGCGACGCCCCTGGCAATCGCAGAGCGCGCCAAATGACTTGCACGACGCGCCAGACGGGGTTTGCTGGCTTTGGCCATCTGACGACGGACAGCCCATCGTGCTAAATCCCTCAGGTCACTCCGCCAGAGCGCCCCGCATGAGGTCGAGCATCTCACCGGCGGCGGCGACCGCCTTGTCGACACTGCCGGGCGTGAGACCGGCCGTGACCGTCTCATAGCGCTGATCGGCCTGCGGCTCGGCATGATGCGCGGCCAGAGGCAGGTAGCGGAAATGGCCGTTGGCGAGACCGACAACGAAGGCCTTGTCGTGGCCGGCGACGTCCCGCCAGGCCTCGCCGACCTCCACCAGCACCTCGCCCGGCAGGGTCAACAGGTCGACACCATTGAGCGAAATCACCTGAATCGGCACGGGCGAGGGCCGGGGCGGTTCCGGCCTGGCCAGCCGCGCGGTCAGTCCGAGGCAACGGCAGCAGGCGATCATCAGCCGGCGCATGTCGTCTTCATCCAGATCGAGCCGGATCACCGCGGCGCTGGCCATCGACCATAGCGGCCCCGGCGGCAGGGCCCGGGGCAGGTCGTCGCCGAGGTAGTCGGCCAGCACGCGATGGCTTTCGGCGAGTTCGGCGGCGACCTGGGCCGGGTCGCCGGCGCCGGCGTTGGGGAGGATCGACAGGGTCTGCCTCGCCGTGCGCAGCGAAAGCTCGCGCGCCGGGCCGCGGCGCGCATGCGCGGCCAGCACGGCCTCGGCCAGGGCCTCGCCCATCCGTCGGGTGTCGGCGGGTCCGCCGCCGCAATAGCCGCGCGGATCCAGGGCGTCGCGATCGGGACTGGTGATCGGAATCACATTGCCCTCGGTCGTGTTGAAGAACAGCGCCACCGCCCCGGGCAAGGCCGCCTCGATGACCTTCTGGGCGACGCCGGGAAAGTCGGCGCTCACCAGCGGATTGTCCCAGCCCAGGGTGACCGGATGGCAGCCCGCGCCGAACAGCACCGCCCGCGTTGCGCCGGTCTCCGCATCCTCAATAACGATGACCGGCAGCCGTGGGTCGACCCGATTGGGCCGGCCCCGCGTGCGGCGATTGAAGAACAGGTCCGCCGCCGCGCCCACGGCGGTGGCGACCCGAGCCGGGCGGGCGTCATCCCGGGCGGCGGCTGCCAGCTCGACCAGCGCCGCCTGCAGGAAGGCGACGTAGGCGGCCACACCCGGGGCGCCGTCGCCAGCGTCGTAGGGCGCCGGTCCGGAATGGGTATGGGAGGCGGTCAGGCAGATCTCCGCCGGCGCCAGTCCCAGCTGCTCGCCCGCCGCCAGGGTGACGGCCGCGGCCAGCGGGCCTGGGATACACAGCAGATCGGTGGTGATGAAGGCGAGGCGGGTGGCCCCGGCCTCCAGCCACAGGGCCTTAGCGAAGATCGGGTCGAGCACGCCTTCGCTGGGGCTCACCCTCTGGCCGAAACCGGCCAGCATCACCGGCCCGGCCGGGGTGATGTCGCGGACCGCGACACCGATCTTCGAGTTCGAGGTCATCCGCCCGCCTCCAGCCGTTGGCCAAACCGTTCCAGCAGACCTTCGAGCCCGCCGAACCGCACCACGCGAAACTCTTCCGCGGGGCCGAGGCCGTGGCGCTCCCCCACCTGGCGCGCGCCCCCGCGGACGAGCATCGCCATGAAGTCGTTCAGGTCGCCGCCGGCGGCGATCGCGTCGAGCATCGGCAGGCTCCATCCGCCGGTGCGCGCCTGCAGGCGCAGCTGGTTGACATAGTTGCCCATCATCGTGCGGTGACAGAGGGCCGCGGCGAGCTTGCGATCCAGCACGTCCGCAATGTCGACCACGTCGGTGACCCGCGTCACCGACCGGCCGAAATACCAGCGCTCGAAACACCCGTGCGGCGCCAGCCCTTCGGCGAGGTGCTCCGGATGGTGCAGCGGAAACTGGCTTGTCCAGAAGGCCTCGTCGACCGCCGCCGCCAGCTTGATGTGGTCCTGATTGTCCTCGCCCCACATGGCGTAGGGATCGAACGACACCAGGGCATAGGGCCGGCAGCGCCGGATCTGACGGATCACCGCCTCGCGCAGCGCGACCTCGCTGGCGTCGCCGAGCACATCGGTGGCCCAGCCCAGCTCGACGATCTCCGCCAGGCCCAGTCGCGCCGCCGCCTCGCGGAATTCAGCGGCGTTCGCGGCGATGGTCTCGGCTTCGTCGGGGCCGCACGAATCCCACCGATCGTCCGTGACCCGCACGCAGACGACGCGCCAGCCGGCGTCGGCCCAGCGGATCAGGGTGCCGCCCAGAAACAGCGCCGGGTCGTCCGCATGCGCCACCACCAGCAGGATGGTCCGCCCCTCGCCGGGCGCGATCACGGTGGGCTCGGTCATGACCGGCAGGCTAGGCGCCGGGTCCCGCGCCGTCAAACAATTGACGCGCGCCACAATATATTGCAAAATGTCACTTTTATCGGGTTCTTTCTCATTGTGAACGGGCGCCGCAACCACCGGCGCCCCTCCCCTGAACGCCTCTCGCGCCCCTGGGCGCGGGAGGCGGCGGGTTCGCCATCTCCGCTGGCGGTCGCCGAGAAGCGGGTCGGATCGATAAAACATCAACGATTTCAGATGTGTTTGGAATGCCGCGACCTGACGGGCGCTCGGCCGAGCGCCCCAAAGCGCCCATCCAGCGCCCCCGCGGACTCCCCACCGACTCCCAAGAAGCGCCCAATCAGCGCCCCGAGATCGCCCCGAGATCGCCCCGCAGGCTCCCGCGGACCTCCCGGACAGCTGCCTCCAAGCTCCCCCGCAAGCGGCGGCGGCGCCCTCGACGACCAACTCGCACGCGCTGGCCGCCGGCCCGGCTATGGGTTGATCTTCGCAATATAGGTGACGCCCGGTAAAGTCTCGAAATGCGCATCGCAGGTCAAAACGTCCGCACCGTGCTCCAGAGCGGTGGCGTAGATGATGGCGTCGGCGGTCGCGAGCCTGTGCTTGCCGCAGATCTCCGCCGCCGAAAGCGAGATTTTCGTGTCGAGCGGCGCGAGAACGCACATCTGGGTGAAGGCCATCACCTGATCGGCCTTGTCTTCGCCAACCTCGCGAGCGAGCCACGTCGCGAGCTCAAGCTGGACAATCGTCGGGACAAGCCAGTCCTCACGCGCCGGAATCTCCGAGGCAACGGCCGCTCCGGTTCGGGAAGCGATCAGCCACTCGATCCAGGCGGACGTATCGACAAGTCGCATCAGAACCGGTCTTCGCGGTCGCGATAGTTTTCGGGTCTGGCGCCCTTGGCAATGCCCGCGAGGTCCTTCAGCTCCGGAACGGGAACGAGCAAAACGCCCGTCCCCTTTGGAATGAAAGCGAACTCTTGGCCTGCCTTCCATTGCCGGTCATCGCGAACGGCCTTGGGTATCGAAATCTGGAACTTCGATGACAGCGTGGCTGTGTTGGACATGATCTTAACGAACCTTGATCAATCGTCATTCGGTAAGAACATACCGCGCGACCGGCCCAGGAGGAAGGCCGATCAGGTGGCGGCCGGACGATGTCGACGGTGAAGTCTCCGCTGGCGCGGCGGCGGCATGGCGAAAGCCGGCGACAGGCCCGAAGCTTTGCGGCTTCCGGAAAACTCGCCGTATCGATCCTAAGCGACCAACGACATCCCACAGTCTTTCGCCGCGCCGCGATCGAACGTCATGGTCTGCACACAGCCTGCAGCGGCAGCGGACCGCTCTACGAGGCAATCGGCGAAATCAGCCCTTGACCGCGCGAACAGGCGCAGGGCCTTCCAGACCGTCTCGGCGCCCTCGATGACCAATTCGCGCGCGCTGAGCAGGGCCTCGAACGCCTGAACGACCTGGCCCCGATCAAGATCGTAGCCCGAGGAGAGCACCCAGTTGAGTTCCACCAGGGCGACGAGCGGCACGAAGCCCTGGTCGACCGCGGTCAGCGACCCGAGCAGACGGCTCGCCGCCGCGGATTGGACGGGATCATCCTGCATGATGTGTCGCACGAGCACATTGGTGTCGAGCCCGATCACTCGGTCGCATCCTTCGCCGCGGCGCCCCGCCGCGCAATGACGCCGTTGATGTCCTCGATGGAGAGAGATCGGCTTGCCGCGCCGAACATGCCCCGGAGCTCCATCACCGAGCGCGTCGCCGCGATCAGTTCGTAACGCCCCGGCGCCACTTCGATAAACTCGACACGGTCGCCCGTCTCGACGCCCAGCGACTGCCGAACGGCCGCCGGAATGGTGATCTGGCCCTTACTCGTCAGTGTCGCCGTGGTCATCGCCGGATCCAAACCGCTTTCTCCTTACCTTAAAGTAAGGAGCCTCGTCCGGCAATATACCGCCAACCTCCCGACGATGGGCGCACCGCAGACGGCGCCAAAGCGGTCCAGATCACGTCGCCCGCCCAGAATGACTTACCAGGTAAGCCATGATAAGCCTTCCCCCAACCAGACCGGAGTCCGACCGATGTCCACGGTGACCGTGTCGTCGAAGGGTCAGATCGTCCTTCCCGCCGCCCTGCGCCGGCGCCTGCACATGGGCGCCGGCTCGACGATCGAGGTGATCGAGGACGGCGATGGCGTGAGACTGCGGGTGGTGCGGCCGGCCGCGATCTCCGCCGTCGCCGATCTCGCGGGCATGGTCAAGGCGCCGCCCCGCGGGACGCCCCGGCGACTGGACGCGTTCGACCCCGCGTCCCTGTTGGCCAGACCGGGCCCTCGCCGCCCATGAAGGCCTTGGCTGCGAACGTCCTCGCGCGCTTCTTCATCGACGACGACGAAGACGATCAGGCTGCGCGCCAACGGCCGGCGGCCATCGCGGCGATGTCGCAACGCGCCTACGTGCCCGTCACCGTGGTTCTGGAGTTCGAGTGGGTCATGCGCGGCTTCTACGGCCTGCGGCCGGAGGAGACCGCGCGGGTGCTGCGCGCCCTGGCCGGCATCGAACACATCTCTCTGGAGGACCGCGACGCCGTGCTCGCCGCGATCGACGGCCTGGCGCAGGGCGTGGATTTCGCCGACGCTCTGCATCTGGCCCGAAGCGCCAAATGCTTCGCCTTCGTGACGTTCGATCAGCGCCTGGCGAAACGGGCGAGCAGCCTCGCGTCGGCGCCGCCGGTGGAGCTGCTCGCGTAGTGACGACGGCTGGGGCCCCCTACTCCCACTCGATTGTTCGATAGCTCCATAATATTCTGTTTTTATTGGGAAAACAAAATGCTCCGCTCCGTGTATGCCGTCAGTCCTACCGTCAAAAATTCGGGCTTCTGATTTCATTGGGAAATTTCGGGCTTCGGAAAATTCGTCCTATCGCCGACTATCGGCAGATGTCTCAAACTCACCCCTTCGTTTCGCCCCGACCGAAATCGCCAAGGTAAGAACGACCGAACAAAAAATACCGTCAGAACGGCGAAAACACGTTTTTCTTCAGATAGTTCTGCAACTCGCTGCAATGCCGCCGTGCGATCGCTGAACTTTCGACACCGTCACCGCGTGTCTCAATAAAAATAGCAGCAGAACGAAAACTCAACAACGGGCAGTCAGGTCGATCGCGCCATCTACCCCGCAATCCGAAGACGGTTGATAACCGGGCGAAGTGGCTTCCCGACTCCGTGCTACAGTCCGATCTTGACGCGACCGACGGTTCGGACTGTCGCGCCTGACCTGGCGCCCTTGTAGCTCGAGCACGGTATTTTGCGAGCCGGCGCGTTCGGGCAGCATTTGGACTTCACGTCGCATGTTGTTCCCCGTCAGCACCGTTGGGACGGCCATCGTTTTCAGCGGTCGCGGAACGGCGCCGCCGAGGCTTGGGCGACGGATGGCGGATCTGAACAGAGTCTCCCGAGCGGAGAGGTCCGGTCAGCCGGCGCGACGACCGATCGCACTTCGTGAACGAGGTGCTCCCAGTTCAGAACCAACACCAAGGCCGCGATCAACTGCATCGAGATCATCACCGCCCCACGTCGCCGCCACAGGATGCCGCCTGCAACACCCTTGGCGACCGACGCGAGCTTCTGCGGAGCGCGACCCAGCCAAGCCCGTCCACGGCAGATGAATGCCATGACCTGGGCGAACAGCATTGCGAACAGAAGACAGCACAGCATGGTGGTGGTCAGGCTCCAGCCGGGACGACGTGCAGCGCCTTGCGGCCGTCCAGGCCCAGGACCAGATTGGCGCGGCCCAGCGGGTCGGCGACAATGTCGGAATGGTCATCGCCGACGATGCGGTAGCGGCGTCCGGGGATGAGTTGGCCAAGGCCGATCGCCACGCGCTTCGGACCGGCTCCCGGATGAAGGACCAGAGACAGATCCTGCCCATCGCTGACCGCGCGACCGACGAGGACGTCAGGAAAGTCGGCCTGTGCGAGGATCGGGCCCTTCGCCCAGGCCTCTGGCATCCCTTCGGAGATGAACCGATAGAGGCCCGCCTTACGGCTACCGAACTTGATCGCAGTGCTGGCGCCGAGCCCGTATTCTGCGTCAATCTTTTGCGACAACAGGTCTATCACCTTGTCGTCTCCCATGTGGACCGCCGCCTGCAGTATGGCGAACAGGGTGCGGATCTCTTGAGCGCGTTCCACGACGGGAATGTTGCCGACAAGGGCTGTGGCGTCCCAGCGGTCCCAACCCAGGTTCAGCATCCTGACTTCGATCGCCCCGTCCGGACGCTGATGCAAGAACTGGCGCTTCATGACGTGCCAAAGCCGCTCGGCCTTGTCAGGCCACATGGCAAGCATGTTCGGCAGGGTGGACCCTTCGCCGAGAACCGAGCTCAGCATAGGCGCTTGCAAGCCGACACGGTTGAAGAGGAGACAAACCACCCGACCGTCCGGATGCATGAATTCCTCCTCGAAGGATTTCTCGACCCGGTCGTGGATGTTTCCCCAATGGTTGGTGCCCCTCAGCCGATCGTAGAACTGCAATGCATTGAAGCCCTGCACATTGCACATCGAATAAAGCAGGTTTGGCTCGCAGGGGTACCAGCTGAAGTCATACCGCCCGTAATTGTGCACCAGCGCATCGACCAAGCCGGTATGGTTATACCGAAACTGCGTTTTGTCGCTCCAACGCCAGGTCAAGGCGCCGGGGGCGTCAAAGCGTTGGTCCTGGAACAGCGTCTCGAACATTCCCAGGTAGTTGGCCAGCCACCCGGTGACCATGATGTTGTCCTTGACGATGGGGTCGGCGGACGGCGTCCAGTTGCCCCACAGATTTTCCCAGAACCAGAACTGCCATATGCGCTTGTCCAGGTTCTTGAGGATGAGATTCGCCATGGCCTCCTTGGCGTAGCCGTGGAAGGCGGGTGTGTGCTGATAGCCAATCGTCCCGATCCTGGCGATTGCATTGTAGAGTTGGTAGCGCGTGGCCTTGAGCTGCCATTGTTCCACGTCCAGTGCGAACCCGTCCCACTGGTTCAGAGGCTGCAGGGCTTTTTCGAACAGCGATCTGGCGACTTGAAGCTGAATGGGGTCCAGCTCCGGCTCCACGGCGGACGCGGGGATATCCCGCAGCAGGGGCTGCGCCAATGCGGCTATGGCCTGGTTGTGGCCTTCAGCGCGCTTGCGGCCCTTGAGGAAATTGACGCGGTCGATGGCTGCCCAGCCGGCGACGACGGCGATGGCCAGGAACGGCGTCCAATAGGCAACAGGCTCGACGGCGCGGCCCCAATGGGATGCGTAGAGCGCCGCCAAGCCTGCTCCGCCGAACCAGGTGGCGATCACGTTCGTCATGTTTCCGCTGGCGAACCAGACGACGAAGCAGGCTGGAATGGACAGCAGGGCCACCACGGCCAGCGCCGCGCCCGCAACCCCTCCGGCGTAGAGGAAGCCGGCCCCGGGGAAGATCACGCTGAGCGCAAAGGCGTTCCAGCCTATGGACAGGTTCACCGCCAGCAACAGCCAGCTCGCTGCCAGGACAGCGCACCAGACGCCAAAGGTGCGCCACCGGCGTTTCGCCACCAGGGGCCCATAATGCCTTGAACGAAGCGGGACAGGCGGCACGCTCTCCACACCCGGCAGGCGGGCGCCCGTTGAGCGGAGCGTGACGTCGTCCATATAGGGGGTGTCAAACGGGGGCATCGTTTCCTCGACGGCTTGTTGTGTTGTTCAGCACTCGGTCTTTTTCACTGCGTCGTCTGGCGGCGGCCAATCTATAATTGTCGAGAAGGTTAACTCAGCCATTCGCAGCAATCCAATACGGCTTTCCTTGCTCTATGATGGGCAATGCCTTTGGATTGGCGGAGGCCAGACGGTTGGGCCTGGACGTAAAACCACTCCAGTCTTTCGTGGCCGTTGCGGGCAAAGCTTCCTTCAGCCAGGCTACGATCGGGCCCAGTGTCTCGCAACCCTCACTCTCGGCGCAGATCCAGGCGCTGGGGCGCCGGATTTTGCCGGCTGCTACTCTCAATTCATGGCGCCCGAACGCCGGGGGCATACGCGTGCGGCTACCCGAGCACCAAGCCGCCACAATCACCGCCATCGCAGATGAACTCTGCAGCCGTGCAGTACGTGGACATGTCGCTGGCCAGAAAAACGACCATATCGCCAATCTCGGAAGGGCGACCCTGGCGCGCAATCGCAAGGTGGGACGTCGGATAGTCGATGCCATCCGACATGTCCGTCTTGATGTTGCCGGGGTGGATCGAATTGACCCGGATGCCATAGCGACCCAGATCGAGCGCGGCCACTTTGGTCAGACCGCGCACGCCGAACTTGCTCGCGGCGTAGGGGCCAAGACCGCTGACGCCCTTGATCCCCACCATCGACGAGATGTTGATGATCGAGCCGCCGCCCGCAGTCTTCATCGCCGGGACCGCAGCCTGAATGCCGTTAAATGTACCGGTGAGATTTACCTCCAGAACCCTGTTCCAGTCGCTGCGATCGACATTTTCCACCGATGTGATGGCCGAACCGATGCCGGCATTGTTGAGCAGCACGTCGAGCTTGCCGAAATGGTTGACCGCAAGATCGACGGTTGCGGCCCACTGGTCGAGGTTGGTGACGTCGAGCGGGATGAACACGGCGGCCTCGCCCAGTTCCTCGGCCAGCGCCTTACCCTGGGCTTCAAGCACGTCGCCAATGACCACGCGCCCACCGTTTGCGACAATATTTCGTACCGATGCCGCGCCAAGGCCGCGGCTTCCACCTGTTACAATGGCAACTCTGCCTTCAAGCAAACCCATGACACTGTCCTTCCCGAGAGAGTGGGGGAAGGCCGGCCTTTCCAACCTTCCCCGAGTGAATTCATCAAAAGCGCAAGCGCATCTCCGTGCAGCAGGTCACCGGGCGATCTGCCGGCATCTGGCGCTGCCTTGCCTGATTACGATTGCACCTCGAAGTGCCGGCCTCAGGCCGCCAGAGCTTTCAATTCATCCTGCGCCTGCCGGATCAGCGGCCCGAACACACGCCGCGCATCCTCGACAGTCAGAAAATCCCCGTCAGTGCACTCGATGAGGGTTGCCGTGGGGGCCGGATAGACGCGTTCGCCAATCATCCGCCCGGCCGCATCATAGGGCCAGATCATGCAGACCCAGCGTTGTTCGACATATTTCTTGCCCGGCACGGCCTCGGCATTGCCGCGGGCAATCGCCTGCTCGCCGGTCATGTAGGTGTTGTAAAGCGCTTCAGAACTGAAGCCCCAGTCATCAATGACAAGTTCCTCATGGTCGAGGATCATCACGGTCGTATCGGCCTCGACGAGACCCTTGTAGAAGCTCTGCACCTGTTCCCGCCCGTCCAGCTCGATCATGCCCTCGGGGGCTGCAACGCGGTAGAACGGGTGGTCCACGGTCATGTCCGGCGCGAAGATTTCTTCCCAGCGCCCGGACACCTCGAGCATGGCATGGAGGCGGTAATTGGCGACGATCTTGCGATGCCGCGGGTCGGTGAGACGGGCCAGCGCCTTGTCGGCAGCGGCGGTCAGATGCTTGATGTCTCTGGGCATGGCTTGCTCCTCTGGTTGGTTGACGGGTCAGGCGAACCGGCGAATGGGATCGGACCCGTCCCAGTCGATCGCGGCCTCACGGATGAAGGCGTAGGCTGCGGCAACCTCGGGCAGGAGCTCGCTGACCTCGACCAGCGGATCGGACGGGGCCGGTGAGCGGAAATAGGTGTACCGCACGCCGTTTGTGAGCTCGCCCGCGACTTCGACGGTGAGCCCGCGCTGCAGGGCGGCGCCGATCATCACATCGTAGTCCGCAGTCCAGACCGAGGTGTGATGCAGGCCACCTCCGCGCTCGCGCAGGAACTGGTGCCAGGTTGCCTGGCCGTCGCCTTGCGGTTCGATCAGTTCAATCTGAATGTCGCCCCAGTTGCCGAGGGCAATGCGCATCTTCGGCAAATCAGACGGCGTATCGCCGATGTGAAAGGACTTATGCTGCGGATCGCCGATGACGTAGAACGGACCGGCGCCGACGACTTCAGTCCAGTATGCGAGGGCAGCCTCGAGCGACGGCACCACAACCCCATGTTGGGTTGGTGGGCCAAAGAACCGGCTCATGTGTCGTCTCCTGTCTCAATGCTGCGCATGATGAATTTCTGGACCTTGCCCGACGGCGTCATCGGCAGTTCGGCGACGAACCGGATGCGGGCGGGCGTCTTGTAGTGCGCGATGGCGCCGTGGCAGTGAGCCAGGATATCCGCTTCAGTGGGCGTCTGGTTTGCGGCGGGAATGATCCAGGCCACGACAATCTCGCCGAACTTCGTATCCGGTACGCCGATCACGGCGACATCCTGAACCGCCGGATGGGTATAAAGATGCTCTTCGATCTCCCGCGGGCTGATGTTCTCGCCGCCGCGGATAATCATGTCCTTGGACCGCCCGGTGATGGCCACATAGCCGTGCGGGTCCATCGTCGCGAGATCGCCGGAATGCATGAATCCGTCCAAGTCGATCGCGCCCCGTGTCGCCTCGGGATCGTTCCAGTAACCCGCCATCACGGAATAGCCGCGCGTGCACAGCTCGCCCTGAACCCCGCGCGGTACAATCTCACCCGCCTGATCGACGATCTTGATCTCGATGTACGGCAGCACCCGGCCCACACTGGCGATCCTGGCCTCGAACGGATCGTCGGGCAGGGTCTGCGTGCTCACCGGGCTGGTTTCGGTCATGCCATAGGCGATTGTCACGTCGCACATGTTCATGCGGTCCTGCACCCGGCGCATGACCTCCACCGGACAGGTCGATCCGGCCATGATGCCGCCGCGCAGCGATGAAAGGTCGCAGACCGTGTGCTCGAGCATGTCGAGCATTGCGATGAACATTGTCGGCACGCCGTAGCAATGCGTGCAGGCCTCGGCGGCAATGGCGCCGAGTGTCGTCTCGGCGCTGAAGGCGCTCGCGGGATAGACCATGGCGGCGCCGTGGGTCAGACAGGCGAGATTGCCCATGACCATGCCGAAGCAGTGAAACAGCGGCACCGGGATGCAGACCCGGTCTCCCGCCATGATCCCCGCATTGCGGCCAACCGCATGGCCGTTGTTGAGGATATTGCGGTGCGAGAGCGTGACGCCCTTGGGCCGCCCGGTCGTGCCGCTGGTGAACTGGATGTTGACTGGATCGTCCGGCCGCGTCCCCACCTCATCGAACGCCGGATCACCCGCCGCGAAGAGATCCGCAAAGGCCAACCAGCCGGGCGGCGGGGTTGCATCGAGCATGACCCGGAATTCGAGTGCGTGAGCCTCCACCGACGACAGCTCCCCGGCATAGCCGATCGCCTTGAAACCTGCCGCGCTCACCAGCATGCGCGCGCCTGAAAGCGCCAGCACATGCGCCAACTCATTGCGGCGATAGGCCGTGTTGAAGGTCACGAAGATCAGCCCGGCCCGGGCTGTGGCGAACTGCAACAGGGTCCAGGCCGCCGAATTGGGGGCCCAGACCGCGACGCGGTCACCCGGCGTCAGGCCCCGCGCCACCAATCCCGCGGCCAACCGGTCGACTTGCGCATCGAGTTCGCGCCAACTCAGCCGCAGGCCTTCCGCACAGGAAACCAGCGCGCAGGAATCGCCCCATTCCTCGGCAGCACGGCGCAGGGCCTCGCCGATCGTTATGTCCAGCAGCGGCGGCGTGGCGGCCCCGATCTCGTGCGAGCTGTGGCCACTCATCGCAGAGCCATCCAGGCCACATCAGAGCGCGGGAAAGCAAAGGGCGCGGACATGTCTAATGCGCTCCCATCTCGATCTTGCGCAGACCGGATGCGGGTCTGCGGCGCATATCGCGCGCCGGGCGCATATGCGCCGCAAGGAAGCGCCCCGCGACTGTCGCGTCGGCAAAGCCTAGCCGGTAGGCCAGCTCGGTCA
Source organism: uncultured Caulobacteraceae bacterium (assembly GCA_903872075.1). GTDB lineage: Bacteria > Pseudomonadota > Alphaproteobacteria > Caulobacterales > Caulobacteraceae > Acaudatibacter > Acaudatibacter aquilonius. Next base: position 13,283 of record CAIQJF010000018.1, on the reverse strand, counting down.
GCTGGGGGCGCGGTTCGCTGGAAAAATAGTCTTCCGCCACGCGCATTCGCACCGAGAGCACGATATCGGCAAAGCTGCGGCCCTCTTCGCCTAGCCGCCGCTGAAGCGTACGGCGGCTCTGCGCCAGCAGTTGTGCGACATGGTCCAGGCTGGCCGCACCTCCAGGCAGGTTGGCCAGAACCGCCTGCTCGACCTGCTCGACCAACCCACTTGGCCGACTGAGCGCTATTCTTTCGAGCTGCGCCTCGAGATAGGCCAGCATCGAAGGGTTCGCATGGGGCTGCAGCCGGTCCATGTCTTCCTTGCGGATGACCAGTGCATTCTGCAAAGCACCATAGTCGACTGGACATGCAAAGAAGCTGCGACGGAAGCGCTCGATGCGGGGCGCGGCAAAGTTCAGCTCGAGCCGTACGGGCGCCCAGTGCTCTCCAAACATCATCCGCGCGAGGCGCACATCAAGCGCCAAGGTCGCTTCGATGAACTGCTGGCTGCCATAGCGCGCCGGAACCGCCGTGAAATGGCGCAGGGACACTTCATCGTCCTGGCGCTGCACCACCGTGCCCAGCGCCTGGTTCTCGAGGTGCAGGAAGCGGCTGGCGACGCGAACGACTTCGCCGAAGGTCGGGCAATGATCCCAAAGCAGGCTGAGCGGGCCAAACCCCCGCGGGTTACTCCAGGCGGCGAAGGCGATGCCAAGGTCCGGCCGCTCACCGACGACCGCACAGACTTCCAGAACATCAACCACCACATGAGCGGGCACGGTCTCCAGTTCGGCTGCGCGCCTCACCCAATCGACCAGCTCGGCGTCAAGACAGGCGCAAAGATCGAGGCCGGTCGTCTCGGCGTAGCGTGCAAACTGTCGCAGCGTGCCAGCATGAGCCTGCGGCAATACACTGGGTGGACTGGCTTGGTTCACGATGGCCTGCGCCCCTCCGAAAGCGTTAACATTCATGCGCAGCAGGATCAGGCGGCGCAGAATCCACCATCAACAATCAGTTCCGTTCCCGTGACATAGGCGGCATCGTCAGACGCGAGATAGGCGCAGGCCGCCGCAATGTCTGCTGCCTGCCCCGCCCGTTTCATCGGGGTGACCATACCGGCCAGCATGTCGGGGTTGAGTGGCTCCGGCCCGACCGGCGCTCGGCGCAGATCTTCCGTCGTCGCGCGAAAGATCGGCGTGTCGATGATGCCGGGATGGACCGAATTGACGCGGATGTTGTCGCCAGCATCCGCGCAGTCAAGGGCCACTGCCTTGGAAAACAACCGCACTCCGCCCTTGGCCGCGCAATACGCAGACAGGGTGCGCTGTCCGGTGATCCCCGCTATCGACGAGATGTTGATGATTGATCCGCCGCCGCCCTGGCGCATCGCCGGGATCGCCGCGCGCGTGCCAAGGAACACGCTGTCGAGATCAACCGAAATGCAGCGCTTCCACTGGGCAAAGCTGAGATCGGTGACGAGGCCGAACATCGAGATGCCCGCATTGTTCACCAGAACATCAAGCCGACCCCACGTCGCAATCGCCAGCGCAATAATCTCGTCCCAACGCGCCTCGTCGGTGACATCCTGTTGAGCAAACCGTGCAGGGCCGCCGATCGAAGCCGCCACCGCTTCACCTTCCTCGCTGATGTCGGTGAGCAGCACACTCGCGCCCTCGGCGGCAAAGCGCCGAGCCGTCGCTTCACCAAGACCCGCGGCTGCGCCGGTCACGATCGCTACCTTGCCATCCAGTCTGCTCATCGCTCGGCCTCTGTATGCGGGCGCCCACTTCCGCATGAGTGCGCGTTTCTGTTTGACTGGCAGGAACCATATACGGGCGGCACGTCAGAAAACCGATAAGTTGCGCCATTAAACAGATATATTGCGCCAAATGGTCTTGCTCCGGCAGAACCGCTTCGGACCGACTTTCAATGCGAATGGCGCCATGCGGGGCGCCGATTTGAGATCAGTGACCACAGCCAGCTGATCTACGCCTGCGGTCGGCGCGACCGCCCATGGCCCGGCGAGGCTAACCGGCATCCCCTCAGAAACCGACTTGCCGCTGTGGCGTCAGCGAAGCCGAGTTCGTGGGCAAGTCGGGATAGTGGGGTCGGCGGGGTCCGGCGCTGGTGCGCGGCGGCGATGTCTCTCCGGGCCCTGGCGAGAAGCTGGCCATAGCTGGTTCCCGCGGCCCGCAAACGCCTCTGCAAGGTGCGGGCGGTCATGCACAGCCGCCCGGCTATCGCCTCCAGCGACGGCGGCGTCCCCGCCATCCTGGACATCAGGAGGCCGATGACCAGATCCTCGATGGCCGTTGACCGGGTCTCGATCTGGCGGCGCAACTGTTGTTCGAAGAAGGTTACAAGCTCTGGGTTGTGCCTTGGCAAAGGCCGCTCGAAATCCGCCCTCCGCACCACGAGCGCATTGCGAGGCGCGTCGAACTCGACCCGGCAGCGATAGAAGCTGCGGAACAGGGATGTGTCGGTGGGCCTTGGTGCGGTGAACTCCACCCGCACCGGCGTCCAGGCCGGCCCCAGCATTTCCCGGAACACCCGCGCGGTCATGGTCACGAAGGAGAATGTCGCCTGGGCGGCGCCCGGTCGGAGGACCGCGAGCACATCATGGACCAGGGCCACGTCCTCGCCTTCATGGGCGACCTCGTAGCCGACCGCGTTGTTCTCCAGGTGCACATATTTCCGGGCGAGGCCATACCACTGCGCCACCGATCCGGCGTGATCCCAGAGCAGGCTGATGGAATCGAGGCCCCTCAGGTTCAGCCACAGGCCGTGACGCAGCCCGAAGTCCGGTAGATCGAGATGATGGGCGGCCGCCTCCAGGAGATCGAAACTCAACCGCGCGGAAACTTGCAGCGGAACGGTGGAGCGACGCAAGGCCGGGTCGACAAAGCCCACATCCAGCTCACGGTCATCCAGACCAAGCGCATCGAGGTGGCTGAGGATCTGACGCGCCGAAGCGGCGCTGGCGACGAGTTCCATGATCCGGAGCCTCCACCCCTGTCGCCTTATGTCAAGGCATTGTCGCGTTTCGCCAAAGCAAGCTTGCGACTTTCCGGCATGATCGCGGACAAGAACATTAGCTTTAGGGAGAGGTCAGGATGACGCAGGGCGCCGTGGAACAAGGTATCGAGCAGGTTGACGCCGTCGTGGTCGGCGCCGGGCTGAACGGCATCTACCAGATCTATCGACTGGTCCAGCAGGGCCTGAACATCCGCGCCTTCGAAGCCGGCGATAGCGTCGGCGGGGTCTGGTACTGGAACCGCTATCCAGGCGCGCGCTGCGACAGCCACTTCCCCTTCTACCAGTACTGGTTCTCGAAGGAACTCTGGGACGAGGCCGACTGGAAGGAGCGCTTTCCGGGCCAGGTGGATATCGAGGCCTATTTCAATCATGTCTGCGACAAGTTCGATCTGAAACGCCACATCACTTTCAAGACCCGGGTCACAGCCGCGAAATTCGACGCGGCGAGCGGTCGCTGGATCGTATCGACGGATACGGGCGAGACGGTGAGCGCCCAGTTCCTGGTGTTCAATTCCGGCGGCCTTTCCGTGGCCAAGGCGCCGCCCTACCCCGGCTTCGACACCTTCAAGGGCGTGGCGGTGCACACCAGCCGCTGGCCCAAGGGCGGCCTCGATCTGGCGGGCAAGCGCGTCGGCGTGATCGGCACCGCCGCCACCGGCATTCAGGTGATCCAGTCCATCGCCGCCGAGGTCGGCCACCTGACCGTGTTCCAGCGCACGCCCAACTATGCGGTGAAGATGCGCAACGACCGGATCACCGAGCAGGACCTGTCCGCCATGCGGGCCTCTTATGACGACCTGAACGCGCGGGTGCACCAGTCCTTCGGCGGCTTTGTCTATGACGACGAACCGCCCATGTTCGACGACATGCCAGAGGAACAGCGTACGCCTTATCTGGAGAGCATCTGGGCCAACGGATCGCTGAAGATGTGGGGCAATACCTTCGCCGACGCCTTCATGAACCCGGAAGCCGCCGAGTTCATCTCGGAGTTCGTGCGTGAAAAGATCCGGGCGCGGATCAAGGACCCGGCGGTCGCCGAGAAGTTGGTTCCAAAAGACTACCAGTTCGGCACCCGGCGTGTGCCGCTGGAGAACGGCTATTTCGACGTGTTCAACCGGGACAACGTGACTCTGGTGGATCTGCGCGAAGACCCGATCCTCTCGGTGGACCCCACGGGGATCAACACGACGTCAGGCCACATCGACCTGGACGTGATCATCACCGCCACCGGCTTTGACGCAGGCGTGGGCGCGGTGAACCAGGTGGATATTCGCGGACGGAACGGCGTCTCCCTGCGTGATCAGTGGAAGACGTGCGTCCGCACCACGGTGGGCATGCAGGTGCACGGCTTCCCCAACCTGTTCATGACCATGGCCCCCTTCGCCCCAGCCGCCGCCATCTGCAATGTGCCGGTCTGCACCGACCAGCAGGTGGGCTGGATCAGCGACACCATCGCGTTTGCCCGGGCGAAGGGTTTGAAGACCATCGAGCCGACCGCCGAGACCGAAGCCGCCTGGATGGCGCATCACGAGGAGATCTCGGAGCCGACGCTCATCGGCCAGAACCGCAATTCCTGGTATCGCCTCCCCCGCGACGACGGCCAGAAGCGCGAGCTGATCGCCTATATGGGCGGGCTGGTGCAGTACCGGGCGGCCTGCGACGAATATCGCAACAGCGGCTATGCGGGGTTTGCCCTGACCTGAGGCGAGCCAAGACGCATCGGACCGTTGGGCTCTAGGTGAACGGCCGCTCTCGCCAGTTGGTATAGGGATCCGGAAGGTCCGAGCTAACCCGGTTGGGATAGCTGGGTGGCCGCTTCTCCAGGAACGAACTCACCCCCTCCCTAGCGTCCGCCGACGCCCCGCGGGACTGGATCGCCCGGCTGTCGGTGATGTGGGCCTCCATCGGATGGTCGGCTCCAGCCATGCGCCACAGCATCTGCCGGGTCAGGGCGATGGAGACGGGTGCGGTATTGTCCGCGATCTCGCGCGCCAGTTCCCGGGCGGCCGACAACAGGTCTTCCGGTGCGTGAAGCGATCGGACCAGCCCCTTTTCCAGCGCCTCCTGCGCCGGGAAGACACGGCCCGTCATGCACCATTCCAGCGACGTCTGAAGTCCGACCAGCTTCGGCAGGAACCACGTCGCCGCACCATCGGGTATGATCCCGCGGCGCGCGAACACCAGCCCGAACCGGGCCGTGGTCGATGCCAGGCGGATGTCCGCCGCAAGCGGCATCGTGGCGCCTGCGCCAACGGCAACCCCGTTGATGGCGGCGATGATTGGCTTCAGGCTTTCGTACATGCGCATGGTCACAAGCCCCGCGCCGTCACGATAGATGTCGCCGACGCGGGTCTTTTCGATGTCTGGATCCGCCAGGGACCCGTAGTCGAAGGCCGCGCCGCTCCCTAGGTCGGCGCCCGCGCAGAACGCCCGCCCAGCCCCTGTGAAGATCACGCACCGGACGTCGTCGTCGGCGTCTGTCAGGTCGAACGCCTGGAGCAGATCGTGGATCATGCGGCCTGTCATTGCGTTCATTCGGTCCGGACGGTTCAGTGTGATCGTGGCGATCCCGTCATCGACGGAATACAGGATTGTCTCGAAGTCTTGGTCGGCCAAGAAAGCCTCCTCAAATCAATGCAAAATAAAATGTGAGCGCTGCGTGGCCGAGCGCGTCTACTTCCGTGTCGGCTTGCCCAGCAACTGGTCGGAAATGATCCTTTGCTGGATCTCCGACGTTCCCTCGAAGATCTTGGTGAGGCGGGCGTCCCGCCAGTAGCGTTCAACGGGATGCAGGGTCGTGTAGCCGGCGCCGCCAAGGATCTGCAGCGCTTCGCTGGTGACGCGCTCCGACATTTCCGATGCGAAGTACTTGACCATGGAGGTCTCCTTCGTCGCCGGGCGACCCGCATCCAGTTCCGTGCAGGTGTGGTACATCAACTGGCGCGCCGCCTCGATCTCGGTGGCCATGGTGGCGATCTTGAAGCGGATGGCCTGGAAGTCCGAGATCGGCTGGCCGAACTGTACCCGTTCCCTGGCGTATCCAACAGCGTGATCCAGCGCCGCCTGCGCCAGTCCGATGGACCGGGCCGCCGTATGGGCTCGGGCAAGACCCAGCGCTGCGGCCGTGGCCTGAAACGCTCGACCGGTGTCAGAGGGGCGCGCTTCCTGAACCGGCGCACGCACGCCATCAAATGAGAGCTCCCAGGTCTTCCAGCCATGATAGCCGATCTTCGGAATGGGAGAACCGGTCACGCCCTTGGGCAATTCGCCCCGGGGCTTCTCGACGATGACGCTGACCGTGCCGCCTTTGCCGTTCGGCGCGTCCGGATCGTCGATCCGGCACAGCACGCTGATGAAGTCCGCCCCGTCGGCGAAGGTGCACCAGTATTTGGCGCCCGTAATGACCCATTCATCCCCCTCCCGACGCGCCCGGCAGGAGACGCTGGAGAGATCCGACCCGGTCTGAGGCTCGGACAGGGCTGCCGCGCCCAGATAGTCGCCCCTGGCCATGGCGGCGATCCTGGCCGCCCGCGCCTCTCCGGTCCCGGGAATGGAGCGATAGAAGCTGTTGCCCCTGGCAATAATGCTGGCCACGCTCATCCAGCCCCGGGCCAGTTCCTCGGCCACAAGACAGTATTCAAAGGCGCCCAGACCCAGCCCCCCGTGCTCCACCGGGATCAGGATGCCGAAGAACCCCAGTTCCCCCATCTGATCGATCAGCGAACGGGGAATATCGCCCTTTTCAGGGTCCAGCCGGTTGGCCAGCGGGGTCACCTGCTCCCGGGTGAAGGTCCGCGCCATCTCCTGCATCATCAGGCGGTCGGAGGTGAGGTATCCGGAGGACATGGCAGCGCTTTCCATCTGTCAGGCCGATGCAATCGCATCCAGCACCGGCAGCAGGTGCTGCAGGAAGGCCTGCGGGTTCTCGGACATGGGAAAATGCCCCACATCGTTCATGGCGGACCAGGTGGATCCGGCGATGGCCGCATGGGCTGCCTGCCCATGCTCCAGGGTGCCGCTGCCGTCATATTCCCCGGACAGAATATGGACCGCGACCTTCGACGTATCGATTTTCGACGCTTCGTCCCGAAGGTCGTATTCGGTGACATAGTAGTTGAGATCGCCCAGGAAGGCGGGCGGCCAGCCGGAGGCGTAGACCTGGCTGGTCTCCTTTCGATAGGCCTCCGGCGAGGTCGGGCTCATCAGCGCGTTCATCAGCCGGGCCTTGTATTCATTGCTGACCTGCGGATGCCAGAGCATCTCAAGCTCGGCGATGTCGCCGCCGATATGCAGGCCGCCTTCCAGGGACACCACGGCCCGGAACGCTTCAGGGTGGTATCGCGCCAGATCCAGGGCCAGCATGCCGCCCACGGAACACCCCATGAAGACCGGGCTATCGAGGGACAAGGCTGAAGAGAGGCCCACCGTGAAGGCCCGCAGGAAGGACGAGGTCAGCTTGTAGTCATCCGCCCACCACTTCGGGCCCACCGGCGGCAACGACTTTCCGTGGAAAGGCAGATCATAGGCGATCAGCCGAAAGCGGCTGGTAATGGCTTCGCACTCGAAAAGGTGCCGCCACTGTGCGCCGTGGCAGCCCGCCGTATGTTGCAACAGGAGGGGGATGCCCTGCCCGGCCTCCTCGAAATAGACCCGGTAGTCCTGACCTTCGACCTCCAGATGGACATACCGCCCAACCGGGCTGTCGAAGGTCCCGTTCGGCCGCGCCTCACGGACGGGCGTGGCCGAAGTGGCTGGTCGCAGCAATTCGATCGCCCGCATCACCGCTGGAAAATACTGGGCGTAGAGGACAGGATCAGCCTCCAGCGTCGCCAGTCCGGTCGCGACGACCAGAGAGATGTCATTGAAGAAGCGCGGCGGCTTTTCCGCCAGCAGCTGGGACCAAGCCTCCTCGGTCGCATGAACCGCAATGACGCCGGCTTCGCCCGCGCGGACCTCCGTTCCGACAATGGCGCCCCCATCCAACCGCAAGGACAGACGCACCGTGAGAGATTCCAGAATCAGTCCGCCGGTCCAGTGTCGGCTCGCAATCCGGAACTCTCCGTCGCTGACGCAGGCGGCGAGCAACCTCGCCTGACCATCCGTTCCAAACATCCGTTGTCCTCCGCCGTGATGGTCACCGTGCTCCAGTGATCCTTGTCTCAGTCGTTCCTCCCCGCCGGAACGCACCTATTGTCTCTGGGCGTCAGGCGCCATGGCGTCCACGCGCGTCATCCAGGCCTTCACATTCCGGGTGCGGTCCAGCGCAGCTCGCGCTTCCTGCGCATAGAGAAGGGCGTTCACCTGCGCGATGACGGACAGTTCCGCGCGAGAGAGCCGCTCCCCCACCAGCCAGTCACGACCGTCCAGCATCCGGTCCAGCGCCTGGAACTGGCGTTCCACGTCGGCGATGATCTGCTCAACCGGCTTGCGTCCGATCCCTTGCGTAGTGGTCAGGGCCTTGACGCCCTCCAGGATCATGCCCCGCAGCTGATCGCGCGGAACATGGGACATGCTGGCGGCGAACTCTTCCAGAGCGCCGTCCAGATTGTGCGGCCAGGCCAGGCGAATGGTCATCTCGTAGAAATAGAGGCTCTCGTCCGCCCATTCCTCGATGGCGTGGGCCAGTGCTGCGTCCCGGGACTGATCCGGCGCCACAGGCCGCTCCGGAAAGACCTTGTCCAGATAGTCGAGGATGTCGGTGGAATCCCACACGACGGTTCCATCGTGGTCGATGGCCGGAAACTTTCCCGTGGCGCTGATCGCGGCGTATTTGCCAGCGGGCACCGCCGCGCGCTCGACCTCGTGCACGGTGTAGGGAAGCTGCTTGTAGGCCAGAGCCCGGCGGACCTTCTCGGTGAAGGGCGAGGTGGCGAATTGATAGAGGGTGATCACGCCTTGTCTCCTGCATCTTTCAGTGAGGCAATGACCTCGGCCACCACGCGGTTGACGTCATAGCGCTCGGCATCCGCGCTCCAGGGCGCCTGGGCGGCGAAGGCGGCGGAGATCTCGGCGAACCGGCGTTCCGCCGCCTTGAAGGAAATGGAATGGGTGACGATCAGGAAGTCGCCCCGCTCCACCCCCGCGATGGCGCCCTCAGCCACCCTGTCGGCCGACATGCCTCGCGCCAGGACCGCCGCGCCAACCGCCACAGACCCCGGATCACCAGGACCAAAGGGACTGACACGACCGGACAGATGCAGTTCGGTGTTGGCGAGACCGGGGCAGAGCACGCTCACCCCGATGGTTTCCGGCAGTTCCGCACGCAGGATTTCGCCCAGACCGAGCGCTGCGTGCTTGCTGGCGGTGTAGAGCCCTCCGCCGGTGTGCTGAAGGCCCAGCGCATGTTCCGACGCCGTGATGCAGATGTGACCCGGATGACCGCTGGCGATCATCCGCTTGGCGAAGACCGAAGCCGTGCTCCACACGCCCCGGACATTGACGCCCATGACCCAGTCCAGCTGTTCTGGCGTGGCGTCGATCAGAGCGCCGGAGTGGCTCACGCCCGCATTGGCGAACACCGCGTCGACGCCGCCGAGCAGGGCATAGGCCTGCTCCGCCAGAGCTTCGACCGAAGCATGGTCGCTGACGTCGCATCGGACGGGATGGGCCAGAGGCCCGATCTCGCTGGCCGCGGCTGTCGCGCGGTCGAGGTCGTAATCGGCGACCACGACCTTGCAGCCCCGAGCCGCCAGCAACTTCGCGAGGGACTTGCCGATACCGGCAGCACCGCCTGTGACCACAACTCTTGCATTTTCGAGTTTCATGTTCGTCCCTAGAGCTTGATCGTCACGCATTTCAGCTGCGTATAGTGGTGCAGGGCCTCGATGCCCTTCTCGCGGCCATAGCCGCTGGACTTGAAGCCGCCCAGCGGGGTTTCGACCCCGCCTGCGCCATACTCGTTCACATAGATCTGGCCAGCCTCGACGGACGCGGCGATGCGATGAGCGCGTGACAGGTTCTGGGTCCAGATCCCTGCCGCGAGGCCGTATTCGGTGTCATTGGCGATGCGCACGGCGTCGGCTTCATCCTCGAAGGGAATGACCACGAGCACCGGGCCGAACACCTCTTCCCGCGCGATCCGCATGTCATTGGTCACGCCGGCATAGACGGTCGGGGGCATGAACCAGCCCTGTCCCCACTCGGGGTTTTCCACCACTTCGCCGCCGACCACCGCGTTGAGGCCTTCATCCCTGGCAATCTGGAACCACTGCTTGACCCGCTCGTATTGCGCCGGCGTGGTCAGGGCGCCCACCATGGCGTCGGCGCCAGGGCCGACCTTGAAGGCCTGGACGGCCTTGGCCAGTCCTGCGACCACCTGATCATGGATGGAGCGCTGGACCAGCAGCCGGGTCCCGGCGAGGCACACCTGACCGGCATTGATGATGAAGGCCCGCACCGCGCCCGGAATGGCCTGGGCGAGATCAGCGTCCTCGAAGATGATGTTGGGGGACTTGCCGCCAAGCTCCAAGGTCAGGGGGATGATCCGGTCCGCGGCGATATGGGCGATCTCGCGGCCGGCCCGGGGGCTGCCGGTGAAGGCCACCTTGCGCACCAGCGGATGTGACACCAGCGCCGCGCCGCACTCCGCGCCCGCACCCAGCACGACGTTCAGCACGCCCGCAGGCATACCGCATTCCTCGACGGCCATCCGGGCCACCGCGACACTGGTGCCAGAGGTGAATTCAGAGGGCTTGAGGACCACAGTATTTCCCGCCGCCAATGCGGGCGCCACCGCGCGTCCCGCCTGATTGAGAGGCGCATTCCATGGGGTGATGACGCCGACCACACCGTAGGGTTCGCGAGACGTATAGCTGTGATAGCCGGACCCCAGGTCGATCTTCTCGCCCTGGAACACATTCACGAGACCGCCATAGAACTCGAAATACTGGGCGGCGACCTCGATCTCGGCGGCGGCCTGCCAGGGGGGCTTGCCGGTCTCGCGCCGTTCGATCTCGCTCAGCGCCGCAGATTGCGCGCGGATCTTCGCGGCAAGGGCCAGCATGATGCGACCGCGCTCGATCGGACGCCGGGCGCGCCAGTCCGCCTGGGCTGCGGATGCGGCCGCGACCGCCACGGCGACGTCGTCGGCGTTCCCTGCTGCGACACCGCCGGAGACCTGGCCACACAGGGGCTCATAACTGTCCAGATAGACGCCGCTGGCGGGCGGGCGCGTCTGGCCGTTGATGTAGTGGTCCAGCCTTGGTGACATGCGTCCCGCCTGTTCCTGTTTCCGTTCGAATTTCCGCCGCGAAGGTCGCGCTACAGTCCGTAGAGATCCGCCTTGTCGAGGGTGTTCTTCACCAGGCGAAGCACCGCCACATCGACCATCACGCCGTCCACCTGCACGGCGCCCAGCCCTTGCGCCTCGGCGGCGCGATAGGCGGCCTCCATCTTGCGGGCATTGGCCACTTCGCTGGGCAGAGGGGAGAACACCTCCAGCGCCGGTTCGATCTGAGCGGGGTGAATAGCCCACTTGCCCACCATGCCCAGCGCCTTGGCGCGGGAGGCTTCCGACTTGTAGCCCTCTGGATTCTTGAAATTGGCGTAGGGGCCATCGACCGCATCAAGACCCGCCGCCCGGGCGGCCATGGTGATGCGGAAGCGGGCGAAGTGGAAAATGTCTCCGGGATAGCCGCCCGTGTCGCCGATCTCCCGGGTGTCTATGCCTTGTGATCCGGAATAGTCGCCCATGCCGAAGATCAGGCACTCCAGGCGGTCCGTGCTGCGGGAGATCTCCTCCACATTCTGCAGAGCCTGAACCTCCTCGATCAGCACTTCGATGCCGATCCGGCGCTCCAGCTTCAATTTCTTCTCCAGCTGCCCCAGCATCCGGTCGAGGAAGATGACGTCCGCCGCCGTATAGGGCTTGGTCAGCATGATGGTGTCGAGATTGGCGCCCGCCGCCTCCACGATCTCGATGATGTCCCCGTGGCACCACTCGGTGGTGACGTCATTGATCCGCACGCAGCGGGTCTTCTTGCCCCAGTCCAGATTGTTCAGGGCCCAGGCAATCTTGGCCCGGGCCCCGACCTTGGCGGAGGGCGCAACCGCGTCTTCCAGATCGCAGAAGACGTGGTCGGCCCGGGACTGAGCGGCCTTTTCCAGCATCTTCTCGCTGCTGCCCGGAACGGACAACTGGGAACGGCGCGGACGCAAGGGGCGAGTCATTTCAACTTCTCCTGGGCCGCGGTTGTGGCGGCGATCACGGATTCGATTTCGTTTTCGGAAAGGCCGACGCGGCTGAGCTGGGCATGGGTGTCCTCTCCCAGCAGGGGCGCGCGGCGGCGAACGGCGCCGGGGGTGCGGGTCATCTTGATGGGCACGCCTGCGACCCGGATGGTCCCTGCGCCCGGCTGCTCCACCTCCACCAGCATGTCCCGGGCGGCAAAGTGCGGGTCCTGCTCGATCTCGGCGATGTTCATGACCGGGCCGAACGGGATGCGTCCGCCCAGCCGCCTGACCAGTTCGGCCTTCGAAAACTGGGCCGTGCAGTTGCCGAGGGCATCGTTCAGGGCGACCCGGTTCTGGTTCCGGGTCGCCGTATCGGCAAAGCGGGGGTCCGCCAGCAGCGCGTCGGCGCCGATCTCCCGGCAAAGTATCTCGAAGAAGGGCTGCTGCTGGGCGGCGACCGTGATGAAGCCGTCGGCCGCGGGGAACATCCCGAAGGGGGAGATGATCGGATGGTGATTGCCTTCCGGCCCTGGCACCACGCCCTGGACGGAGCTCTGCCAGACCGTGCGCTCGCACATGGCCAGCACCGCGTCGACCATCGAGACGTCGACGAACTGGCCCTCGCCCGTGCGCCGGGCATGGTGGATGGCTGACAGGACACCAAAGGCCAGCATCATGCCCGGCACGATGTCGCCGACGCCCGGTCCGACCTTGGTGGGCGTATCGGCGTCCGGCCCGGTGATCGCCATGACGCCTCCCATGGCCTGGGCCACCACGTCGAAGGCCGGCCAGTCCGCATAGGGAGACTTCCCCGTGCGGGGATCGCCGAAGCCGCTCAGGGCGCCATAGACGAGCCTCGGATTGACCTGTCGCAGGGCCTCGAACCCGAGGCCCAGGCGGTCCATCACACCGGTCCGGAAATTCTCGACGACGGCGTCCGCATCCCGCGCCAGGGCCTTCAGCGCCGCACGCCCGATCTCGGTCTTCAGGTCGAGGCAGACGCTCAGCTTGTTGCGGTCCACGCTCTGGAAATAACCGCCGAGCACCTTCTGGGCGTCGTCGGGCCGGAAGGGCCCGCCCCGGCGGGTCATGTCG
>CAIQJF010000017.1 GCA_903872075.1 uncultured Caulobacteraceae bacterium | reverse complement strand
GATCGAACGGGTCAAGGATCGGCACAATCTCTGGCCCGAGCGGCTCGCGGCCGACACGGCCTACGGCTCGGCGCCCATCCGCCGACTTCTTCAACACAATCGGCGCAAAACCGACCTCCATTCCGCTGAGGTTCTGCGGACGCGCATTACGTCCTGGCGGGCGATGCTCGAGGGATGCATCGTGCCAGCCGCCCCGTCCTTGACCGAGACCAGCCTGCCGTTGACAAACGGCGGCCCGCGTCGAACGCGTTTGTTATCGACAGCGACCTTGGTTCCGACTGCCCAGTGACCGAACTGGAACTGGACGCGATTGAACGGCTCCTCGGCGACGATCGTGCGCGCATTCTCCGCGGACCAGACCCGAACTGACCTTTACCGCCGCTGCTGGCGGACTACGATTGCAGCCTGTCTCAAGGGTCTCCCATGGCTTCCTCACTCCGCCAACTTGCTCAGACGGATGCCCCTAAGAGAGCCGCCGTCTATCTCCGCGTCAGCACGGGCCGGCAAGCGGAGAACGACGTGTCCCTGCCGTCCCAGCGCGATCTGACGACCCGGTTCTGCACGGCGCAGGGCTGGTCTGTTGTCGAAGAGTATGTGGAGCCGGGGGCGTCTGCGACCGATGACCGCCGGCCTGTGTTCCAGCGCATGCTGGAAGATGCCAGGAGCCCGGATCGGCGCTTCGACGTGATCTGCGTCTATGCCTTCTCCCGGTTCTACCGCAACGGCGCCGAGATGGAGATGACGATCCGCAGGCTGCGAAAGTGTGGCGTCGAGGTTGTCTCTGTGACCCAGCCCACCGGCGATGATCCGTCGCAGGAAATGATGCGCCAGATGATCGGGCTGTTTGACGAATACACCTCCCGAGAAAATGGCAAGAACGTCAGCCGGGCCATGCGGGAATCAGCGAAGCAGGGCTTCTGGAACGGGGCCACGCCGCCTCTGGGCTACAAGATCGTCGAGGCCGAGACCCGGGGCGCGAAGATCAAGAAGAAGCTCGCTGTCGATCCTGTGGACGCCGAGACCGTACGGCTGATGTTCCGGCTCTACGCCGAGGGTGACGGCAAGACTGGACCTATGGGGATCAAGGACGTCGCCAAATGGCTCAATGAGCGGGGTTACCGCACCCGCAAGGGTGCGACCTTCGGCATCGGTCCGGTCCACGGAATCCTGACCAACCGGTGCTACGCCACCGGCAAGTGGCCCTATGGCGTCAGAAACTCCAAGACCGGTCAGCTTAACGATCCTGCGACGGTCGTCGAAATCGACGTACCCACCATCATCGCGATGGACCTGTTCGAGCAGGTGCAGGCGAAGCTCGCCCGGAACAATCCGAAGGTGACGCCGCCCCGCACGGTCAACGGTCCCAATCTGCTGGCGGGTCTGGCCACCTGCGCCACGTGTGGCTCTGGAATGGTCCGCACGGGGACAGCCTGCGGAAAGCGGTCCTACACCTACTACAGCTGCGCGGGCTGCCACCAGAAGGGCAAGTCCGTGTGCAAGGGACGGCACATCCCCACGGCCAAGCTGGACAACCTGGTCGTGGACAACGTTAAGGAGAAGCTCCTCACGCCGGAGCGCCTGTCATTCATCCTCGAGGCCTTGCTTGAACGCAGCGCCGCGAAGGACGTCGCCGTTGCCGAGCGCCGCAGGTCCCTGGATGCGCAGGTTGCACAGGCCAAGGACAAGCTGGCCCGGCTCTACCGCGCCATCGAGGAGGGGGTGATTGATCTTGATGATGACCTGAAGACCCGCATTGCCGCCTTGAAGGACGAGCGGGACATCGCGGTCGCATCACTGGAACGGATCGCTCAGCAGGCCGTGGCCCGGAGCGACGTTACGCCAGACCGGATCGAGGCCTTCGCCGAGCTGATGCATCAGAAGCTGGATGACGGCGACGTGCAGGCCCGACGGGGCTACCTCCGGTCGGTGATCTCGAACATCGAGGTAGACGACGACCGGATCCGTGTCACCGGGGACAAGGCGTCCCTCGCCGAAGTCATAGCCGGAAGGGCCGCAGGCGCGGCGAATGTTAGTAGTTTGGTTCGGAATTGGCGCGCCCGGAACGATTCGAACGTCCGACCCTCAGATTCGTAGTCTGATGCTCTATCCAGCTGAGCTACGGGCGCGCACCGCCTGTTCGGCGAAGGCGCGGAACCTAGTCGGGGCGGCCGGGCAATTCAACCCCTGTGCGGGTGTTTATGATGCGGCGCCTGACGTGAGGCGCCGGTCGGCGTCCACATAGGCCTTCAGGCCGGCGACCAGGTGGTCGAACATCAGCCGCATGCGCCGGTCGGTCTTCAGGTCCTCGTGCATCACCACCCACACCTCCAGGTCGAAACCGAACTGGTCGTCCAGGATGGGCACGAGGTTGGGATCGCGCGCGGCGATCTGGCGCTGGCAGGGGCAGATGCCGAAACCGGATTTCAGCATCGCCAGCTGCGTCACCTCATTGTCGGTGCGCATGGCGAAGAGATCGCGCGTCACCTCGAAATCCAGCTTCGCCGTGGCGATGGTGATTGGGCGGATGCGGTCGAAACCGATCAGGGTGTGGCGGCGCAGCTCGTCCAGGCTGCGCGGCTCGCCATGCTTCTGCAGATACAACCGGTGCGCATGAAAGATCAGGTTCAGCGTGCCGACCTTGCGCGCGAACAGGGCGTCCTGGGTCGGCCTCGCCATGCGCACCGCGATGTCCACGTCCCGCCGCAGCAGGTCCTCCAGGCGGTTCGACGCCACCAGCTCGATCTCCGCCTGCGGCCAGGTCTCGCGAAACTCGGTCAGGATCGGCGGCAGAACCTCGTTGGCCGCGATCTCGCTGGTGGTCAGGCGGATCGCGCCCCGCACCTCGTCGGCGTCGCCGCTGGCGGTGCGCAGCAGGGTGTCGGCGGCCGCGGCCATGGCCCGGGCGTGGGGTTCTAGAGCCTGGGCGGCGCGGGTGGGGCGAAAACCACCCGGCGAGCGGGTAAACAGCGGCCCGCCGCCGAGATCCGCCTCCAGTGTCTCGATATGCCGGCCCACGGTGGGCTGGGCGATGTTCAGGGCCCGCGCGGCGCCTGACAGGCTGCCGGCGTCCATCACCGCCAGAAACGATCGCCACAAATCCCAGTCAGGCGCCTTGGTCATACGATCATGCATAGCAGACCTGCGGACTTCGACAATTCCGAAGAGCAGGCGTGACACCTAACTTGAGGCTGTCACAACGGAGATCCCTCATGACCGCTGCCAACGCTTCCCCCGCCGCCGCCGCCAAGACCGTCCTGGTCATCGGCGCCACCGGCTCCTTCGGCGGTCACGCCGCCGCCGCCCTGATCAAGCACGGCTGGACCGTCCGGGCCCTGGCCCGCGATCCCGAGGCCGCCGCCCGCAAGGCCGGCGCGCGCATGCCCATCGCCTGGGTGAAGGGCGACGCCATGCTGAGCGCCGACGTCACCGCCGCCGCCGAGGGCTGCGCGGTGATTGTCAACGCCGCCAACCCGCCCGGCTACAAGAACTGGCGGGGCCTGGCCCTGCCGATGCTTCAGGCGTCGATCGCGGCGGCCAAGGCCCACGGGGCGCGCCTCGTCCTGCCGGGCAATGTCTACAACTATGCCCCCGACGCCGGCCCGCGCATCGCCGAGACCGCGCCCCAGACGCCCGCCACGCGCAAGGGCCAGGTGCGGGTGGAAATGGAACAGCTGCTGGAGGCGGCGACCCATGAGGGCGCCCGCGCCCTTGTGCTGCGCGCCGGCGATTTCTTCGGTCCGGCCGCGCCCAACTCGTGCTTCCAGTGGCTCACCAGCCGCCGGGGCGGACGGATCCGCTCGGTGGCCGCGCCCGGTCCGGTCACGGTCGGCCACGCGTTCGCCTATCTGCCGGATTTGGCCGAGACCCTCGCCCGCCTGCTCGACCGGGAATCGGAGCTGGCGCCCTTTGAGAGCTTCCACTTCGCCGGCCACTGGCAGGCGCGGGGCGATGAGATGGCCAAATCCATCCGGCGGGTCACGGGCGAAAGCGCGATCCCGAGCAAGCCCTTCCCCTATCCGCTGCTCTACCCCCTTTCGCCGTTCGTGGAGATGTTCCGCGAGCTGCTGGAGATGCGCTACCTCTGGGACAAGCCCATCGGCCTGGACGAGACGAAGCTGCGGGGCTTCCTCGGCGAGGTCCCGTCCACGCCCTTCGACACGGCCGTGCGCGCCACCCTGGCCGACATGGGCTGCCTGGCCGAGGCGGCGGCGGCCGGAGCGCGGCCGGTCATGGCCTAGGTTGAAGACGGCGGCGCCGGGTCAGAACAGGCCCGGCACCAGCCGGAACCGCACGCGGGTCAGCATGGCCGCATAGTCGCTGTCGAGGCTGAGGACCTGCTCTTCGGCCCGCATCCGGGCGACCTGACAGCCCAGGGCGATGGCGAAGACGCTGACGTTCCAGATATTGGGGTTGTTGAGCAGGAAGCTGACCTCGGTGAGAATATAGCCCAGGTACATCGGATGGCGGACCAGGCTGTAGGGGCCGCTCTGGACGACGCCGCGATTGGCCGGCGCCAGGCCGAAGCTGCGCCGCAGGGTCAGTTTGGACCAGAGGTTCACCGACAGGCCCGTCAGGCCCACCACGGCCGCCGCCAGGGGCGCCACAAGCGCGTGGCCGCCGGGCCGGATCAGCAAGGGTAGCAGGGTCGCGCAGAGGGCGAGGGCCCAGCCCTGAAGGCGCAACGGGGTTCCGGACGGCCGCCGCGACAGAATGAAGGTCACAATCAGGGCGTCCGACAGGATCGGAAAGCCGTTGACGGGGTTGCTCAGCAAGGTGGGGCCCAGCCGCATCACGAGGCTGGCGAACAGCGCCACGCACAGCACCTTCTCGCTGATATCCATCAGGCGCTGGTCGAGGCTGGCGGCATTGGATTGGGTCATTTGAGAAAAGCTTTCGGGGGGAACGAGGGTGTGGGCGCGGACGTGGCGGTGACCGCGCCGGTCAGGTCGTGTTGTCCGGAATCAGGCGCGGCTCGGACAGGTCGGCCGAGATCGCCGAAAACAGGTTCACCAGGTTGAGGATCGAATTGCCCCTGGGGCAGAGGGAGCCGCCGGCCGTATCCGAGTAGAACTTGGTCGGGTCGGAGGCCACCGCGAGCATGGTGGCGCAGGCCGAGATCGCGTTGGCCCCCGTGTCGGTGGGGCAGGATGAGGTGGCCGTGCTCGCGCCGTAGGCGATCGAGTAGATCCATGTGCCGGCCGTGGCCGCTGCGTCAGCCGCGGTGATCGCCTCTTGGCACTGATTGTTCACCTTCGCGGCGGCCATGTAGGTGGATGAGGCGCTGGCGCTGCCGTCGCTGAGAATAATGATCACCCGTTGGGTGTGGGCTCGTCCGTTGGCCACGAGGTAGGTCTGCGCGGCGGTGATGACATCGGCGTAGAACGTGCCGACGCCGCCGGTGGCGTCCATGTTGGTCTTGGTCGTGTTCGCGCAGCCGGCATTGTTGTTGGTGGCCAGGACGTTGTTGGACGCCTGGTTGAGCGTCAGCGACGACATCGACGTCTTAAAATTGTTCGATAGCGGCGTGATCTGATAGATCGGCGACTTGTCGTAGGCCTGCGTGCCTACGCCTACGCCGCCGACCACCGTACAGTTGAATTCCTGGTTGACGGCGGTCTGATTGACCAGGCCCGGGAAGACCATGATCCCCACCTGATCGAGCGCGGGGTTCAGTCCCATCAGCAGGGCCTGAACGCCCGAGAGTGCGCAGTTCAGGCGATAGGCTGGAGCGGTGAGGCCGCAGGTGGCGTCGAGGGTGCTGCCCATGGAGGCGGTGGTGTCGACGATCACGACGACGTCGAGCGACTGACCCGACCCGCCCTTGGCCGCAGCGGTGGCCGTGGCCTGCAGGGTCATGGAGGAGATGCCGGCGTAGCGCAGGAAATAGGTGCTCAGGACCGCCTGTTGCTTGACTTGGATGACATTGGCGCCGCCGGCGAGCTCCGTGCCCTGGCAAGGCCCGAGGGTGGAGGTCTTGGTGGCCAGGCATTTCAGCAGGGGAAAGCCGCTGACCATGGAGACGGTGACGCCGGCCGTGGTGGGGAAGGCATTTTGTTTGCCCGTGAGCGCGCTGTAGCTCGTGGCGGTGGCGACGGCGGTGCCGCTCGGCAGGTTGTAGCCGCCGGCCAGGGCCGCCGCGTTCGACGCGGCCTGCAATTGCAGCTGCACCTGGTAGACCCGCCCGAAGTCGATGGCGAAGCCCATGAATCCCACCAGCGCGGGCACCATCAGGGCCCAGATCGCGGCGGTGGCGCCCTGTTCGTCGGCGAGGAAGGTTCCGAGACGTTGCAGCGCCGACGCGAGGCGGCGGGCGATTGGAAGGCGCGCGGTCATCATTCTACGATCAGGCTGGAGGCGGTGCTGAGGGTGCAGGTGGTCACCGTGGTCGCGAACGGCACCACCAGATTGCAGGGATAGGTGCCGGCGAGCTTGGCCGGAAGGCCGGTGGCGGTGGACAGAGCGGTGGAGCAGGCCGAGTCGCTGGCGCAACTGGTTCCGTTGACGGTGAACACCAGGGCGATGCTGGCGGGCGTCAGGTTCGGCGCGGCCGTTTGAGCGGCGGACACCGCCGCACTATAAGGAGTCGCCGAACCGCGCGCCATGGCGAACGATCGTGCCCCGGTCAGCACCCCGAAGGTCAGCTGCTGATAGTTGGTCAGGGCGATCCCGAAATAGATCGTACCGAACAGCAGCATGGAGATCACGGGCATCAGGAGGGCCAGTTCCGCGGTCACCGATCCCGCCTCATCCTTCAGTAACCCTTTGCCGGTCGTGGCCGGCGCGGTCGGCATGTCGGACATTGATCAACCCTCCGGTGTGAAATGACGGTGCGCCTAGCGGCGCCCCCCGCCCCGAGGAAACGGTCGTCGGGACCTTAAATCTGAAACCATAATACAGCCGTCGCAGGGTAGGTTGTAATAACCCCTACGCAACCGAGCCGTGATTTTGCCCCGCTGGCGCTGGCGCGTCAATTGGTCCGTGTGCAACAACATGCCGAAAATGCCGAATGCAAAATAGTGTCAAGATGGATTGGCGGGCTCGGTAAGGCTTTATAATAATATTCGTAGGCGATCGGGCGCGAAAAATAAGCGTATATATGGCGTTGCCTATGCGTTAGGATATAAAAATACCCGATCGTATATTAACTTAGACCTTTTCTGGGACGTGATAACATTTCATGAGCCCACGATAGGTGGATTTACCTACACCCATACGTTAGTTTTGGCATTGTAGGCAGGTGGGGCCCGGAGGTAGGTTGAGATCGTTGCTGAGGCAGAGCGCTCCCGCTCATCTGAAGCAATCCGAACTCTCGCTGCAGACGCGGGGGGCGTTAATCTTTAACCCATGTAACTGTAAGGCTTACCATGTCCAAGATTGCTAACTTTCTCAAGGATGAGTCCGGCGCCACCGCGGCCGAATATGCCCTCATTCTCTCCCTGATCGCGCTGGTCGTGATCGCCGGCGCCACCACCCTCGGCACCACGATCAACACCAAGCTGTCGACCGCCGCCACTTCGATCACGCCCGCCGCCTAAGACGGTCTGATCTAGGACGGGGCCGCGATGTGAAAATGGAGACTTTGGTTTTTATTGAACGTCGCGGCCACGTTTCTAATTCTCTTCGAACACTTCCGACCGGGGCTGTCGCCTCGACATCACATCAATGAAAGGTATAAAATGTCCAAGATTGCTAACTTCCTGAAGGATGAGTCCGGCGCCACCGCGGCCGAATATGCCCTCATTCTCTCCCTGATCGCGCTGGTCGTGATCGCCGGCGCCACCACCCTCGGCACCACGATCAACACCAAGCTGTCGACCGCCGCCACCACGATCACGCCCGCCGCCTAAGACGGTCTGATCTAGGACGGGCGAAGGTAGCGTGAACTAGAGCGGGGCCGCGTTGTCCAATTAGGAACGCTGTTTCCTGGTGGGCGCCGCGGCCCCGTTTCTATATGTAAAATCACTATGTAGACGTTTCCTGCTGAAAATTGCCTATCCGAACCAAGCAATGGTCTAATTAAACACAAGTGTAGTCCTTAAATGTCCATCCGTGTCATAGCCTCGTTCGTGCTGGCCCTCATTTTCGGCGTTGTCGCGGTGCTTCTTGTGCGCGGATACGTGTCCAGCGCGCCCGCTCCGGTCAGAAGCGAACCCGTGGTGGTCGCCGCCCGTCCCATACCGTCCGGGTCCAAGATCGAACCCTCCATGCTCAAGGTCGCGCTCTATCCGAGCGACGTCGTCCCTGTGGGCGCCTTCCGGACGATCGGCCAGCTCACTGGTGCGCCGCACACCATTCTTCATCAGGCCGGGCAGAACGAACCGATTCTGGGTTCGGCCGTATCGGGCGGGGATGGCAAGGGCCACCTCTCGGCGACGCTTGAGGACGGCTCGCGCGCCGTGACGATCCGATCCAGCGACGTCGCCGGCGTCGGCGGTTTCGCCCTGCCGGGCGATCGGGTGGATGTTCTGGCGACCCGAAGCGGCAGCGGAGCCGAGGCCGGCAGCGCCACCGTGAGCGTGCTGGCGGAAAACGTCCTGGTGCTCGGCGTCGATCAGACGTCCGATGTGCTGGGGGGCACGGCGGTCGTCGCGAAGGCCATCACCCTGGAAGTCTCGCCTGAACAGGCCCAATCCGTCACGCTCGCCCAGTCGATCGGCTCCATCACGCTTGCGCTCCGGCGGATGGGTGACGCCCATACCCTGAGCAAGACCGTAACATCGGCGGCTGATTTCGCCGGCGGACCGAAGTCCGCGGCCGTCGTGCGGTCCGCCCGGCCTGCTTCGGCGCGCGCGCCGCGCGTCGCCCCGGGCGGCCAGGTGCAGGTGATGCGCGGCCACGAAGCCTCCGGCTACGTCGTGGGGGGATTCTGATGGCCACCGCGACATCACCTATTGAAAGATACAGCAAGATGAAAACCGCAGGTTTACCCGTTCTCCTCGTCATGGCCGCGACATTTTCTACTGGCCTGCCCACTCGTGCGGCGGAGTCGGCGCCCCCGGCCGCCGTTCAACCGGTCGACATCAGCGCAAATATCGATGTGGGCAAGTCGCAGGTCATCCAGCTGCCCGCTCGTGCGGCGGAGTCGGCGCCCCCGGCCGCCGTTCAACCGGTCGACATCAGCGCAAATATCGATGTGGGCAAGTCGCAGGTCATCCAGCTGCCCGGCGCCTACGGCGGATTGATGATCGCCGACCCGAAGATCGCCGATGTGATCCCGCTCACGGCGCGATCGTTCAACCTTGAAGGCAAGGGTGTCGGGACCACGGCCCTGAGCGTCTACGACTCGGGCAAACATCTTCTGGCGTCGATCAACGTGGTGGTCTCGCCGGATCTCACCGGCCTTAAGACCCGTCTGGGCGAGATTCTTCCCAACGAACACGACATCGCGGTTCGGTCCGCCAACCAGTCGATCGTGCTCTCCGGCACGGTCAGCAGCCCCGTTGTTCTTCAGCAGGTCCTGTCGCTAGCCGAGGCCTATGCGCCCGCGAAGTCGCTCGCCGATGGCAGTGGGCCCTCGAAGGTGATCAACATGCTGGGCGTCGAGGGCACGCAGCAGGTGATGTTGTCGGTGCGGTTCGTGGAGATGGAGCGGACCGCGGCTAAGAACATGCGGCTGAACGCCAATGGCATCACCAACGGTGGAACCATCTTCAGCGGCCTGACCGGCGACAACAACTCTGCGCCGGTGGGCTCGGTGTTCGACACCTTCGGCAAGCTGGCCCTGAAGTTCAACGGCAATCTTGAGCTCATGCTGGACGCCCTGGAAAGCAAGGGCATCGTCAAGACGCTTGCCGAACCCAATCTGGTGGCGATGTCCGGCGACACGGCGACCTTCCTGGCCGGCGGCGAATTTCCGATCCCGATCGCCCAGTCTCCCAGTACGACGGGCGGCGGGGCGCCGACCGTCACCATCGAATTCAAGCAGTTCGGTGTCGCCCTGGCGTTCACGCCCACCATCCTGGGCGACGGCATGATCAACATCGTCGTCAACCCTGAAGTCTCGAGCATCGATCCGACCATTTCGGTCAATCTCGGAAGCATTTCCGTGCCGGGGCTCAAGGTCAGGCGCGGTCACACGACGGTCGAGCTGCGCGATGGCGAATCCTTCACCATCGCCGGGCTGTTGTCGGACAGCTATCAGACGAACATCCGCCAGCTCCCCTATGCGGGGGATATGCCGATCCTTGGCGCTCTGTTCCGCTCCAATGGCTATAAGAAGGACGAGACTGAACTGGTCGTGGTGATCACGCCGCATCTGGTGAATGCCAAGCGCGGCCCAGTGGCGACGCCGGGCGATCACTTCGCTCCGCCGTCCGACTACGAGCTGTTCATGCTCGGACAGATGCAGGGCCGGCACGCGGGCGCCCGACCCGAGGACCAGGTTCTCAACCCCGTGGATCCGACCAAGGGCGGCGTCGATGGCCCCCACGGTCACATCCTCTACTAGGAAAATCACCGCCATGAAGCTCGCCTCGACTCCCCTGCTGCTTGCACTCGCCGCTGGCGCGCTTTCCGCCTGCGCCGCCGTCCAGCCTCACCTCTCGGCCGACTTCGGCCAGGCCTCAGCCGCCAACATGCGGGAAATGATCGCCTATCCGGCCGCGCGCCGCGAGACCGGCCCGGCGCGGGTCGCCTCGGGCGACAGGGCGGCCTTGGCCATGGATCGCTACGCCACCGGCAGGGTGGTGATCACCCCCAACGTCGCCGCCTCAAAAGTTGGGGCGACCGGCAACGGCGCGCAATCAGGACAATAGTCAGATGCCCAATCCAATATCCCGTTTCGCCTTCCCCCGCCTGAGCGGCGCGAACGACATCGCGCCCGCCTCCAGCCTGCGGATCGGCGTCGTCGACAACGTCCTGGACCAACTGGGCGGCATGCAATCGATCCGGATGCTGTTCCCGGATGTGGTCTTCGAATCGCTCGGCGAACAATGGCCGAAGCGGCCGTCGCCGTCGCTCCAGGCGGTCATCGTTCCCGTGGACGGGGATCGGCCGAAATCGGTGCTGGAAGCCCTGGAGCGACTGTCTCGAGTCGCCGCCGCGCGGGTGATCATCGTCCTCCGCAGCGCCGACGTCGAAACGACCCATCGTCTCGCGCGCGCCGGCGCCATTGACGTCCTGCCGGCTCCCATTACCGAATCGGCTCTTGCGGTGACCCTGGAGCGGCTGCGCGCCGACAGCCAGCGCGGCGCCCAGCGCGAGACCCGGGAAATCATCGCCGTTCTAAAGGCGGGCGGCGGCGTCGGCGCGACGATGCTCGCCTGCCAGAGCGCGGCGATGATCGCCAGCCGCGGCGGAGCTCAGGTCTGCCTGGCCGACCTGGATCTGCAGGGCGGGGACGCCGCCATCCAGTTGGACCTGCCGAAATCCGCCTCCATCGCCGACCTGCTGTCGCTTGGCAGCGGCCTGGAGGAGACAGCGTTCCAAGAGGTGCTGGGGAAGCATGGGTCCGGCCTGAGACTCCTGGCTGCGCCTGAAGACATCATGGCGCTCGACACCGTGTCACCCGACCAGATCGAAGGTCTCGTGAACGGTCTGAGGCGCGATTTTGAGGTCACGTTCATCGATCTGCCGCCCGTCTGGACGCCGTGGACAACGGCGGTGCTGAACGAAGCGGACCGTATTCTTCTCGTCACCAACCTGACGGTTCCCCACATCCAGATGACCAAACGCCAGCTGGCCACACTCGCCTTGCTCGATCTCGACAGTCGGCCGATCATTCTCGCCTGCAACCAGGTCAACCCCGAGCAACAGTCCTCCTTGTCGCAGAAGGCCGCCGAACGCGCGCTCGGGCGATCGATCGATGTGATGATCCCGGAAGATCGGCGTGTGATGACCGCGGCCAGTAACCAGGGTCTGGAAATCCGGGATGTGCAGAAGGGCGGCAAGCTGCACAACGCGGTATTGGTCCTGGCCGATATGCTGGCTGACCGCGCTCCGGCGGCGGTGGCGCGCCGTGGCGCCGCCTGATGTCCCCCCCGCTTTGGATCAGTAAAGGTGGCGCCGCGACGACAACCGTCGCGATGGACTACACCGACCTGAAGGTTCGCATCCACCAGCGCCTGCTGGACCTGCTCAACCTCAATCTCCTCGACAAGGTGCCCCGGGACGTCCTCCGGCAGCAGATCCGGACGACCATTCGCAGCCTGCTGAACGAAGAGAAACGGTTCCTGAGCGCGACGCAGATCGATCAGCTGGTCGAAGACGTCATCGACGAACTGCTCGGACTGGGTCCGCTCGAGGCCCTGCTGCACGATCAGACGATCAGCGACATCCTGATCAACACCCATGAGCACGTATACGTCGAACGCGGCGGCCGGCTCGAAAAGACCGATGTGCGATTCCAGGATTCCCGCCACCTGATCCGGATCATTAACAAGATCGTCTCCTCCGTCGGCCGGCGGGTGGATGAGTCCCAGCCGATGGTGGACGCCCGTCTCGAAGACGGCAGCCGGGTGAATGTCATCATCCCCCCCCTGGCCGTCGACGGTCCACTGGTGTCGATCCGAAAGTTCGCGGCGAGCCCTATCGCCATGGACCGCCTCGTCGCCTTCGGGAGCCTGTCGGCGGAAATGGCCGCGACGCTTTCGGCGCTCGTGAAAGCCCGCCGTAACGTGCTGATCTCGGGCGGCACTGGGTCGGGGAAGACCACACTGCTCAACGCGCTCTCGGCATTCATTGATGATCGCGAGCGGATCGTGACGATCGAAGACTCCGCGGAACTGCGCCTGCAGCAGATCCATGTGGGCCGGCTCGAAACGCGGCCGCCCAACCTTGAGGGTCGCGGCGAAATCTCGCAGCGAGACCTGCTTCGCAACGCCCTCCGGATGCGTCCCGACCGGATCATCGTGGGCGAAGTGCGCGCCGGCGAGGCCTTCGACATGCTCCAGGCCATGAACACCGGCCACGATGGCTCCATGACGACCGTTCACGCCAATAGCGCGCGAGACGCCCTGACCCGCGTGGAGCAGATGATCGGCATGGCGGGCCTGGACATTGCGCCGCGGTCCATCCGTCAGCAGGTGGCTTCCGCGATCAACGTGGTCATCCAGGTCGAGCGCATGGAAGACGGCCGGCGTCGGGTGACGTCCATTGCCGAACTCATCGGTCTCAACGACGGCGAGGTCGAGACGCAGGAAATCTTCCGCTTCCGGCGGGATGGCAAGCTATCGGCCGGCATCGTCTCCGGCGCATACGAAGCGACGGGCGTCCGGCCGAAGTTCTTTGACATCCTTGCGTCGCGTGGCATCCCGCTTCCGGATCTGACGCCCCCTGTGATCCGAGCCTACGCATGAAGTCCCTGGACTACGCCGCCCTGATCTATGTCGTGGTGTTTCTCGCCGCGCTGTTTTTCGCCCAGGCGACAGCCCGGACCGCGTTCAAACACGTCGACCGGTCCACCCGGATGAAGCGGCGCCTGGAGGCTCTGGCCTCAGAGCTGCCCGGCGAGGATGCCGCCAGTCTGCTGCGCAAGGCGGCCGGCGCCCGTCCGGATGCGCCCATTTTGGACCGTTGGCTTCAGGCGTTCGAAACCCTGATTTTTCAGGCTGGCCTGTCAATTGCGCCGCAGCGTTTGATCGCGATCACCGGCGGGGGCGCTGTCACGTTCTGGCTGGCGTTCGCGATCGTCGCGGGCGTCAAACTCGGCGCGTCTCTCAACGTGATCGTGCTGTCGTTGGCGGGAGCCATGGCCCTGGCCGGTCTTGGCCTGTTCAGCTGGCTGCGTTTCAGGCGATCGGGACGGCAGAAGGCGATCGAGGAACAGCTGCCCAGGGCGATCGAGATCATGACCCGGGGGCTGCGCGCCGGACACCCTGTTCTTGCCGCGCTGGCCCTCGCGATCGGCGAGGTGGGCGAACCCATGGGGCCGGAGTTGGCGCGAGTCGTCGAAGCCACCACCTATGGGTCCGAGTTCAAGGAGGCGCTGAAAGCCCTTGCCGTTCGCACGGGGTCGGACAGCGTGCGATTCTTCTCCGTGGCCGTTGGTATTCAATCCGAAACCGGCGGCAATCTCGCCGAGCTTCTTGAGTCTCTGAACGTCATCATGCGGTCCCGCGCGACACTCGGGTCGAAGGTCAGCGCCCTGGCCGGCGAAGGCAAGGCGACGGCCTGGCTCCTGTCGGCCATGCCCTTCGGCCTGATGGCCTTTCAGCTGGTCGTCAATCCGCACTTCTATCTGGACAAGATGGGAGATCCGATTTTCTGGCCATCCTTCGGCGTCCTGGCCGTACTGTTCGTCGTGGGTTGGTTCTTCATGAACCGAATCATCAACTTCAAATATTAGCAGCCCGATGAATATCTTAAATTTCCTCCAGATTTTCACGTTCGTGCTCGTGGTGATCTTTACGATCGCCATCGCGGCGGCGGGCGAAGAGTTCCTGAAGGTTCGCCGGCGGCTCAGGGGTGAATATGCCGATCCCGTCAAGCGCGGGGGAGGCGGCTTCGCGCTATTGAAGGCCGAGGCCCTGACGCACCCCGTTCTCCTCTGGGTGCAGAATGCGACGCTCCAGCGTGACCAGAAGGAACGGGAAAAGATCACCAAGAGCCTGACCGCGGCTGGCTTTGGCCATTCGGCCGCGCCGGCGACGTTCGTCATCGTCCGGTTTTCTCTGGCCGTCGGGCTGCCGACCGCTTTCGTTGTCAGCCAACATTTCGCGCAGACGCCGATGACCGGCCTGGGCCCTCTGGTGATGTCGTTGGTGTGCTGCGTAGTCGGTCTGGCCGCGCCGGGAATATGGGTGAACGGGAGAGCCGCGGCGCGTCAGACGTTGCTGGAACAACAGTTTCCGGACTCGCTCGACCTGCTGGTGGTCTGCATGGACGCGGGTCTCGGTCTTGACGGCGCCTTCCAGCGCGTGGGCCGGGAAATCGAACATTCACACCCTATGGTGTCGGAGCTGTTTACCGGCGTCTCCTCCCAACTCGCGGCCGGACGCAGCCGGGCCGACGCTCTGCGCGGCATGGCGGAGAAGGGGAATCTGGAGTCCATCCGATCGTTCGTGAGTCTGCTCATCCAGACAGACACGCTCGGAGTCAGCGTCGCCCAGACCCTTCAAAACTACGCTGCCGAGATGCGTGCGAAGCGGTTCACCAACGCGGAGGAGAAGGCCATGCAGGTGCCGCTGCTCATCACTCTCCCCCTCATCACGTGTCTGTTGCCGGTCATCGTCGGCGTGCTGCTGATCCCGCCGATCATCGACATGGTCCGCCGGTTCGCCAACTAGCCGCCATGGCCGGGTTTCGCCTCGCCGCCGGCGCCGCGTTCGTTGCGGGACTGGTGGTGGCCGGTGGCCCTTCCGCCTCCGCCCGTCCGCCCGCGCCGCCGTCAAGGTTCCATGTCCGGCCAGCCGTATCCGGCGCTCCAGCGCCCGGGGCGCGGGATGAGGGCCCCTATCTTGAGGCCGTCGCGTCGATCGCGCGACGCGACTATCCCGCCGCGATCGACAGACTCGAGGCCGCGATGGCGCGGGCCGGCGAAACCGCCCGCGTGCTCAACGCCTTCGCCGTCGTCTATGACAAGATGGGGCGGTTCGATCTGAGCGCTCGCTATTATTCGCGCGCCAGAGATTTGGATCCTGACTCGACGATCGTCGCGCGGAACCAGGCCTATTCGCGGATTCTACAGGGTCACGCCGCGCCATCGACTGAGAGTATAGAGAAACCTCTCGCGAGCGAACGCCGCCCATCGGAAAGGCCGTCCTGAATGCGATCCAATCGACGACACGTTCGTGATGCCCTGCTCGTGATGGCGGCGGCGCTGTGCCTGGGTGAGAGCGCTCTCGCCCGCGAATCCAAGAGCCCCGCGCCGACACTGTCGAGCGCGACCCTGTCGGATCTGCAGGCGGCCTTCGACGAGCATCGCTATGGCGACGCCCAGCGACTCCTTAGCCAGGCGGTGGACGCCGGCGTCAAGGATCTCCGGCTCGCCCTTATTGAGGGAGACCTCAACATGGCCCAGGGCCGCCCCGCGGAGGCCTTGGCGGCCTATCGGCGGGCGGACGCGGATCGCACCCAGCGGGCCCGCGCGCTCGAAGGCGAGGGCGTCGCCCTGACGGCCTTGGGTCGCCCGGATGAAGGCCTGAAAGTGCTGAAAGCCGCTGTTGCGGCGGATCCCACCTGTTGGCGGGCCTGGAACGCCCTGGGCGTTCAATATGATGCAAAGGGGGAGTGGAGTTCGGCCGACGAGGCCTATTTCCACGCCCTGGCAGGGTCGGGCGCGTCTGCCGTCGTCTACAACAACCGCGGCTACTCTCACCTGTTGCGGCGTCAATGGACGGAGGCCGTCGCCGACTTCGTGTCGGCCTTGAGGCTGCGCCCCGACCTGGGCGAGGCGCGCACCAATCTTCGGCTCGCGCTGGCCCTGAAGGGCGACTACCCCGCCGCCTTGAAGGGCGCCGGCGTGGAAGACGACGCGCGACTCCTCAACAACGCCGGCTTCGCCGCAATGCTGAGCGGCGATTACGATCATGCGCGGGACATGCTGTCGCGCGCCGTGACTCTGCACTCGACCTATTACGGGCGCGCCGCCGAGAACCTGAGAACACTTTCAACCCTAAAGGCCAGCCATGACCCTCAACCCTCAACTCTTGAGCTATCTGATCGCGGCGGCGCTCGGAGTGGTCCTGACCTGGGCGGCGTACAGCGACTACCGCCACCGTCGAATTCCAAATAGCAGCGTTCTGGCTGTCCTGGCGCTGTTCGTCGCCTGGACCGTGGCGCATCACTTTGTTGGACTCGGACCAGCCTTGCTCTGGTCGGTCGGCATGCTGGTGGTCTCCTTTGGCCTGAGCGTCGCGAAAATCTTTGGGGCTGGCGACGCCAAGTTTGTGTCGGCGCTGACACTCTTCATGGGTTCCGACCATCTTCTGAGTTTTGTGCTCGTCACCGCGCTGGCGGGCGGCGTCCTCGCCATCGTCGGTCTGCTGTCCAATCCGCGACGGGTGCGTGAGGCCATGTCCGCCGGCGGCGGCGGGGGCATCGCGACGAAGGGCGTGCCCTATGGCGTCGCCATCGCGATCGGCGCGGCCGTGACGATCGGCTACGCGCTGTTCCCCCACGCCTGACGCCGCTATGTCAGCGGGGCCGTGCCCGCCTTAGCGAGGCACGCACCGTCAGGTTTCGGTGGCTTGCGCGACAGCCGCGGCCTTGAGCGGCCAGATCAGCACATCCGTGGCGGACGCCGTCGCCTCGCCGCCCAGGCCAGTCGGCGGGAACTCGTCGCGGGCCGGCGGATGGTAGGAGCGGAAGAGCACATCCCAGATCGGCAGCAGCGCCGCGAAGTTGGCGTTGTGGTGAGCCGGGTCCTCGCCGTGGTGAAGGCGGTGGTATTGGGGCGAATTCAGCACCCAGGAGAACCGGCCGAAGCCCAGGCGGAGGTTGCTGTGGGCGAAGAAATTCAACAGGCCGATCAGGCCGTAGATCGCCAGAATCTGACCGTCGACCTTGAACAGCAGCGCCACGGCCAGCCAGACGCTGACTGACTTCAACAGGGGTTCGAGCCAGAAGTGACGTAGCGTGGTGAGTGTGTTCATCGCGGTGTCGCTGTGATGCAGGGAGTGCATGGCCCACATCCAGCCGAAGCGGTGCTGAGCGCGATGAAACATGTACTCGCCAAAATCGGCCGCGAAGAAATAGCCCAGCGCGCCCAGCCACAGCGGTAGACGCCGTAGATCGATCCAGCCGCCGCCGGCGAGATTGACCAGGGCCGTCTCGGCGACGGACCACCAGGGCATGCTCAGCTGGACGAACAGGGTCAGAAGCCCGGCGGTGGCGTTGACCGCGACCTCCGGGGGTCGGCTCCTGACGGCGGGCCAACGCCGCTCAAGCAACAGGAACGCGGTCACGGTGAGCACAAAAAGCGCGAGGTTGATGGCGAGGGGCACGTGAACTCCACAGAGGCGGTAACCCGCGGGAGGGAGTCCGCGCCGAAGACCACCGACGGCAAAGGTCGTAAATGCCGGAGAGGCGGCCGCTAAGCCGCGAAAACTACCTAACCACGGCAAGTCGCGGGGCTCCTTTCGACCCGGGGTAGCCCGGCGGACGCAATCCGAAGGTGGACGCCCGCGCCCGCGGCCCTTAGATGCGGCGCATGTCCGGCAAAACACTTTACGACAAGATCTGGGACGCCCACGTCGTCTCCACCGACGCCAACGGCGAGTCGATTCTCTACATCGACCTGCACCTCATCCATGAGGTGACCACGCCCCAGGCGTTTGCGGGCCTTCGCGCCGCGCACCGCCCCGTGCGCCGGCCCGACCGCACCCTGGCCGTGGCCGACCACAATACCCCCACCGAGGGTCAGGCCCTCGGCGTGGGCGCGGTGGCCGACGAGGAGGCGCGGGCGCAGCTCCAGGCGCTGGAGCGCAACGTCAAGGCCAACGGTATTGAGTTCCTGCCCATGGGGGATCCGCGCAACGGCATCGTCCACGTGGTGGGCCCCGAGCAGGGCCGCACCCAGCCCGGCATGACCATCGTCTGCGGCGATTCCCACACCTCCACCCACGGCGCCTTCGGCTCCCTGGCTCAGGGTATCGGCACCTCGGAGGTCGAGCACGTCCTGGCCACCCAGACCCTGCGCCAGATGAAGTCGAAGAACATGCGCGTCGCCTTTACCGGGACGCCGGCCCCCGGCGTGGGCGCCAAGGACTTCGCCCTGGCCCTGATAGGCAGGATCGGCACCAGCGGCGGGACCGGCCATGTGATCGAATATACCGGCGAGGCCATCCGCGCCCTCTCCATGGAAGGCCGCATGACCCTGTGCAACCTGACCATCGAGGCGGGCGCCCGCGCGGGTCTGGTGGCGCCCGACGAGACCACCTTCGCCTATGTCATGGGACGTCCCTCGGCGCCCAAGGGCGCGGCCTGGGACATGGCGGTCAGCCATTGGAAGACCTTCGTCTCCGATCCCGACGCCCGGTTCGATTCCGAGATCACCGTCGATGTGTCGGCCCTGCCGCCCACCGTCACCTGGGGCACCTCTCCTGAGGACGTGGTGGCCATCGACGGTCGCGTGCCCGATCCGGCCGATTTTGCCGAGGAGAAGGCGACGGCGATCCAGCGGGCGCTGGACTATATGGGCCTTACGCCCGGCCAGCGGATCGACGAGGCCCGCGTCGACCGCGTGTTCATCGGCTCCTGCACCAACAGCCGCATCGAGGATCTCCGCGCCGCCGCCGCCGTGGCCGCCGGGCGCAAGGTCGCCGCCCATGTGAGCGCGATGATCGTGCCGGGCTCCGGTCTGGTGAAGGAACAGGCCGAGTCCGAGGGGCTCGATGTGATCTTCCGCGAGGCCGGTTTCGACTGGCGCGAACCAGGTTGTTCCATGTGTCTGGGCATGAACCCCGACCGCCTCGCCCCCGGCGAGCGCTGCGCCTCGACCTCGAACCGCAATTTCGAGGGCCGTCAGGGCCGTGGCGGCCGCACCCATCTGATGAGCCCGGCCATGGCGGCCGCGGCGGCCATCGCCGGCCGCATCGCCGACGTCCGCGAGTTCGGATGATTACCGGCCTGGACCATGTGGGTCTCGCCGTCGACGATCCCGAAGCGGCGACGCGGGCCTATGGTCTGTTGCTGGGCGCCGCGCCGGTCTCCGGCCGCCGCTTCCAGCTCGAGAACATGGCCCTGGAGATCGCCGCGGGCGGGGCCGAGCCGGCGTTCGGCCTGGGATTCGCCAGCCCCGACTTCGCCGAGACCCGGCGGGTGCTGGAGCGCCGGGGCGTACCGGCCGAGGGGCGCGACCGCGACCACGGCGCCCTGCTGTCGCTTCAGGCCACCCATGGCGTCGCCATCGCCCTGGTGGAGGCCCGGCCGTTCGCCCCGCCGCCGCCCCGCGCGGATGCGCCCCACGCCCTGGACCATGTGGTCATCCACACCCCCAACCCGGAACGCGCCGTGGCGCTCTACGGCGGGCGCCTCGGCCTCGACCTGCGCCTCGACCGCGCCAATCCCCAGTGGGGCACGCGCCTGCTGTTCTTCCGCTGCGGCGGGGCGGTGGTGGAGATCAGCGCCGATCTCAAGTCGCCGGTGTCGGACGGCCCCGACCGGATCACCGGCCTCGCCTGGCGCGTGGCCGACCCGGACGCCGCCCAGGCCCGCCTGGCCGCCGCCGGCCTCGATGTCTCGCCCGTGCGCGCCGGCCGCAAGCCCGGCACCCGGGTCTTCACCGTCCGCGCCGGCGTCCCCTGCGCCCCCGCCCTGATGCTGGGCGGAGCCGACACCTGATCCTCGCTCTGGAAGCCTCAAGCCCATGACCCCCTTCACCCGTCTCGACGCCAAGGCCGCTCCGCTGGACGTGGCCAATGTCGACACCGACCAGATCATTCCCAAGCAGTTCCTCAAGACCGTCGATCGCGAGGGTCTGGCCCGGGGGTTGTTCTACGATATGCGCTTCGAGGTGGACGGCTCGCCCCGGGCCGGCTTCGTGCTCGACGACCCGGCCTTCAAGGGCGCGCAGGTACTGATCGCCGGAGATAATTTCGGCTGCGGCTCCAGCCGCGAGCACGCGCCCTGGGCCCTGCTGGATTTCGGCATCCGCTGCGTGATCTCCACCAGCTTCGCCGACATCTTCTACAACAACTGCTTCCAGAACGGCCTCCTGCCCATCGCCCTGCCGCGCGATCAGGTCCGCGCCCTGATGGGCGAGGCCAAGGGCGGCAACCATGTGTTCTCCGTCGATCTGGAGACCCAGACCGTCACCGCCCCGTCCGGCCAGACATTCCATTTCGACATCGATCCGGGCCGCAAGGAGAAGATGCTGGGGGGCCTCGACGCCATCGGCGAGACCCTGCAGGCGGCGGACGACATCTCCGCCTATGAGGCGCGCCGGGCCCTGGATCAGCCCTGGCTGGAGGCGGCGCGATGAGCCTGATCATCGCCGGGACCCTGCGCGTGCCGCCGCAGAACCTTGAGGCCCTGCGGCCGCATATGATCGCCATGATGACCGCCAGCCGGGCGGAGGAGGGGTGCATCGCCTATGGCTACGCCGAGGACGTGGCCGAGGCGGCACTCCTGCACATCTTCGAGGTCTGGCGCGATCAGGCCTGCCTCGACGCCCATTTCAAGACCGACCATCTCGCCCGCTGGCGCGAGGCCTGGCCGCCCCTGGGGGTTTCCGACCGCCGCCTGATCGCCTACGAGGTCGCCTCCGAACGGCCGCTCTGACCGCGCGGCCCTGCGCCCCCTCCGGCGCTTCGCGCCTCCTCCCCCGCTTTGCAGGGGAGGAGGACTAGACTCTCTAACGGGGGAGGGGGACCACCGAAGGTGGTGGAGGGGGCGCAAGGCCACGCATCTTTGACCGAAGACCCCTAACCCTCCACTCCGAGGCCCCCACATGCCCACCCTGCTCCTGCTTCCCGGCGACGGGATCGGTCCCGAAGTCACCGCCGAGGTCCGCCGCGTGGCGGAGCGGCTGTTTCCCGAAATGAGCCTGGAAACCCGCCTGTTCGGCGGCTGCTGCTACGACGCCCACGGCACGCCGATGACCGACGAGACCCTGGCCCTGGCCAAGGCCTCCGACGCGGTGCTGATGGGCGCGGTGGGCGGGCCGCAATGGGCCGACGTTCCGCGCGGCCTTCGCCCGGAAGCCGGCCTGCTGCGTCTGCGCGCCGGCATGGCGGTGTTCGCCAATCTGCGCCCGGCCCTCTGCTTCCCGGCCCTGGCCGACGCCTCGACCCTCAAGCGCGAGGTGGTCGAGGGCCTGGACATCATGATCGTCCGCGAACTGACCGGCGGGGTCTATTTCGGCGAGCCGCGCGGGGTCGAGACCCTCGCCGACGGCCAGCGCCGCGGCGTCGACACCCAGGTCTACACCACCTCCGAGATCGAGCGCGTGTCGCGCGTGGCTTTCGAACTGGCCCGCGGCCGCCGCAACAAGGTGACCTCGGCCGAGAAATCCAACGTCATGGAGACCGGCCAGCTCTGGCGCGAGGTGGTGACCGCCCTGCACCGCCGCGAATATCCGGACGTGAATCTTGAGCACATGCTGGCCGACAATACGGCCATGCAGCTCGTCAAGAACCCCCGCCAGTTCGACGTCATCGTCACCGATAACCTGTTCGGCGACATCCTCTCCGACGAGGCCGCCCAGCTCACCGGCTCGCTGGGCATGCTGCCCTCGGCCGCCATCGGCGCGCCCGGCCTGCCGGGGCTCTATGAGCCGATCCACGGCTCGGCCCCCGACATCGCCGGCAAGGGCGTGGCCAATCCCCTAGCCGCGATCCTCTCCTTCGCCATGGCCCTGCGCTGGTCCCTGGCCCGCCCCGACCTCTCCGACCGCCTGACCAGCGCGGTCAGCGCGGCCCTGGCCGACGGCGCCCGCACCCCCGATCTGGGCGGTAAGCTGGGCACGGTGGCCATGGCCGACGCGGTGCTGGCGAAACTCTAGCGGCGGGGGCCCTCGCCCCGCCGCTCTCAAACCAGCGTATGTCCCGTGATCCGCTCCAGGATCCGGGCCGGGGACGCCGCCGGGCAGGCCATGGCCTCCAGCGGCAGGTAGAAGGTCTGTTCCAGCATGTAGCGCCCGCGCAGGGCGGCGTGGACGACTTTGTCGGTATAGACCACCCAGCTCGCGCCCGGCGGGAAGGCCATCTCCTCGCCCGGCGGCGCGGCCTGATAGGCGTCGTCCAGCTTGGCCGCGTCGTGCAGGCCCAGCATCAGGGCGTCATAGCGGGTGCGGCTGGCCCGGGTGATGCGTAGGGTGCGCAGCAGCCAGGCCTCTGCCGGAAAGGGCGCGCGAATCCGGTCGGCCCAGCGCCGGGCGTAGCCCTCGAAGTCCCGGCTGACCCGCCAGACCCGGTCCACGCCCTCGGGGTTGATATTGGTGAACACCCGCAAAATCCGCCGCCCGCCCGTGGGCTGTGAGGCAAAGGCGTCCACATGCAGGCGCCGGTCGTCCCTGCGTTTGCTCTCCGCGCCCTCCGCCACCTCTCGGGTGCGCAGGCTGGTGCGGCCGCGCTCCAGATGGGGGCCGTAGCCAGGGGCGAGATCGCGCACGGTCTCTTCGGCCCAGGTCCGATAGCGGCTCATGAGGTCGGCGAGCCGCCGGCGTCCCTCCGGATCGGGCGCGGCGCCGCGCACACCGCCCGTGGGACCGAGGCTGATGTTCTTGGCGCGGCCGTCGGAAAACCGCGGCGAGACCAGATCGCGTTCCGCCTCGGTCAGCACGAAGGGCTGGCCCGGCAGCAGGATCAGACCCTCGGTCTCCAGCGTGATGGCCGGGTCGTTGGCGGTCGTCCGCGGTTGGGAATCCATGATCGGCGCCTGGAGCAATTTCGCGCCGTCATCATACGCCGGTGGCGGCAAACTCGAAACGCGGCCATTGTGCGCGCACCAGCCACGGGAGCGCGCGGGTGCCGAGGACGACGAACACCAAATCGGTTGAACAGCTGAACCGGGCCAATGAGGGAAAGCTCCCGGGGCATCTGGGTCTGGTCATCACCGATGTCGAGCCGGGACGCGTGGTCGGCCGCTTCGAGGTCCGGCCCGATCTCGTCGCCCACATCGGCTTCCTGCTGGCCGGAGCCGTGCTCAGCGTCGCCGACATCCTCTGCGCCTACGGAGTCTCGACGGTCTGGCCGGAAGGCGCCGACGGCTTCACCACCGCCGAGGTCAAATGCAATTTCATGGGCACCCTCACCGAGGGGGCCGTGGTGGTCTCGGCGTCGCTGCTGCACGGCGGACGCACCACCCAGGTCTGGGACGCGGCGGTGGAGGACGAGGCGACGGGCCGGCTGATGGCGGTGTTCCGCTGCACCTAGATCATTCTCTATCCCCGGGCCTGACCGGGCCGGCATGACCGATCAGCCCGACGCGGACGCGAACCCGCACGACCATCTCGTCCACGAGGCGGTGGGGCCGAGCCTCACCGGCGTGCAGGCGGGCGCCACCATCGGCGTGGGGGTCAACTCCCTGCTGTTCGCCGGAATCATGCCCGTGCTTCTGGGCGCCCTGGCCGACGAGCACCGGCTCACCGCCGCCGGTATCGGCCTCACCGCGACGACAGAGGCCCTGGCCATGGGACTCTCCACGGCGGCCATGGGTCTGATCAGGCGTCCGGAGCGTCTGCGGCTGATCGCCGTCGCCGCCTCCCTGGGCCTGGCGGGCCTCAACCTTGCGGCCACCGGCGCGGCGGACGGATGGCTGATGGCCTTGCGCGGGGCGACCGGGGCCGTGGAGGGCGTACTCCTCTGGATCACGGTGTCGATGATCGCCCGCACGGTCACACCGGAGCGATGGGCGGGCGCTTTCTTCACCAGCCAGACCCTGGCGCAGCTGCTTCTCGCTCTGGCCCTTGCCTTCGTGATTGTCCCGCGCTGGGGGGCCAACGGCGCCTTCCTGTCGCTGGCGATCATGGCGGTGGTCGGGATCGTCCCCGCGTTGCTGTCGCCGACCCGATTCGCACCGCTTCCGGTGACCGCCGGAGAGAGCGAGGCGCCGCCGCCGCGGGGCTGGGCCGCGCTCGCGGCGACCCTGATCTTCGTCTCGGCGGCGGGGGCGGTTGGCGTCTATCTCCAGCCGCTGGCCCACGAATCGGGCCTCGATGCCGGTGTGGCGCGAACGGCGGTCTGGGTCTCCCTGGCCGCTCAGGTGGTCGGCGGGGCCTTGGCCACGGCCCTGGCGGGGCGGGTGCGCTATTTCACCGTCTTCCTGATGACCACGGCGGCCTATCTGGCGGTCTGGGCCCTCTATGCGCGGCCGCTGTCCCCGGGCGTGTTCATCGGGGCCAACGCCGTCGCCGGCCTGTTCGGACTGTTCCTGGGGCCGTTCCTGGTGCCCATGACCATCGACGCCGATCCCAGCCGGCGGGCGGCCATGCAGAGCGGCGCCGCCCAGCTGCTCGGCGGCGCGCTCGGTCCCCTGCTCGCCTCACGAGTGGTGGGCGAGCGCGACGTTCACGGCGTGCTCTGGCTCGGCGCCGGCCTGCTGTTGACCGGGCTTGCGGCCGTTGCATGGCTGCGCTTCACCGCGCGCCAGACGGAGAGCTGATGCGGCGCGGGCCTATTCGGGGTCCGGTTCGCCGGCCTTCTCGCGGTCCTCGCGTTCCTTGAGTTCGCGCTTGGCGGCCGCCTTCTCGGCCGCCTTGGCGGCCTTGACGCGTTCCCGGTCCAGGCGTTCGAACTGATAGTTGGGCTTACGCGGCATGCGGGAGCGTCCTCGGATGAAACGGGATCAAGCGGGGTCCATCGCCCATTTGGCGCGGTTTTACCAGCGAAGCCTGAACAGCGGGCCCGGCGGCGGCGGTCAGTTGGGGCGGTACTTCTTCGGAATCGCCGCCACTTCCTCCGGCGTCAGCTTGGTCAGGGCCTTGACGATCAGCGGGGACCGAAAGCCGTTGGAGTCGGCCACGGAAAGCTGAAGGTCGATCGCCGTGCAGATGCTGGACGAGCCCCGGACCTCGGAGATCAGGTGCACGTCCGGCCATTGCAGCTGGCTGGACGGCGAGCTGAGCTGCGCCTTGTAGACGTCGTGCATGTTGACGCCGAGATAGAGCACATCCGGGCTCGGCGATTTCCAGCCGCCCCACTGGGTGATGTAGAAACAGGGGGTCACCGGCGCCTTGGCCGATGCGGCCGGCGCGGCGCCCGCCGCCAGGGCCAGAACGGCGCCGGCGATGAGCCCGCCGGTCAGGCGTGTCAGACGATCGGTGTTATTTTGACGTTTCATGTCTTCCTCACGGTCGTCGTCCCCTGACCTGAAGATGGGTGGGGGCGTCGCCCCTGTCAATTCACGCGCGGGCGGCGCCGGTTCAGCGCGAACGGTCCAGATCGCCCAGGACCGCGTTGGCGAGCCAGCTCATCAGGCTGATGATCACCGAGGTCAGGATCGCCGGCCAAAGACCGGGGATGCGCACCCCGTGAATGAACACGGTCACGAGCCAGACGGTCAGGCCGTTCACCACGAGCAGGAACAACCCAAGGCTGATGATCGTGAAGGGCAGGGTGAGGACGATCAGCACCGGCCGCACCAGCGCGTTGAGCAACCCCAGCAGCAGTCCGGCGAGGATGAGGCTCGTCAGGCCGTCGACGTGGACCCCGTGGACGATTCGCGACGCCGCCCAGAAGCCGAAGGCCGCCGCCAGGGCGCGGAAAAGGAAGCGCATGGGTGGGCTCTCCGGGCCGGAACGGCCGTCATCGGTCCAGCCTAACCGGGCGTGTCCCGAAAAGCGACGGGATGTCGCGGCCCGGACCGGTTGACGCGTGCGGAAGGGATGTTGACGTTCGCGGAAGGCTTGACTAGCGTCCGCTGCGACTTGGGGGGGGCCTCAACAAGAGCCCGCGCATTCACAGGGAGACACGCCTTGGCCATCGAACTTCGCCGTCCCGAACGGACCTTCACCATTCGTCAGCTCTGCCTCGAGTTCAAATGCACGCCGCGGGCGCTGCGTTTCTATGAGGACAAGGGGTTGCTGTCCCCGGCCCGCCAGGGTCTCAACCGCGTCTATTCCTACAAGGACCGCGCCCGGCTGCAGCTGATCCTGCGCGGCAAGCGCGTGGGTCTGTCCCTGGCCGAGATCCGCGAAATCTTTCAGCTGTACGGCAAGGACGACGGCCTGGTGGCCCAGAATGCCGAGGCCCTGCGCAAGTTCCGCAAGCGCATCGTCGCCTTCGAACAGCAGCGCCAGGATATCGACCACGCCATCGCTGAACTTCGCGAGGCCTGCGATCGCATGGAAAGCCTGCTGGCTGACGTGCGTCCCGATCTCCTTGAGGAGCCGATCCCCTCGGCCGGCGCCCGCGGTCGAGGCTCTCGCGACACAGCTTCGCCCAAGCACGCCTGAGGCGGCACATGAGCTATCAGCCGCCGGTGCGTGAGCACCGCTTCCTGCTGCGCGACGTGCTGAACATCGCCCAGTACGCCGATCTGCCCGCCTTCGCCGACGCCAGCGATGACACGGTCGATCAGATTCTCGAGGAGGCCGCGCGCTTCAACGCCGAGGTCCTCGCCCCGCTGAACGCCGTGGGCGACAAACAGGGCTGCGTCTGGAAGAGCGACAATACCGTCACCACGCCGGACGGCTTCAAAGAGGCCTACCGCGCCCTGGTGGACGGCGGCTGGCCGGCGCTCGGCGCCGATCCGGCCTGGGGCGGCCAGGGTCTGCCGGCGGTGGTCAATCTCGCGGTGAGCGAGATGAGTTCCTCGGCCAACATGGCCTTCTCCATGTATCCGGGCCTCACCCACGGCGCCTATTCGGCCATCCAGGCTGGCGGCTCGGAGACCCAGAAGGCGCTCTACCTGCCGCGGCTCGCCTCGGGTCAGTGGGGCGGCACGATGAACCTCACCGAGCCCCATTGCGGCACGGATCTGGGCCTGTTGCGCACCAAGGCCGTTCCGGCCGGCGATGGGAGCTATCGCATCAGCGGCCAGAAGATCTGGATCAGCGGCGGCGAGCACGATCTGGCTGAGAACATTGTCCATCTGGTCCTGGCCCGCATCGAGGGCGCCCCGGCCGGAACCCGTGGCATCAGTCTGTTCATCGTGCCGAAGTTCATTCCGAACCCCGACGGCAGCCTCGGCGCGCGCAACAGCGTGGTCTGCGCCGGCCTTGAAGAGAAGATGGGCATCCACGGCAACGCCACCTGCGTCATGGTCCATGAGGACGCGACCGGTTGGCTGGTGGGCGAGGAGAACCGCGGCCTCGCCATCATGTTCGTGATGATGAACGAGGCGCGTCTGGGCGTGGGCTTGCAGGGCCTGGCCCAGGGCGAGGCCGCCTATCAGGCCGCCGCCGCCTTCGCCCGCGACCGTCTGCAGGGCCGCGCCCTGACCGGGCCGAAGAACCCGACCGGCCCGGCCGACTCCATCCTCGTTCATCCGGACGTGCGGCGCATGCTGCTCGACGCCCGGGCAATCCTTGAGGCCGGCCGCGCCTTCCTGCTGTGGACTGCCCTGTGCGGCGATCTCGCCCATCATCATCCCGACGAGGCTCAGCGCCGCCGGGCCGAGGACTACATGGGCCTGATGACCCCGGTGCTGAAGGGCTATCTCACCGACCGCGGCTTCGCGATCTGTTCGGACGCCATGCAGGTCCACGGCGGCTCAGGCTTCACCGAGCACTTCCCGGCCAGCCAGTATCTGCGCGATTGCCGTATCACCCTGATCTCTGAGGGGACCAACGGCGTTCAGGCCCTCGACCTGGTGGGGCGCAAGCTGGCCGCCAACGGCGGGCGGGCGATCATGACCTTCTTCGCCGAGGTCGACGCCTTCGTGGCCGCCAACGCCGGCGACGCGGGCCTGAAGCCCTTCGTCGACGGTCTGGCCGGCGCCAAGGCGCAGCTGCAGGACGGCACGATGTGGCTGATGCAGAATGGCCTTTCCAACCCCGACAACGCCGGGGCCGCGTCCAGCGACTACATGCATCTCTTCGGCCTGACGGGCCTTGCCTACATGTGGGCTCTGATGGCCAAGGCGGCGCTCGCCCGCATCGCCGGCGGCGACGCCGACCCGTTCTACACTCTCAAACTCCAGGTCGGCCGCCACTTCCTGGAACGCATCCTGCCGGTGTCCGGCGGCCATCTCGCCAAACTCAAGAGCGGCTCCGAAACGCTCATGTCATTTCCCACGGAGGCTTTCTAATCCCCATGCCCGTACTCGACGTCGAACGCCCGGCCTTCCTGGCCGAAGAGGATCT
The DNA here is from genome assembly GCA_903872075.1 of uncultured Caulobacteraceae bacterium. Lineage (GTDB taxonomy): Bacteria > Pseudomonadota > Alphaproteobacteria > Caulobacterales > Caulobacteraceae > Acaudatibacter > Acaudatibacter aquilonius. The sequence continues at coordinate 1,075 of CAIQJF010000017.1, read as the reverse complement.
GAACATTTTTGAATCGGCCGTGGGCCGGTTCTTCGAGGAACACGCCACTCCGGAAGACACCGCCCGCTGGCGCGAGAACGGCATCGTCGACCGTGACCTGTGGCTCAAGGCCGGCCAGGCCGGCCTGCTGGGGCTCTCCCTTCCCGAGGAGTACGGCGGGGCCGGCGGCGACTACCGCCATGAGGTGATCCTCATGGAACAGATGGCGGCCAAGGCCGTGGACGGCTTTGGCGCCTCGCTGCACAACGCCATCGTCGCCCCCTACATCCTGCACTACGGCACCGAGGAGCAGCGGCGCCGCTGGCTGCCGGGGATCTGCACCGGCGAATACGTCACCGCCATCGCCATGACCGAGCCGGGCGCCGGATCCGACCTGCAGGGCGTCAAGACCACGGCTCGCCGCGACGGCGACGACTATGTCATCAACGGTCAGAACACCTTCATTACCAACGGCCAGACCGCCAACCTGGTCTGCGTCGTGGCCAAGACCGACACCACCCAGGGCGCCCGGGGCGTCTCCCTGATCTTCGTCGAGACCGACCATGCGCCCGGCTTCGAACGCGGCCGCAACCTCGCCAAGCTCGGCCAGGAAGCCGCCGACACCTCTGAGCTGTTCTTCAACGACGTGCGCGTGCCGGCCGAGAACCTGCTCGGCGGCGACGCCGGCCAGGGCTTCTTCCAGCTGATGAACCAGCTTCCCCAGGAGCGCCTGAACATCGCCGTGCAGGGCGTCGGCGCCATCGAGCGGGCGCTGGAGCTGACCATCGACTACGTCAAGCAGCGCGGCGCGTTCGGCAAGAAGCTGATCGACTTCCAGAACACCCAGTTCAAGTTGGCCGAGTGCAAGACCGAGGCCACCGTGGCCAAGGTGTTCGTCTACTGGCTGATCGGCCAGCACATGGAGGGCAAGCTCGACGCCGCCAAAGCCTCCATGGCCAAGTACTGGGTCACCGATCTGGAGAACAAGATCATCGACGAATGCCTGCAGCTGTTCGGCGGCTGGGGCTATATGGACGAGTATCCGATCTCGCGCATGTACCGCGACAGCCGCGTCCAGCGGATCTACGGCGGCACG
>CAIQJF010000016.1 GCA_903872075.1 uncultured Caulobacteraceae bacterium | reverse complement strand
CGCCGGTACAAGATTCAGGAAGTGATCAAGCGCCGGCAGATCATGCTGGTGCAGGTCGTCAAGGAAGAGCGCGGCAACAAGGGCGCGGCCCTCACCACCTATCTCTCCCTGGCCGGCCGTTACTGCGTGCTGATGCCCAACACCGATCGCGGCGGCGGCATCAGCCGCAAGATCACCGCGGTAAGCGACCGCAAGCGCCTGCGCGCCATCGTCGGCGACTTCGATGTGCCCGAAGGCATGGGCCTGATCGTGCGCACGGCCGGCGCCAAGCGCACCAAGGCCGAGATCAAGCGCGACTATGAATATCTGTCCCGCGCCTGGACCAACATCCGCGACACCACCCTGCACTCGGTGGCGCCGGCCCTGATCTATGAGGAAGAAGACCTGGTGAAGCGGGCGATCCGCGACCTCTATGACAAGGATCTCGAAGGGATCTGGGTCGAGGGGGAGGCCGGCTTCCGCGAGGCGCGCGACTTCATGCGCATGCTGATGCCCTCGCAGGCCAAGAAAATTCAGTACTACCGCGGCGCCGCGCCCCTGTTCGTGGCCCACAAGATCGAAGACCATCTGGCGCAGATCTATTCGCCGACGGTGCCCCTGAGGTCGGGCGGCTATCTGGTGATCAACCAGACCGAAGCCCTGGTGGCGGTGGACGTGAACTCCGGCCGCGCCACCAAGGAACGCAATATCGAGGCCACGGCCCTCAAGACCAATCTCGAAGCGGCCGAGGAGACGGCGCGACAACTTCGCCTGCGCGATCTGGCCGGCCTGGTGATCATCGACTTCATCGACATGGACGAGCCCAAGAACAACCGGGCCGTCGAGAAGGCCCTTAAGGACGCCCTGGCCCATGACCGGGCGCGCATCCAGATGGGCCGTATCTCCTCCTTCGGCCTGATGGAAATCAGCCGCCAGCGGCGCCGTACAGGCATCCTGGAAGGCACAACCCATGTGTGCCCCCATTGCAGCGGCGCGGGCCGGGTCCGGTCGGTGGAATCCAGCGCCCTGGCCGCCCTGCGGGCGGTGGAGCTGGAAGCCCTGAGCGGCGGCGGCGAGGTGATCGTGCGCGTGCCGCGCGACGTGGGGCTCTATATCCTCAACAACAAACGCGAATATCTGACCCGCCTGTTGAAGAGCCACGGCCTGTTCGTGAGCGTGGTGATCGACGAGGCCCTGGCCCACGCCGACCATGAGATCGAGCGCACCTCCAGCGTGCCGCACGAGATCGATCGCAGCTGGGAGAGCGCCGACACCTCCTGGCTGGAAGACGACTTCGACGACACCGAGGAAGACGAAGAGGACGAGGAAGACGAGGCCATCCTGGGCGTCGGCGACGACCTCGAGGATGACGCCGACGACGAGGATGAGGACGGCGACGAGGACGAAGAAGAGTCCGGCGAGACGTCCGAAGGCGGTCCTTCAGGCGAGTCCGACCGCCGCGGCGGCAAGGACGATGGCGGACGCCGTCGCAACCGCCGCCGGCGTGGCCGCCGTGGCGATGAGCCCCGGAGCGAGGCCGCGGCGACAGCTCCCGCTCCAACCGCCGACAGCGATGCCGATGGCGAGGGCGCGAACCGCCGTCGCCGTCGCGGCCGTCGCGGTGGTCGCCGGATGCGGGACGACGTGCCGGGAACCACCGATGTCTACGCCTGGTCCTGGCCGGCGCGCCTGAGCGGCGACGATCCCTATGAATGGCGCGGCGCGATTCGCCGGGCCGACCCGGTCGAGCCCGCGACCGCCCCCGCGCCCCGTGCCGAAGCCGCTCCGGTGACGGCGACCGTTACCGAAGCCCCGGTGGAGACGATCGATACGCCTGTCGCCGTCACGGCGCTGGACTCGACCCTGCCGGAAGGCGTCGCCGCCTTCAGCCAGCCGTTGGAGGATGCCTGGGTCGAACTGCCCGAAGCCCCGGAAAAACCCGCCCGCGCCCGCCGTGGGCGCGGTCGTGGCCGTGGCGACAAGGCGGCCGAGTCCGCCGCCCCGGTGGAGGCCGTGGAAGCCGTCGACGCCGCCCCGACCATCGTGGCCGAGGCTGCGCCGGCGCCCGAGCCCGAGACCCCCGAGGTGGTCGCCGAGGTCGCGGCCGCGCCAGAGCCCGAACCCGCGCCGACTCCCGAGGCCGTCATCGAGGCAGCGCCTGTCGTGGCCGAGGTGAGCGAACCGGTTGTCGAGGCCCCTGCCCCGCCGCCGGCGCCCGTGGTTCCCGATCCAGCCGAGATCTCCGCACCGCCCGCCGCGCCGAAACGCGGCTGGTGGCGTCGGGGCGGCTGACGCATCGTCCGGCGCCGCGTCATTGCGGCGCCGGCGGTCAAGCCGGTAGGATGCAAGTGGGACGTCGCCGGGGGGAGATTTTGGAACGCCTCTGTTGACCGCTCCCAAGCGCCGCATCCGTCTGAATGCCGCCGTCGCGGCCCTGGCCATCACGGTTCAGGTGCTGGCGCCCACCAGTCACGCCCTGGCCGATGGCGGCGTCTCGATCATTCGCGACACCGAGATCGAGGCGATCCTGCACGACGACGCCGATCCGGTGTTCACGGCCGCGGGGCTCAATCCCCGGTCGGTGCAGATCCATCTGGTGGCCGATCCGCAGCTCAACGCCTTCTCGGCCGGCGGCCAGCAGCTGTTCGTCAACACCGGCCTGATTCTCGAGACCAAATCGCCCAACCAGCTGATCGGCGTGATGGCCCACGAGACCGGCCACATCGCCGGCGGCCATATCGCCAGGTCCGGCGCCATGGGTCGCGCCGCCATGGGTCCGATGCTGATCGGCATCGGCCTCGGCGTGCTGGCGGCCCTGGCCGGGGCGCCGGACGCGGCGGCGAGCCTGGTGTTCTCCTCGACCTATTTCGGCGAGATCTCCATGCTGGGCTATTCGCGCGAGCAGGAATCCCGCGCCGACCAGGCTGCCGCCACCTATATCGAGAAGGCCGGGCTCTCAGGCCGTGGCCTGGTCGAATTCTTCAATAATTTCCGCTATCAGGAAGTGTTCGACGACGAGAAGAAATACCCGTTCTTCCGCGACCACCCCCTGACCGACGACCGCATTCAGGCGCTGTCCGCGCGGGTGGAACAACAGGCCCACTACGGCGCGGAGGACACGCCGGAGTCGATCGCCAAGCACGCGCTGATGAAGGCCAAGCTGGAGGGCTTCCTCGCCGGCGCGGGCCAGATCATGGGCGACTATCCGGACAGCGACCATTCCTTCCCGGCCCGCTACGCCCGGGCGATCTCGCTCTATCGTCAGACCGAGACGGAAGCCGCCCTGCGCGCCATCGACGCCCTGATCGCCGAACAGCCCACGAACCCCTATCTGTGGGAGCTGAAGGGCCAGGTGCTGTTCGAGGCCGGGCGGGCCAAGGAGGCCGAGCCGGCGCATCGCCGCTCGGTGGAACTGATGCCCGCCGCACCTCTGCTGCGGGTCAACCTGGGCCAGACCCTGATCGCCGTGAACGATCCATCCAAACTGGACGAGGCCATCAAACAGATCCGCCGGGCGCTGGGCGTGGAGCCGGACAACGCCCTGGCCTGGCGGCTGCTCTCGGAGGCCTATGACGCCCAGAACCTGCCGGGCATGGCGCGACTGGCGGCGGCCGAGCAGAACTTCTATCTCGGCCAGCTTCTGGAGGCGCGCACCTTCGCGGTGCATGCGCGGGAAACGCTGAAGAAGGATTCGCCGGAATGGCGGCGCGCGACCGATATCATCCTGGCCTCGAAGCCCACCCCGGCGCAGCTCAAGGAACTGGGCGTCACCGGATGAGGCGGATTGACGGACTGATCACCGCGCTCTTGGCCGGCCTCGCTCTGACCGCCTGTCAGGGCAAGCCCGCCGATGACGCGGCCTTCGGCCAGAGGGTGCGGGCCTATCTGCTGAGCCACCCCGAAGTCCTGCAGGAGGTCAGCCAGAAGCTCGACGCCAAGCTGGCGGCCAATGCCGACGCCGAGCAGCGTCAGGCGCAGGCCCTGCTGCCCAGCCTGCGGCCCGGGGTGGAGCACGACCCCGACGATTTCGTCGCCAATCCGGGCGGAGCGATCACCGTCACCGAGTTCTACGACTATCGCTGCCCGCACTGCGCCAATGTGGCCCCCAAACTGCTTGCCCTGATCCGCGCCAATCCCGACGTGCGCTTCGTGTTCAAGGAGATGCCGATCTTCGGGCCTACCTCCGAACATGCCGCCCGCGCCGCCCTGGCGGTGAAACGCGCCGGAGGCGATTCCTTGGGCGCCTACGCCGCCTTCATGCAGACCCGGCCCCTGGAGGATTCGGCCATCGACCGCATCGCCCTGCGCATGGGCGCGAAACGCGAGGACCTGGCGCCGGACAGGAAAGGCGCCGCCGACGCACATCTGGCCCGCACCAATGTCCTCTTCACCAAGCTCGCCCTGGGCGGCACACCGGCCTTCATCGTCGGCGATGAGATCATCATGGGCGAGGACATGGAGGGCCTGGCGCAGGGGCTGGCCAAGGCGCGGGCGCGAGGGAAATCTTGAGAGGCCGGTGGACGGCGGGTTTGATACTGGCCGCCGCGTTGGGCCTGGCCGCCTGCCAGAAACGCGCGCCGGACTTCACCCATGTCATTCCCTCTTCCGACGGCCAGCACAGCATCACCTTGAAGGGTTTTGAGCCGAGGGGCACGATCGACGGACAACTGGTGCTGTTTGTCAGCCACGGGCGGAAGACCGATTCCGAAACGGCGACGTTCGGGCATGTGACGAACGGCATGGTTGGCTGGACCTCGGACGGCAAGATCGCCGTGGTCGGCGACCACGTGGACTACCGCGGCGCCAACAGCGACTACACGCCGGAGGGGACAGTGCAGAGCGACGTGAGGCTCGTGGTCTGTTCGCGCGACGACATGGACTGCTCATCCCTGGAGAGCCGGATCATGAAGGCTCCGTCGTCGCGTCGCCTGACCCGGTTTCCGCTGCGTTCGTTTGGCGGCTGACACGTGAGAGCATGTAGCGGCGGCGTTTGAGGAGCGACTGCAGCTGGCTGCCGTCCGCCCACGCGGTCACGACCCAGGTGGCCGCCCTGAACTCCACATAGCCACCGCTGGCGCGGGACTCGAGCATCCGGCGGACCCGCGGTTCGGCCTCTGGCCGTAGATCCGGGTTTTCCCGCAGAATTCGGCCCTGCGGCCCGACCGCCAGCGCCACGGCGAGCGTCTCGTCCACCCCGCCGCAGCTCACCCAGCTGTTACGGACGTCGGCGGCGATGTCGCTGAAACCGGCGTTCCTGAGAACCCTAACGACATAATTGTGATCCGAAAAAGAGAACGGGGTCATGTCGGCCAGGTGCTCCAGCCCCGCCGCGCGCAGCGGCGCGTGATCGAGCTCGTTGTGAGCCAGGGCGCGCCAGCAGACGAAAACGAGCCGGCCGCCGAACCTCAGGGCGTTGCGCAGATTGCTGAAGGCCGCCACGGGATCGGCGAAGGCCATAACCCCGAAGCGAGAATAGATCGCGTCGAAGCCGGCGGCGGGCAGGCGCACGGTCTGGGCGTCAGCCTCGATGAAGCTGATGTTGGGGTGAGCGGCGGCCCTCTCGCGAGCGATCGCAAGGAGCCGGGGCGCGATATCGAGACCGACCACCGACCCGGAGGGGCCGACCATCGCGGCCAGCTGGAGCAGGGTCTGTCCGGTCCCGCAGCCGACATCCAGCACATCTTCTCCGGGCTCCGGAAACAGCGTGCCGATCGCGCCCAGAGGCGAGAGCTGCCGGTCCAGCGGCTCGCGCACCTCGGCCCAGGCGGCTTCGGCGAGGGCGCGGTTCACGCCGCGCGCGGCGTCGCCATGGCCCACATTGGCCAGCGCGCCGAAGGCACCGACGCCCCCAGTTTGAAGTCGATGGCGCGAACGATCAGGGCGGCGGCCCATTTGTGAGCCGTGAACACATCGGCGAACGCCGCGCCGGCGACCGGTGCGGCGCTGAACAGGGTACGACAGGCGATCAAGGCCGCCGCCGCAGCCAGGGTGGGCAGCGGAACGCCGGCGCGGGCGCCTTGCAGGACGATGAATCCGCCCGCGGCGACGCTGTAGATTTCCCCGACGCCCGGGATCCAGCTCAGCACCCCGTCGATCCCGAGGCTGAACGGTCCGACACGGATGAGGTTGTCCGAGAGGCGTCCGACCCAGCTGACACTGTCTCGGATGGCGCGGAGGTCGCGGTCGGTGGAAGGCATGCCTGTCTCCAGAATTCGTCAGCCGCGAACGAAGCCCGCCCCTGACATGAGTGCAAGATCGTGCGGTTTTGCGCGATTGCAACCTGAGCCTTGGATCACGGCGCACCGAGGCCGGCAGACTGGTCATTGATCCTGGACCGCGTAGTGTCGGCGCTAAGGCGTTCGGCCAGGGATCTTCGCATATGAGACACCTCCTCCTTGTAGCGCTGTTCTCGTGCTGCGCCGTCACCAGCGTTCGGGCTCAGGCAGCGCCGCCGGCCAGCACCCCAGCCGCCGTTCCCATGTCCCGCCAGGTCGACTTCACCTCGGCGGTGGACGGCCACACCTATCGCGTCCAGATCGCCATCCCGTTCGCCCCGCCGCCCAAGGCCGGCTATCCGGTGCTCTACGTCCTCGATGGCGACACCTATTTCGGCGCGTTCGCCATGGCCGCCCGCCTGCGGACCATCGGCCAGGAACTGGAGCCCGCGGTGGTGGTGGGGATCGGCTATCCCGACGCCCAGGACGACATGCGGGTGGCGCTGGTGCGCCGGGACTTTGATCTCACCCCGACGGCGGGCACGGCGGCGGACAGCGCCGAGACCAAGGCCATGACCGGGTCAGCCCCGAGCTACGCCGGCGCCGATCAGTTTCTGAAGGTGATCCTGACAGAGGTCGCGCCGCGCGTCGCCGCCGCCGCGCCCGTCAACCCGGCGCGGTCGATCCTGTTCGGCCATTCGCTCGGCGGGCTGTTCGTCCTGCACGCCCTGTTCACCCATCCGGGCGCCTTCCAGACCTGGCTGGCGCTCAGCCCGTCGATCTGGTGGGACGATCGCGTGGTGCTGAAGGACGAGCCGGCCTTCGCCGCTCAGGTGGCGGCCGGGAAAATCGCGCCGCACGTGTTCATCGGCGTGGGCGCGAGCGAGCAGCTGAAGCCTGACGCCTTCATGATGGTCAGCAATGCGTCGGCCCTGGCCAGCAGGCTCTCAGGCCTCAAGGGCGCGCCGGGCTATATGGTCGGCTCAAAGGTGTTCGAGGGGCAGACCCACCTGAGCGTGCCGTTCACCGCGGCCGGGACCCTGCTCGAGTTCGCCCTGCCGCCGGCCGCCGCGCCAGCGAAGTGACGGCCGGGGCGGGCGTCAGGGCCGCTAGTCCCGGTCGAACAGCGGCCGGATATCGATCTCGCTCGCGGTCCGCATGGGATTGGGGCAGCGCTTCACCCAGGCGACCGCCTCGTCCATGTCCTTGACCTCCCAAAGCCAGAACCCGGCCACCAGTTCGCGGGTCTCGGCGAAAGGTCCGTCGATGACCGTGCGGCCAGGGCCGTCGAACGCCACGCGCTTGGCCTCCGAGGTGGGCTTGAGGCCATCGGCCATGATCAGCACGCCTGCCGCCCGCAGCTCATCGTTGAACCGGCCCATGGCCGCCATCATCTCGGCCGACCAGGCGTCGTCCACGAAGCCCTCCTCGCTGTCCTCGGTCGCCTTGACGAACACCATCACCCGCATTGCCTGTCTGCTGATCTGAGCCGCGTCATCGGCCACGTGTCGACACGACGAACGGAGTGTTCGGAAATCGACAGCGTCACGCAAACGTTTTCAGATGCTGCGGCAGCCCTCGGCGTCCGCTAACCTCGACACAGGGCGCCGCGCAACAGAAGGCGGCCACACCGCGAACACACCGACGGGGAGGATCGCCTATGGCGCAATCGAGGGCGAAGACCGTGATCATCGCCGGGGCGCTGGGCGTCGTCGGCCGCGCCGTGCTCGACCATTTCGAGGCGCAGGCGGACTGCGAGGTCATCGCCCTGTCCCGTCGTCCGCCGGATTTCGCCACCCGCGCGCGGTTCATTTCGGTCGATCTCTGCGACGCCGAAGCCACGCGGGCGGCCCTGTCGGGGATCAGCGGCGTCACCCACGCGGTCTATTGCGCCCTCTACGGCCGCTCGAGTTCGAACGCCACCTGGGGCGAGGCCGAGCAGATCGCCGGCAACGGCCGGATGCTGGAGAACTTCCTGGACGCGGTCGAGGCGGCCAGTCCGGCGCTTGAGCACATCGCCCTTCTGCAGGGCGCCAAGGCCTATGGGTGCCACCTCGGACCCGTGAGCCTGCCGGGCAAGGAGGCCGCCCCGCGCCATCCGCATCCGAACTTCTACTGGCAGCAGGAAGACCTGATCCGGGCGCGGCAGACGCGGGCGTCGTGGCGTTGGACCATCTTCCGGCCGCAGTACATCGTCGGCTTCTCCATCGGCAGTCCGATCAACATCCTCAGCCCGATCGGGGTCTATGCCGCGATCTGCCGCGAACTGGGCCTGCCGCTGACCTATCCGGGCCGCACCGCGACGCCGACGGAGGCAACGGATTCGCGGCTGCTGGCCCGCGCCATCGCCTGGTCGCAGGATGCGACAACCGCCGCCGACGAGATCTTCAACCTGACCAACGGCGACGTGTTCACCTTTCCGGATGTGTTCCAGGCCGCGGCGCGCGCCTTCGGGCTGCAGCTTGGCCTGCCGCAGGCCGCGCCGCTGGCGGTGCTGATGAGCGACAAACAGCCGGTCTGGGACCGGATCGTCGCCACTCACGGCCTTGCGCCCTACAGCCTGGACGAGCTGGTGGGCCCGTCGTGGGAATTCGCCGACGCCGCCTTCTCCTCGCCCCTCCCGTTCTTCGAGAGCACGATCAAGATCCGACGGGCCGGATTCGCCGAATGCGTCGACAGCATCGAGATGTTCGAGGCCTGGTTCACCGATCTGCAGGCGCGCAAACTGCTGCCGCCGGGGGGCTGAGCCGGGGAGCGGACAACGCCGGAGTCGGCGCCACCCAGGCGACACAACCCCCTGCCGGCGGACTGAAGCCCCACGGACGCGCGCCGATCTTCAAAACCGCCGCGACACGCCCAGGTAGGCCTGGGCCGCGGGGGTTCCGCGGTTGAGGCCGAGGTTGACGCCGCCGTCCCACTGCCAGTTCGGGGCAGTGGGCGGGACGAAGGCGAGGCCCAGGTCGGCGGAGACCTGGGTGGTGGAGCCCAGGGGGTCGAAATTGGTGTCGGTCCAGATCTCGGCCGAGGCGGTTAGGGTCTTGGAGACGCCGCGGCTGAGGCTGAGGAGGCCGGAGGTGTTGAGGTGGCGTCCGTCGCCGGCGGCGTCCTTGAGCAGGTCGACCTCGGGATCGATGACCAGGGAAAAGCCGGCCGGCAGGTTGATGTTCACCGGCGCAATCAGGCCCGCCTCGACGGCGCCGTTGCCGATGCCGGACGAGGCGGTGGGCAGCTTCACATAGGGGCTCAGGCCGAAGGCGATGGCCCCGCCATTAGTCCCGACCAGCGACCATTTGGCCTTCAGATAGACATCGCCGACGCCGGACTGGCGCGTCCGCGCGCCCGAGGCGCGGTCCACGGCCAGGACGGAGACGTAGGGCGCCCAGCTCAGCTCCACATCGACGGAGTCGGTGAGGCCGAGTTTCACGGTCGGGTTGGGGCCGATCCAGGTGGTGGTGTTCACGCCGCCGCTCCGGTCACCGGTGACATTGAACAGGTCGGACTCGATCTGGATATGGCCGGCGTCGACCGTGCAGGGCGAGGTCGATTTGGTCGGCCGGTCGGTGCACAGGGCGCGCATCTGATCGACCGGCGTCGAATCGAACACCGACCAGGCGGAGCGGTCGGGCGGCGCGTCGGCGGCCCGGGCGGCGGAGGCCACGGCGAAGCCGGCGAGGATCAGGGTGGTTAGGGTCGGGCGGCGCATGGCCCCCTTATGGCAGATCAGACGACCTGATGAAGGAGGGCTTCGCCGGCGGCCAGGCGGCGGGCGTTCTCGCGCGCCACCACGAGGCTGCGGGCCAGGGTCTCGGGCGTGAGCCAGGCGACGTGCGGCGCGAGGACGGCCTGGGGCAGATCGAACAGGGGATTGTCGGCGGGGGTAGGTTCGGCCGCGAAGACGTCGAGGCCGGCGCCGCGCAGATGGCCCGACCGCAGGGCGTCGACGAGGGCGGCCTCGTCCACCAGATCGCCCCGGGCCGTGTTGATCAGGATGGCCCCGGTCTTCATGGACACCAGGGCCGGGGCGTCGATCATGCGCCGCGTTTCGGGTATGGACGGCACGTGCAGGGAGACGATATCGGCCTCGCGCAGCAGGGCGGGCAGGTCGCGATAGGACGCAGCGTCTTCCGCGCGCGGTGATCGTGCGGTGTAGAGGACCCGGGCGCCGAGCGCGCGCAGGACGGGGGCGAGGCGGCTGGCCGAGCCGCCATAGCCGACGAGGCCCACCGTGCGCCCGGCGATCTCGCCGGCCTGGTCCAGGACATCCAGGTCGGGCCGCCACCCCTGCCCCGCCCGGGTCAATGTGTCGAAATAGGTGGTGCGGCGCAGGACGGCGAACATCAGCGATAGGGCCATCTCGGCCACAGCGGCGCTGTTGGTGCCCGGCATGTTGGCCACGGCCACGCCGTGGGCGCGGGCGGCATCGAGATCGATGGTGTTCACGCCCACGCCGATCTTCTGGATCAGTTTCAGCCGGGGCGCGGCGGCGATCACCTGGGCGGTGACGGGCTTGAGGACATGGAGCAGGAGCTCGGTGTCGGCCATCTCGCGGGCGAAGGTCGCCTCGTCGTCCTCGTCGATGACCAGGACCGGGTCCTCGCCGGCGAAGGCGGCGGCGATCTGGGCCTGGAAGCCGGCGCTGGCGCGGTATTGCAGGACGATTTTCATGCGGCGATCAGGTCCGGCCAGCGGGCGAGAAGGGTGTCGAGGTCGAGGTCATCCACGGCGAGTAGCGCCTTGGCGGCGCCCTGGACGCGGGCCTTCTCGCCCGGGTCCGTGAGATAGGGGGCGGGCGACTTGCCGTCGACCCGGGCCAGGAGCAGGGCGGCGACGAGAGCGGCGGCGCGGCCGCTGAGGTCCGCCGCGGGCTCCCAGTCGATCCCGGCCGCATACGACCGCCAGAGCTGGGCGTAGGACCGGGTCAGGGCGGCGAAGCTCGTGGGCAGCCAGACGGTCTTGAGCAACAGATGGGTCAGGCAGAAGGCGAGATCGAAGGCCGGATCGCCGTAGCCCACGCATTCGGCGTCGATGAAGACCGGGCCGTCGGGGCCGACGAGGATATTCTTGGGGCTGATGTCGCCGTGCACCAGGGCGATCTTTCGCGCGCCCAGCCCCTCGGCCAGGGCCCGCAGGCGGGGGGCGACGTCGGGATGGCGCTCGGCGGTGAACAGCAGGAAGGGCGAGGTGCGCAGGGCGAAGAAACAGTCGTCGGGGGGAAAGGCCGCCTGGACCTTGGGGTGGAAGGCGGTGCGGGCGTGGATCAGGGCGAGATCGCGGCCCACGGCGGCGGCGAAGGCCGGATCGACCCGGCCGGCGGCCATCTCCGACTTCCACACCGGATGGGTCTCAGGATCGAGGAAGGCCATGGCGAAGACGAAGGCCTCGGGGGCCTCGGCGATGACCTCGGGGGCCAGACGGGGATCGATGCCGCGCACCAGCTTCAGCCAGCGCACCTCACCCGCCGCGCGCTGCACGGGCGCCAGCCATTCGGCCGCGACCCTCAGCTGTGGAATGGAGCGCTTGACGGCGAAAACGCGGCCGCCGTCGGTCCCGGCCCTGAACACATCGGAGGAGACGCCGCCCGCCAGCGGGCTGAAGGTCACCCCCTCTCCCGGCGCCAGCAGGCCGCAGGCCCGCAGGGCGTCGGCGAGGCCGTGGTCGTCGACAACCGTGGCGGGCGCGCCGGGCGGGGCGGGGCCGGAGGCCGGCGTCACCCGGTCTTCCCGCGAATCCAGGCGCTCATCTGGTCCACCGCGCCCTGACGGTGCGCCTCGGAGTCCTCGAAATAGTGGGCGCCGGGGACGAATTCGAGCTGCTTGTCAGGCGAGGCGATGGCGGCGTGGATCGCCCGGGCGTCAACCGGGAAGACGCCCATGTCGCCGGTGGACTGCACCACCAGGCTTGGCAGATCGAACTTGGCCAGCTGGGCGCCGCCCTGGCATTTGGATGTCTCCAGGCTCCACATGGAAAGCCAGGTCTTGAGGCTGTTGGCGCGGCCGATGCCGACCCGGCGATTGGCCTGGGCCGGATGGCCCGGATAGCAGCTGGGGCACGGCCGATCGGAAGGATCGAGGGCCGGGTCCATGAAGCGAAGGTCGCCCCAGGTGCGGTAGAGCGGAAAGAGGATGTCGGGGATGCCGGCGGCGTTGACCCGGATCAGTTCGGCCTTGGCCCAGTCGGTGATGCGCTGGTTGCGGGCGCGCTGGGCGGCGCGGTAGCGGGTGACAAAGGCCGGCGTATAGGGCGGGCCATTGTCGGGATTGAACGGGTTGAGGCTCTCGTCGGTGAGGGTCGGATCGCGCTCGTCGACCACCGAGGCGTCCATCCAGTCGGTGAGGACCTCGGGGCGGCCCTTATGGGCGTTCAGCGAGATGTAGAGATCGGCCTTGGGGAGACTGGCCAGGGCCGCGCCACCGGGGCCCGGCATGGCGGCGGCCAGGGTTGGGGCGATGGCCTCGGCCTGATAGGCGCCCATGAGCGAGCCGCCGCCGCTGTTGCCCAGGATGACCACGGTCTCGACACCGGCCTCCTCGCGCAGCCAGCGCACCCCCACGGCGATGTCGATCAGGGCGTGTTCGAGGATGAACTGGTCCTCCGCCCCGCGGAACCGGGTGTTCCAGCCCAGGAAGCCGAATCCCTGGCGCGCGAAATAGGGGGCGATGTAGTGCTCGGCGAAATCCACATTGTAGTGGGTGGCGATGAGGGCGACCTTCGGCCGGGCTCCAGACGCCGTCCAGTAGATCCCCTGGCAGGGATGGCCGCCGGCCTGGATGCGCGGCGCGGTGGGCGAGACGCGCCCGATGAATTGCGCCTCAAGACCGTCCAGTCCCTGTCCCGCCGCCATCCGCCGCTCCCCCCTGCCCCGGCGCGCCGCGGCCGGGTGTTTCGGCGGCGGACGCTACAGAGCGGCCCGGAAGGCGTCCAGGGGTCCTATGGCCGGTCGAGCACCAGGACCTCGAAGGTGCCGGGTTTGGTCTGCGGACGCTGGCCCGGCGCCGCGGGGGGCAGATACTGGGCCGACGGCAGGTAGATGCGGCCGGTACCCGTGTCGATCGCGCCGGTGCGGGCGCCGACAGCCGTGGCGGCGGTCTCGACCACCTGGTTGTTGGTCGGCCCGGTGAGGGCGATCACCGACAGCGTGCCGGAGAGGCCGGAGGGGATGTAGGCGACGTTGCGTCCCGCGTCATAGAGCACCGCGTCGGGCCGCGCGCCGATCTTCAGGGACGCGATCTCCTTGCCAGTCGCGACGTCGAGGATCTTGGCGACGCCATTGGCGCAGGCCGAGATCAGCCGACCGCCCGTGACCAAGGCGAGGCCCGTGGGGGCCTGGCAGCCGGGCATGGGATAGAATTTCAACACCTTGCGGCTCTTGAGGCTCACCACGGCAATGTCGTTCTTGTCTTCGCGGTTGATGAACAGCCGCCCGTGGCCATCGAGCTGCGGGAACTCCAGGGCGCCGCCGACAGTGATGGAACCTACGGCCTTGGCCGCCTTGGGATCGACGAAGGTGACGATGCCGCTATCGCCGCCCATGACATAGACGAGGCCGTTGGCCGGATCGTAGATCGCCGCGTCCGGGTCCTTGGCGGTGGGGACGGAGGCGATGAGGGTTCCATCGCCCTTGAGGATCCTGGCGGTGTTGTCGCCGCTATTGGTGGTCAGGATCAGATCCGAGCCCGGGATGGGCAGAACGGCGTGGAGGTGATCGCCGGCCGCGAAATGCGGGGTAAGGACGCCGGTGGCGATGTCGATGGCGCTGACCTGCTGGCCGTGGGCGACATAGATGCGGCTGCGGGCCTTGTCATAGCTGGCGTAGTCCCAGCCGCCGTCGG
Organism: uncultured Caulobacteraceae bacterium; assembly: GCA_903872075.1. GTDB lineage: Bacteria > Pseudomonadota > Alphaproteobacteria > Caulobacterales > Caulobacteraceae > Acaudatibacter > Acaudatibacter aquilonius. Next base: position 34,928 of record CAIQJF010000016.1, on the reverse strand, counting down.
GCCCGGCGATGCGGGCGACGATCTTCAGCGGCGCGGGGGCGGCCAGGGCCGCACCGGAGAGGGTCAGGCCGGCAAGGGCGGCGAGGATCGGAAACAGCTTCGGCATGACCAGCTCCAGAGCGCCCGCGGACCCGGGCGAAAGGCCCGTTCTGGGGGGCGTCGATGACAGGATTATGATCGCGCGCGGGACTGCCGGCCCCGTCATTCGATCGGGATGAAGATCGAGCGGCGGATCTGGGCGGACACGGCGCGCGAGAGATGGCCCTTGCCGGTAACGTCCTCCACCAGGATCACCTCGCCGGCCCCGATGATCCGGCGCTCGCCGTCGCTGGCGGTGATCTCCACCCCGGCGTCGAGGTTGACGATGTACTGACGGCGCGGCGCGGGATGCCAGTCGAGATCGTAGGTGGCCGCGGTCTCGCGAAAGATGATGCCGGTGGCCGGCAGCCGCTCGGACATCTTGCCGCCCGGCCCGTCGTGAGCCCATTCGATCTCGATATCGCGGAAATGAGTCTCGCCCGTGTCGTCGACGTAGAGGTTGTGGATTTGCATCGTCTTACGCCCTCCCCGGCGCGCCCCCGATCTTAAGACGATCTGGACGGGCGGTCTCGACTGACCTTAGGTGACGGCTGCAATTTCGAGGCCGGAACGCCCACACTCAGGAGCCCGCGCAATATGAACGACCGCATCAGCGTCAGCATCGAGGACGGCGTCGCCGACGTCCGCCTGATCCGCACCGACAAGATGAACGCCCTGGACGACGCCATGTTTCAGGCGCTGGTCGAGACCGGCGAGCGTCTGAAGACCGAACCCGGCCTGCGGGTCGTGGTGCTGTCGGGCGACGGCCGGGCGTTCTGCGCCGGGCTGGACATGGGCAACTTCGGCAAGATGGCCGAGGGCCCGCGCGCCGCGCCGGCCGGCGGCGACACCTTCGCCGACCGCACCCACGGCATCGCCAACCGCGCGCAATACGCCGTGTGGGTGTGGCGCGACATTCCGGTGCCGGTGATCGCCGCCGTGCATGGCGTGGCCTTCGGCGGCGGCTTCCAGCTGGCCCTGGGCGCGGACATGCGCTTCGTGGCCCCGGACACCCGCATGGCGGTGCTGGAGATCAAATGGGGCCTGGTGCCCGACATGGCCGGCACCCAGCTGATGCGGCACCTGGTGCGCGAGGACATCGTGCGCGAGCTGACCTACACGGGCCGGATCTTCACCGGCGAGGAAGCCTTCGCCATAGGCTTCGCCACCCGCGTCTGCGCCGATCCGCGCGCCGAGGCCCTGGCCGTGGCCCGCGAGATCGCCGGCAAGAACCCCCACGCCATCCGCGCCTCGAAGCGCCTGCTGAACGCCGCGGTGGTGACCGATCAGCTCTCCGGCCTCGTGCAGGAGACCGTGGAACAGGTGGCCCTGATCGGCAGCCCGAACCAGATCGAGGCGGTGATGTCGAACATGCAGAAGCGCGCGCCGGCCTTCACCGACTGACGGGCTCGCTCGCCGCCGCCGGGGGGCCGGACAGCACCTCGGCGGTATAGGTCTCGACCACCAGGCTGAATGGCACGGCCTGGGCCGTCTCAAGCACGGCCCGATGGCGCAGGACGGCGTGAGGCAACGAAAGCTCGCCGCCCGCAGCCCCGCGTCGATCCAGCTTCAGCAGCCAGTCGACGCCCAACGTCCGGCGATGGAAATTCAGCGTCTTCACCGCCACGCCGAACGGCGTGTCCGAGCCGTCCAGCCGCGCGTTCATCTCCGGCGTGAGAACCGATGGCCGGTACCAGTTGTCGGCTTCCGACAGCACATGGTCGCCGCAGACGAGTTTCACCCGCCGGTAGCGCAAGCGTTCATCCGGCGCCGCCTGGAGCCGGCGGCGGGTCTCCGGGGTGGCCGGTGTCTCCGGGCCCGCATCGCGCAGCGCCCGGATGACCGGCGGATCAGCCATCCGATGCTCCGCGCACCAGGCGCGCAGGACGGCCGTGGCGCTCTCGGAATGGTCGAGGGCGGCTTCGAAGCGGCGCAGTTCCGCGGCCGCGCCGCGCCGCCCGGCGCCGGTATCCGGCCAGGCCTGAACCGGCGTGGCGGCCAGGGCCGCGACGGCGGCGAGGATCGGTCCCGTCATCCAATATCTCATGCGTCGGGATTGCCCCGCCCACCCGCACTTGTCGAGGCCGGGCGCGAGGGTTGCGCGCGGCTCCGGATAGCGGTCAAATCCGCCAAACGCGGAGGAACACCCATGGCCTATGTGCAGGATCGTCTGGTCCATGACGCCGATTCTCACCTGATGGAGATGGGGGACTGCCTCGATCCCTATTTCGATCGCAAGATGCTGGCGGCCTTTCACGATCTGCCGATCTACCGGCACAAGGTGGGCGACGGGCGCTGGTCGCAGGCGGCGCGCCGCAAGCAGGACGATCCGGCCTTCCGCGCCGGCGAGGACGAGAACATCCTGCTGCGCAAAAACTATGAAGCCCTCGGCGCCTTCCGGCCCGCCGACCGGCCCAAGGCCCTGGACCTGCTGGGTTTCGCCAGCCAGCTGGTTTTCACCACCTTCTGCCTGAGCAATTTCGGCCTCGACGAAAACGGGCCGGTCGACCTCTGCTACGCCGCCGCCCAGGCCCACAACCGGATGATGACCGACTTCTGCAAGGTCGACCGCCGGTTCCTGGCCACGGCCTATGTGCCCCTGGTGGATTTCGCGCGGTCGGAGGCCTGCGCGCGCGAGGCCATCGCGCTCGGCGCCAAGGGGCTTATGATCCCCTCGCGCTGCCCGCCCGGCCATTCGCCAAGCCATGTGGGCTTCGATCCGGTTTGGGCCCAGGCGCAGGAGGCGGGCATCCCGATCCTGTTCCATGTGGGTGGCGAGGAGAAGCTGAAGTCCGACTATTTCGAAAACGGCCTGCCGCGGGTGAAGGATTTCCACGGCGGCGAGGAGAACTTCACCTCGGTCAGCTACATGGCGATCCCGCTTGCCGTGATACAGACCCTGGCGGCGCTGATCATAGATGGGGTCCTGGACCGCTTCCCGCGACTGAAGTTCGGGGCGATCGAGCTGGGCGCCTCCTGGCTGCCGGGCTGGATGAAATCGATGGATTCGGCCCATCTGGCCTTCTTCAAGAACGAGGAGCGGCTGCACCGCCTGTCGGCGCGGCCCAGCGAGATCGTTCAGCGGCAGGTGCGTGTGACGCCCTATCCGCATGAGGACGCGGGCTGGCTGATCCGGGAGTCGGGGCCACAGACCATCCTGTTCTCCTCGGACTTCCCGCACGTGGAAGGTGGACGCAATCCGCTGAAACGGTTCAACGATTCCCTGGCCGGAACGGCGCCGGAGCTGATCGACCGGTTCTATGCCGACAATTTCATCGACCTGATGGGCGAGGGTCTAGCGGCCGATCTGCGGCGTCCGAGGCATCTCGCGGCAGCCTAGCGTAGCGAAGCCGATTCCCCTTGGTCGCGCGGTGCTCTGGATTCCAACGTTTAGAGCCTGATTCACCGTTTGCATCTGTTCCGTGCAAACGGATCAGGCTCTAGGAAGCCGCATGACCGACGAACCTGTTCAGATCATCGCCCGCGGCCCCCGCGCCATCGCCGAGGCCGCGGCGTCCGCCATGGACAGCGATCCGCGCCTCGAAGGGATCACCTATTCGATCATCGAGGAGGACGAGGACAAGGGCGTCTGGCGGATCGACGCCTTCCCCACGTCCGAGACCGAGGCAAACGATCTCGCCGGTCATCTGGCGGGCTTCGGCGAGCTGAAGACGGTGGTCGAGAAGCTGGCCGACGCCGACTGGCTGGAAATGGCCCTTTCCGGCCTGCCGCCGGTGCGGGCCGGACGGTTCTTCATCTTCGGGGTGCATGATCGCGGTCGCACACCGCCCAACGCCGTCAATCTGCGCATCGAGGCAGGGGCGGCCTTCGGCACCGGGCACCACGGCACTACCGTGGGCTGCCTCCTGGCCTATGACCGCCTGCTGAAGGCCGGGCGCTATCCGAAGGTGCTCGACGTGGGCGCCGGCACCGGGGTTCTGGCCATCGCCGCGGCGCGGACCGGCTCGCGCCTGACCGTGGGCACCGACATCGATCGGGTCTCTGTGCGTATCGCCCGGGAGAACGCCAAGGTGAACCGCACCGCCACCCGTTTCGTGCACGCCAACGGCCTGGCCAACCGAGCGGTGAGCGCCGGGGCGCCCTACGATCTGGTGTTCGCCAATATCCTCGCTCGTCCGCTGGTCTGGCTGTCGCAGGACATCAAGGGGGCGCTGAAGCCCGGCGGCGTCGCCATCCTGTCGGGCCTGCTGCGCTCCCAGGCGCGCTTCGTGCTGGCGGCCTATCGCTCGCGCGGCTTCAGGATCGAGCGCCGGCTGGGCCGGGACGCCTGGGCGACGCTGATTTTGCGGCGCCCTTAGGGGCGCGGCCGCGGGTCAGCGGGGCGGGGCGGCGCTCTTCGCCCGAACGGTCGCTGCCGTCTGATACCAGTGACTGTCGATGGTATCGCTCTCGGCGAGATCGCGCGGCGCGATGAACCAGTCCTCGACCAGCCAGCCGTCGACATGCCCCAGAATCACTTCCTCCAGCCGATCGTCGATGAGGAAACGGACGCGTTTGGGCGACGGCAGTCCGCCAGAGCCGGCGGACCAATGTTGAATGCGCGGTTCGGGCGCCGGCACAGCCCGCGGATTGCTGCCCTGGATGCTGCGCGCCGCTTTGGCGATTGCCACGTCGTCAGTGCGGCTATCACGGCTGATGATTGTCGTTCTGGTTCCGATCAGGGTCATCGTGCTGCAGCTGACCTCGTCGCCCCGCACCGGATTTGGGTAGACGACAACGGCGTTGCGCGCCTGATGCCGCTCAAAGTCGCAGACGAACCCACTCGCCTTGTGCCTGAGGATGATCCCCGCGATGCCGCGTAGCGGCACCACGTCGAACACGTCCTCCGCCTTCGCGGCCGCTATAATCGCTGCGGCCTCACGATTGGCGTCGGCGATGCCTTCCGGGGACATGTCGAGCATGGGCAGCGGGTCTGTCGCGCCGAGGGCGACAGCGCCGGATGGCGCGAGGGCCATCGCGGCGAGAACCGAAAATACGATCCGCTTCATGGCGATCCCCCCGGGCCGGTTCCGCCGGCGCAATCATTGGCCCAGCCTCCCGCGCCGCGCGCCAATTTACCAGTGAAATCGGGTGATCTGAGGTTGGCGCACGCCCAGAGGCGTGGACGCGCGGACCTCGCCGACCTTGGCCCGAGCCCAGTCCGCGCTATAGTCGCGCGATGCGCCAGTCCTTCGAAGATTCCGCCGATCCGTCCTTCGGGGCGCTTCACACCCCCAAGATCCGCCAGCAGATGGCCGAACAGGCCCTGGACGGCTTCCTCATTCCGCATGAGGACGAGCACCAGAACGAATATCTGCCGGCCGCCAACGACCGCCTGGCCTGGGCCACCGGCTTCACCGGCTCGGCCGGGGCGGCGGTGCTGTTCCGCGACAAGGCGGCGGTGTTCGTGGACGGCCGCTACACCATCCAGGTGCGCGACCAGGTGGATCAGTCGCTGTTCGAGATCCGCGATCTCGTGGAGGGCGGCGTTCCGGCCTATCTGAAGGAGGCCGCTCAGCCGGGCTGGACCATCGGCTACGATCCGCGCCTGCACAGCCCCGACGCGCTCTCCTCCCTGCGCGAGGCGGCCGAAAAGGCCGGCGCGACCCTGAAGCCCGTGGACGCCAATCCCCTGGACGCCGCCTGGGGTCAGACCCGCCCGGCCCAGCCGAAGGCCCCCATCGTGCCCCATCCGCTGGCCTACGCCGGCGAGGGTTCCACGGCCAAGCGGGCGCGCATCGGCGCCGAGTTGACCGGCCTGGGCGCCGACGCCGTGGTGCTGACCGCCCCGGCCTCCTTGGCCTGGCTGTTCAATATCCGCGGGGGTGACGTGATCCGCACGCCTCTGCCGTTGGGCCAGGCGATCCTGAACGCCGACGGCAGCGCGCGTGTGTTCCTGGATCCCGACAAGGTCACCGCTGAGCTGCCGGCCTGGCTGGGCAACGCCGTCCGGCTGGAGACGCCGGAGGATCTGCCCGCGGCCCTGGCCGAGCTCTCGGGCCGAAAGGTGCTGGTGGACCCGGCCCTCTCTTCGGCCTGGTATTTTGAGACCCTCAAGGAGGCTGGGGCCGAGGTCATCCGGGGATCCGACCCCACCACCCTGCCCCGCGCCTGCAAGAACGCCGTGGAGGTTGAGGGCACGCGCCAGGCCCACGCCCGCGACGGCGCGGCCCTCACCCGGTTCCTGCATTGGGTCGCCACCGAGGGCCAGATCTCGCTTCCAGACGAACTGGAGGCGGTGACCCGCCTCGAGGCCTTCCGCGAAGCCACCGGCGCCCTGCAGGACCTCTCCTTCGACACGATCGCCGGGGCGACGGCCAATGGCGCGATCTGTCACTATCACCCGACCCGGCGGCTGAACCGCCGCACCGTGCCGGGTTCGCTGCTGCTGATCGATTCCGGCGGCCAGTATCTGGACGGCACCACCGACGTCACCCGCACCGTGGCCATGGGCGAGCCCAGCGCCGAGATGATCGAGCGCTTCACCCTGGTGCTGAAGGGCAATCTCGCCCTGGCCCGGGTGCGATTCCCGGCCGGCACGACCGGCTCGGCCCTGGACGTTCTGGCTCGCCTGCCCCTGTGGTCGGCCGGTCTCGACTACGACCACGGCACCGGCCACGGCGTGGGCTCCTATCTGGGCGTGCACGAAGGTCCGCACCGGATCGCCAAGGCCCCAAACACCGTGGCCCTGCGCCAGGGTATGATCGTCTCCAACGAACCCGGCTTCTATAAAGAAGGCGAGTACGGGATCCGTATCGAGAACCTGCTGGTGGTCACCGAAGCCGCCCCGATCGCCGGCGGCGAGCGGCCGATGTTGGGTTTCGAGACCCTGACCCTGGCGCCGATCGACCGGCGGCTGATCGACCCGGCCCTGATGACCGCCGAGGAGCGTGCGCAGCTCAACGCCTATCACGCCCGGGTGCTGGCGGTGGTCGGGGCCCAGGTGGAGCCGGAGGTCCGCGCCTGGCTGGAGGGGGCCTGCGCGCCTCTCTGACGCGGCACGGTGCGGCTGTTCCACTTCAGCGAGGAACCTCACATCGCGGTCTTCGCGCCGCGTCCCGTTGCTATACCCTCTCAACGGCCGCCGGGCCTGGATTGGCTCAACGGCCCGCTCGTCTGGGCGATCGATGAGGCCCACGCCTTTCTCTATTTGCTTCCCCGCGACTGTCCGCGCATCCTGATCTGGGCGACCGACCGGACGACGGCGGAAGACCGGCGCGATTGGCTCGCAGACGCGACAATCGTCGCCTTCATAGAGACCGCCTGGCTGGACCGGCTGCGCGGCGCCAGCATCTGTCGTTACACGCTGCCGTCCGCAACTTTTGAAGACCTCAACGACGCCGGCATGTGGGTGTCGCGAACCGAAGTGCGCCCGCTTGCGGTGGAACGGCTGGAGGACCTGCCCGCGCGGCTGTCGGAGGCCGGCGTGGATCTGCGGCAGATGGAGACCCTCACGCCGCTGCGCGACATCTGGTCGACCAGCCTGCATGCCAGCGGGGTCCGTCTGCGCAACGCACTGGGGTGGCCAGCGCCCGGCTATTGTGGCCGGTCCGCATAGGGTCTGACCTCGACCTGCGCCGCGGCGCGGTCAGTGATCCAGCCCGTGGGCCTTGGCGAATGCGGGAAGGCCCGGGTCCTGAGCGGTGGCGGCCTGGATATCGGCCTGGCCCTCGGCCTTCTGGCCCTTGCGCAGGCGGGCGATACCCCGGCCGAACAGCGACCAGGCGACGTTCGGTCGAAGGGCGAGCGCCGCCTCGTAGTCTGAGATAGCCAGGTCATTCTCGCCTCGCCGCAGGTGCGCCAGACCGCGGCTATCGTAGTAGGCGGCGACCTTTCGGTCCCGGCGCAGAGCCCCGTCGCAGTCGGCAACGGCCTTGTCGCTGTCGATACTCCACAGCGCCCGCACCCAGCAGCGCCCGTTGAGCGCCTGGGCGAGGCGGTTGTCGTCCGGATGGGCCTTGATCCAGAGGCTGTACTGGGCAATCGCCGCGGGCCCCTCGTCGGCGGCGTCGTAGACGCCGGCCAGGGTCAGACGAACATCCGCTTCCTTAGGCAGAAGACGGTCCGCCTCGGCGAGATCGGCCGAGGCTCCCGCGTTCTCGCGCCTGGAGACCCGCAGTTCGGCGCGTGACACCCGGGCCTGGGTGTCATCGGGCTTCAGCTTCAGGGCGTGATCGAGGTCGGCCATGGCCAGGACGGGCTCGCCGTTTTCGAGGTAGATCGCGGCGCGCTGGGTGAAGTAGCGCGCTTCCGCGGGCGCAAGGGTCGTGGCGCGGGTCAGATCGGCGATGGCGGGCGCGAATTCGCGGCGGCCCGCGAAAGCCGAGCCCCGGCGGCTGAAGCCTTCCGCGTCAGCAGGTTCGGCTGGATCCGACGCCATGGCCGGCGTCGACGCCAGCGGCCTCTCCCGCGCGGCGTCCGCCAACGGCGCGGCGGTCAGGTTGAAGACCGGGCCGCCGTTGTAGGTGAAGTAGATCCGACGCTGGCTATTGGACACAAACACCCTGTGCGACAGAAAGAAGTCGGCCCCCAGCAGCATGTCCGTATCCGGCAGGGACATCTGGGCGATCCGCAGTCGGGTATTGTGCACTTCCTCGTCGCCGATCTTGAAACTGGCGACCGGCGCGATCCAGCTCTGGATCATTCGGCGACCGATGCCGCGCTGAAGTCCACCGGGGACCACACCGGCAGCGGAGGGGTCGACGCCGGCGCGCCGCGCCGCGTCCAGCGAAAGAATGGAGGTAGAGGCGCCGGTATCGAACACGATCTTGATGCGCTTGCCGTTGACGAACGCCTCGGCGCCAACCTGCTTGAACGGACCGTCCTGCGCCTGCAACGGGATAATCGAGAACGCCCTGTTCTTATCCCAGACCACGAACGGCCGATCACCGCAGCCACTCGGGCGTACCAACCGGATCGAGCCATGAGCCAGGTCGTAGTCGGCGTCCGCCAAGCCCAACACATTCTGGCCGAGCAGGCCCGCGACCCCAGCCCCCATTTCATTGTCGCTGATGGTGAATGTGACATTTTTCAGGAACTGGCCAGCCAGGGAGAAGACCTTGACCTTGGTGAGCATGATCGCCTCGGTGCCGCCGATACCAACGGTGAGCATGTAGGGATTGCCGTATTCAGTCGGCAGTTTGAACTGCGCGACGGTTCCCTCGGAGAGCGTACTGTAGAAGGCGCCGCTGTCGGCGATCAGCGAGACGTCGGCGCCATCGATCTTGCCGCGCACGAGCGGCGATGAGTCCTCAAGAGTGACCTTGAGGTCGGCGATGACGGCGATCGTGCAGCCGCCCGCGTTCGCGATCCATGGCGCAGTGCAGCACGCTAGGGCCAGGGCGATGGCCTTCCAGGCGTTCATGGTTCTGCCCCTCAGGCAACACGTCTCGGCCGAGGTCTCACGCTATCAGCGCAAGCCATTCCTCTTCGGTGAGAATCTGCACACCCAGTTCCGTTGCGAGCTTGAGTTTGGAGCCGGCGCCGGGGCCAGCGACGACGATGTCGGTCTTCTTGGAGACCGAAGAGGCGACCTTGGCGCCGAGGGATTCGGCCTTGGCCTTGGCCTCGTCGCGGGTCATCCGCTCGAGTGAACCGGTGAAGACGACCGTCTTGCCGGCGACCGGGGTGTCGGACTTGGGCTTCTCGGCGGGCAGGATAGTCAGTTCGGCCCGCAGCGCCTGAACGATGCGGCGGTTGTGGTCCTCGCCGAAATAGGCGGCCGCGGCCTCGATCACCGCAGCGCCCACCTGGTCGAAGGCGTCCAGTTCGGCCATCGCCTCGGGATCGCGGTCGGCGACCTTGTCCATGGCCGCCAGGAACGTCTCCGCGTCGCCGTAACCACGAGCGATGACCAGAGCCGTCGTCTCACCGACATGGCGGATGCCCAGGGCGAAGATGAATCGGTCCAGGGCGATGGTCCGCCGGGCCTCGATCGCCGCCTTGAGGTTGCGCACCGAGGTCTCGCCAAAGCCATCGCGGGCCTTCAGGTCGTCGAGGACGGTCTCATTCCGGGCCAGACGGAAGATATCGGCCGGCTCCCCGATCCAGCCGTTTTCCATGAAGACGGCGATCTGCTTCTCGCCCAGGCCCTCGATGTCGAAGCCGCGGCGGGACACGAAGTGCTTGAGGTGCTCGATCCTCTGGAAGGGACAGGCGAATTCGCCGGTGCAGCGGCGCACCACGGTCTCGACCCCGGCGGTGGTGGTCTCCCGGGCCAGGGGCGTCTGCAGCGGACAGGGACAGTGGGTGGGATAGGCAAAGGGCTCGACGCCCTCGGAGCGCTCCTCCAGCACCACCTCGACGACCTGCGGGATCACATCGCCGGCGCGCTGGACCACCACCGTGTCGCCGATGCGCACGTCCTTGCGGGCGATCTCGTCGGCGTTGTGCAGGGTGGCGTTCTCCACCACCACCCCGCCGACTGTGACGGGCCGCAGCCGGGCCACGGGCGTCACCGCCCCTGTGCGGCCGACCTGGATGTCGATGGCCTCGAGGATCGTGCGGGCCCGTTCTGCCGGGAACTTGCGGGCGACTGCCCAGCGCGGCGAGCGGGAGACGAAGCCGAGACGCTCCTGCCAGTCCAGGCGATCGACCTTGTAGACCACGCCGTCGATGTCGAAGCCGAGCCTGGGCCGCGCCGCCTCCATGGCCGCATAGGCGGCGAGCAGACCTTCGGCGTTCTCGACGCGGCTGGACTGCGGCGTCACGGTGAAACCCCAGGCGCGATAGGCGTCCAGGGCCTCGGCCTGGGTCGTCGCAAAGGCCTCGCTGACCTCGCCCCAGGCGTAGGCGAAGAACCGCAGGGGCCGAACGGCGGTGATCGTGGAGTCGATCTGACGCAGGGAGCCGGACGCGGCATTGCGGGGGTTGGCGTAGGTCTTCTCGCCGGCGGCTTCGGCCGCGGCATTGAGGGCGGCGAATTCGGCGTGACCCAGATAGACTTCGCCGCGCACCTCGATCCGGCGCGGCCAGCCCGATCCGGCGAGGCGATGCGGTATCTCCGCGATCGTCATCAGATTGGCGGTGACGTCCTCGCCCGTCCGCCCGTCGCCGCGCGTGGCGCCCCGGCGCAACACGCCATCCTCATACAGCAGCGAGGCGGACAGGCCGTCGATCTTCGGCTCGGCCGTATAGCCTACGGTGTCCTCGCCCAAACGCAGGAAGCGGCGGATTTTGGCGTCGAACTCGATCGCGTCCTCGTCCGAAAAGGCGTTATCGAGAGAGAGCATCGGCACCCCGTGGGTCACAGGTGCGAAGCTCTCGGAGCGTTTGGCGCCGACCGTCAGCGAGGGCGAATTCTCCCGAACCAGATGCGGAAAGCGCGCCTCGATGGCCGTGTTGCGGCGCTTGAGGGCGTCATAGTCGGCATCGGAGACCGTCGGGGCCTCGTCCTGATAGTAGCGCAGGTCGTGGGCGCTCAGTTCGTCGGCCAGACGCGCGAGTTCGGCCATAGCCGCCGGCTCATCGAGAGCGTCGACGTCGATCGGATCAGGCATGCATCAGGGCTCGGGCAGCGGCGCGCGCCGCGTCGGTGACTTCGGCGCCGGAGAGCATGCGGGCGATCTCCTCCTCGCGGGCCGGGGCGGGCAGCACATCGACCGCGGCCCGCAGCCGCTCGCCCTCCCCGGCCTTGCGCACCCGCCAGTGGGCGTCGGCGCGGGCGGCAACCTGAGGGCTATGGGTCACGACCAGGACCTGGGCGCCGGCGGACAGGCGCCGCAGCCGCACGCCCACCGCGTCGGCCACCGCGCCGCCCACGCCCTGATCGACCTCGTCGAAAATCATCAAGGGCTGAGGGCCGAGCCCGCGGGCCGCCAGGGAAGCCTTCAGCGCCAGGGCGAAGCGGGCGAGCTCGCCGCCGGAGGCGATGACACCAAGCCCCTGGAACGGTGCGCCCGGCAGGGTGGAGACCTGAAACTCGACCTTGTCGGCGCCCGTGGGGCCGGCCTTGTCGTCCTCCAGGCGGTCGACCGCCACGCGGAAGCGGGCCTTGTCGAGTTTCAGTGGGGCCAGCTCGGCCTGGACCGCGCCGGCCAAGCGATCGCCAGCCGCGGTGCGCGCGGCGGTAAGGGCGGCCGCGGCGGCGCGGTAGGCGTCGCGCATCCGCGTCGCTTGGGCTTCGGCGGCGGCCACGGCTTCATCGGCCGTTTCCAACGCCAGCAGCCGCCGGGCGATATCGGCCCGCGCGGCCGGCAGGGCGTCCGGCTCGACGCTCAGCTTGCGGGCCATGGCGCGCAGCGCGAACAGCCGCTCTTCCGCCTGTTCGAGACGGTCGGGGTCGAACTCGAAGGACTCGGCGGCCGTGTCGATGGCCGCGGCCGCGTCGGCGGCTTCGATCATGGCCCGGTCCACGGCCGCGATGGCCGCCGCGATACGCTGGACCGCCGGTCCGCCGGGCTGGACGCCGGCGCCGAGGGCGCGCTGCTTAGCGCGCTCCAGGGCGCGGTAGGCCTGTCCCAGGCGCGCGGAGAGGCTTTCGCCGTCGGCATGATCGCGGGCCGAGGCAATCTCCGACAACGTCTTCTCGGCCGCCCCGAGGATGGCCCTTTCCTCGGCGAGGGCGGCCGCCTCGCCTTCCGCCGGCGACAACCGGTCCAGTTCCGCGAGGCGCGCCGTGAGATCGTCCGCCTCGGCGGCGACGCGTTCGCGTTCGGCCTTGAGGGTTTCGGCGCGTTCGCGCGCGGCCCGCCAGGCGCTCCAGGCCTGGCGGCAGGCTTGCACAGCCCCGTCGCAGGCGCCGAAACGATCGAGCAGGGTCACATGATGGCGCGCATCGAGCAGGCCCACGGTCTCGTGCTGGCCGTGCACCTCCACCAAGGCCGCGCCAAGATCGCGCAGAACGCCAACGCTCGTCGGCTGGTCGTTGACGAAGGCCCGGGACCGGCCGTCCGCGCCGACCACGCGGCGCAGGACCAGATCCTCGTCGCGATCATAGGTCAGGCCCTTCTCATCCAGATAGGCCCAGGCCGCGGCGTCAGGCCCCGGTGCAAAGATCGCGGTGGACACAGCCTGGCTCGCGCCGCGCCGGACGAGGCCCGCGTCGCCCCGCGCACCGGTCGCCAGGCCAAGAGCGTCCAGAATGATGGATTTACCCGCGCCGGTTTCGCCGGTGAGGGCGGTCAGCCCGGGTCCGAAGGACAGATCGAGGCTCTCGATGAGCACGATGTCGCGAATGGCGAGGCCAATGAGCATGGCCGGCAGGATGGCGGAAAATCCCCCGCGATCAAAGGCCCAGGACGTCGTGGATGAGGTCGTTCTTCTTCTTGGGCGCGGCCCTGGCCGCCTCAGCCTTGCCGCTGGCGCCAGCCACGGCCGTGCCGGCGTCCTCCGCCGGCGGCGGGGCCAGGACGGCCGAGGCCTTGCGGTGTGGCAGGAAGGGAAGGCGCGGCAGGGTCGTCCCCGTGCCGGTCGGGGCCACCGTGGGCCGAAGACCGCGTGTGGTCAGCAGGTTGTAGGCGTCGCGATACCAGATATCGCCCGGATAGTTGAAGCCGAGCACCGCGCCGTTCTTCCGGGCCTCGTCTGCCAGGCCGACCGTGAGATAGGCCTCGACCAGACGGTAGAGCGCCTCGGGCGCATGAGACGTGGTCTGATAGCGGTTAACCACCGTGCGGAACCGCCCGATGGCGGCAATCGAATCGCCGTTGCGCAGATAGAACCGGCCGATGGTCATTTCCTTGCCGGCCAACTGGTCCATGACCATGTCCAGTTTCAGCCGCGCGTCCGTGGCGAATTCGGTCTTGGGATAGCGTTTGATTACATCGCCAAGCGAGACCTGAGCCTGCTCCGTGGAGGCCTGATCGCGGCCCACGTCGACGATCTGCTCAAAGTAGCAGATGGATTTCAGATAGTAGGCGTAAGGGGTCGCGGCGTTGCCCGGATAGAGGGTGATGAAACGCTCGGCGTCGGCGATCGCCTCGGCATAGTCATTGGCCTCGTAGTGGGCGTAGGCGGTCATCAGAATCGCCCGCCGCGACCACTCCGAATAGGGGTGCTGACGCTCCACTTCGCGGAAATAGTTCACCGCGTCGTTCCACTGATGGTGATCGAGGTTCGAGGCGCCCACCGAGAACAGCAACTCCACCGGACGCTCCTCATAGGCGAGGGTCGGCTTCTTCTTTTTGAACGTGGAGCAGCCTGTCACGGCGATGGCGGCGACGAGCGCCAGCGCGATGGCGCCTCGAGTCCGGGGTGTGGACAGCACGAAGGGATACCTCAAAACGTAAAGCGCGCCCCGCGCCATTTCCGTGGCTTCTACACCACCGGTTCCGGCGCGCCAATCATCAGACCGCGCGGGCGAGGACCTCGGGAGCTTCCGTCCACCGCCAGGCGGCCGGACGCGCCAGAACCTCGCGCGCCAGGGCGTTGTTCAAGGCGTGACCTGAGTAGCGCCCCTCATAACGGCCCAGAATCGGTCCGCCGAGCAGATAGAGATCGCCGATCGCGTCCAGGACCTTGTGGCGCACGAACTCGTCCGTCCGCCGAAGGCCGTCGGGGTTGAGGATATCCCCCCCGTCGATCACCACGACATTATCCAGGGACCCGCCGCGAGCCAGGCCCGCCGACCGCAAGGCCTCAACTTCATGGGCGAAGCCGAAGGTGCGGCTATCGGCGAAGTCCCGACGGAAGACCGCTTCGTCGATCGCGGCGTCGACCACTTGCCGTCCGATCGCCGGCGCGTCGAACAGGATTTCAAAAGCCACTTCGAACCGGTCGGCGGGAAGAAGCGCGGCCTGCTTGTCGTCGGTGGACACGGCGATCGGTTCGAGAATCTCTAGAAAGGCCCGCGGCGCATGCTGCGGGCGCCGGCCGGCCTTATCGATCATGCGCACGAAGGGCTCGCATGAGCCGTCCATGATCGGCGTCTCGGGTCCATCGAGGGACACCAGGGCGTTGTCCACGCCGAGCGCGCAGAACGCCGCCATCAGATGTTCGATGGTGGAGACACGAACGCCGGCGGCGTTGCCGATGACCGTTCCCAACCGGGTCTCAACGACATGTGCGGCCTGGGCGGGAATTCGGGGGTCGGTCGCCACGATGTCGGTGCGGAGGAACACGATCCCTGACCCGGCCGGCGCCGGCGAGAGCGTCACGGTCACGACCTGACCACTATGGACCCCCACCCCCGAGAACGTGACCTGACCGCCAAGGGTGTGCTGCAGATGCAAGGTCAAACCCGGACTCCTGTCGTGGCGAGCCAACGCTCCGTCAGCGCCGCCAAATCTACCTTCAATCGGCAGTTAGGGCCTGCGGACCGACGCCGCAACACAACTCCTGTTTCGATCTGTGTCGCGCGACAATCTATTGAATAGTATGTCAATTCCCAGGTTGCCGCGCCAACCGGACAGCACGCCCGGCCGGCCGAGGCAAGAAGGGCGGGTCAGTTCGCCAGGCGCCTCAGGAAGGACGGAATCTCAAGTTCCTCGGCGCCTTCGATCTCATGATCGTCAAGAGGCTCCAAGGCGGGCTGAGCGCCGCCGCCGCTGCGGCCGGCCGTCGGACGCGACGCCTGGCGACCGCGACCGAAGAGGCTGAGGAAGCCCGCCTTCTGACGCCGGTCGTCCTGGTACATGGGCGGCGCGAACAGGGGCTCGTCCTCGGGTTCGGCAGCCAGGGGGTCGACGATTCGCTTGACCGGCGCGGCGGCCACGGGCGCGGGGACCGGGCGCGGGGCGATCGGCGCGTCAAACAGGAGGCCCGCCTGAGGCTCGTCCGTTCTGGCGGCGACCTGAATCGCCGGTTCCGACTGCTCCTGCGTCGCCTCAATCGCGTGCAACGTCATCGGTTCAGGAACGCCCACCAGCGTGGGTTCAGGTTCGCGCTCCAGGACCGGCGCGGGGGCCGGGGCCTTACGCGCGCGGGTGTCTTCGTAGGACTCGATCGCCGCGATCGAGGCGCCGTCCATGCCGGTTGCCACCACCGACACCCGGACAACACCTTCGAGGCTGGGGTCGAAGGCCGCGCCGAAGATGATGTTGGCGTCGGGGTCGACCTGACCGGAGATGGCGTTGGCCGCTTCGTCGACCTCAAGCAGGGTCATGTCGAGGCCGCCGGTGATGTTGACCAGAACGGCCTTTGCGCCCTTGAGGGTGACTTCGTCGAGCAGCGGGTTCTGGATGGCGTTCTCGGCGGCCATCAGGGCGCGGCCTTCGCCGCTGGCCTCGCCGGTGCCCATCATCGCCTTGCCCATTTCGGTCATGACGGTGCGGACGTCGGCGAAATCGAGGTTGATCAGGCCGGGCAGGACCATGAGGTCGGTGATCGAGCGCACGCCGGAGTGCAGCACCTGATCGGCCATGCCGAAGGCCTGGGAGAAAGTCGTGCGCTCATTCGCCACCCGGAACAGGTTCTGGTTGGGAATGACGATGAGGGTGTCGACGTAGCGTTGCAGTTCGGCGATGCCCGCGTCCGCCAGGCGCATGCGGTGACGGCCCTCGAAATGGAACGGCTTGGTCACCACACCGACGGTGAGGATGCCGCGCTCACGGGCGCACTTGGCGATGATCGGCCCCGCGCCGGTGCCGGTGCCGCCGCCCATGCCGGCGGTGATGAACACCATGTGGGCGCCATCGAGATATTCGCCGATCTCGGCCGCGGATTCCTCGGCGGCGGACATGCCGACCTCAGGGTGAGCCCCGGCCCCAAGGCCCTGGGTCACGTTGACGCCGAGTTGAATGCGGCGGTCAGTCTTGGAGAAGGCGAGTTGTTGGGAGTCGGTGTTGGCGACGACGAACTCGACACCTTCGAGCCCGGCCTCGATCATATTGTTCACGGCGTTGCCGCCCGCGCCGCCGACGCCGAAGACCACGATCCGGGGCTTCAATTCCTTGGTCTGAGGAGCAAAAACCTTGAATGTCATCTTACGCCGCGGCCTCCGATAGTCTGTGGTGTCTCAGCCCCTGCCCGCCCTCAGGTCGCTTCGATGGAAGACCCGACTGAGCAACCACGATGCTTAATCTTGCGTTAACTGCATACGCTGAGTCGCGGAGGCGTCGACCGTCACTTGTCCGTCAGGGAGCGGAAAAATCCTGACGTCGCAATGGAATGCGCGGGAATGCCGGACACGCGGAGGCGTTTGTGCGCGCGTGGCGGCGCAAGAAAAATATCCGCGGCCGGTGATCAGAGGTTTTCCCGGAGCCAGGCGGCGGCCTTGACCACCATGTTGGCGTTGGGATCGACCGGCCGGCTGGGACGACCGGCGCGCGCGCCCATCTTCAGGCTGAGATCGCGCGGTCCGAACGCGGCGCGCTGCAGGACGCCGGCGGCCGCGCAGAACCCGGGCCCCGCCGCGGCGTCGGCCAGGTGGGGAATCCGGGCGGGGCGGCCCAGACGGACGTTGCGGTCGAACACGCGCGTGGCCACCTCGCGAACACCGGCCAGCTGGCTGGCGCCGCCGATGAGAACGATGCCGGCGCCCATTTCCAGCGCATTGGCCGCCTTGAGGCGCTCCTTGAGGATTTCAAGGGTTTCCTCGACGCGCGGGGCGATGATGCCCTTGAGCATCGACCGCGGGGCGGTGACCGGGCCGGCGCCAGGATCGTCGCCGCGCGGCGGCGCCTCGATCATTTCGCGATCCTCATTGGCCGAGGCAATGGCCGAGCCGTGCAGGGTCTTGATCCGCTCGGCGCCGCCGAGCGACGTCGACAGGCCCTGGGCCACATCCTTGGTCACGTGGGATCCGCCCACCGGCAGACTGTCCACATGCACCAAGGCTCCGCCGGCGAACACGGCCACCGAGGTCGAACCGCCGCCCATGTCGATGCAGATGGACCCGAGTTCCATCTCGTCTTCTTCCAAAGCCGCCAGAGCGGACGCGTAGGGCGAGGCAACCACGCCCTCGAACTCCAGATGCGCGCGCTCGACGCAGTGGGCCAAGGTCTGGTGGACGCCTTCCTTCATGGAAACCACCAGCATCTCCAACCCAAGGGCCCGTCCGGACATGCCGCGGGGATCCTGAACGTGACCTTGTCCGTCCACGGACCAAGCGATCGGACGCATATGGATGGCCTTACGCCGGTTCAGCTTGAGATTGGCCATGGCCTGGGAGACCGCGCGTGACTGATCCACGTCGGTGACGGGGCGTCCGCCGATCGCGACCTTGGCCGAGACGCGATGGCTGGCCAGCTGGCCGCAGGACGTCACGATCGTGACCGCGTGAATATCTAGCCCGGCCATGGCTTCGGCCCGCTCCACGGCCTGGGCGATGGCGCGGGAGGCCTCGGCCACATCGACGATGGCGCCTCCGCGCACGCCGCGTGACTGGACGTAGCCGACTCCGGCGGTGGTGAGAGTCCGTTCCGTCCGGCGAACGCCATCGGGTTTGAGGATGAAACAGGCTACCTTCGATGCGCCCAGATCCACCGCGGCGAACACCGGCGAGCGGCCCAGGCTGAGCTTCAACCCCTCACGGCCGTCGCGACGGCCAAGGCCCGCCTGCGCGCGTCGTTCCATGACAGCCTGCATTACCTATACCCCATGAGAGCTGGCGGCCGCGGCGACGCCCACGCGGGGCCGCACCACCGTGAATTCCGAACTGCGCAGGTCGATCCTGGCGACATCGAGATCGAGAACGTGTCCCGACTTGTCGAGACGATCGAGACGGACCAGCGCGGCGGCCTCATCTGACGCCGGCAGGAGCACAGCGCCGCCATCCCGCAACAGGAGATCCCACCGTCGCGTGTCCACGCGGCGAATGGCCGTCACGCGCTGCATCAGCCGCGGATGCTGGGCCAGAACCGGAAGGATGGCGGCAGCCTGGAGATTGGCGCCATCGCCGATGATCCGCGGCAACCGCGGGAAATGGCTGGCGTCAACGGCGCCCACCACCCGGCCGTTGGCCGTGATGACATCGCGCCGGCCGGCGTGTTGCCACACCGCCAGCAGCGGCCGCTCGGTGACCGCGATCACCACGGTGCCCGGCCAGAGGCGAATGACCGTGGCATGGTCAACCCACCCCACCTGCTCGACGCGCGCGCGCACGGCGTTCAAGTCGATCGACAGCAGGGAGTCGCCCGGCCGGACGGCGGCGGCGCGGAGAATCTCCTGCTGCGATGCGCGCGAAGCGCCTTGCAGATGAACCTCACCGATCGGCGCCGCGACCCAGAGCGCGCGACTGTCGAGCGCCTCTCTGGCGTCATCGATCATCGCGCCGGCTGCGGACACAATGGACCGTCCGGCCTCGGCGAGGCGCTCACCGCGACCGCCGGTGGCCAGCGCCGCCACCATCACCAGAAGAGCCAGCAGTGCGGCGAAGGCCGCGGCGGCCCAGGGCTTGATGCCGATCGTGCGGGCCGCGTGAAGTTTCGAGGGAGCCGCGGCAGCGGGGCGCGCGACGCGCGGACGCGCGCGGTCCGCGGACGACCGCGTCCTGGCGCCGGAATTACCGCGTCGATCCCTGAGCGCCGCTACGGGCATACCCATTCTCCGTGATCCACAAGACCAGCTCGTCAAAGCCGCACCCGTTATGCGCCGCCTGCTCCGGCGCGAGCGAGGTGGGCGTCATCCCAGGCTGGGTATTGACCTCCAAAAGGACCAGAAGGTCGTTAATGTCGTCATAACGAAAGTCGCTTCGGGTCAGTCCTGAGCACCCCAGTGCGGCATGGGCGAGCGCGGCCTGACGTTTGGCGGCCTTCGCGACCGTCTCGGGGATCCGGGCAGGCAGAATGTGCCGCGAGCCCCCCTCCCCATACTTCGCCTCATAGTCGTAGAAGCCGGTGGTCGCCTCGATCTCGGTGACCATCAGGGCCCGGTCGCCCATGACCGTTACAGCCAGTTCAAGGCCGCGCACATAAGGCTCGACCATGACCTCGTCACCGAAGGCCCAGGACGGATCGAGCAGCGCCTCCGGCGGCGAATTGGCGCCTTCGAAGATACGGAAGACGCCCACCGACGACCCCTCGGCGTTGGGCTTGACCACATAGGGCGGCGGCAGCACGTGCCGCCGGCCGGCGTCGAAGCGACTGAACAGGCCGCCCCCGGGGACCTTCACGCCCGCGGCGGACAGGACCGCCTTGGCTTTGGCCTTGTCCATAGCCAGGGCCGACGCAAGAACGCCGGAGTGCGTGTAAGGCAAACCCAGTGTTTCCAGCACGCCCTGGACGCAGCCGTCCTCGCCCCAGGCGCCGTGCAGGGCGTTGAAACAGACGTCAGGTCGAAGGCCGGTGAGCACCGCGGCCAGATCGCGGCCGGCGTCGACGCGGCTGACACGCGCCCCAAGACGTTCCAAGGCGTCAGCACAGGCGGCGCCCGACACAAGACTGACCTCACGCTCCGCGGAGAGACCTCCCATCAGAACGGCGACATGGCGGCCGGCGAGAGGCAGTGACATTGGAACTCCGAAACAAGTCGTCGCTCAGCTTGTGTCTGACTCGCGGCGCCCTGTTAAGGGCGATGATCAGTTTCGGCGGCCGATACGCTTGATTTCCCATTCGAGGGCCACGCCGAACTTTTTCAGCACGTCCTCGCGAACGGCTTCGCCCAGGTCCTCGAGATCCGCCGCCGTGGCGTCGCCGGTATTGATCAGGAAATTCGCATGCAGCGGCGAGAACATCGCGCCGCCCCAGGGCTTCCCGCGCCATCCCGCGTTGTCCACCAACTTCCAGGCCGAATGTCCGGGCGGGTTTTTGAAAGTCGAACCGCCGGTCTTTTCCCGGATCGGCTGGGTGGTTTCCCTGCGGCGGGTGATGGCGGTCATCGCCTCCTGGATCCCGGCGGAGTCCCCCGGCCGGCCCTGAAAGACCGCCGCGGTCCAGATGATGTCCCTTGGCGCGGAGCTGTGCCGGTAGCCGAAGGCGAAGTCGGCCACAGTAAAGACCTTGGGCGCGCCCGAACGATCCAGGCCCCAGGCCACGCTGAGCCAGTCGCCTGTCTCGCCGCCATAGCAGCCGGCGTTCATGGTCAGGGCTCCACCCACCGTGCCCGGGATGCCGGCGAAGAACTCCAGTCCGCCGATTCCCGCGCCCGCGGCCGCCCGGGCCAAGGCCGAATCGAGGACGGCGGCGCCGGCGATCACGCGGTTATCCTCGGGTTCGATCGCGATCTCGCCGAAGGCGCGGCCGGCAAGCCGGATCACAAGGCCCTCGACGCCGCCGTCGCGGACAATGACATTCGATCCGACGCCGAGCACGGTGACGGGGACCTCCGGCGGCAGGGCGCGCAACACCGCCGCCAGATCCTCTTCGTCCGCCGGCAGAAACAGGGCGTCGGCGTTCCCGCCCACCCGCAGCCAGGTGAACGGCGCGAGCGGCTCGTCAAACAGCAGACGTCCGCGCACGGGCGGCAGGTCGGCGCGCCAGCTCATGCCGCGGGTGGCCCGCCGAGGGCCTGCAACTGTGTGGGAAGGGCGTAGGCCCAGGCGGTTATGTCGCCCGCGCCGAGGAAGATCACGAGGTCGCCGGCCGACACCTCGGGAGCGATCATGCTCGCCAGCGTGTCCGGACTCTGCACGGCCGAGACATGGCGGTGGCCGTGACGCCGCACGCCCTCCACCAGCGCGTCGCGATCAAAACCGGGGATCGGCGCTTCGCCGGCGGGATAGACGTCGGCCACGAGCACCCGGTCGGCGTCGTTGAAGCAGCGGCAGAACTCGGGGAAGAGATCGCGAAGGCGCGAATACCTGTGCGGCTGGACGACCGCGACCACCCGGCCCTGGGTCATCGACCGGGCCGCGGCCAGCACGCTGGCGATCTCCACGGGATGATGCCCGTAGTCATCGATCACCCGCACGCCATTGACCAGGCCGGTGGTGGTGAAGCGCCGCCGGACACCGCCGAACGCCGCCAGCCCCGCGCGAATATCCTCGGCGCCGACGCCGAGCTCACGCGCGACGGCGATCGCCGCCAGGGCGTTGAGCACATTGTGCTGGCCCGCCATGGGCATGGCCAGGTTCTCGATCAGCGTGCGGCTGTCGTCGGCCTCGGTAATCTGGACGTCGAACGTGGCGCCGTCCGGCCCCATGGCGACATTGAGGGCGCGCACCTCCGCCTGTGGATTGACGCCATAGGTGATCGTGCGGCGGTTCTCGATCGCCGCCGCCAGGTCCTGCACCACGGGATGGTCGATGCAGAGTACGGCGAAGCCATAGAAGGGGATGTTCTGGACGAAGTCGCGGAAGGCTGCCTTCAGCGTTTCAAAGTCGCCGTGGTGGTCCAGATGTTCAGGATCGATATTGGTAACCACGGCGACCGTCGAGCGCAGCTTGAGGAACGTGCCGTCGCTCTCATCGGCCTCGACCACGATCCACTCGCCGCCGCCGACCTTTGCGTTCGCGCCATAGGCGTTGATGATCCCGCCGTTGACCACGGTCGGATCGACGCCGCCCGCGTCGAGCAAAGCCGCCACGAGGGACGTCGTTGTCGTCTTGCCGTGTGTGCCGCCCACCGCCACGGAGAACAGCAGACGCATGAGTTCGGCGAGCATCTCCGCCCGCCGGACCAGCGGCACGCGACCAGCGCGGCCGGCCGCCATCTCCGGATTGTCCGACCTTATCGCGCTCGAATAGACGATCGCCGAGGCGCCTTCGATGTTCTCGGGCCGATGCCCGATGAACACCTTCGCGCCGAGCTGGCGCAGCCGGTCAGTGTTGGCGCTTTCCCGCGCGTCGGACCCCTGAACGGTATAGCCGCGCCGAAGCATGATTTCGGCGATGCCGCTCATGCCTATGCCGCCGATCCCGATGAAGTGGACTGGACCAAGATCGAAGGGCGCGGGTCGACGGTGCATGGCGCCGAGCTATCCCAAATCGCCTCGACCGCAAAGCCTAAGCGCGGCCTGCGGCAAGAAGCGGGAACTACTCCGACAGGTTGGTGTCGGACGCGGGCACGGCGTCGTCGTTCGCCGGCAAGGCGCCGAAGAGGGCGAAGATTTCCGCGCGCCGCTCGGCCGGAGACAGTTCACGCCACCGCAGGTCGGGCGAAGGGCCTGGGGGCAGGAGAACCAGGCAGGACCCACGTTGGTCGACCCGCACCGTATCGCCGCCTTGCCAGAACGCGCGTGGCAGACAGACCGCCTGCTCGCCATTCACCCAAATGATTGCCGCCGTCTGCAACATCGCATTCGCTCCAGCCTGGAATGAGGCGCCCGACTCGATCGATAGCCGGAATGGTCGCGAATTGCAATCTTATGGCGCGTCAACATTGCATTATGATGAAATTCGAACCCGACCTTACCGCGCCACACGCTCCACGAGATCGGCGAGACGTTCCGCCGCGTCGGGGCGTGCGAGCTTGCGGGCGGCAGCCGCCATCCGGGCTAGGCGCGCGGGGTTCGTCAGCAGCGTCGCCAGGGCGGCGGTCATCGCCGCCTGGGTGAGGTCACGCTCGAGGGCGACCTCAGCGCCGCCGGTTTCGGACAACATCCTGGCGTTCTGTCCCTGATCATCGTCCAGGGCCACGCCGAGCGGAATGAGGATCGACGGGCGCCCGGCGACGGCCAGTTCGCTCACCGTGGAGGCGCCGGCCCGGCCGATGACGAGGTGGGCGCGAGCCAGGAGACCGGCCATGTCCCGGAAAAAGGGCGCCAGTTCGGCGTCAATCAAAGCGTCGTCATAGACTTTGCGCGCGATGGCCAGGGATTCCGGACGGGTCTGCTGCTCGACGCGGAGGCGGTTGCGAAGATCCTCAGGCAGGGCGGCCAGAGCGGCCGGCGCCAGCTCCGAGAGCAGTCGCGCGCCCTGGCTTCCGCCGGTGATTAAGAGGCGAATCTGGTCTGTGGGCGGCTCGTAGGGCGTGTCGATCAGGGCGCGGATCTCGGGCCGGACGGGATTGCCGACCACCACCGCCCGGGCCTGGGTTCGCGCGCTGGCCTTGGCCAGGGTCGGAAAGGCGCAGCCGATCGCCGTGACGAAGGGCGCCAGAAAGCGATTGGCGCGGCCTGAGACCGCATTCTGTTCGTGGATGACCGTGGGACGGCCCTGGGTGAGCGCGGCGAGCACGGCGGGAATAGAGGGATAGCCGCCGAAGCCGACGACGACGGCGGGATCAATCTCCCGCAGCGCCGCGCGCCCTTGAAGGACGCCCTGCAGAATGGCCCAGGCCGCCTTCGGCAGACCGAAGAGGTCGCCGCGGCGGATCGTCGCCGAGGCCAGGGTGACGATCCGTTCGGCCGGAAAGGTCAAGGTGAGGTTGCCCACACGGTCATCCGTCGCCAGGACGATGCGCCAGCCCCGCGCGCCCAGAATCTCGGCGAGCGCCTGGGCTGGAAACAGATGACCCCCGGTGCCACCGGCGGCGATGACGGCGATCTTGCGTGACGCCCGTTGCCGATCAGCCAAAGGCGTCCGCCTCGTCACGCCCGTCTTCAGCCATATAGGCGCCAGGCTGACGACGGGTCAGCGCCAGGGCCATGCCCATGGTCAGGCTCATCGCCAGCATCGACGAGCCGCCATAGGAGATGAAAGGCAGGGTCATGCCCTTGGTCGGCGCGAGACCGAGATTGACCACGATATTGATGAAGGCCTGCATGCCGACCATCACGAACAAAGCCGCCGCGGCCACCTGCTCGTAGGGATCGGAGATCTTCATCGCCTTGTAGAGCCCCCGGATGACAAGCAGAGCGAAGAGGGCGATCAGAATCAGGGACAACCACAGGCCATACTCCTCAGCCGCCGCCGAATAGGCGAAGTCGGTGTGCATGTCGGGAATCTGCACCTTCATAACGCCCTCGCCCGGCCCGCGGCCGAAGCCGCCGCCCGCCGCGATGGCCTGGGCCGCGCGCTCCACCTGACCCGGCTCCGAAGGCTTGGCGGCCAGAAACAGATGCAGGCGATTGGCGACGTGCGGGAAGATCCAATAGGTGCTGCCCAGACCGACGATGGCTGTGGCGCCCATGCCCATGATCCAGCTGATGGGCACCCCCGCCACCCAGAACGCGGCGCCGAAGGCGGCGGTGATCAGAGCGGTCTGGCCGATATCCGGCTCGAGCAGCAGCAGAACCACGGCGGCGGCATAGAGGCCAAAGGCAATGGAAACGCCCGGCACGTCTCCCTTCTGGGCCTCGGCGAACATCCAGGCCACGAGCACCAGAAGCGCCGGCTTCATGAACTCGGAGGGCTGGAGGGCAAATCCCGCGAACTCGACCCAGCGGGTGGCGCCCTTGGCGTTATGGCCCAGGAAAGGCAAGGCCAGCATTGCCAGGATCGCCGCGACATAGACGAAGAAGGCGACGCGGCGCACGCCCTTGGGCGTCAGCAGAGATGTCGCCAGGACGATGGCGACCCCGAAGCCCGCGAAGATGCTCTGGCGGACGGCGAAGTGGAATGGCCAGGCGATGCCCAGCCGCGAAGCGGCCGCGGGGCTGGTTCCGAACTGCAGAAGCACGCCGACCACGATAAGCGCGGCCGTCGCGCCGAGCAGCCATCTGTCGGTCGTCCACCACCACTGGGCCCAGCGGGACGTATCGGTTCGGGCGAAGGCGTGCTGGCTAAGGGACATCACCCGGGCTCTCCAGAGACGGGAACGGCGGCAAGTTCATGAACCGCGGCGCGGAACGCTTCGCCGCGGGCTTCGAAATCGGTGAACTGATCGAACGAGGCGCAGGCCGGCGAGAACAGAACGATCGGATCCGCCTCGCCCGAACGCCGGGCGTCGTCGAACGCCGCACGCGTGGCCGCCTCAAGCGTGCCGCACACCGCGGCCGGCGCACGCCCGGCCAGGGCAGCCGCGAAATCCTCGGCCGCCTCGCCGATCAGATAGGCCTTGGCCACGGCCGGAAAGAGGTCGGAGAGACAGGCGATGCCGCTCTTCGGACGCCCCCCCGCGATCCAGCGGAATCGCGGGTAGGAACTCATCGCCTGACGCGCCGCGTCAATATTTGTGGCCTTAGAGTCGTTGACGAAGCGGACGCCGTCCACCGTGCCGATCGTTTCCATCCGATGGGCCAGCCCCGGGAAGGTCATGAGGCCGTCAATGGCTTCGGCCGCGGACAGGCCCAGGGCGCGGACGGCCCCATAGGCGGCGGCGGCATTCTGCCAGTTGTGCCGGCCGGGAAGCGACCTGGCTGCGGTGAGGTCGACGAGTTCGGTCACCCGGCCGTCAGTGGCGTCGTAGAGCCGCCCTTGCAGGGCGTAGACGCCCCGGCCCATGGCCTTGCGGGCGCTGATCGGCCAGATCGTCCGGCGGTTGGCCGCGGTGATCTCGGTGCAGATCGTCTGCCCCCAATCCTCGTCGACGCCGATGATCGCCGTGTCGCCCTTGCCCTGGTTCAGAAGGATGCGCCGCTTGGCGGCGGCGTAGCCGGCCATGTCGCCATGCCGGTCAAGATGATCGGGGGTAATGTTCAAGATGATCGCCACGTCGGGTTTCAGGCTCGATGTCAGGTCCAACTGATAAGACGACAGTTCGAGCACATAGACCGCGCCGCCGTGCATCGGTTCGAGATCCAGCACGCCGACCCCGATATTGCCGCCCACCCGCGTGTCGCGGCCGGCCCTGGCGAGCATATGACCGATGAGGGCTGTGGTGGTGGACTTGCCGTTGGTGCCGGTGATGGCCACGACCCGGGGGCGACGATGCTCAGGGGCCGCGGCGACGGCCCTGGCGAACAGCTCCACATCGCCGATGACATCGACGCCTTCGCGGCGCGCGCGCTCGACGACCCAGTGAGGCGCGGGATGGGTCAGGGGCACGCCCGGGGCCAGGACCAGGGCGGCGAAAGCGGTCCAGTCGGCGGCCGCAAGATCCTGGACGGCGAAGCCCGCGGCGGCGGCGGCGTCCCGCGATCGGGCGTTGTCGTCCCAGAGTACGGGCGTCGCGCCGCCGGCCGCGAGCGCCCGCGCCGCCGGCAGGCCCGAGCGGCCAAGGCCGAACACCGCGACCTTGCGTCCCTCGAAGACATCGACGGGGATCATGCGCGGGGCGCCCCTATCTCAGCTTCAGGGTGGCGAGGCCCAGAAGGGCCAGCATGATCGCCACGATCCAGAAGCGGATGACGATCGTGGGTTCCGACCACCCAAGCCGCTCGAAATGATGATGGATCGGCGCCATCAGGAACACCCTGCGGCCGGTCCGCTTGAACCAGAACACCTGAATGATCACCGAGACGGTCTCGACCACGAAAAGGCCGCCGACGATCCCCAGGACGATCTCATGCTTGGTGGCCACGGCGACCGCGCCGATCGCGCCGCCGAGGGACAGGGCGCCGCAGTCACCCATGAAGATCCGCGCCGGCGGGGCATTGTACCAGAGGAATCCGAGGCCCGATCCGACGATAGCGGCGCAGAACACGGCCACCTCGCCGACGCCGGGCACGAAATGCAGCTCCAGATAGTTGGCGAACACGAAGTTGCCGACGAGGTAGGCGATCAAGCCAAACGTCGCGGCGGCAATCATCACCGGCACTGTCGCTAGGCCGTCGAGGCCATCGGTGAAGTTCACCGCGTTGGACGCGCCGACGATGATGAAGGCGCCGAAGGCAAGGTAGAACCAGGACAGGTCGACCAACGCCCGCTTGAAAATCGGAAACGCCAGCGAGGTCGACAGGTGCGCGTTCTCGGGCGAGGCCTGTCCGAAGCGGATCATCAGGAAGACGGCGGTCATGGCCAGACCGGCCTCGACCGCCAGACGCGCGCGCCCGGAAATGCCGGCCGTGGTCTGTTTGGTGACCTTGGCGTAGTCGTCCATGAAACCGAGCGCCCCGAAGCCCAGGGTCACCAGCAGAACCGCCCAGATGTAGACGTTGGTCAGGTCGGCCCAGAGCAAGGTCGACACCGTGATGCCGGCGATGAACATCAGCCCGCCCATGGTGGGCGTGCCCGCCTTTTCGACAACATGCCGCTCGATGCCTTCGGCGCGGATCGGCTGGCCCCTGCCCTGCTTGGCCTTCATCCACCGGATGAACCGCGAGCCCATGATGACGACAACGAGCTGGGAGGTCGCCACGGCCATGCCACCGCGGAAGGTGATGTAGCGTAGCAGGTTCAGAAACGGGAAATGGCCGTGGGATTCCGCCAGACGCTGATAGAGCCAGTAGAGCATCAGCCCTCTCCGTCGAGGGCGGCGGCGGCCACCAGGTTTTCCACCAGCAGGGACGCGAGCGAGGCGTGCGAGCCCTTGATCATGACCACGTCCGCAGCGCCCACAGCCGCGTTCAGGAGGGGCGACAGCTCCTCAGCCGTCGCCGCATAGCCGCCGCGGCGCGACGGCGGCAGGGCCTCGAACAACGACTTCATCAAGGGTCCGGCGCAGAAAACGAGGTCAATCCCGGCCGCCTCGACGGCCTGGGCGAGCGCGGCGTGTCGCGCCGGCGACTCCGCGCCGAGCTCAAGCATATCCGTGAGCGCCGCAATGCGCCGCCCCCTGACCGCGCGGGCGCCGAGGCTGGTCAACGCCGCCGCCACCGAAACCGGGCTGGCGTTGTAGCTCTCGTCAACGAGCACGAACTCGCCGCGCCCGGTCTTCAGGCGCCGCTCTGCTCCACGGCCCGCCAGGGGCTCGAAGGCGGCAAGGGCGTCCAGTCCAGTGTCGAGATCCACATCCAGGGCCCGCATCATGAGGAGGGCGCAAAGGCTCATGGGGCCCCAGTGCGCCGCCGCCTGCCTGACCGGGAATTCCACGCGCTTGTCGTCGATCCGCGCCTCGATGGAGGCGCCCCCCGGCGCCGGCGCGAACCGCAGCAGTTGCGCGTCCGATCCTTTGGCCTTGCCGAAAGCGCGCACACGGAGCCCGCGCCGGCGCGCCTCGGCCTTCAGAAAGTCGAACCAGCGATTGTCGGCATTGAGGATCGCGAGGCCGCCAGGCTCCACGCCGTCGAGAATCTCAGCCTTTGCCCGGGCGACGCCGGCCTCGCCATCCGGGAAGTTCTCCACGTGAACCGCCTCGACCGTGGTGATGGCGGCCGCATGGGGGCGGACCATCAGGGTGAGAGGCGTAATTTCGTCGGCGTGGTTCATGCCGATCTCGAAGATCGCCCGCCGCGTGCCGGCCGGCATTCGCGCCAGGGTCAGGGGAACCCCGAGGTGGTTGTTGTGCGACTTGATCGATCCGTGCGCGGCGCCGGCGCGGTCGAGTCCCGCGCGCACCAGCTGCGTGACACTTGTCTTGCCCACCGATCCTGTCACCGCGCCGCGGCGGGCCTGCCGCGCGCGGATACGGGCGGCCTCGGCGAGCCGCTTCAGTCCCTCGAATGTGTCATCGACCACGACGCAGGAGCCGTCCAGCGGACGCGCCGTGAGAGCTCCGGCCGCACCCTTGGCCAGGGCCGAAGGAACGAAGTCGTGTCCGTCGCGCGCACCGGTCAGGGCCACGAACAGATCGCCCGGCGCGATGTCGCGGCTATCGATGCTGACGCCCGAAGCCACGAAGCGCGGACCGTGGGCGACACCGCGCGTGGCCTCGGCGATATCGCTTCCGGTCCACAAGGGTTCGGCGAGAGCCAGCGCGCCGCCGGCGCCGCTAGTCACCGGCAGGCTCCAGGCCGAGCGCGCGGCGGGTTTCCACAACATCATCGAAGGGCAGGACCACATCGCCAACGGTCTGCCCCGGCTCGTGGCCCTTGCCCGCGACCACCAGGATGTCGCCCGCCTCCAGCATGCCCGCGGCCTCGGCGATCGCGGTCTGGCGATCGCCGATCTCACGCAGACCGTTGGCGCCAGCGCGGATCTGAGCCCGGATGGCGGCGGGGTCCTCGGAGCGCGGATTGTCGTCGGTGACGATGGCGACATCCGCAAGATCGGCGGCGATGGCGCCCATGATGGGCCGCTTGCCGCGGTCGCGGTCGCCGCCGGCCCCGAACACCACGATCAGGCGGCCCTTAGCGTGCGGGCGCAGCGCGGTCAGCACGGTGGAGAGGCCGTCGGGGGTATGGGCGTAGTCCACATAGGCTTCGCCGCCCCTCGGGCCGGCCCCGACCCGCTGCAGGCGGCCGGGCGCGCCTTCGAGACCCTGCAAGGCTGCGAGAACCTCATCGGGGCTCTCGCCGGCGGCGATGCAGAGACCGGCGGCCACCAGCGCGTTAGAGGCCTGGAAGGCGCCCGCAAGCGGAAGCACGAGGTCGTAGGGCCTGCCCCAGGCGTGAACCTTCAGCCGCTGGCCATGAGCCAGAAGCGTCCGTCCGGTCAGGGTCAGACCCTGCCCCATCGCGCCGACGGACATCACCGTCTGGCCGTGCGTCACCGCGGCGGCGGCGAAGGCGCCATAGGCGTCGGAGTCGGCGTTAAGAACCGCCGCCGCGCCACGCGGCAGGAGGGTGTCGAACAGGCGCAGTTTAGCCGCCCGGTAGACGCCCATGGTCCCATGATAGTCGAGGTGGTCCTGGGTGAGATTGAGGAAGCCGGCGGCCGTCAGCTTGACGCCGTCGAGGCGGCGTTGATCGATGCCGTGCGACGACGCCTCCAGGGCCAGGTGCGTGACGCCTCGGCCGGCCAGATCGGCCAGCAGCCGGGCCACATCGGCCGCATCGGGGGTGGTCAGTCCTGGGGGCGTGATCTGCACATCGCCGGCCCGAACGCCGAGCGTACCCATGCTCGCCGAGGCCCGTCCGGCGGCGGCGAAGATCTGCCGGCAGAATGCCGCGACCGAGGTCTTGCCGTTGGTGCCCGTGACGGCGACGCAGGTCCGGGGCTGGGCGCCGTGGAACGCCGCCGCCGCCAGGGCGTAGGCCCGGCGCGGATCGCCGACCTTGATCACGGGTGCGGCCAGACCCGGCAGGTGCTCGCTGGCCAGCACCGCAGCCGCGCCACGCGCCAGGGCCGCGGGGACGAAACTCTTGCCGTCGGCCTTGGCCCCCGGCAGGGCGGCGAACAGGAAGCCGTTTTCCACCTTGCGGCTATCGGCGGTGACTCCCTGGATCATGGGATCGACCGGTAGGTCTTTGTGCAGCAGGTCGGAAAGCCGTTGGGCGGTCATCGCTCGTCTCCGGATAGGTCGGAGATTTCCGACTTGGCGGCCGGCGCCTTGGCAGGGGCCATAGCGACCATGTCTCGCCGCACCCCGAGGATCGGGGCGATGCGTTCGATGACGCGGCCGGCGATCGGCGCGGAAACCACGCCGCCCGTGGTGAAGCCCCCGGTTTCCTTGGTGGCGTGAGGCTCGTCCATCATGATCAGGACGTAGTAGCGGTCTGCATTCAGCGGCCCGTCGGTGGGGAACACGGCGGCGAAAGAGGCCAGATTGATCTTCGCGCCGTTGTAGTGGCCATTCTTCAGCTTCGTGGCCGTGCCGGTCTTGCCGCCGAGCCGATAGCCGGGGGCAAGCTTGTCGGCCCCGCGGCCCGTGCCCTCGATGGCGTTGAGGCGCATCAGGTCGAGCATGGTGCGGGACGTGGAGGGCTGGATCACCTGACGCCCGGGCGCGGGCGCCTGACCCGGCTCAAGCCGCTTCAGGGTCAGCGGACGGTAGACTCCGCCGTTAAGGATGGCGCTCATGCCGGTGGCGAGAGCCAGCGGACTCACCGAAATCGCCTGGCCGAACCCGTAGGTCGCCACCGTGTTCATGCTCATGCGCTTCTGCAGAAGCGGGTGGGCCGACTCCACGAGATCGCTCGGCGCCCGGTCGAAGAGGCCGAAGCTGCGGAAATAGTGATCCATGCGATCCGCGCCGGCGAGCAGCGACAGGCGGGCCGCGCCAATGTTGGAGGAGTGGGTGAAGACCTCCGACAGCTTCAGGATCCGGTCGCCCTTGTCATAGTCGTGGATGATCTGCCCGGGCAGGGCCAGAGGGGTGTGGACGTCGAACGTCGTGTCCACCGTGGCCACGCCGGAATCGAGGCCCATGGCCAAGGTGAAGACCTTGAACACCGAACCAGGCTCATAGACCGTCGCCGCGGCGTGGTTGACCATATTGTCGGGATTGGCCTTGCCCGGCGCGTTGGGGTCGTAGACCGGGTAGCTGGTCAGGGCGAGAATCTCGCCGGTGCGGACATTGACGACCATGCCGACGGCGTCTTTCACGCCGAAGTGCTCGGCGGCCGCATCCACCTCATCCTGAAGCGCCGCCTGGACCCGCAGATCGATGGAAAGAGGCTGAGTCCCATGGCCCGCCGCACCGCGGATCTGGGAATCCAAGGCCCTCTCCACCCCGGCCATGCCTTGACCGTCCTTGCTGGCGAAGCCGATGACATGGGCGCCGGTTACGCCCAGCGGATAGAACCGCCCACCCTCCTCCTGGAAATCCAGCCCAGGCATAGCGAGATCGTGCAGGCGCGTCTTCATGGCCGGCGTCAGCCCGCCGCCGGCGAAGAACTCCTTCGTCGGATCGGGCGTGGCCGGCTTGCCGACCTTGACCGGTTCCTTGCCGGTCAGCGCGTTTTCCAGTTGCACGCGCGCCAGAGCCGGGTCGATCGAGAGGATGGCGGCCCGGGTGGCGTCCTTGTCGGTGATCTCGGCCGGGCGCAGATAGAGACCGTAACGGACCAGATCCATGGCCAGCACTTCGCCGTTCCGGTCCGTCAGGTCGGCGCGGGCGGCCCGCGTGGGAACCAGGCCCGCCCGGTGGCGGGCGGCGTCAGAAAACAACGCCGCGTTGGTGGCGGCGATGGCGAGCGCCAGAAAGGCCGCGGCGAACAGGGCCACGACGAAGAAGATGCGCAGTCGGACATCGTCCTCGGCCTTGCCGGAGGCCCGCGCGCGATTGAAGGCGCGCTCCACCGAACCGAGGATGGCCGCGAGATCGGGACGCCCGAGCCAGCTGGTCCAGCTACGCGGTTCGGCTTCCGCCGTGACGAACGGGTCGGCCGTCGTCATGTGCGCGGACCCTTCAGGCTTGCGGACACCACCGGGTTGGCCGCCGGCGGCGCGGCGGAGGCCGGCGGGACGGCGGCCGCGGCCGGGGCGGCCGGCTTCTGCAACGCGGCCTGGGCCACTATCGTGGGCAGCGCTTCGGCGAGAATCTCATGCTTCGCGTCGATCGAGGTCATGCCCAGGTACTGACGCGAGAGGTCAGCCACCCGTTGCGGGCCGCCCAAGGTGGAGATTTCCGCCTTGAGCATGCGGATCCGCTTCTGCTCGTGAACAATCTGGTCCTCGACCCCGGCCGCGCCGGCGTCCTGCGCGCCGGCCAGGGTCTTGAGCGCATAGCTGCCCAGGGCGATGACAAGCAGAACCGTCAGGCCAAGCAGATTGACGATGCGAAAGCCGCGAACCCGCGCCGAGAGGAAACGCGGCGTCCTCATGCGGCCATCCTCCAGATCGGCGCCGGCGTGCGCGCCGCGGCGCGCAGCTTGGCGGAACGGGACCGCGGATTGGCCGCGATCTCGGCCTCCGATGGGGCCTGGGAGCGGTTCTGCAGAAGACTGAAGCTGGGCGGCGGCCCGCTCTCGCGAGGCGGCGCATGACGCGAACCTTCGCCCTGACGACCGGCGCGGTCGTTCAGGAAGGCTTTGACGATCCGGTCTTCAAGCGAGTGGAAACTCACCACCGCCAACCGGCCGCCCGCCTTGAGGTTTCGCTCAGCGGCCAAGAGACCCGCCTCCAGTTCGGACAATTCTTCATTGACCGCGATTCTGAGCGCCTGGAAAACCCGCGTGGCCGGATGGACCTTCGCGCCGCGACGCCCCCCGAGGGCTTTTTCGACCACCTCGGCCAGATCCAGGGTCCTCAGGAACGGCGCCTGCTCGCGGCGACGCACCAGCGCCCCGACGATCCGGCGGGCCTGGCGCTCCTCGCCGTAGAGACGAAAGATTCGAACGAGCTCGCCAGGATCGGCCTCGTTGACCAGATCGGACGCGGCCAGTCCCTCGCTCGACATGCGCATGTCGAGCGGACCATCCCGCATCAGCGAGAAGCCGCGATCGGCC
Source organism: uncultured Caulobacteraceae bacterium (assembly GCA_903872075.1). Lineage (GTDB taxonomy): Bacteria > Pseudomonadota > Alphaproteobacteria > Caulobacterales > Caulobacteraceae > Acaudatibacter > Acaudatibacter aquilonius. The sequence continues at coordinate 1,124 of CAIQJF010000016.1, read as the reverse complement.
TCATCGATCTGCATCGAGGACACGCCGATATCCAGCGCCACGCCGTCGACAGAGCCCGGCTCCACGTAGTCGTTCATGCGCGAGAAGGGCGCGCAGATAAGGCGGAAATTACCCAGACCAGTGAGGTCCGCCGCAAAACGGGCGGCGCTGGGGTCCCGGTCAAAGGCGATCACTGTCGCGCCCGCGGCGAGGAACGCCCGGGTGTAACCGCCCGCGCCGAACGTGCCATCGACGATGACCAGCCCCGGGCGCGGCTCCAGGGCCGCAAGAACCTCGGTGAGCAGGACGGGAATGTGAGGCGCCGCGGTCATGCGTTGGCCGCCACGCGCGACGCGCGCTGTTGGCGCCGATGTTCGGCGAGCCCCTCACGGGCCACCAGCCGCTGCTGCTCGCGATGGGCGGCAAAGGCGGGCTTGGACCAGATCTGAAACCGATCGCCCAGTCCGACCACCGACACCCAGTCGGTGAGGCCGAACTGTTCGCAGAGTGATTCCGGGAGGGTCACCCGGCCGGCGGGGTCCCAGGTCAGTCGGGCGAAGCCACCGCGGACATTGATCTCAATGGCCGAGCGCAAGGGATCGCCGAAGGGCAGTTCGTTAATGAGATCGTCGTAGACCTTCAGCAGCGCGGGTCCGCCGCCCTCAAGGCAATCGGCTTCAATGGATGAGAAACAGAACAGACCGTCGAGGGGACCGACCGCGGCGCGGAACTCCGCGGGCAGAACGATCCGCCGCTTCTGGTCCATCTGCCGATCGATGGTCGACAAGAACACGGCGACCCAATCCCATTCCCGCCGAGCCTATCCGCGACGTTGACTATAGCTAACATGGGCCGATCTGCCACTCAATGACTCGAAATGCCTCAAACACGTAAAATTAAGTGTCCGTGCACGATTTCGTGGGTAGCCCACCGCTCATCAACAGAACATTCCTCGCCCCGCGCGTTCCGGGGACAAACGGGCTGTGGAAAGATGGAGATCAGACGGCCTGTAAGCCGGGTTCTGTGCCGCCTCCGCTGACGCGGAAACGCGACGGTCATTCCTCTGGACCGCCCGTTGCCGGACGGTTCTCGCGACCTACCCGGGCGTCTGGGCCGGCGAAGCCCTGCCGGCCTTGCGGCCGGCG
>CAIQJF010000015.1 GCA_903872075.1 uncultured Caulobacteraceae bacterium | reverse complement strand
CGCCACGCCTTCCGGAACGGTCGAACTACTGGCGGCGCCTCGTGAACATCGTGGCGGTGTTCCTGGCCGCCTGCATGCTGTTCGGCATCGGCTCCCTCAGCTATTCGGTGATCAAGGATCACGTCCAATGACTGCTATGTCGTCGGACCTCGGCCGGCTGCGCCGCCTGCGCGCCAGCTTCGCCCTCGCCCTGGCTCTGGCCACAGGCGGCGGCTGGGTGGCGCGGGCCCAGACCTCGCCCTCCGCGATCGCGCCCTCGAATGTTTCTCAGCCCTCGGCGCTCATCGGCGCCAGTGGCGGGGCGACGCCACTGACGTTGCTGCAGAACCAGTTGGCCGGCGTGCGGCCGCCGCCGTTCGGCGCCGAGCTGTTCAGCAGCACGAGCGTCACCGCCAGCACGGACATCATGAATCCGGGCTATGTCATCAAGCCGGGAGACCACATCACCCTTTCGGCCTGGGGCGCGATCCCGGACCAGACCCAGGACCTTGTGGTCGATTCCAAGGGCAATATCGTCATCCCCGGCGCCGGACCGGTGCAGGTGACGGGCCTCGCCGCATCAGCCGTGAACGGCGCGGTGAACAAGGCTGCAAGCCAGGTGTTCAACAGCAGCGTTCATCTCTACGCCACGCCCACCACCACCCTGCCGATCACGGTGCTCGTCACCGGGCCGGTGAAGAACCCCGGCCCCTACCAAGGCTCCAGCACGGATTCCGTCGTCGCCTTTCTGCAACGCGCCGGCGGCATCGACCCCGGCCGTGGCAGCTACCGCAACATATCCGTGATCGAGGACGGACGGACGATCGCCCGGCTGGATCTCTACGAATTCCTGCTCAACGGCGCCTTCAAGCCGCTGCGCCTGCATGACGGCGATGTCATCGTCGTCGGCCAACAGGGGACGATCGTGTCGGTCTATGGCGTGGCCCGCTCGGCGTTCACCTTCGAACTGTCGCGGCCCATCGGCGACGGTGAGGAAATCCTGCGCTACGCCCAGCCGCGCGCCGAGACCGACAACGCGGGCGTGCTCGGCGTGCGCGAGGCCAAGCCGTTCAACATCTATCTGCCGCTGAGCGAGTTCGCGCGCCTGCCCCTTCAGGACGGCGACCGGGTGGTCTTCGCCGCCGACGCCAAATCCGACTCCGTCGTCGTGCAGGTGGATGGCGCGCATCAGGGTCCGGCCTCGCTCGTGCTGCCCCGCCAGGCCACCGTGGCGCAGGCCATGGCCCAGATCTCGATCGATCCGCAGGCCGATCGCCGCTGGATTCACCTGCGGCGCGTGAGCGTCGCCGTGGCGCAGAAACAGCTTCTGAACGAGGCCCTGGCTCGCCTGGAGAAGGAAATCTACACCCAGCCCAGCGCCACCACCGAGATCGCCCAGGCCAACCTCTCCCAGGCCCAGACCATTCAGCAGTATATCAACATGGCGAGCGCGGTGACGCCTGAAGGCGACGTCGCGCTGCCGCCGGGAACCGACCTCGACCAGGTTACGCTCGAGCCGGACGACACCATCGTGATCCCCTACAAGACCCAGGTCGTGTCGATCGGCGGCGAGGTCAACGAGCCCCAGGCACTGATCTACCAGCGGGGCGAATCCGCGGGCGCCTACGTCAGCCGGGCCGGCGGCTTCACCCGTCTGGCCGACAGGGGCAAGGTGATGGTCATCCATCCCGATGGCACGACCCAGATCGGCGGGATGGTCAGCCCCGGAGATCGAATCCTGGTCCTGGTCCGAATTCCGGGCAAGAGCATCGAACTGTTCAAGGATCTGAGTCAGATCCTCTATCAGATCGCGATCGCCGCGAAGGCGGCCGGAGCCTGATCTGAACCGCCACTTGCCGCCCGCTTCGACTTGATCGGAGCGGGCGGCGTCGAGTCATTGGGTGGCGTCGACCTTGGCCAGGGCCAACCTTTCCGAACGCTCGGCGTCAGCCATGGTCTGGCGCCTGATCGACATCGAGGCGGCCGCCTGGCGCCGCGCGGGCCAGGCGCCAAGCCTGTGGTGGCGCGATGATGACGCCAGGCGCCCGTCGGCGGCGCTGGATCGCCTCCTTGACCTGTCTGAAAACTATCGGGTCCCGGTTTCGCTGGCGATCATTCCCGACGTCGATCTGGCCCCGCTCGCCGCGCAACTCCGAAACCGTCCCTTCGTCCGCGCCATCCAACACGGCGTCGACCATCGCAATCGCAATGAAGGGGGCGCCTTCGCCGCCGAATTCAAACCCTCTGCGCCGGCGTCCGAGGTCGCGAAGAGGGTTGAGGCCGGTTGGGCTCGGCTGTCCTCCGCCGTCGACGCTGCGCCGATCTTCGCCCCGCCCTGGAACCGGATCACGCCCAATCTGCTCGAGGGGCTTCTGCAGACGCCGATCCGCGCCGTCTCGGGCTATGGCGCGGCCGAGCCCGTGCCCGCGGGGCTGGCCTCGCTCAACGCTCACCTGGACGTGCTGCGCTGGGATCCGCCCCGTTTTCGCGGCTCGGGTGGGGCGCTTGTCCGCCTGTGGCGCCATCTTCGGGTGCGGCGAAAGACCGGGCGATGGACCGAGCCGATTGGCCTCCTGACCCACCACCGCAACCTCGACGAGGCGGCCTGGAGCTTCCTGGAGGCCTTCCTCGCCCGCACCCGGCGACCAGGGTCGGCGCTGGACTGGCGCACGGCCGATGAGATTCTTGAACGAGGGCAGGGTCAGCCGGCGCCGCGCGAAAGCCAGGCGGGCGATCGGGAGTCCGGCGTTCGAGGCGAACGCTGAGGCGACGGCCTTGGCGGCGGCGCGATCCGGCGTTGTCCCGGTCAGGGTGCTGGCGGTGGAACGTCCGGCGGTTTAGAACGCTTTTTGAAACGTTCGTTTTTCAGTCGGAGATGCCCCATGAGCCCAGTGGTCGGAAAAGGTCAAAAAGCCAAGCGTCCGACGGCCAAGGTGATCAGGCCAACCCCAACCGCAGCGGTCGCCGCCGCTCCCGTGGCGGGTCCGGTTTCGACCGACCGATTGAACAGGGAACTGGTCACGCTGCATGGCCGCCGGTCGGCCGACGAAGGCGTCGACGCGAGCGGCCTCTTCGCCCATTATCAAAGGCTGGTCGAGCTTGAGGTTCTGATCGGGGCCCGTGAAAGTGCCGTGCTCGATCTCATTGAGAATGATCTACCAGCCTACGGGACCTATGTCGTGCTTCGCGCAGGGGTGGGGGAACTGGCGCTGTTGATCGCGGCGAGCGGCAGAAAGGTGGTCGCCAGCGAACCCAACCACCGTCGCCGAAGGGCCATCGAGGCCGGCCAGGCCCATCTGGAAGGGCTGGGCCTGATCCCTGCGGGCGCTGTCACCATCGTTGAGGCGGTCATCCCGCAGGAGTTGGTCCAGGGGGCCGCGCTGGGCGTTGGCCTTAATGTGGCGTACGGCTTTGACGACGACGCCGCATCGACGCTGATCGATAGCTTATCCGCCGTCGAAAACCTGCTGATCGACCCTCGCCTGTTCCTTCGCGTCCGCGACCCGGCCGATCAGGAGCGGCTGGCCCTGGACCTTGAGCGCAACGGGTTCGACCGCCGACAGGACTACCCCGGCAAGGCGCTGGCCCTTTTTAGCCGATCCGCGAACAGCGCTGAAGTCTCGGCGCGCACCGCTTGACGGGGGCCAGGCCGGTCGGCGTCAGGACCTGAGCAAACGCCAGCTGTGCGCGGCGAGGGTCTGGTCGCCGGCTTCGCTCGCTCCGGCCCACGGTTCTGTCGGCATCGGCTGGAACGTCCGGTGTTGGCGGTCCTTGCCCTTACCGGGCCGCCGACAACACCAGGGCGGTGGCGGGACCGAGTGTCAGAGCGCCGCGATCGGGCTGGCCGTCGAGGTCGCGCCATTCGCCGGTGGGCAGGGTCATGCTTGCGGCCCGCTGCGACGACGGATTGACGACTGCGATCACATGCTCGAAGCGGCGTGAATAGAGCCCGCCCGTTTCATGCATGGCCTCGAGCGGGGCGCCGATGGGGATGTCGAGGGCGGAAATTTCCGTCCACTTGTCGAAGCCGTCCAGGGTGGTGAGCGAAAGGTAGCTGTTGGCCCGCTTGACCAGCAGGAAGTTGGCGATCGCCCAGGATAGACCCGTATTGCTGAGCTGAGCCTGGGTGGCGGCGGGATAGTCGATGATCACCAGGGGCTTGCCAGGCGGCAGGCTAAGGTAGGTCTGCATCCTGGTCCGCCATGCGGCGTCCAGGGATAGGGGCCGATTGTTGCGCGTGAAACCGTGTTCATCGACGACGATATCGAGAGCCGACGCGATCTGCAGAAACCCCTGCGGATTGTCATCCGAGAAGTAGTTATTTCCCGCCAGGCACAGGCCGGCGGCGTTGACCCTTAGCCTGAGCCAGCGCATCCAGTCCGCCTGGGCGGCGCTGAAGGCGGGATCGACCCCCACGCCGGTGAAGTCGCGGCGGAAGCCCGACGAGGTGAGAACGCCGCAGCGGGCCCAGGTGTTGTCGCCGGACAGGTTGTCCACGGCGACCCCGTCGAAGCGACCGGTATGCAGGACCTTGCCGAGGTTGCTGTTCAGCAGATAGGCCCGAACCGCTGGATTGCGGATGTCAAGCGGGGCTCGGAAGCCATTGGAATAGCTGAATTCCTGCGCCGGACTGCCGTCGCATTTACGCGCCACCCAGTCCGGGTGGTTGGCCACGTACCAGTTGGTGTCGTGCTCGGCGCCGGGTTCGCGATCGTCCATCATGTATTTCAGCGCGTAGACGCCGCCAATTCGAGGACGGTATTCCTGATCCGACCATAACATGGCGACCCGGGCTCCGTGGGCCTGGCGCTCAGCCGGGTTGCTCAGCGACAACTGCATAAGGGCGAGGTGGCCGGCCGGCGGCGTCGGGGGCGGAACGCATTGGGCGCCGCCGACGCTGGGTGCGGAGACCAACAATACCGCGGCGGCTATTCGAAGGGAATCGCGCCAGCGCGTGGCGGTCAAGTGAAGCATCTGAGACCTCGATTGTTGCGCAAGCTTTACAAGACTGGCCGATCAGCCAAGCCAACGAAGAAAGGCGGCTTGAGTTCCAATGCCGGGTGGCCGCCATTCTCGGTTGGTCCGCCAGCCGATATTTGCGCTGAAGTCTCGTCCCGGCAAGGGCTTCCGCATCCCGGCGGTTACAGGCTAATGATTGTTGAGGGTCACGGTTCAGGGGACGGCGGATGAGCGGGTCGATCGTTGGTGCGGGTCGCTTCGACCATCTTGGTCTGGTGATCAAGCGGCTGGAAAAAGGGCGCGAGCGGATGAGCGTGCTGCTCGCGATCAGCGAATGGACCGCCCCCATCGACGATCCGATCAACGGCGTGCGCCTTCAGTTCGGGCGGGACCCGGCGGGGATGGTCTATGAGCTGCTTGAACCCTTAGGGGAATCCAGCCCGGTGTTCGGCGCTCTGCAGTCGGGCAAGGCGATCCTCAACCATGTGGCCTACCTGACGGCCGACCTGGAGGCCGGCGGCGCGCGGCTGGCCGCGGTCGGAGCCGCGCGCGTCTCCGAACCCAAACCGGCGATCGCCTATGGCGGACGGCGGATCCAGTTTTTTGTCACGCCGCTTCGTTTCATAATCGAACTGATCGAGGCCCCCGACCATCAGCACGACTTCTCATGGAATGGAGCCGTCGAGCCGAACGCCTGACAACATTATTTCGGCGCCGATCAGGTGGACGGCGCCCACGGCTTAAAGTGCGTCACCGAGCATCATGAAGGCTGGCCAAGAGCAGATCAGCATGCCGGTGTCATCTATCCGCTGAAGAATCTTAATCGGAGCGCTGTGGAAATAAATCTACTTCCCTTTTTCCGGCTCCCTTGTGCAAAATGTGATCATATATCATTCTCTTTTTTCGCTGTGGTGCCGAGCGCCCGGCGCAAAACGTTTAAGGGCGGGGATGGCTATGCCTACGGATAATGATTTGGCCGCGTACTTACCTATCGATTTCTACTGTGAAGCGGACGGGTTGACGATGAGCCCGATCGCTGCGCCAGCCCAGTTCGAGCGCCTGCCGTATCCCGGTCGTGGAAACGGCTGAAGTGGCGCCCAGGTTCATGGTTTTCGAGGCTGATCGCCGAGCCTTGCGCCTGTGTCGCCGTGCGGAGCTGCAGCGGCGGCAAGATGCGGAATAATCCTCCGGACCGGTGTGAGGTCGTGGCGCATCTCGAACCGCCCGGCCTGATGCGACGCAGCGGGTTCAATCCAAGGTATGCTTGCCTCACCGCTGGAAAGCCAATCATGACCTCGTTTCAAGATGGAGGGCGCCGGACGCGTCATCGCTTTCAGAATGCAGCCCAAACGAACAGCTCGCTTCAGCCACGCCGCCGCCAGCCAAGCGACGCAGCATGAACGTGAGCGAAGAGACCTCGCGGACCGCCGACCCGGCGGCGATGGCCCTGGCGTTCGTCCTGGAACTTCTTGGCTTGCCGGCTAATCCGGCCGAACTGCTGCATCTGAGCGGCAAGGCATGCCTGGATGAAACCGATCTCTTCGCCGCTTTCCGGTCAAGGCGCGGTTCATCGCAACCAACATCGAGCGTCTGAAGACAACGCCGGCGCCGGTGCTGGCGCGGCTACGTGACGGCGGCTGGCTGGTGGTCGGCCGCGTCAGCGACGACAAGGTCCTGATGCAGAATCCGTTGGCGCCGACGCCTGAAGCCCTGAGCCTGGCGGCATTTTCCGAACTCTGGGACGGGCATATTCTGTTGATCGTGCGGCGCGCTGCGTTGGGCGACATCAACGGCCGCTTCGGCTTTGGCTGGTTTGCCGACGCGATCAAGAAATATCGCCGCCCCCTGAGCGAGGTGCTTGTCGCCTCGTTTTTCGTTCAACTGTTCGCCCTGCTGACGCCGCTATTCTTTCAGGTGATCATCGACAAGGTGTTCGTGCACCGCGGAATGTCGACGCTGGAGGTCCTGGCGCTGGGCCTAGCTAGGCAGTTGCCGCGTGCACAACGCCGTCAAAAAGGCGAAGGACAGCTACAATCTGAACGCCGATATCCACACTCAATATGGGTTAATATACACGAGTAAGGAAGTTATTCAGCAAATCCATCACATGAATTGGGGAAGTTATTTTCCCTAAAGATATTTATAAGTACATTCGATACACTGGGCAAAGCTGGACGCCTCGAAAAACCCCTCGCTTTGGCGGGTTGGGCGTGATTCTCTTGGTGCGGATTGAAACGCTGAGGTTTGCCGATGACGGGCCAGCTTGGGTTTTTTGATGTTGAGGATCGGCTTAAGCGGCTGAGCGATCTTGGCGATCAGCTCGAAGCCTATGGGCGGCTGGTGGATTTTGAGCGGTTCCGCCCCGCGCTCGAGGGCGCGGTTTCCTACAGCGACGGCGCCAAGGGCGGGCGTCCGCCGTTCGACCCGGTCCTGATGTTTAAGATCCTGATCATCCAAGCTCAGAACAACCTCAGCGATGAGCGGAGCGAGTTCCTGATCAACGATCGGCTCTCATTCATGCGGTTCCTGGGCCTGACGCTCGGCGACAGGGTGCCGGACGCCAAGACGATCTGGCTGTTCCGGGGGCGCCTGGTTCGGGCGGGCGCGATCGAGGGACTGTTCCGGCAGTTCGAGGCTGTGATCCGAGATGCGGGCTACATCGCCATGTCCGGCCAACTCATCGATGCGACCGTGGTGGCCGCGCCCAAGCAGCGCAACAGCGAGGAAGAGAAGACCCAGATCCGTAAGGGGCTGATCCCCGAGGCTTGGAAGGCCAAGCCGGCGAAGCTGCGGCAGAAGGACCGCGATGCGCGCTGGACGGTCAAGTACACCAAGGCCAAGACCCGCCCGGACGGCTCCAAGCCGGCCGTGGACCTGGCCATTCCAGCCTTCGGCTACAAGAACCATGTGAGCACCGATCGCCGGTTCGGACTGATCCGGACCTGGACGGTGACGCACGCGGCCGCCTTCGATGGCGCCCGGCTGCCCGACCTGCTGGACCCAGACAACACCGGCCGGGTGGTCTGGGCGGATACGGCCTATCGCTCGGCAAAGAACGAGACGCTGATGGCCGCGCGGGGCTTCCGCTCGCAGGTCCACCGCAAGAAGCCCAAGGGCAAGCCCATGGATCCGCGTATCCGGCGCGCCAACAACCGTCGCTCTGTGGTCAGGGCCCACATCGAGCACGTCTTCGCGGTTCAGAAGCACAAGATGGGCCTGTTCATCCGAACCATCGGCATCGATCGGGCAAGGACCAAGATCGGCCTCGCCAATCTCGTCTACAATATGCGCCGCTTCATGTGGCTCGAGGGACAAACCGCGCCCGCATAGGCCCGGATCCGCCCGCATAATCTCCAAACCGCCGGCATCAGGCCTAGACCAAACCCAAAATCAGGACCGGCGCCTCTGTTCAACGGCGCCCAGCAGTCTGCCGCGCCCAAAATCACCGTTCTTCGAGGCGTCCAGCTATCTTGATTTCCCAGAAAATGGATTTTCTTCGGAGAACTATCTCGTTGAGATTTCGTCCCGAAAAACCATCATGTTTGACGAATTCTACCTTCAGGCGACCAGCGTCAGCGCTGCCCTCGGCGCGATAGGCGCCGAAAAGATATTTCAGAACATCTGGTATGACAATTGGAAAGACATCGCCGCAGTTCGCCAGAAGATAACAGCGTCGCCCGCCTTTGACAGTCTGTCACCAGAGTACAAAGACTTCCTGTCCCGCGTTCAGATGGAGATTCAGGATGACGAAACACTGTTTCGAGACATGGAGCAGATTGTCCACCTCTTGGGACGTGAGCGTATCGTATTCGTCTCCCACTGCGACACCAGCGACGCTTCAATCAAGACGACGTCCGATCGGCGAAATCTGATCCGGGCGATAGCGGCGAACGCCGCCAAACTGGATGTCCAATTTTTCGATCCGTCGCCACATGTGGCGCAATTTGGCCGCCGACAGGCGCTCCTGAACAACGGCTTCGACACCGAACACTACACGCCGGAATTCGAGGACTGGATGGCGCGGCATTTCATGCGCCAATATTGGGGGGCGGAAGCGCCATCACCCGCCCAACCCGACGGACAAGCGCCGGCCACTTCACCCGGCCCCGCCCGGATGGAAGAACCGGCTGACATGCGGCTGAATGCGGCTCTGGTCTCCCTGCATCGGCGCCGTTCAGCTGATGAGGGTACGGACGCCAGCGGTCTTTACGCACTCTATCAGACCCTCGTGGATATGGAGCAACTGGTCGGTCGCCGCGAATGGACGGTGGCGGATTTCATCGAAAATGAAATGCCGGCCTATGATCTCTATGTGGTCTTTCGCGCCGGCCTGGGCGAATTGGCCCTGTTGATCGCCATGAGCGGGAGGCGGGTGATCGCCAGCGAGCCCCATCCCCTTCGTCGAAGGGCGATTGGAGCTGGCCGGATCGAACTGGAACGGCCTGATTTCGCCGGGCTCGCTGATGCTTGTAGAGGATGTCATCCCGCCAGTTGACGGCCAGGGGACCATGTTGGGAATAGCCCTCGACGCCATGTACGGGTTCGACCGGGACAGGGCGGAGGCGCATATGGAGGGCCTTGGCGCATATGACGCCTTGCTGATCGACCCTCGGCTCTTTCTCAGCCTGCGAAACGAGGCCGGCGAAAAGGAACAGCTCGCGCGTCATCTCCAGGCGCGCGGTTTCGACCACACCGAGCCCTATCCGGCAAAGGCGCTTGGTTGGTTCAGTCGAAGCCAAAACGCGCGGCGAGCCGCCGGCCCGCAAGGTTCTGACCCCAGAGCGCTATGCCAATCCACACTGTAGCTACCGCGTAGGGAATTCCCTTCAATTCAGGCTCGCGGGCAGGGGGCTGGGGGGGGGGGAGCCGTTGGAGCCGAGGCGCAGTAACGGAAAGTCTCGCTCCGGCCTCCTCGCAGGAGATTTCAACCGAAGTTGGCGGCGCGATCTCGCCCGCTGCGCCTGTCTCACTGGATCGTGAAAAACATTGCGCGGCGCAGGCTGACGGACGGGCCTGGCGACGCCCCCTAACAGGCTGCTGAAAAACCCACTCGCCTGCGGGCGCGACGCATGATTCAACCTCTGGACGGGAGTGTCCACGGGGGATTGCGATGCGTGGGTCTGATCAGCAGGCGGGAGCCCTGTTTTCCTATGTGGATCTTGATCGG
>CAIQJF010000014.1 GCA_903872075.1 uncultured Caulobacteraceae bacterium | reverse complement strand
CTATGACGAACTCGAGAAGGCGCTCGATGAGCGTCTCGAGGACGACGAAGCCTACGCCGATCTCGACAACGTCCCGATCGAACAGGTCGTCCGCCGGATCTGCAAGGATCTGTGCATCGAACCGGACTGGAGCCTCTGGGAAGGCGATCGCTGGCGCAAGGCGGCCTTCACCCGTCCACCACACTCCCAGTACCACCTGCCCAGCCGCCGGCGCATCAAGTGGGACGAAGACCGCAAGGGATGGACCTATGATCCGCCCCAGCCCGACGTCGACGTCGACGACCGGGCCCCGGCGATCCGCCGCGAGTGAACACCGCCGCGGCCCCGTCGCCGCGCCCGCGTTGACTCCCCCCGCGCCCTTCCCCACGATCCCGCCATAACAAAACGGGAGCGCGCGCCATGGCCTATGAAGACATCCTCTATGCGGTCGACGGCGGCGTCGCTGTCATCACCCTCAATCGCCCCGAGGCGCTCAACGCCTGGCGCGCCCAGATGGAGCGCGAGGTGCGCGCCGCCATGCGCGCGGCCGCCGACGATGACACGGTGCGGGTGATCGTGCTCACCGGCGCGGGCCGCGGCTTCTGCGCCGGCGCCGACATGAAGGGCCTGCAGTCCACGGTCTCGGCCGCCCAGGACGGCGGCGCCGCCCCCGCCCCCGCCGCCCGGTCGGCCCCCGCGCCGTTCGATCCCGCCTCACGGGACGATTTCAAGCGCCAGTACTCCTACTTCCCGGCCGTGCCCAAGCCGATCATCGCCGCCATCAACGGCGCCTGCGCGGGCCTCGGCCTGGTCATGGCCCTCTATGCCGACATGCGCTTCGCCTCGGACGGCGCCAAGTTCACCACCGCCTTCGCCCGCCGCGGCCTGATCGCCGAACACGGCATCTCCTGGCTGCTGCCGCGCCTGGTGGGCATGGCCCACGCCGCCGACCTGCTCTATTCGGCCCGCACCATTCTCGCGCCCGAGGCTCTCTCCATGGGTCTGGTCAGCCGGGTCATTCCCCATCAGGCGTTCCAGGACGAGGTCATGGCCTACGCCCGCATGCTGGCGTCGGACACCTCGCCCCGCTCCATGCGCGAGATGAAGCGCGAAATCTGGAACGCCCAGTTCCAGGACCTGGGCGAAGCCATCGACGCGGCCAACGCCGACATGGCCGGCAGTTTCGTCAGCGAGGACTTCAAGGAAGGCGTCGCCCATTTCGTCGAAAAGCGCCGCGCGGCCTTCAGCGGGCGCTGAGATGACCACCGACCTCACCGCCGCCACGGCGGCCGATCTTTCCGCCCTCTACGCCGCCGGCGCCGCCTCGCCGGTGGAGGTTCTGACCGCGGTCCTGGACCGCGCCGCACGGATCAATCCCCGGCTCAACGCCCTGACCATGATCGACGCGGACGGCGCTCTTGCCGCCGCCCGGGCGTCCGAGGCGCGCTGGACAGCCGGCGCCGCCCTTTCGCCGATCGACGGCGTGCCGGTCTCGATCAAGGAACTGGTCCGTGCCGCCGGCTGGCCCCTGACCATGGGCAGCCGGCTCACCGACAAGACTCCGGCCAAGGAGGATACGCCCGTGGTCGCCCGCCTGCGCGAGGCCGGGGCCGTGCTTTTCGCCCAGAGCGCCAGCCCGGAGTACGGCTACAAAGGTGTCACGGACTCGCCGCTCAACGGCATCACCCGCAATCCCTGGAATCCCGACGTCACCCCCGGCGGATCCTCCGGTGGGGCCGGAGCGGCGGTGGCGGCGGGACTCGGCCCCCTCGGGATCGGCACCGACGGCGGCGGATCGGTGCGGATTCCGGCCAGCTTCTGCGGACTCGTCGGGCTGAAAGCCACCTACGGCCGCATCCCTGCCTGGCCGGCCTCCATGCACGGCGATCTCGCCAACACCGGGCCCATGACCCGCACGGCGCTCGACAACGCCCTGATGATGAATGTCATCGCCCGCCCCGACGCGCGCGATCCCTTCGCCCTGCCCGCCGACGACGCAAACTATGTCCAGGCCCTCAAGACCGACCTGAAGGGCAAGCGGGTCGGCTTCTTCCTGAGATATTCCGACCACCCCCAGGCCGCCGATGTGGCCGAGGCCGTCACCGCCGCCGCGCGCCAGTTTGAGGCCCTGGGCGCGATCGTCGAGGTCACCGAACCGCCATTCGACAATACGGAGGCCGGCATGATCTGGAGCCTGCACTGGCTCTCGGCCCTGCAGCGCCTGCTGCAGGTCTATCCCGAGGACCGTCACGGCGAGTTCGATCCCGGCCTGCTGGAACAGGCCCGGGTAGGCGCGGGCTTCAGCCTGCAGATGGTCATCGACGCCCAGGTCCGCCGGCGCGAGCTCTGCCACGCCTGGAACCTGTTCTTCACCCGCTTCGACCTGCTGATCACCCCGACCCTCAACGTCGACCCGTGGGCGGTCGGCCAGAACCTGCCGCTGCGCGAGGACGGCGCGCCCAACTACAGCTGGGCCAATACGGCGGTCTTCAACCTGACCCGCCATCCGGCCGTCACCACGCCCTGCGGCCTGAGCCGCGCGGGACTGCCGATCGGCCTGCAGATCGTGGGGCCGATGTATCACGACGCCCAGGTCCTGGCCGCGGCGGCGGCCTACGCCGAGGCGGCGCCCTTGGTCATTCCCGACCTGCCGCGCTGAGGCGGGGGACTCAACGCCCCTGGAACACCGGCTTGCGTTTCTCGAAGAAGGCCTTGCGGGCCTCCTTGGCGTCCTCGCTGGAGAAGGCGATGCGGATATTGCCCAACTCATAGCGCAGCTGGGTCTCCAGATCGGTGGTCTCAAGCGACTTGACCATGCCGCGCTTGAGCAGGCGCAGGGTGATCGGCGACCATTCGCACAGCTGTTGGCAATAGGCCTCGAGCCGGTCGTGGAACGTGTCGTCGTCCACCACCTCGCCGGCCATGCCCAGCGCCACGGCCTCGTCGCCGAGCACGGTGCGGTTCTCCATCATGAACCGCAGGGCCGGCTCATAGCCCATGGCCTGCGGCAGGGTGATGGTCAGGCCCGCATCGGGCGAGCCGCCGATCCGGGTATAGCCGGCCATCAGCCGCGCGCTGCGGGCAATCAGCCGCACGTCCGTGGCCATGGCCAGGCCCAGGCCCGCGCCCACCGCCACGCCGTTGATCCCGCCCACCACAGGCTTGTCGCAGGTCTTGCGCAGGGTCAGCAGGAACTGGCCCACCCAGTGAATATCGTCCAGCTGCGCCGACTGCGGCGACAGCGGCGAGGTGCGCGGCCCGCCGCTCAGATCGAGGCCGGCGCAGAAGGAATCGCCGCTGCCGGTCAGGGCGATCACCCAGACATTGTCGTCGGTGGCGGCGGCCCGCACCGCCTCCACCACGCCCCAGGCCAGCTCGTCGCTGAGGGCGTTCTTCCGCTCGGGCCGGTTGAGGGTGATGGTCCTCACATGGCCGGTGTCCTGCGTCGTCACGATCGTGGTCATCGTCTGGCCCCTCCCTTGGGCGTCTGTCTCAGCTCTCAATATTGGCCCGGATGTCCTTCCGGGCCATCCAGAACAGCCACACCGACACCAGGCCGCCGAGGATCGACAGGATCATGGCCCAGCGCACGCCGTCGGCGGGGCCCAGGTGGAAGCGGTGGTTCAGCAGATCGCTCAGGGCTCCGATGCAGACCGCGCCCAGCACCAGACCCATGAAGTTGATCACGAACAGCATGATCGAGGCGGCGGTGGCCCGCATGTGCTGGGGCACCATGCCTTGCGCCGAGGCATAGACCGGGCCGTACCACATGGTCCCCAGGATGGCCGGGACGATCCCCAGGCCCAGGGCCAGGGGCGTGTTGGGGGTCAACAGCCCCCAGATGCTGATCGGCGCGGCGATCAGGGTGGTGAGCGCGGTCATCGAGCCGAACACCCTGAGGTCCTTCTGCCCGGCCTTGTCGGCGATCCGCCCCCCCCAGCCAGGAGCCGAAGGTTCCGGCTACCCCGCCGATGATGCCCAGGGTCAGGCCGATGAAGGTCTGGGGCTTCATGCCCATGGAGGCGGCCAGGGCGGCGACGTCGTGGCCATGCACGCGGTAGAAGAAAGAAGCGGAGAACGGGGCGTGGCCGTAGCCGATGAACGCCCGGATCCCCGCGGCGAAGGCCAGATACCAGAAGGCGCTCTTCTTGCGCACATAGGCGAAGGTCTCGCGAAACGACGAGGCGGCGGCCACGGCCTTGCCGGCGTGGGCGGCGATCAGGGCCCGCGGCTCCTTCAGGGTGAAGATGCACAGAACGGCAAGCGCCAGACCCGGTATGGCCGCCACCAGGAAGGCCTTTCGCCAGCCGAAATAGTCGGCCATGGCCCCGCCCACCGCGAGGCCCAGCAGCGAGCCGAGCGGCGTTCCCATGGCGTAGAAGGCCAGGGCCGAGGCCCGCTTCTCCTTGGGCGTATAGTCGGCGATCAGGGCGTGGGAGGTGGGCGTGCAGCCCGCTTCGCCGATGCCGACGCCGGCCCGCGCGGCGATCAGCTGCACGAAGTTCTGGGCCAGGCCGCAGACCCCGGTGAAGCCGCTCCAGGCCGCCAGGCAGCCGGCGATGATGAACGGGCGGTTGTAGCGGTCGGCGGCCCGCGCCAGCGGGAAGCCCAGCAGGGTGTAGACGATGCCGAAGGCGAAGCCCGACAGCAGCCCCACCTGCCAGTCGGCCAGATGCAGGTCGTTCTTGATCGGCTCGGCCAGGATATTGATCACCTGCCGGTCGAGGAAGTTCACCACATAGACCAGCAGCAGCAGCCAGACGGCGTAGCGCCGGTAGGCGGTGGAGACGGGCGCGACGTAAGAGCCTGCGGCGTCGCTCACCTAGGCGGCCAGGGCCTGGAGCCGCGCCGCGTCCTCCCGCACCGCTTCGGGTCCGCCGAGCATCTGGCGGTTCAGGCCGATGCGCTTGAACCAGTAGTGAAGTCCGACCAGATCGGTGAACCCCATGCCGCCGTGCACCTCGGTGGCGGTCTTGGCGACGCGCGTGCCGACCTCGCTGGTGTGGGCCTTGGCGTGGCAGGCGGTGACCGAGGCCTCGGCCGGCAGGGACTCCAGGGCGTGGCCGGCGTACCAGACCAGCGACCGGCAGGGCTCCAGGGCCGCCGCCATCTCGGCGCACATGTGCTTCACCGCCTGGAAGGTGGCGATGGCCCGCTCGAACTGCTTGCGCTCCTTCGCATAGGCCACGGCCTGATCGATCATGGCCGAGGCCGCGCCCAGGGTGTCGGCGGCGTACATAACCCGGCCGGTGTCGATCAGGAACCGCACCACGGCGGCGCTGTCGGCGGCGGCGGCCAGCGGCTCGGCCTCCACATTGTCGAAGTTCAGCTCGCCCACCGGGCGGGTGGTGTCGATGGTCGGCAGCCGCGTGCGGGTCAGGCCCTTGGCGTCCGCGGCGACCAGGTGCAACCCCCCCGCCTTGTCCGCGACCACATAGACGTCCGCCTCGAAGTCGATAACGAACAGGGCCCGGCCGCTCAGCCGCCCGCCGCTGGCCGTGACCCCGGCGTTCTCCCGCGCACCGGTGGCTTCCGACAGGGCCACGCCCGCCACTGCCGCGCCGGAGGCCAGCTTCGGCAGCCAGACCGCCTGCTGTCCCGCACTGCCGGCCCGCATCAGGGCCAGGGGCGCCAGGACCGAGGAGCCGATGAACGGCGCCGGGGTCACGTGGCGGCCGAGCACCTCGCTGACCAAAGCGGCGTCGAGGAGGCCAAGGCCCACGCCGCCGTGCTCCTCCGGGATGATCAGGCCGGTGACACCAAGCTCCGCCAGTCCGGCCAGCACGTCGGGCGCCCGGCCCTCGTTGTTGGCGTTGAAGACCCGCGCGCGCGCCAGGGAGCCGCTGTCGCCGAGGAACCGCGTCAGCGAGTCCTGCAGCATCGTCTGTTCCTGGGAGAGTCCGAATTCCATGATCGTCTCTCCTCAGCCGATGGCCAGTTTGGGTTCGCGCGGCATGCCCAGACCCCGCTCGGCGATTATGTTCTTCTGGATCTGCGAGGTGCCCCCGCCGATGATCAGCCCCAGGAAGAACATGTAGTTCCACTGCCAGCTGCCATTGCCGCGCAGGTGCGGCGCGCCCTCGCCATAGAGGACGCCCATCTCGCCCATGACGTCGATGGCCAGGCGCTCAAGCTCGTGCCGCAGCTCGGTGGTCTGCAGCTTGACGATCATCCCGGCGATGCCGACGTCCGCGTTGTTCACCGCCCCGGACAGCAGGCGCAGGTCGTTGCAGCGCATGGCCATGACCTCGCCCTCGACTCGCATCAGGCGGTCGCGGAACACCGGGCTGTAGATCAGCCGCCGCCCGTCGATGGTCTCGCTCCTCATCAGCTCCTTGATGCCGTTGAGGCGCGACAGCATGACATTGGGATCGGCCAGGGAGCCGCGCTCGTGCTTGAGGATGGCGTTGGCCACCTTCCAGCCTTCGCCGCGCTTGCCGACGATCTGGCCGGCCGGCACGCGGACGTCGGTGAAGAACACCTCGTTGAAGCTGTGGCCATTGGTCATGTCGATCAGGGGCCGGATCTCGATCCCAGGCGATTTCATCGAGAACAGCAGGAAGCTGATGCCCTGGTGCTTGGGCGCGTCGGGCTCGGTGCGCACCAGGCAGAAGATCCAGTCGGCGAGGTGGGCGGTGCTGGTCCAGATCTTCTGGCCGTTGATCACCCACTCGTCGCCGTCGAGGTCGGCCTTGGTCCGCAGATTGGCCAGATCGGAGCCCGCGCCCGGCTCGGAATAGCCCTGGCACCAGATCCGCTCGCCTCGCAGGGTCGGACCGATGATGTCGCGTTTCTGCTCCTCGGATCCCACCTCCAGCAGGGTCGGGATCAGCATGGAGATGCCCTGCCCGCCGAGGCCGGGCGAGACCTGGGCCTTGGCGAACTCCTCGGCGATGATCCGCGATTTGAGGATGTCCGGCGCGGCGCCGTAACCGCCATATTCCTTGGGGATCGTTCGGCCGGCGTAGCCGTGCGCGATCAGCAGCTTCTGCCAGGCCAGGGCGGAGGCCCCGCGCCCGGATCCCGGGGCCTGGTCGCGGTGGGTCTGAAGGAATTCCACCACCTCGCGGCGGAACGCCTCGTGCTCCGCGCCGTAGGAAAGCTCCATGTCGTCTCCTGCCCGTCTTGCCACGGCGCCCGTTCAGAGCGCCTTGCCGCTTGTCGCTGTTTTGAGCCCTGGGTATCGCCTATGACAAGGGATGGGAACGGCGCGCGGCGATTTAGCCCGACGCCAGGGGCCGCAGAGCCCGAACGGAGGAACACACGATGGATCAGACGCCCGAACCAATCATCGATCCGGACCGGGAGATCGTCGATCCGCATCACCACCTCTGGCCGGAACGGGGCGGCGGCCCGGCCTATCTGCTCGATGAGCTGCGCGCCGACACCGGCGACGGACACAGGGTCACCGCGACCGTCTTCATCGAATGCCTGACCGCCTACCGCGAGGATGGCCCCGAGGCCCTGCGGGCGGTCGGCGAGACCGACTATGTCCGGCGCATCGCGCAGGCCTCCAACGACGGCCAGGGCGCCCGCATCGCCGGCATCGTCGGCGCCACAGACCTGCGACTCGGCGCGGCGGTGCGGGAGGTGCTCGAGGCCCATATCGACGCGGGCGGCGGCCTGTTCCGCGGCATCCGCCACGGCGCGGCGTGGGACGCCTCCAGCGACATCCGCGTCTCGCACCACAACCCGCCGCCGCACCTCTTCCTTGAGCCGGCGTTCCGGGAAGGCTTCGCGCGGCTCGCGCCCCTCAACCTCTCCTTCGACGCCTGGCTCTACCACACGCAGATCCCGGATCTCACGGACCTCGCCCGCGCCTTTCCCGAGACGGCCATCGTCCTCGACCACTTCGGCGGCCCGCTGGGCATCGGTCCCTATGCGGACAAACAGGCCGAGGTGTTCGCCGACTGGCGGCGCAATATCGCTCCCCTCGCCCAGTGCCCGAACGTGTTCGCCAAGCTCGGCGGCATGGCCATGCCGATCAACGGCTACGGCTGGCACAAGCAGGCGCAGCCGCCCTCCTCCGAGGTGTTCGCCGCCGCCCAGGGCGACTACTACCGCGCCACGATCGACCTGTTCGGCCCGGAGCGCTGCATGTTCGAGAGCAACTTCCCGGTCGACAAGGCCAGCCTCTCCTACCGCACCCTGTGGAACGGCCTCAAACGCCTCGCCGCCCCCTACACCGCCGAAGAGAAGGACCGGATGTTCAAGGGCGCCGCCGCCGCCTTCTACCGCCTCGACCTCTGACCCAAATCTAAAGGACACCTCACATGAGCGAACTCGCGGGCCGCGTGGCCCTGGTCACCGGCGCCTCGCGCGGCATCGGCGCGGGCGCGGCGCGAGCCCTGGCCGCCGCCGGCGCCCGGGTCATCGTCACCGACATGGCTGACACCACCGCCCTGGCCGCGGAGATCGGCGGCCTGGCGCGCCGGCAGGATGTGACCGACGAAGCCCAGTGGGCCGAGACCGTCGCCTTCGCCAAGGCCGAGGCCGGCGGCCTCGACATCCTGGTGAACAACGCCGGTCTCTTCCTGATGAAGCCGATCACCGAGACCACCCTGGAGGACTGGCGCCGGCTCCACGCCGTCAACGTCGAGGGGGTGTTCCTCGGCTGCAAGCACGCCATCCCGCTGATGGCCGAGCGGGCCCAGGCCTGGGCTGGCGGCGCGTCGATCGTGAACCTGTCCTCGGTCGCCGGCATCGCCGGATCCGCGGGCACGGTTTGCTACAACTCCACCAAGGGCGCCGTGCGCCTGATGACCAAGGGCCTGGCCATGGAGCTCGCCACCCGCCGGATCCGGGTCAACTCCGTGCACCCCGGGGTGATCGACACCGCCATGGGTGGCGAGGTCGTGCATGGCGTGGCGACCGTCTGGGGGGCGGGCGACAACGAGGCGCGCGCCCAGGTCGATCAGATGCACCCCCTGGGCCACATGGGAAAGGTCAGCGATATCGCCAACGCCATCGTCTACCTCGCCTCCGACAAGGCGGCCTTCATGACCGGCTCGGAGATGATCATCGACGGCGGCTTCACCGCTCACTAGCGGCGGCTGGCGGGGTCAGGCCTCGGGAACGTCGGAGGAGAGCACCCCGGCGGTCTTCAGAGTCTCGACCTCGGCGGCGACCCGGCCCAGCCACTCCGACAGCACCTCGTGGTTGTGCTCGCCGCGATGGGGCGCCCCGCCCCGCACGCCGCTGCTGGCGTCCGAGTAGCGATAGGGCGACTGCGGGATCGGCCGCGTGCCGCCGGCCCGGTCGTCCACCTGGGCGATCGAGCCGCGGTGCTGCAGGGTCGGCTGGTGGTGAAGATCGTGGCCTCGGGCCACCCTCCCCCAGGCGATATTGATCTTGGCCATGGCGCCTTCCACCGCGTCCCAGTCCGTGAGGGCGCGCATGAAGGCGTCCACCGCCCCCCGCCGCGCCGCGATCTTCGACTCCAGGTCGGGAGCGCCCTCGCCGGGATCGACCATGCCCGTCCCACGGGTCAGGCTGCGCCAGAGATGGCGGAAGTCGGCGGAGACCAGGATCGGCCCTGCCCCGGTCTCCCACACGTCATTGGGCAGGCCCATGGTGTCTTCGGCGTCTTCGAGCTCGTAGTGAATCTGATCGTCGGTCACCAGGGTCGCGTCCATCATGGCGATGTCGAGATGCTGGCCCAGGCCCGTCCGCTCGCGCATGATCACCGCCGCCAGCAGCCCGACCAGGCCATGCAGCGAGGCGTTGGTGTCGGCCACCGAGAGCGGGAGTTCTCCGCGCGTCACCTTGTTGCGCCGCATGCCGCGGTCCATGAGGCCAAGCTCGGCGTGGACGATCGGGGCATAGGCCGGCCGGCGCGATTCCGGGCCGTTATGGCCGAAGCCGGAGATCGACAGCATGATCAGGCGCGGATTGACCGCCTTCAGCGCCTCATAGCCCAGGCCCAGGCGGGGCATGACGTCGGGCCGGTAGTTCTCGATCAGGATGTCGGCCTTCTTCACCAGATCGAGGATCAGCTCCCGCGCGCCTGGCGCGCGGAGGTCGACGCTGATGTTGCGCTTGCCGGCGTTCTGCTGGTGGTAGTAGCCGGGGATTCCCCCAACCACCTTGCCCCAGAAGCGGGTCACATCCCCATCCGGCGGCTCGACCTTCACCACGTCCGCGCCGAGGTCGGAGAGCATGCGACCGGCGAAAGGTCCCGCCAGAACCCGGGACATGTCCAGGACCTTCAGGCCCGCGAGCGGATAGGTGGGATCGTCCTTGGCCAACTCAGTCCTCCGGAAGCGTTCTGCTCGCGCGGGGCGCAAGACCGTCGTCCATTGACGGCGGGCCTAGCCTTTGCGCGAATGCTTTCAACGACGAGACTACAGGGAGCCCGCCACACAATGAAGCCCAGTCCCAAGACGGAGTCCGGCCTCGGGCTCAGTTCCCGGCTGTTCTACGGCTTCGGCTCCGTGGCATTCGGGGTGAAGGACAACGGCTTCAGCTACCTGCTGCTGCTGTTCTACAATCAGGTCGTGGGGCTGCCCGCCACCGAGGTGGGCCTCGCCCTGATGATCGCCCTGGTGTTCGACGCGATCATCGATCCCATGGTCGGCCAGTTCTCGGACAACCTGCGCTCCCGCTGGGGGCGCCGCCATCCGCTGATGTACGCCTCGGCCCTGCCCATGGCGCTGTGCTACGCGGCCATCTGGAACCCGCCGCACTGGGATCATCAGGCCCTGTTCTTCTACCTGCTGGGCATGGCGATCCTGATCCGGGGGATCGTGTCGTTCTATGAGGTGCCCAGCTCGGCCCTCGCGGCGGAGTTCTCCACCAGCTACGACGAGCGATCCACCCTGCTGAGCTTCCGCTATTTCTTCGCCTGGGTGGGCGGGCTGGCGATCCAGACCCTTGCCTTCGCGGTGCTGCTCACGCCGGACGCCACCCACAAGATCGGCCAGCTCAATCCGGTCGGCTACGCCCGCTACGGCCTGGTGGGCGCCGTGGTGATCTTCATCTCCATCCTGGTGTCCACGGCCGGCACGCATCGCCACATCCCGCAGTTGAAGGCCCCGCCGCCCCGCCGGGTCCTGACGCCTGGCCAGGTCCTGAGCGAGATGAAGGAGTCGCTCTCCAACCGCTCCTTCCTGTTCCTGCTGGCCGCCGGGATCGCCGCCGCCCTGGCCGCCGGCCTGGGCGCGTCGCTGAACGGTTATTTCAACACCTTCTTCTGGGGCTTCACCGCCAAGCAGATCTCCCTGCTCACCGGCACGGTGTTCCTCTCGGCCTTCATGGCCCTCCCCGCCGGGCCGATGCTCTCGCGGGTCCTGGGCAAGCGCCGGACCTCGATCACCTTCACCATCCTCTCGCTCGTGATCGGGATAGGGCCCCTGTTCCTCCGCGCCGCAGGCCTGATGCCGCCCAACGGCTCGCCGGCCCTGCTGCCGATCATCGTGGTCACCTCGGTGATCAACACGACCTTCATCATCATCGCCTCGACCATGGGCTCGTCCATGGTGGCCGATGTGGTGGAAGCCGCGGAGCTGAAGACCGGCCGGCGGTCGGAGGGTCTGTTCTTCGCCGCCTCGGCCTTCATCGCCAAGTCGGTGTCCGGGTTCGGCATCCTGGCCGCCTCGATCCTGATCTCCGCCATCGGTCTGAAGCCCGGCATGACCCCGGCCAACACCTCGCCGGATGTGCTGCGCCATCTGGCCCTGGTCTACGGCCCGACGATCATCGTGCTGCACGCAATCGGGATGACCCTGCTGATGGGCTACAAGATCAATCGCGCCTCGCACCAGGAGACCCTGCGCCTGCTGGCCGCTGAAGCCGAAGAGGCCGTCCACCCGATCATGTGACGCCTCCGGGCGCCGCCCCTAAAAGGATCCGACCATGAACAAGCCCGCCGGTGGTTTCGTCGCCGACTACGGACCCGAGGAGGCGGCTTTCCGCGCCTACTGCGCCGACGGCGAGCGGCGGGCCATGGCCCTGGGGAACCGCGGCCCGATCCGCTTCACGGCCGACGGCGCCCTGCATCCGGAGATCGTCGAGGCTTACAGCCGCCACGGCTTCTATGTCTTCGAAGGGGTTCTCGGCGCGGAGGAACTTGCGGACATCGAGGCCGATTTCCTCAACATCCAGAGCCGCCTGCCCACCGCGCCCGGCAGCGCGGTCGACGCCCAGGGCCGCCCCGCCCTCGCCCTGGGCAACGAAGGGCTGAACCTCGTCTGGGTGAAGCCGCTCAGCGATCCGGTCGGCGGCACGCGCGCCGCCCACGGCCGCTATCCGGTGAAGATGTTCGAACCGAAGCCCGCCGACGGCGCACCGGAGAAGGTGGTCTATCTGATCCTCGGCTCGCTGCAGTTCTCCGAGGCCTCCCTGCGGGTCTACGGCCACCCCCAGCTGCTCGGTGTCGCGGCCGCGATCAACGGCCCGGACTTCACGCCGTTCAACGAGGCGCTGTGGATGAAGGAGCCGGGCCGGGGCGCCTCCGTCGCCTGGCACCAGGACGGCTGGACCCATTGGGACAGCGCCGACTTCGACGAGGGCTCGCACGGCTTCAACTTCATGGCCCAGCTCTATGGTTGCACCCCGGCCAACGGCCTGTGGGTGGTCCCCGGCTCGCACCGCCTGGGAAAGGCCGCCATCGCGGCCATGGTCGCGGCGGCGGGGACCGAGCGCCTGCCGCAGGCCGTGCCCCTGGTCTGCAAACCCGGCGACGTGGCCATGACCAACCGCCAGGCCGTCCACGGCTCCTTCGCCAACACCAGCCCCGACTGGCGGGTGACCGTGAACTTCGGCTTCCATCGCCGGCGCTCCGTGCTCGGCGTGAAAGGCGGCGGCGTCCACAACGCCGAGGCGATCTATGACGCAGAGCGAATTCGCCGCCGCGCCCGCCTGATCGGTTACGCCATCGACGCCCGCCGCCAACGCTTCCCCAAAGAGACCCCGTTCGTCTATGCGCCGCATGCTGAAACCGGTGAAGCTTGGCGCTGGGACGAAGCCGCGCAGGCGGACATCAAGGACTACAATCTTCTCGACCTCGGCGTCTGATCAAGCCTAGCAGGCTGAGGAAAATCCCGGAGCATCGGGTGCTTATTTGCGTGTGATGATCGGTTGAGGGTGATTTAGCCCTGTTTTCAGCCGCCGATGGTCTCGATGCGGCCGGTGTTGAGGGTTTCCGGGCGTAGATCTCGGGT
>CAIQJF010000013.1 GCA_903872075.1 uncultured Caulobacteraceae bacterium | reverse complement strand
CTATGACGAACTCGAGAAGGCGCTCGATGAGCGTCTCGAGGACGACGAAGCCTACGCCGATCTCGACAACGTCCCGATCGAACAGGTCGTCCGCCGGATCTGCAAGGATCTGTGCATCGAACCGGACTGGAGCCTCTGGGACGGCGATCGCTGGCGCAAGGCGCCCTTCACCCGCCCGCCCCACTCTCAGTACCGCCTGCCCAGCCGCAGGCGCATCAGGTGGGACGAAGACCGCAACGGCTGGACCTACGATCCGCCCCAACCGGAGCCGGCCGAACTACCGCCGCCGCCGGCCAACGATCTCACACCGGTCGATCCGGCCGAGGACGAGATCGTCTACTGGGACCCGGCGCCGTCCATCCGGCGAGATTCCAGCGGATTTTCCTGACGCAACGGCCGGGCGCGCGCCGCGGGCCCCTCCCGCCGCGCACAGGCGCCAGGGGCCGGTGGAACCACCGCGACCCCGCGAGTCGCGCTGCAAAGGAGGTTGGAGGCCTGACCGAGAATCGAACTCGGGTGCACGGATTTGCAGTCCGCTGCGTAACCACTCCGCCATCAGGCCGTGGCGGGGATGGCTATCAGACGATCCTCGCCGGGGCAATCCGTCCGCGCAGCGCGCCATAGGCGGCGCGGCGATTGCCACTCCGCCCCGGCGGGACCTATAAGCGCCCCACCTTCGAGAACGCCTCTCGCCTTGCCGCTTCAGGGAATATGTCATGAGCGCCGATTTCGCCCTTGCGCGCGACATCATGGTCGACAGCCAGGTCCGTCCGTCCGACGTCACCGACCTGACGATCCAGGACGCCATGCGGACCTTCCCACGCGAGAGCCTGATGGCGCCCGGCAAGGCCTATCTGGCCTATGCCGACGCCGAGGTGGAATACGCCCCCGGCCGTTGGATGCTCAGCCCCCGCGACGCGGCCAAGCTGCTGCAGGGCGTCCACGGCAAGCCTGGCGAAACGGTCCTCGCCATCGCCGCCCCCTATGTCGCCGCGCTTCTGGAGCGCATGGGCCTGACGGTCACGCGCCACGATGGCGCCGATCTCCGCGCCGTCACCGGCCAATATGATCTGGTCGTCTGCGAGGGCGTGGTCAGCGAGGTTCCGGCCAGCTGGCTCGCCGCCATCGCCCCGGCCGGGCGTCTTGCGGTGGTCGAGCGCCGCGGCGCCATCGGCCGGGCCATGCTCTATCTGCGCGGCGGTCACGACCTGGGCTCGCGGCCCCTGTTTGACTGCGGCGCCCCGATGATGGCCGGTTTCGAGGCCGAAAAAGGCTTCGTGTTCTAAAGACCCGCCCGCTCAGGTTTGCGGGAAATCCGCCGGGCGCGTATTTAACGGCCCTGGACGTTCATCCTGCCCTGGACCTTGCCCCCGCGATGACTGAACTGACCCCCGCCGAACCGAGCATGGACGAAATCCTCGCCTCGATCCGCCGGATCATCTCCGAGGACATGGCCTCCGTCGGCCCCGTCGGCCCGGCCGATTCCGCCCCGGCCGGCGAGCACGAGGATGTGCTGCTGCTCACCGAGCGCGCGCCGGCCGAGCCCTCGCCGTTCGCCGATCCGCCGTCGCCAGAACCCGTGCGCGCCGCGCCTGAACCCGCGCCCGCGCCTGCCGCCGCCCCTGAGCCTTCCCGCGAGGTCGCCGTGGTCTCGGCCGCCGATTCCGGCGCCGTCTCCCGTGAGACCGCCGTCAGCGTCGGCGCCAGCCTTGATCGCCTGAGCTTCGCCGTGGAGCGGCCGGCGTCCGCCCTGGCCGTCGCGCCCGGGGGCGCCACCCTGGAAGACCTCACCCGCGAGCTCCTCAAGCCGGTGCTCAAGGCCTGGCTCGACGAGAACCTGGCCGGCATCGTCAAGGCCCGCGTGGACGAAGAAGTCGAGCGCATCGTGCGCGGCCGAGTAGGCTAGCGGCCCGCCGCGCCGCCCACGCCATCGCCGTCCGGGGCCTCCGTGGTCCCGCCTTGTCATTCCTCTTCGGCGCGATATCCCGCGCCCGGGTCAGATCCATGCTTGAGAAAACCTTCGATCCCGCCGCCGCCGAGCCGCGCCTCTACGCCGCCTGGGAAGACTCGGGCGCCTTCGCGCCCATCGACGATCCCGCCGCCCCCGGCTTCAGCATCGTCATCCCCCCGCCCAACGTCACCGGCTCGCTGCACATCGGTCACGCCCTCAACAACACTCTTCAGGACGTGCTGACCCGCTACGCCCGCATGAAGGGCATGGCGGCCCTGTGGCTGCCTGGCACCGACCACGCCGGCATCGCCACCCAGATGGTGGTCGAGCGCCAGCTCGCCGCCGAGGGCAACATCGGCCGCCGCGACTTAGGGAGAGAGGCCTTCGTCGAGCGCATCTGGGAGTGGAAGGCCAAGTCTGGCGGGACGATCGTCAACCAACTGCGTCGCCTGGGCGCCTCCTGCGACTGGAGCCGCGAGCGCTTCACCCTCGACGACGGCCTTTCCGCCGCCGTGCGCAAGGTCTTCGTCACCCTGCACAAGCAGAAGCTGATCTATCGGGACAAGCGCCTGGTGAACTGGGACCCGCAGTTCCAGACGGCCATCAGCGACCTTGAGGTGGAACAACGGGAGGTCGAGGGCTGTTACTGGCATCTGGCCTATCCGCTGGAGGACGGCTCGGGCGAGATCGTCGTCGCCACCACCCGCCCGGAGACCATGCTCGGCGACACCGCCGTAGCCGTCCATCCCTCCGACGAGCGCTACAAGCATCTGATCGGCAAGTGCGTGCGCCTGCCCATCGTCGGCCGGCCCATTCCGATCATCGCCGACGACTACGCCGATCCGGAGAAGGGCTCGGGGGCGGTGAAGATCACCCCTGCCCACGATTTCAACGACTTCAAGGTCGGCCAGCGCCACCGCCTGCCGATGATCAACATTCTCGATTCCCAGGCCCGGGTGAATGAGAACGCGCCGACGGAATACCGCGGCCTCGACCGGTTCGTGGCCCGCAAGAAGGTGATTGCGGAATTCGAGGCCCTCGGCCTGCTGCGCGGCGTCGAGCCCACGCGCCACGCCGTGCCGCACGGCGACCGCTCCGGCGTCGTGGTCGAACCCTGGCTCACCGACCAGTGGTACGTGGACGCCAAGGTCCTGGCTCAGCCGGCGATCCGCGCCGTGGAGAACGGCGAAACCGTCTTCGAGCCCCGCCACTGGGAGAAGACCTATTTCGAATGGATGCGGAACATCGAGCCCTGGTGTGTCTCGCGCCAGCTGTGGTGGGGTCACCGCATTCCCGCCTGGTACGGCCCCGATGGCCATATCTTCGTGGCCGAGACCGCCGAGGAGGCTCACGCCGCCGCCTATGAGCGCTATGGGCGCGATGAGGATCTGCGTCAGGACGAGGACGTGCTCGACACCTGGTTCTCCTCCGCCCTCTGGCCCTTTTCCACCCTGGGCTGGCCGGCCAAGACCGAGGATCTTGCTCGCTTCTATCCCACCCACACCCTGGTGACCGGCTTCGACATCATCTTCTTCTGGGTCGCCCGGATGATGATGATGGGCATCCACTTCACCGGAAAGGCGCCCTTCCAGCGGGTGTTCATCAACGCCCTGATCCGCGACGCGGAAGGGGCCAAGATGTCCAAGTCCAAGGGCAATGTCATGGACCCTCTGGAGTTGGTGGACGAATACGGCGCCGACGCCCTGCGTTTCACCCTCACCGCCATGAGCGGCCAGGCTCGCGACATCCGCCTGTCGAAGCAGCGCATCGAGGGCTATCGCAATTTCGGCACCAAGCTGTGGAACGCCGCCCGCTTCTGCCAGATGAACGGTTGCGAGAGCATCGAAGGCTTCGATCCGGCCACGGTCAAACACACCGTCAACCGCTGGGTGCGGGGCGAGACCCTGAAGGCCGTGCGCGAGGTCACCGCGGCTGTCGAGGCCTGCGCCTTCGACGACGTGGCCGGCACCCTCTACCGCTTCATCTGGAACCTGTTCTGCGACTGGTTCGTGGAGTTCGCCAAGCCGATCCTCAACGGCGACGACGAGGCCGCCAAGGCCGAGACCCGGGCCATGGCCGCCTGGGTGCTGGAGACCATCCTGAAGGTCCTGCACCCTGTCGCGCCGTTCATCACCGAAGAGCTCTGGGCCCAGACGGCGCCCGAAGGCCGCCCGCGGGACGGCCTGCTGATCTCGACGGCCTGGCCGGATCTGCCCGACACCTACGCCGACGAGGACGCCGAGACCGAGATCAACCTGGTCATCGCCGCGGTCACCGAGGGCCGCTCGGTCCGCGCCGAGCTTAATGTGCCCCCCGGCGCCCGGCCGGATCTGATCGTCGCCGAAGCCGCCGACGCCCAGCGCCGGGCCTTCGAGGCTAACGCCGCGGTGATCGGCCATACCCTGCGCATCGGCGCCCTGCGCTTCGAAAGCCCGGCGCCGGCCGGGGCCGTGGGCTTCGTCGCCGGCGGCGCGGCCCTGGCCCTCGACGTCAAGGGCCTGCTCGACCTGCCGGCCGAGCGCGCGCGCCTGGCCAAGGAGATCGCCGCCCAGTCGGCGGATATCGACAAGACGGCCAAGAAACTCGCCAACGCCGATTTCGTCCGCCGCGCGCCGCCGGAGGTCGTGGACGAAAACCGCGACCGCCTCGCCGCCGCCGAACAGGCCAGGGCCCGCCTCGAAGCCATACTCCTGCGCCTCGAATCCGTCGGGTAGGGATTCACCACAGAGGCACAGGGACACAGAGGGGCCCGTCTGACCTCGCGGTGAATTCGCGATCAGGTCGGTGCGACATTGCGCGCTCCGCGCGCGATTTCACCTGGTCTCAGTGCGCCCGGATTGGGAGAGCGCGGACGGGCCCCTCTGTGTCTCTGTGTCTCTGTGGTTCAACCGGTGCGGCCGGTTCACCAGACGGCGGTGATCCAGGCCTTGGCCGTCTCAAGCTCACTCACCGGAAACAGCCGGATCGCCACCGGCAGCAGCGGCGCCGCCAGGGCGCAGGCCGCCTTGATCCAGGCGCGGTCGGTGACGATCGCCAGATGGCTGAGATCGCGCCAGTGCTTCCGACCGAACCGCTGATCGTCCCACAGGGCCGTCAGCGAATAGTCGGTAATCTTGTTCTTGATCACGCACAGGGCCTTGATCGGGCCGCGCGCCATCAGGGCCTCGGCCCGCGGGATCAACTGCTCGCGATAGTCCTCGCGGGTGATCTTGCCGGCGGCTTCGATGGCCAGGACATCGGGGGCCAGACCCATCAGGAAGGTGAACATCTCAATCTCCGGACGCCTCTGAGCGTCTGGGTCTCCGGCCGAGACCCAGTCTCACCCTACGGCCTGTCCACTGCTCCACATTGACCTGGGGCAAATCTTTCGAGGCCGAATGAATTCGAACCTTCGCGTCGCGGTGTCCGCTTCGGCGGTTGAACAGCCACCCCCGCCTGTGCTTGTTCCCGCTCTCCCGCCCGTTCCGGGCGATAGGCCTGAAGTCCGCCAAGGAAACGCCTGATGACCGACGCTCCCGCCTGGCCCGCCATGTCCATTGACGCGGCCCACGCCGCGCTCACCGCGCCGGGCGCGCCGTTCGAGATGGAGACCCTGACCATCCGGGGCATACCGACCCGTGTGTGGAAGAACGCTCCGCCGACCCTGCGCGCCGTGGCCGAGGCCGGGCGGGCGCATGGCGAGAAGATCTTCCTGGTCCACGAGGACGAGCGAGTCAGCTTCGAGGCCTTCTTCCGCGCCACCGCCGTCTTCGCCCACGAACTGCGCCGTCAGGGCGTCGTGAAGGGCGACCGGGTGGCGATCGTCATGCGCAACCTGCCCGAATGGCCGGTGGCCTTCTACGCCGCGGCCTCGCTGGGCGCGATCGTCACCCCGCTCAACGCCTGGTGGACCGGCCCGGAGCTGGAATACGGCCTGACCGATTCCGGGACCAAGGTGGCGATCATGGACGCCGAGCGCCTGGAGAGAATGGCCGAGCACCTGCACAACTGCCCGGACCTCAAGCGCGTGTTCGTCAGCCGCCTGATCGAGGAGAGCGCCAATCCCCACGTCGTGAAGCTGGAGACCGTGATCGGCGAGCCCGACAGCTGGGCGGTCCTGCCCGATACGGCCCTGCCCGACGAGACGGTGGAGCCCGAGGACGACGCCACCATCTTCTACACCTCGGGCACCACCGGAAAGCCGAAGGGCGCCCTGGCCACCAACCGCAACATCAACTGCAACATCATGGCGGGCGCCTGCGCCTCGGCCCGGGCGTTCCTGCGGCGGGGCGAAACCCCGCCGGTGGCTGATCCGGACGCGCCGCAGCGGGGAACCCTGCTGTCCGTGCCCTTCTTCCACGCCACCGGCTGTTTCGCGATCCTCAACCCCAGCCTGGTCGGCGGGGCGAAGCTGGCCATGATGCGCCGCTGGGATCCGGTGCGCGCCTTCGAGCTCATCGAGCGCGAGAAGCTGAACTCCGCCGGGGGCGTGCCCACCATCGCCTGGCAGCTGATCGAGCATCCCCTGCGCAAGAACTACGACCTCTCCAGCCTTGAAAGCGTCGCCTACGGCGGCGCGCCCTCGGCCCCGGAGCTTGTCCGCAAGATCACCGAGACCTTCCCCAAGTCGCAGCCCGGCAACGGCTGGGGCATGACGGAGACCTCGGCCACGGCCACCACCCACGGCGCCGAGGACTACTCCCACCGCCCCGATTCCTGCGGCCCGGCCGTGCCGGTCACCGATCTGAAGATCATGACCGTCGAGGGCGACCGCGAGCTTCCCATCGGTGAGGTGGGCGAGCTGTGGTGCAAGGGCCCGCAGGTTGTGAAGGGTTATTGGAACAAGCCGGAGGCCACGGCCCAGACCTTCCAGGACGGCTGGGTGAAGACCGGCGATCTCGCCCGCCTGGACGAGGAGGGCTTCTGCTTCATCATCGACCGGGCCAAGGACATGCTGATCCGCGGCGGCGAGAACATCTACTGCATCGAGGTGGAGAACGTCCTCTACGATCACCCGGCGGTGATGGACGCCGCGCTGGTGGGCATCCCGCACAAGACTCTCGGCGAGGAGCCCGGCGCGGTGGTGACGCTCAAGCCCGGCGCCGAGGCCAGCGAGGAGGATCTGCGCGCCTTCGTCGCCGAGCGGCTGGCGGCCTTCAAGGTGCCCGTCCGGGTGATCTTCTGGCACGAGACCCTGCCGCGCAACGCCAACGGCAAGATCGTCAAGGCGGAGCTGCGCAAGCTGTTCGTGGACGCCGACGCAACCTAAGGGCGCACACTACGTTAGGGTGGGGTCGATCCGGCGCCTTTTGATCCGCCGGCTCTCGTCCAGCGATTGGACCCATCCCTATGAGATTCCTGCAATCCACGGCCCTGGCCCTCGTGCTGGGGCTGGGCGCCGTGTCGGCCATCGCGCCGACCGCTGCGCAGGCGCAGATCAGTATCGGCATCCGCGTGGGTTTCGCCCCGCCCATGCTGCCCGCCTACTATCAGCCGCGGATTCCGGCCTACGGCTACATCTGGACCCCTGGCTACTGGGCCTGGGATCCGGGCTATGGCGACTACTACTGGGTGCCGGGCACATGGGTCCGGCCGCCGCGTGTCGGCTACCTCTGGACGCCAGGCTACTGGGCCTGGAACGACGGCGCCTATCTGTTCTCCGCCGGCTACTGGGGCTCCAGCGTCGGCTACTATGGCGGCGTCAACTACGGCTACGGCTACGGTGGCCATGGTTACGACGGCGGCGAATGGCGCCGCGGGCGGCTGTTCTACAACCAGTCGGTGAATAACTTCTCCGGCGTGCGCATGGCCAACACCTACAGCCGGCCGGCCTATCAGGGCGTCGGCGGCGGGCGCGCCAGCTACAACGGCGGCCCTGGCGGGGTGCAGTACCATCCGTCGGCCGCTCAGCTAGCGCCCGTACGGGGCGCTCACATCGCGGCCACGCCCGCCCAGCAGACCCACATCCGCGCCGCCCGCGCCCAGCCGAACTTCCAGGCCAAGATGAACCATGGAACGCCGCCGGTGCTCGGCGTCTCGCGCCCCGGCGCCTTCCCGCGCGCGGCGACGGCGACGCCCGTCCGTCCCGCGGCGGCGCTTCAGGGGCGTCAGCCCGCACATGTGCAACAGGCCGGTCCGCAACGCGGTCCCGCTCAGCAGCCGAACGCCACGGTCTATCGCGGCGGCGGCCCCGCCGCTCAGGTGCGTCATGCGCCCCAGGCTCCCCGGCCCGACGCCGCTCAGGCCTACCGTCAGTCCGCGCCGACTCACCAAGCCGCCCCGCAGATGTCCCGGCCGCAGCCCGCCGAACGCGCGCAGCCCCAGCAAAGGGCGCGGCCCGAGCAACGGATGGCGCCGCAGCAACGCCCCCAACCGCAGCAAAGGCCGCAGCCCCAACAACGGGCCCAGCCCGTGGAGCGCCCGCAGCCGCAACAAAGAGCCCAGCCGCAGCAACAGCGGCCGCAGCCTCAGCAGCGTGGCCCGGCGGGCGGCGGTCAGCAGGGCGGTGGTCGTCCCGAGGGCGGTCACCCCGGCGGCGGCCCGCAGGGCGAGCGTCACTAGCTCGGCTCGGTCAAACGGTTAGGACGGGGCGTTCACCGCCAGGCGACCTCGAAGCGGCAGAACGGATCGCCCGCCGCCTCGCAATGGGTCTCCCGCGCCCGGCAGCGGGGTGAGACCAGAACCTGGAACAGCCGCTCGAACACCGCCGCGTGCCAGGCGCAGACGGGCGCGGCGGCGATCTCGCCGCTGCACAGGGGATTGCCTTGCAGGGTGAAGACGGTGGGCGAACCGGCTTTGGCCGTGAACCTGGCCGAGCCCGCGAACGTCCAGGCGTTGGCGCGGATCGCCCGCACCAGGATCTCCGCCGCCAGGCGGGCGGGGAGAAACCTGAGCAGGGTCTGAGCGGGCTTGGGAATGCGGTTGGCCAGCAGATAGTCCGCTGTCCGCCGCCCCGCCTCGGCCATCACGTCCTGGGCGTCCTCCTCGGTCAGCGCGCCGCGGACGGTCCGGTGAAGCCGCGCGACACCGGTCTCATCGATCATGTCGACGGGCGGGGACATCAACCAGTCCGGGACCGCGGCGGCCGCGAACAGGCTTTCCACACGCCGCCCGAACCCCCGCGACTTCAGCGTCGCGATCAGCTGCAGGACGGCGTTGGGGCCGATCCGGGCCGGCGCTTCAAGCGTGATGGTGTTCGGCGGGTTCATGCAGGTCGTCTCCGGCATGTTCGTGCGAACAGGCCGCGACGGTGGAGGCCGGCGGCTTCTCCCGCGCCTTGGCCTTGCGGGTGTTGTCGGCCAGCACCTTCCAGTCAGCCATGCCGGCTGGCGCCGGGGCGGCGTCGCCGCGCGAGTCGAAGTGGAAATCCACGCTCTTCTTCGACTGCGGGCCCCAGTAGCCGACCTTGCCCAGGTCGTAGAACTTCCGCTCGAAGCCCGACTTCAGGAAGGCGTACAGACAGCCCAGCAGATAGCGTCGCCTCAGGCCCGTCCCCGACCAGGGATAGGAGAAGAAGGCCTTGAACATGTAGAACCGGCGATAGTTGTTCATCACCCGGTCGAGCAGCTCACCGCGCTCCATGGCCGCCGGCTTGATGATCGGGGTGACGAAATTGTACTTGTCGAAATCGAACACCTCGACCTTGTCGCTCAGCTCCTTGAACAGGTTGGTGAAGGGCCAGGGCGTGTACATCGACCAGTTGGCCAGGTCCGGCTTCCAGTCCATGGCCATGCGGTAGGTCTCTTCCAGGGTCTCGGCCGTCTCGTTCTCCAGACCGACGATGAACTGGGCCTCCACCACGATTCCGGCCTCGCGCAGCAGGCGGATGGCCTTCTTGTTGTCGGCGACCTTGGTCTCCTTGTTGAAGCGGTCGAGCTTCATCTGCGCCGCCGCCTCGGTGCCCAGGGAGACGTGGATCAGGCCGGCCTTGCGGTAGAGCGGCAGCAGGGCCTCGTCGCGCAGGATGTCGGTGACGCGGGTGTTGATCCCCCACTGCACATGTTCGGGCAGACCGCGGGCGATCAACTCCTCGCAGAACTGCACGAACTTCTTGCGATTGATTGTCGGCTCTTCGTCGGCGAGGATGAAGAAGCGCACGTCATAGGTCTTGAACAGGCCCTCGATCTCGTCGACCACCTTCTTGGGGTCGCGGATGCGGTAGTCGCGCCAGAACTTCCACTGCGAGCAGAACGAGCAGGTGAAGGGGCAACCCCGGGCCATGTTGGGGATGGCGACCTTCCGGTTCAACGGAATGTATTTGTACTTGTCCCACTCCAGGATGCCCCAGTCGGCCTGGATGGAGTCCAGGTCCTTCACCGTCGGCGCGGCGGCCGTGGCGACGATCTGGGCGGTCTCGCCGGTGCGGTCGGTATAGGCGATGCCCTTGACCTGATCGCGGTCGTGCGGCCAGCGGCCCTCGTCGACGGTCTTCACCAGATCGACCAGAATCTCCTCGCCCTCGCCACGGGCGATGACGTCGATCCAGGGCGCCTCGGTCAGCACCTGCTGGTACATGAAGGTGGCGTGGATGCCGCCCAGCACGGTCAACGCCTCCGGATGGATCTCCTGGACCATCTGCAGGACCCGCTCGGCCTTGTAGATCGAGGGGGTGATGGCCGTCGCCCCGACGATGTCCGGCTTCTCCGCCGCCAGGATCGCCCTCAGGGCGTCGTCGGAGATGTCGTTGGTCATGGCGTCGATGAAACGGACGTCTTCGTAGCCTGCGCCCTTCAGCGAGCCGGCGAGGTAGGCGGCCCAGGCGGGCGGCCAGTTGCCGGCGATCTCTGCGCCGCCGGAATGGTAGTTCGGATGGATGAGCAGGATGCGCATCGTCAGGCCTCCCCGTCTGTCCAGTCAGGTTGACAGCCGCCGGCGCCTCGGCCTTGATCTGGATCAAGCGGCGGAACGGCGCAGCGGCGTCATCTGGCGGCCGCTTAGAGGAGGAATGGCCGATCATGGAAGATCCGATGAAAGTGCTGTCCATCGTTTTGGACACCCTCATCCGCAATGAACCGTTGCTCGAGTCGATGCTGGTCCTGCCCCTGATCCTGAAGCGGTACCGCACGGTGCTCATCGCCGGCGTCCTGGTGGCGGTGGTCACCTTCGGCGTCGAGATGGGCAACAACTACGCGCCGGAGAACCTGTTCTCCGCGCCCCATATCGTGCTCTTCCTGGTTCAAGGCGTGATCCTGGTGGCGGTCTCGGCCGTGGTCTTCCGCCTGAAGCTGGCGGTTCTGCGCAAGTTCAACCTGTTGGAACCGGCCAAGCCGAAGACCGCCGCGCCGGAAACGGCGGCGGTGGATTGAGTCAGAGCGAGCCGGCGGCTTCGGCCTCCGCATCGGCCTCCGGGTCGGGAAGCCCCGGCTTGACCGCCGACCGCAACAGGATCGCCGCAGCGTAAAGCACCACAGCCACGACGCCCCAGCGCAGCGCCGTCAGCGGCAGGGACTTCACCAGTAGCGCCGCGACCAGTACGGCCGGGATGCCGCCTGCGGCGATGCCGATCACCAGGCGGATGTCGATGCGCTCCGAGCGCAGGAACCGCGCGCCGCTCACCGGCATCAGAAACGCGCAGGCGCCCATCATGATCGGAAGGGAAGCCTTGGGGTCCATGCCCATCAGGCTCAGCATCACCAGGGACGGGGCGTAGAGGCCGATCCCGCAGGTCATCAGCGCCCCGAACACGAAATAGGCCGGGATGGCGATGGCGAAGAGCAGCGGCGGCAATCCCAGCGCCACGCCGCCGCTGGGCATCAGGTTCAGATTGCCCAGGATGTAGAGGATCGCCGCGATGATCAGGGCGACGCCCACGACGGCCTGCACCGCGCGGATGGGCAGCCTGACCACGATCGGCGCACCGACGACGGCGCCGAGCACCGAGGCGCTGATTGCCCCTGCGAGAAGCCAGGGGTCGACCTTGACAAGGTTGATGAAGATCAGCGCCTCGACGATCGTCGGCAGGCCGTGGCCGGCGTTGAGGATCGTGGGGATGTAGCTGTCGGGCGCGAGGCGGCGCAGCTTCAGCCAGGCCGTGGTCGGGGCGAAGGAGCCGATCCCGAGCGTGTCGAAGAAGTTGGTGACGGCGCCGAGCGCCATGCCTTCGAAGTGGGGTTTGAGCTGACCCAGTCGCACAGCCGCCTGACCAAGGACGACGATATAGGTGAGGGCCATGATCGCCAGGGCGCCGAGCAAGATAGCTACAACCATGGTCGATGGCGCCTCGATCGCGGCGCCCCCCGCGGCGCCAGGAGCTGATCCTACACACAGCCGGCCGCATGCCGGCGGTTTTTTCATTGGGGCCCGCCGGTGGCCGATTGGGCTGGATCGCCAGGGCGGTTAAGGTGAGGGCCATGCCGTCTCCGACGCTCACCCGCCGCCGCTTCGCCGCCCTGGGGCTCGCCGCCCCCGCTGTCTGGGGGCTTGCAGATGTGGCCAGGGCCCTGCCGCGGGTTCCGCTGGTGATCGCCTCGGGAGTCGCGGTGGGGGACGCGCCAGCCCGGTCGCGCGCCGCCTATGAGGCGGCCATCCGCGACGGCGCGGATATCCTCGCGGTGGATTTCGCGCCCTGCAAGGACGGGACGCTGGTGGCGGCGGGGGACCGGGAGCTGTCGACGTTCACCGATGTCGCGACCCGCGCGCCCTTCAGCGATCGACGTCAGACCCAATTCGTGGACGGCAAGGAGCGCGCCGGGTGGTTCGCCGAGGCCTTCACCCTCCCTGAGCTGAAGAGTCTGACCCTGGCGGGGGCGCCGCCGCCGAAGCGGCGCGGTCCGCAGGCGGAACCGGCCGCGATCCTGACCTTCGACGAGGTGGTCGCCATCGCCCGGGCGGGCAGCACCCGCACCGCGAGAGTCATCGGGATACAGGCGGGTATGGTGCGGCCGGCCTATTTCGCGAGCCTCGACCTGGCCGTGGAGCCTCGCCTCGCGGCGGCGATCCATGCGGCCGGCTACGACTACGCCGCCGCGGCCATGACCGTCGCCAGCGCCGACGAGGCCGCGCTGAGGACCGTGGGGGGGCTGACCCGCGCCCGGCGGATTCTTCGCCTCGACGCAGACGGGCAGGGGCCGTCGGGCGCCGATCTCGGCCGATTGACCGCGATCCGCGCCGTCGCCGAGGCGATCGCCGTGCCGCCGACGGCGCTTGTCGATCTGGCGACGCCCAAGACGCTTCCGGCGACCGAACTCGTCGCCCGCGCTCACGCCGCCGGCCTTGCCGTCCAGGCCTGGGCGCCCGCCGCGCCGGCATTCCCGCCGCCGCCCTTGCGGCCGGGCGACGCGCGCCGGGTGCTCGCCGCCGTCTATGCCGCCGGCGCTGACGCCCTGGCCGCCGAGCCTGTCGCGCTCGCTGTCCGCGCCCGCGCCGACGCGATCCCCGCCGCCCGGGATCAGGGCTGACCCATAGAGTCCGAAAACCGCGAGACAGGACCCCCGGCCGCGTCCATCATCGCGGCATGAACCTCCTCGACCACGACGCCTGCTATCGCGCCCTCTCCACCCGCGATTCCCGGTTCGACGGCCGGCTGTTCGTGGGCGTGAAGACAACGGGCATCTACTGCCGTCCGATCTGTCCGGCGCGGACGCCCAAACAGGCGAACGTGAACTTCTACCCCAGCGCCGCGGCCGCCCAGGCGGCCGGCTTCCGGCCGTGCCTGCGCTGTCGGCCGGAGTCGTCGCCCGACCTCGGCGCCTGGCGGGGAACCTCCAACACCGTCTCCCGGGCCCTGGCGATGATTGAGGCCGGGGCGCTGGACAATGAGGATGTGGACGGCCTCGCCGCGCGCCTCGGGATGGGAGAGCGGCAGCTGCGCCGCCTGTTCCGCCAGCATCTGGGCGCCTCGCCGATCGCCGTGGCCCAGACCCGGCGCGTCCTGCTCGCCAAACAGCTCATCCACCAGACGCGCTTGCCGATGACCGAGGTCGCCCTGGCGTCCGGCTTCGGCAGCGTGCGGCGCTTCAACGAGACGTTCCAAAGCCTCTACGCCCGCCCGCCCGCGGCCCTGCGCCGCCTCAGCGGCGAGGCGCCCGCCGGCGAGGATGGGGTGCGTCTCGATCTCGCCTATCGCGGTCCCTACGACTGGGAGGCCCTCACGGGCTTCCTGGCCCTGCGGGCGATCATCGGCGTCGAGGTCGTTTCGCCGAAGCTCTACGCCCGCACCATCGCCATCGGCGAGCATCGCGGCCTGCTGTGCGTCTCGCCCGTCCCGGGCCGGGACCG
This sequence comes from uncultured Caulobacteraceae bacterium, assembly GCA_903872075.1. GTDB lineage: Bacteria > Pseudomonadota > Alphaproteobacteria > Caulobacterales > Caulobacteraceae > Acaudatibacter > Acaudatibacter aquilonius. The sequence goes on along the minus strand of CAIQJF010000013.1, from coordinate 26,332 downwards.
GCTCTCGGTCACGGTGCGTTTCCCGCGCCTGGCGGCCCTGCCGGCGATCATCGCCCGGGTGCGGCGGGTGTTCGATCTCACCGCCGATCCGCAGGCGATCGCCGACCATCTGAGCCTCGACCCGGCGCTGGCGCCCCGTGTGGCTGCGCGGCCGGGCTTGCGCGTTCCGGGCGCCTGGGACGGGTTCGAACTGGCGGTGCGGGCCATCCTCGGCCAGCAGATTACCGTCACGGCGGCCACGAACCTGGCGGCGCGGATTGTCCGCGACTGGGGTGAGCCGCTGCCAGACGGCCTCGCCGGGGTGATTCCGGGCCTCACCCACATCTTCCCCTCCGCCGAACGCCTGGCCGCGGCGGACCTGTCGATCCTGCCCATGCCCCGGGCGCGCTCGGCCTCCCTGCAGTCGCTCGCCCGCACCGCCGCGGCGGATCCGGCCCTGTTCGAGCCCCGGGCCGACCTCGCCGGCGCCATCGCCCGGCTGAAAGCCCTGCCGGGGATCGGCGAATGGACAGCGCAATACATCGCCATGCGCCAGCTTCGCGAGCCCGACGCCTTCCCCGTGGGCGACATCGGGCTGATGCGCGCCATGGCCGGACCTGATGGCGCCCGCCCGGCCGCGGCGGCCCTCCAGGCCCGGGCCGAGGCCTGGCGGCCGTGGCGCGCCTACGCCGCCCTGCATCTTTGGACAGGTGAGGTCATCTCAGACCCCCTGGCCGCCGTGTCCGTTCCGAAAGAATCCCATGATCGCCACGCCGCCTGAGCGCCTCCACATCGACCGCTTCGACACACCGGTGGGTGTCGCCGTGCTGGCGACGGACGAGGGCGGCTATCTGCGGGCCTTCGACTGGTCTGACTATGAGGACCGCCAGGTGCGGTTGATGGCGCGCTACAACGGTCGCGTGCCGGTCGAGACCGGCGCCGCGCCCGCCGCGACGCGGGAGGCGCTTACGGCCTACTTCGACGGCGACCTTCACGCCATCGAGACCATCCCCTGGCGCAGCTGCGGCACGGACTTCCAGCTCAGCTGTTGGCGGGCCCTGTGCGACATCCCGGTGGGAAGCACGGCCAGCTACGGCGAGCAGGCCGCCCGCATCGGCAAGCCCAAGGCCGTGCGCGCCGTGGGCCTCGCCAACGGCGCCAACCCCATCGGTCTGGTGGTCCCCTGTCACCGGGTGATCGGCGCCAATGGAACCCTGACCGGCTACGGCGGCGGGCTGGACCGCAAGCGCTGGCTCCTGCGCCACGAGCGCGCCGCGTTCCGCGACGACGTGCAGGAGACCTTGAGTCTGGGGTTGTAGGCGCGGTCTACGCCGCCGCCTCCCCGAACTGCAGGCGCGCGAGCTTGGCGTAGAGGCCGCCGCGGGCGGTGAGTTCGGCGTGGGTTCCGGTCTCCACCACGCGGCCTTCCTCCATCACCACGATCCGGTCGGCGTGCAGCACGGTGGCCAGGCGGTGGGCGATGACCAGGGTGGTTCGCCCGACCATAGCGTCGTGCAGGGCGCGCTGCACCAGGCGCTCGCTCTCGGCGTCCAGGGCGCTGGTGGCCTCGTCGAGCAGCAGAATCGGAGCGTCGCGCACCAGGGCCCGGGCGATGGCCAGGCGCTGACGCTGGCCGCCGGACAGGGTCTTGGCCCGTTCGCCGAGCGGGGTGTCGAAGCCCTCGGGCAGGGCGGCGATGAAGCCCTCGGCCTCGGCCGCCCTGGCGGCCGCCAGCAGGGCGGCGCGGTCGGCCGACTCGCGGCCGAACTTCAGGTTTTCCAGGGCCGAGCCGGAGAACAGCGGCGCGTCCTGCGCCACCAGCGCCATGCGGGCGCGCACGTCGCCCGGATCGGCTTCGCGGATGTTCACCCCGTCCAGCCGGATCACACCGTCCTGAGGATCATAGAAGCGCAGCAACAGACGTAGCACCGTGCTCTTGCCCGAGCCCGAGGGACCCACCAGTGCGACCCGTTCGCCGGGCCGCACGGTCAGATCGAAGTGGCTCAGGGCCGGCAGATCGGGCCGGCCGGGATAGGCGAAGGTCACGTTCTCGAAGGCGACCGCGCCCTGGGCCGGCTGCGGCAGCGCGTTGGGATGCGCGGGCGCTGCGATGGCCGGCGTCGCATCGAGGAGTTCGGAAATGCGAGCCATGGCCCCCGAGGTCTTCTGCACGTCGCCCCAGGCTTCGCCCAGCGAGCCGGTGCTGCCGGCGGCGAGCACGGAGAGCAGGACGAACTGGAGGAGGGCGCCGGGGGTCATGGTGTGGTCCACGAAGGCGGCCAGCGAGGCGCGCCAGAGCACCAGGCCGATACCCCCGGTGACCAGCGCCATCACCAGAATGGTCATGCCCGCGCGCGCGCCGATCCTGGCCAGGGAGACGCGGAAGGCGGTCTCCACGGCCGCCTTGAACCGGGCGGTGGCCGAGGCTTCGCGTCCGAAGGCCTGTACGGTGTCAAGCGCGTCGAGGGTCTCGCCGGCGTAGCCGACCGCGTCGGCGAACCGCTCCTGCGCTTTTACCGACAGCCGCCGGACCTGGCGGCCGACGATGAACAGCGGCGCGAGAATCAGGAAGCCGACGAGGACGACGAAGCCCGTCAGGCCCGGATTGACCACGATCAGAACGGCCAGGGACGCGATCACCGTCAGGGCGTTGCGCAGGGCGACCGAGATGGTCGAGCCGACCATGCTCTCGACGATCGCCAGATCGGTGGTCATCCGCGACAGCACCTCACCCGTGCGGATCTTCAGGAAATAGGCCTGGTCCAGGGTCATGACATGGCCATAGAGCGTGGCCCGCATGTCGGCCACGACCCGCTCGCCGAGCTTGGTGATGAAATAGAACCGCCCGCCGGTGGACATGGCCAGGACGGCGGCCACGGCGGCCAGGATCAGGAAGGCCTGATTGATCGCATGCCCCGACTCCGAGGCCAGACCCCTGTCGGCCATGTGGCGCACGGCGAAGGTCAGCCCCATCGTCGCAGTGGCCGAGACGATCAGGAACATGCCCGCCAGGATGGCGTCGGCCATGTGCCCGCCGATGAACGGGCCGAGCCGCGCCAGAGGGCGCAGATCCCGGCGTTTCACGGGTGACGCCTCAGGGCCTTCGGTCAGCGTGGTGGTGGTGTCGTTTTCATTTTTGACCAACGTGGTCATGTAGCTTACCCTTGCTCAAATCCGTTGCGGTCGTGTATAGGGCCGCCTTCGTGAACGCCCGCCGATCCGGCGGGTTTTTCGTTCCACCCCTTAACACCCGCGTTCAGCACCGGCGTCGGTTCGAGCAGGCCATGAAACAGAACACCCATCCCGACTACCACTTCATCACCGTGACGATGACGGATGGCACGACCTACCAGACCCGTTCCACCTACGGCAAGGAAGGCGCGAGCCTCAACCTCGACATCGATCCGAAGACCCATCCGGCGTGGACCGGCGGCAACCAGCACCTGCTGGATCGCGGCGGCCGCGTGTCGCGCTTTACCGCCAAGTACGGCGGATTCATGAAGAAATAGGGCTCCGCGCCCTGAATGCCTGGGGTCGACCACGAGGTGGGCGCCAGGCGCCGGATCGCGCCGCAACATGATGCGGCCCTGTCATGAGTTCTGAGTCCGCCACCGGCGCCGTCTCGGGCCGGGACGTCGCCGCGCGCGTGCTGCGACTCTATCTCGCGCCGCGCTGGAAGGCCTTGAGCGTCGCGGTCCTCTGCGCCGCGGCCTTCGCGGGTCTTTCGGGCCTGCTACTCAATATCCTGCAACCGGCGGTCGACCAGATCACCCACCACCCGGCCGGCGGCGCGCTGTGGCGCATCCCGCTGATCATCGTCGCCCTGGCCGTGGCGCGTGGCCTGGCGCAGGGCCTGCAGGCCACCTTGGTCAACCGGATCGGCAACGGCATCGTCGGCGATGTCCAGCTGGAGCTGTTCGCCAAGCTGGTGCGGGCCGATCTCGCCCGCCTGCGCGCCAATCACACCGGCGGGTTCGTCTCCCAGGTGCTCTATGATTCGGGACTGATCCGCGAGGCCGCCACCAGCGGGCTGGTGAACTTCGTCCAGAACGCCCTGACCCTGGCGGCCGCCCTCGTGGTCATGGCGATCAAGGACTGGCGGCTCTCCCTGCTGGTCCTCCTGGCCGGGCCGCTGATCGCGGTCTTCCTGCGCCGGTTCCTGAAGAGCGCCACCCGCGCCGCCACGGGGGCGATGAACGCCACCGGCGCCCTCTCCACCGCCATCATGGAGGGGCTGGACGGGGTCCGGGTGGTGAAGATGGAGAACCGGGAGGCCTATGAGGAGGCGCGGGTCGCCGCGGTGATCGCCGAGCGTCAGCGGCATATTCTCAGCGGCGACAACGCCCGGGCCATCGCCGCGCCGGCCTCCGAGACTCTGATGATGATCGTCGTCGCCGCGGTCCTCGCCTACGAAGGCTGGCGGGCCAGCACCGGCGCGTCCGACGTCGGGGCCTTCGTCGCCTTCTTCGCGGCCCTGCTGATGGCCGGCCAGGCCCTGCGCCAGCTTTCCAACCTCCTCACCCTGATGAGCCAGGGCGTCACCGCCGGCCGGCGGTTGTTCGGTGCGCTCGACGTGCGGGCGGAGATCCGCGACGCGCCGGGGGCGCCGGACCTGAGGGTCGCGCAGGGCGCCGTGTCCCTGACCGACGTTTCCTTCGCCTACGGCGCGGGTGCGCCTGTGCTCGATCAGGTCAGCCTGGAGGCGCGCCGTGGCGAGGTCGTCGCCCTGGTCGGTCCTTCCGGCGCCGGAAAGACGACCATTCTCAATCTCCTGCCGCGATTCTATGACGTCACCGGCGGGGCGCTGACCATCGACGGCCAGGACCTGCGGACGGTGAGTCTGGCTTCGCTGCGCCGCTCGATCGCCCTGGTCACGCAGGAGCCGTTCCTGTTCGACGACACCATCGCGGCCAACATCGCCTATGCCCGGGACGGGGCGAGCCGGGAGGCGATCGCCGCCGCCGCCGGCGCCGCGGCTGCGCACGAGTTCATACTCGCCCTGCCCAAGGGCTACGACACCCTGGTGGGGGAGGCGGGAGCGCGGCTCTCTGGGGGGCAGCGACAGCGGATCGCCATCGCCCGGGCGTTCCTGAAGGACGCGCCGATTCTGCTGCTCGACGAGGCCACCAGCGCCCTGGACGCCGAGAGCGAGGCGCAGGTTCAGGCGGCCCTGGCCCGGCTCATGGCCGGCCGAACGACGGTGATGATCGCCCACCGCCTGTCGACCGTCCGCGGCGCCGACCGGATCTATGTGCTCGATGGCGGCCGGGTGGCCGAGGTGGGCGACCACGAGAGCCTGATGCGCCAGGGCGGCCTATACGCCCGGCTGGCCTCGGCTCAGGATCTGACCCTGTTCGCAGAGGCGGCGCCGTGAAGCGTCTGCTCCGCTCGCCGACCGTCCAGGCCGCGCTGGGCTGGCTGATCGCCGGCTATATCGAACTGGTGATCGCCACCCTGCGCTGGCGGATGGAGAACCTTGAGGCGGCGCGTGAGGCGCTCGACGGGCCAGACGGGCTGATCGCGCTTTTCTGGCACGGCCGGATCGTCCAGGCGATCGCCTGCCGGCCTGTGCTTCGCGACAAGCCGCGGAAGGCTATGATCTCCTTGTCGCGCGACGGCGAGTTCATCGCCCTTGCGGCCGAGCGTCTGCGCATCCCCACAATCCGGGGTTCCACCGGGCGGGCCGGCGCCGGCTCGGGCGAGAGCAAGGGCGGCGCCGCGGCGTTTCGCCAGGCCATGGGCGTGGTCGCCTCGGGCGGCGTGATGATCATGACGCCCGATGGTCCGCGAGGCCCGCCGGAAGTGATGCAGGTGGGGCCGGCGCAACTCGCTCGCGCTTCCGGCGGCCCGGTGTTCATGATGGGCCTGGCTGCGCGGCCGGCCCTGAAACTCGGCAGTTGGGATGGGGGCCGGGTTCCCTTGCCGTTTGCTCGCGCGGCCGTGGTGTTCGACGGACCCATAAGGGTCGATCCGGACGCCGACGATGCGGGGCTCGAGGCGGCCCGAGGCGAGCTGCAGGCGCGTCTGCGCGCCGCCCAGGCCGGGGCCGAGGCCTTGCTGGACGCATGAGCCCGCTGCGGCTCCTGTCCCTGGCCTTCTACGGTCTTGCGATGGGCCTGATCGCCCCGGCCGTGCCCGCCTGGCTGCGGTCTCGTGTTCGGCGTGGCAAGGAGGATCCGGGCCGCTGGCGTGAACGGCTGGGCCGGCCTTCCGTGGCGCGGCCAGAGGGCCGGCTGGCGTGGTTGCACGGCGTCAGCGTCGGGGAGAGCCTCTCGCTCCTGCCCCTGGCGGAGCGGCTGCGCGCCGTCGCGCCGGGCCTGACCGTCCTGATCACCACTGGAACGATGGCCTCGGCGGAGGTCCTCGCCGCGCGGCGGCCTGAGGGTGTGCTGCATCAGTACGCGCCGCTCGACACGCCTGGCGCCACCCGCGCGTTCCTCGACCACTGGCGGCCTGAGATCGGCGTCCTCGCCGAAAGCGAGCTTTGGCCGAACCTCATTCTGACCGCTCGCCGCCGCGGCGTGCGCCTGGCGCTGGTGTCGGCGCGCCTTTCGGACGGCAGCCTCCGCGGCTGGCGCCGCGCACCCGGAGCGGCCAAAGCGGTGCTGCGGGCCTTCGACCTTGTCCTGGCGCGAAACGGCGCCGCGGCCGAGGGGCTGACGTCGCTTGGCGCGCGCGTTGACGGCCTCGCCGACCTGAAGTTCGGGGCGCCCGTGCTGCCCGGTGACGCAGCGGCCCTGGCCGCCGCCCGCGCGGAGCTGGGGGATCGGCCGCTAATCCTCGCCGCCAGCACCCATCCGGGCGAGGAAGAGATCATCCTCGCCGCCTTCACCGGCATACCGCGGGGACGACGTCCGGTGCTGGTGATTGTCCCGCGCCACCCCGTTCGAGGTCCGGATATCATCAATCCCGCCCGGACCCAGGGCCTTAGCGTCGGCCTGCGCTCGGCCGGCGCCCGCCTCGGCGAGGACGACGTGCACGTCGCCGACACCCTGGGCGAGCTCGGGCTGTTCTATCGCCTCGCCAGTCTGGCGGTGGTGGGCGGCAGCTTCGGAGACCCGGCGGTCGGCGGGCATAATCCGCTCGAACCGGCGCGGCTCGACTGCCCCTTTATCACCGGGCCCAACGTGTCGGCATGGCTGGTCTACGCGGTGCTCACGGCGAGCGGCGCAACACAGTGCGTGTCCGCGCAGGATCTCCCAGGCTGGTTCGCGCGTGCGGTGGCCGGCGATCCCGCCCTGCGGATTCTGGCCGAACGGGCCGCCAAGGTGGTCGCCCTGGGCGACGCCGAGGTGGCCTCCGCCATGGACCGGATCGTCGGCATGCTGCCGCCATGAAGCTGCGTACCCCCCGCTGGTGGTACCGACGCGAGCGCGAGTCCATGCGGCTCACCCGCGCCATGGTCACGCCGATCTCCTGGATCTGGGCCTGGGCCACGGCGCGCCGCATCGCCCGGGTTCGGCCGATCGATCCCGGTCCGCCGGTCATCTGCGTCGGCAACCTGACCGTCGGCGGGACCGGCAAGACCCCGGTGGTCCGCGCTATTGCTGCTCAATTTCGCGCGCGGGGCGTCGCCGCTCACGTCCTGATGCGTGGCTACGGCGGGCGCCTGCCCGGTCCCGTGCGGGTCGATCCGGCCCTCCACACGGCCGCTGACGTCGGCGACGAGGCCCTGATGCTCGCCATCGACGGGCCCGTTTGGATCGCCCGCGACCGCGCCGCTGGCGCCCGCGCAGCGGCTGCGGCCGGAGCCCAGGCCATCGTCCTCGACGACGGTCATCAAAATCCGGCCTTGGCCAAGACCCTCAGTCTGATTGTCGTCGACGGCGAGACCCGCGACGGCGAATGGCCGTTCGGTGACGGCGCGGTGTTTCCGGCCGGCCCCATGCGTGAACCCCTTCTGCGAGGCCTGGCCCGGGCGGACGCCGTGGTCCTGCTGCTGCCGGCCGATCTTGAGACCCCCGACCCGGATCTCCTCGCCTTGCTCGGCGCGACGCCCGTTTTGACCGCCCGCCTGCAACCCGCCGCGCCGCCGCCCAGCGGCCCGCAACTCGGCTTCGCGGGCATCGGCAAGCCCTGGAAGATGGAGCGGGCGCTGCGCGCGGCCGGCTGCGACCTCGTCGACTTCGCGCCGCTGGCCGATCACGCGGCGCTGACCGAAGCGACCTTAAGGTTCCTGTCCGATCGCGCCGCCGGCCTCGGCGCGGGCCTCGTCACCAGCGAGAAGGATTGGGTCAGGCTGCCGGCCGCGTGGCGGGAGCAGATCACCGCCTGGCCGGTCAGGGCGGGGTTTCAGGACCGCGCCGCCCTCGAGAGTCTCCTCGACCGATGCTGAGTAGGGTTCCTGAGCCGTGTGCGTACTTTCCGGGGCTCCCTGACTGACGCCACCGCGCCTTTCATAGGCGTGCCCCGTACCCGGCCCGCTGGATCAAACCAGTCGATGCCTGTGTCGGGCCCAAGCGATCGGCGACGACGCCGGGCGTCAGACGAGGGAAGTCCATCATGCGCGGGAAAGTTGGCGGCGCGGCGGCCTACGCCCCGGACGTGCCGATCCTTGACTGGGACGAGTCGAAGATGGGCGGCGCCTACTACGAGCATATCCGGCGAGAGATCCGTCCGTTACTCCCCGAAAAGGCTCATCGAATCGTCGATGTCGGCTGTGGCGCCGGGGCGACTCTGGGCTGGTTGCGCGAGATATATCCCGAGGCCGAGAGGGTCGGCCTGGAGAGCAACGCCGCAGTCGCCGGCGCGTTGAAGCAGAACGCGGACGAGGCCCATATCGTCGACCTGGATGAGGATCTTCCGGACCTGGGCTCCCCGGATCTGATGCTGTTCCTGGATGTTCTCGAACACCTGTCGGATCCGGTTTCGGTCCTCACGCGGCTCACGTCGCAACTGGTCGCCGGCGGGACCATCATCGTGTCCCTGCCCAATGTAGCCCACTATTCGGTCTCGCTGCCGCTGCTGCTTTTCGGCCGCTTTCGCTATGCCGACGCCGGAATTCTCGACCGCACGCACCTGCACTTCTTTGTGCGCGAAAGTGCGGTTGATTTGCTGGGCGCGGCCGGCTTTTCCGTAGACCGAGGTCTCGTCGCCGGGATCAGCGGACCGAAGTCCAAGGCCTTCGATATCGCCAGCGGCAGCCTCTTCCGCCGCTGGACCGGCAAACAGTTCATCATGCGCGGCAGGGCGATGGGGAGCGCAGCGACCGCGCCGGTTCACTGGGCGCGGGCATAGCGGATCGTTGACTCCGGATCGGCCGTGTCAGTTCGCCTTGCGCACCGGGCAGGTGTTCAGGCCGACCGGCACCACGCCCGACCGCACAACGAAAAATCCCCGGCACGCCTCGCCCGGACGGAACAGCACGTCGCCGGGGTGATCACGGGGTCGCGTCACAAGACATCTCCTGCGCCGGGTTCGCGTTGTGGCGGATCAAGTCGGCCTGCGGCGGGCTATCCCAACCGGAGGAGAGGGCGGGCCTACGCCCCCGCCTTCTTCGCGAATTCCCACGCCGTGTCCGCCAATTGCGGCACGCGCTCTTCCATGGCGGCGGCCTGGGGGCTGTTGGCGGTGCCGTCGCGGGCGCGCCCGACGATGCCCTGCAGGATGCCGGCCAGGCGGAAGCCGTTGTAGGCGAAGAACCAGTTGAGCTCGGGCAGGCCGTTCCGGCCCGTCAGGCGGCAGTATTCGGCGACATATTCCTCCATGGTCGGAATGCCGTGGGCCTTGAGGTCGGGAATGGTGGAGATCGTGCCGTTGACCCACTGCATGAGCACATAGGTGAAGTCGGCCAGGGGATTGCCCAGGGTGGCCAGCTCCCAGTCGAGCACGGCCACGACCCGGGGCTCGGTGGCGTGCATGACCATGTTGTCGAGGCGGTAGTCGGCGTGGACGATGGTGGTCTGATCGTCCTCGGGCGTCGAGGTGGGAAGCCAGGCGATCAGCTTCTCCATGGTGGGGATATGGCGGGTCTCGGAGGCCTTGTACTGCTTGGTCCAGCGGTCGATCTGGCGGGCCATGTAGTTGCCCGGCCGGCCAAAGCCTTCCAGGCCGACGGCCTTGTAGTCGGTGTTGTGCAGGGCCGCGAGCGTGCGGCAGGCGGCCATGTGAATGGCGTGGCGTTCGGCCGGCTCATAGGCGGGCAGGGACTGATCCCACAGGATCCGGCCTTCCACCATTTCCATCACATAGAAAATGGTGCCGATGACACTGTCGTCGGTGCAGAGGCCGTAGGGCCTGGCCACGGGAAAGCCCGTGGGGTGCAGGGCCGAGATCACCCGGAATTCCCGGTCCACGGCGTGGGCCGAGGGCAGCAGCTTGCCCGGCGGCTTGCGGCGCATGACGTAGGTCTGGCCCGGCGTCACCAGCTGGTAGGTCGGGTTTGATTGTCCGCCCTTGAACTGGCGGACCTCCAGAGGGCCTTTGTAGCCCTCGACATTGGCCTCCAGCCAGGCGGCCAGACGGCTCTCGTCGAAGCGGTGGCTGTCCACGACGGGCTTGGTGCCGGTGTTCAGGGCTTCGCGCGTCTGCTCGTCGGAGACTTCGGTCTCAGCCATCTCGTTTCCTCGTGTCGGTCTTCGCCGTTCAGGCGGCGGACCCTTGCCACGTCGATCCGGCGTTGCAAAGCGGGGAGGAGGCGCTCAACGCAGTGCGCGCCAGCCGATGTCGCGGCGGTGGAAGCCTTCGGGCCAGTCAATGCGGTCGACGGCGGCGTAGGCGCGGCGCCGGGCCTCGGCCAGGGTCGGGGCGCGGGCGCAGACGTTGAGGACCCTCCCGCCCGCGGCGATCAGGGCGCCGTCGTCGCGCCGGGCCGTGCCGGCGTGGAAGATCACGACGCCCTCGCCCGGATCGCCGTCCGGCAGGCGGATCACAGAGCCACGCTCCGGCGCGTCGGGATAGCCGTTGGCCGCCAGGACCACGCAGATCACGGCTTCGTCGCGCCAGACCGGCGCGGGGACATCGGAGAGGGCGCCGGTGGCGGCGGCCAGCAGATAGGGCACCACGTCGCTCTCGAGGCGCAGCATCAGCACCTGGCATTCGGGATCGCCGAACCGGGCGTTGTATTCCACCAGCCTGGGGCCATCGGGCGTAAGCATCAGGCCGGCGTAGAGCACGCCGCGATAGGGCAGGCCTTCGGCGGTCAGGCCGGCCGCGGTCGGGGTGATCAGCGTTTCGCGGGCGCGGGCCTCGAGCCCGGCGGTGAGGGCCGGGGCGGGAGCATAGGCGCCCATGCCGCCGGTGTTGGGGCCGACGTCGCCGTCAAAAGCGCGTTTGTGATCCTGGGCGGCGCCGAACAGCAGGCTGGTCCTGCCGTCGGCCAGGGCGAACAGGGAGACCTCCTCGCCGGGCATGAACTCCTCGATCACCACCCTGGCTCCGGCGGCGCCGAAGCGGCCGTCCAGGCAGGCGTCGATGGCGCCCTCGGCTTCGGCGAGATCGGCGGCAATGACCACGCCCTTGCCGGCCGCCAGGCCATCGGCCTTGATCACATAGGGGGCGGCGAAGCCGGTGAGGAAGGCCTTGGCCGCGGCGGCGTCCTCGAACACGCCGAAGGCGGCCGTGGGCAGGCCGTGTCGCGCGGCAAAGGCCTTCATGAACGCCTTCGAGGTCTCAAGCTGAGCTGCGCCGGCCGAGGCCCCGAAACAGGGGATACCGATCTCGGCCAGGGCGTCGGCGAGGCCGGCTTCCAGGGCGGCTTCCGGACCCACCACCACCAGATCCGCGGCGATCTCGCGGGCCAGGGCCACCTGGCCGGCCACGTCGGTGACCGCCACGGCGCGGATCTCGCCGGCCTGCGCCATGCCGGGGCTGCCGGGCGCGCAGACCAGGCGGGTGAGCAGGGGCGATTGGGCGATCTTCCACGCCAGGGCGTGTTCCCGGCCGCCGGAGCCCACGAGAAGAATGTTCATGGTGGTGCGATTGCCGCTTCGCCGCCGCGCGTCAAGCCGCGGCGCGGCCTAGGGCGTCGTCTGAGGCCCGGGCGCGGCGGTTTCGTCCGCGATGGCTATGGGCTCGACGACGGGAACATAGGCCGTGAACCGGGCGCCGGCGCCCTCGGTGCTCTCCACGATCATGCCTCCCCGGTGGCGGTTGACGATGTGCTTGACGATAGCGAGGCCGAGACCGGTGCCAGGCCGTTCCCGTACCTTCTGGCCTTCGACGCGGTAGAACCGTTCGGTGAGACGCGGCAGGTGATTGCGCGCGATCCCCGGTCCGTGATCGCGCACGCGCACGGCCACATATCGCCGGCCGGCGGCGTGATCGGGGGTAAGGATCGAGAAGTGGGCCGCCAGTTCGCCGGTGGGTGTGGTCGCCTGGGCCGAGGTCAGATCGCCCAGCACTTCAATGGTCACGGTCGAGCCGGTCGGCGTGTATTTGATGGCGTTTTCCACCAGATTCTGGATCACCTGCAGGATCTGATCCCGGTCAGCCGTGACCCGGGCCTCGCCGGCAGGCGGCAGCGTCGTCTGGAAGGTTACGCAACGCTCCTTGGCCAGGGGGGCCAGGGCGTCGAGCACATCGATCACCGCGACGGTCATGTCCACGGCGCCGGAAGGGGCGATGTGCTCGCCCTGCTCGATTCGCGAGAGGCTCATCAGGTCGTCGATCAGCCGCCGCATGCGGTCGGCCTGGGTGTGCATGATGCCGAGGAACCGCTCGCGGGCCTCGGGGTCTTCCTTCGCATGGCCGCGCAGGGTCTCGATGAAGCCTGACAGCGAGGCCAGGGGCGTCCGGAGCTCATGGCTGGCGTTGGCCAGGAAATCGGCCCGGGCGCGTTCACCGCGCCGGACCTCTGTCTCGTCGCGCAGGATCAACAGGGTGGAGGCCACGCGCGTCGGCGTGGAGGCCAGGGGTACGGCCCGGGCGCGCCAGAACCGGTCCTGCACGCCCCGCACCACATAGACCGCTTCGCTCTCGGTGGCGGCGTAGAGCGCCTCATCCACCGCGTCGAGAACCTCGGGCGCCCGGATCGCCGTGGTCAGGGGCGCTTCCTGGCGCTGGATTCTCAACAGGGTTCGGGCGGCGGCATTGGCGAAAACGAATCTGCGCCCGCTGAGATCCGCCCGGTCTCCGCCCTGCACCAGCAGGATCGGATCGGCGATGAGGTCGAGCATGGCCGCATAGGGCGGCCCGGCGTTCACTTGCGAGGACGGTTCAGACGCGACGATCGACTCAGTCGCGCGCGGCGCCGCGGCCATTGCGGGGCGGCCAAATCGGCCGGCGAGGACGAGAGCGCCCGCCACCGATGCGGACAGGCCCGCCACAAGCCAGCAGGGGCCAGCTGGGGCCAGGCCGGTCAGCCCAAGGATCGCAGGGCCGGACCCCGCCACGGCCGACACGCCGAGCGCCCACCAGCGTACAGCGCGGGGGGGCGAAATCGCGGGGGCGGATGAATCTGACGCTGTCATGACGCGCGACACTGGACCTTCGGGACGCGGCGGCGATGATTCGTCGCGGACGTTCCCATTCTGCACTTACGCGCCGACCGTGACAGTTTCCGCATTCGGTCGCTCCGCCTTGAAAGACGCCCATTTGCGGTCGTATTAGGCGATCTAATCGGTCCGCATCCATGCGCCGCGAACGAGAGCCCTTTTTGATGAAGCGTACCAGTCTCGTCGCGGCGGTCTCCATTGCCCCACTTCTGCTGATCATCGCCGGGGCGGCGTCCGCGACCGACACCATCACCGGCAGCGGCACCACGCCCGTGGCCACCGCCACGGCGACCTCGGGCGGTCCCGACAACGTCGATGTGGCCAGCGGAGGCTCCATCGGTCCGACGACCGCCGGTCCGGCGGTGACCCTCAACAGCAACAACACCGTCACCAATGAGGGCTCGATCGGGTCCTCCAACGTCGACGGCGGCATCGGTATCCAGGTCAACGGCGGCTTCACCGGTGCGGTGACCAACTCCGGCACGATCGCGGTCACCGAGACCTACGCCCCGACCGACACCAACCAGGACGGCCTGATCGACGGCGCCTACGCCCAGGGAACCAATCGCACCGGCATCCTGGTGGTCGGCCCGGGGACGTTCAACGGATCGATCACGAACATCGGCACGGTCTCGATCAAGGGCAACAATTCCCAGGGCGTGTCGATCCAGGCGCCGATCACCGGCAGCTACGACTCCCTGAAGGTCACCCCGGCGAGCGGCTCCACCGCCGCCACGATCGCCAACGGCTCGATCTCGGTGCTGGGCGACAACACCATCGGTTTCCAGGTGACACCGACCGGATCGATCGGCGGCAATCTTCGCCTGACGGGCATCACGGCCAACGGCGTCAACACCCAGGGTGCGGTGATCAATGGGGCGGTGGGGGGGCAACTCTCATTCACCGGGGCCATCACCGCGACCGGCTATCGCAGCGCCTCACGGTCGAACTATCCGACCCTGGCCAACCGCTACACCGCCCAGGAACTGTCCCAGGGCGGGACAGCCGTGACCATCGGCGGCAATGTCGGGGCCGGGGTGATCATATCCGCCCCGCCCCAGATCCTCTCCACCACCAATCTCGATCTGGATAACAATGGCGTTCCGGATTCGATTCAGGGCGCCGCGTCGATTTCGTCGTTCGGGGCCGCGCCGGCTTTCGTGATCGGCCGCTCCGGGGCGAACGTGGAGCTTGGTCTGCTCGGCGTCGGCTCGGGCGTTACCGGCGAGGGCGGGCCGGGCAGCTACGGCCTGGCGATTCAGGGCTCCATTACCGGCACGGGTGTCTTCGACCCGCAGAGCACGCCGCACCTGCCGGGCGTGGTCTCGGGCACGGCCATGCAGATCGGCGTGGCCGGCGGTGGGGCCGCCATTATCGACGGCGGCATCTACATCACCGGGTCGGTGGCCGGTCAGGCCTATCAGGCCAATGCGACCGCCATGCATTTCCTGAGCGGCGCTTCCACCCCGCTGATTCTCAACGATGGCCTGCTGTCCGCGAGCTCCACCCAAGTGAACGCCGCGACGACGGGCGTCGCGCCGGTCAATGTCTATGGCATCGTGGTTGACGCGGGCGCCACGCTCACCAGCCTGACCAACAACAACTCCATCGTCGCCAACATCACCGGCACGGGCGGCGTCGGCGGCACGGTCGGCGCCGTCATCGATCGCTCGGGCACCCTGGCTACCGTCGTCAACACCGGGGCGATCAGCGCCCAGGCCACCCAGACCCTCATCACCTCGCCGATGCCCGCGACCCTGACCGCGATCGACATGTCGGCGGGAACCGGGCCTCAATCGATCACCCAGAAGGTCAACCCGAACCTTCCGACGTCGACCGCCTACGCGTCCACGAGCACCTACGCGCTCGGCAATATCGTCAACTATAACGGCCTTGTTTACGAGGCCACGACCGCCGTCGCCGTTTCCGTCGATCCGGTGAACTATCCGAGCTACTGGCGCGAACTGGGGTCGATCACCCCAACGATCAGCGGATCGGTCTATTTCGGCTCGGGCGGCAGCACCCTGGATGTATCCGCCGGCTCAGTGACGGGTTCGGTCATTCAACTCGGGACCGGCGTGAACACGCTCAATATCCACGGGGCGTCCGGATCGGGTATCACGGGCGCGACGGTTACCGGCGCGATCCTTGAAGGCGCCCTGCAGGGCGGCGGAAACTCCACCCTGACCATCAACGTCAACAACGGCACGCTGAGCGACACCAACCCCAACACGATCAAGGTCAAGAGCGTCAATGTCGGCGCCAACGGCCTGTTGCTGGTGTCGGCCGACCCGGTGAACGGCACCAATACCAAGTTCGTCACCTCCGGCGCGTCGGTTTTCGCCCAGGGCGCCCAGGTGGGCCTCACCCTGCGCAGCCTTCCCAAGGCCCTGACCCAAACCTACACCATTCTGCAAACCGTGCCGGGGCAGGGCACGCTGTCGGCAGGGACTTTCGCCACCGGGCTCCTGGACAATGCGCCGTTTCTGTTCACCGCCAACGCCAGCTATGTGGCGGCGAGCGACCCTTCGACCCAGTCGAGCGAGATCCAGCTGACGGTAACCCGCAAGTCCGCGGCGCAGCTCGGCTTCAACGCGGCCGAGAGCGCCGCGCTCGACGCCGTGCTGGCGGCGGCGCCGAACACCGCCGGCATCCAGACGGCCATTCTCTCTCAGACCACCCAGGCGGGTCTCAAGGCCACATACGATCAGCTGCTCCCCGATCAGGGCCAAGGGCTGTTCGATTCCATCGACTCGGCGGTCCGGTCGATCGCCAACATGACCGGCACGGTTCCCAACCCCAATTCCCGTCTGGCCGGCTCGAACCTGTGGCTGCAGGAGGTCAATGAGCGGGTGAAGCGCTCGGGCACGACGACGGTGGGATCGTTTTCGAAGTTGCTGGGCATCGTCGGCGGCTACGAACACGTGGGCGCCGGCGGCGGCGCCGCGGGTGTCAGCCTCGCCTATTTCAACGCCAGCGAGACAGCCCAGGCCGAGCCCATTGGCGGCGGCGTTCAGAGTTCCTCGGTCGAGATCGGCGGCTACTACCGCCGTTCGGCAGGCCCGCTGTCGGCGTCGGCCCGCGTCGGCGTGGGCTATTCCTGGTTGCAGGACAACCGCAAGTTCCTCACGGCCGGAACAGCCGTCTCCGCCCAATCCAACTGGGGCGCCCTGTTCTTCGATGGCCACTTCGGCGTGGCCTACGAGCAGAAGCTGGGCCGTTTCTACGCCCGCCCCGAGCTGTCCGCCGACTTCCTGCAGTTCGACGAGGGTTCCCACACCGACAAGAACGGTTCGGCGGGCTTCAACCTGACCGTGGCCAGCCGCAACAGCTCGCGCTTCAGCGGTCAGGCCGTGATGGTGGTCGGAAGGGAATGGGGGACCGCCGCGTCCTGGCTGCGCAGCGAAGTTCGCGGCGGTTTCCGCGAGATTCTCGCCGGCTCTGTGGGCGACACCACCGCCAACTTCGCCGGTGGTACGCCTTTCACCCTCGCCGCCGAGAACGACAAGGGCGGCTGGCTGACCTTCGGCTTCTCGCTGAAAGCCGGTTCGCCCTATTCCTACCTCGCGCTCGAAGGCGACGCCGACTATCGCAAGAGCGAGCAGCGCTACGACCTGCGCATCGCGGGACGTTCGCTGTTCTGATCCGACGCCGGGCGCGTCGACACCAGGGAGGGGGACGCCATGGCCTGGCTTGAGGTGCTGAAGGACTACACGCGATTCGACTACACCGATCCGCAAGGGCGGTGGACGCGGCCGGTCTGGCGTCGCGGATCAGGTCCGGCCGTGATCATCATCCATGAAATGCCGGGACTGCATCCCCTGGTCGTGCGGTTCGCCGACCGGGTGGCGGCGGCGGGCATGACCGTCTTCCTGCCCAGCCTTTTCGGCGATCCCGGCCGGCCGGTCTCCGGCGGCTATGCGCTTGGAACCATGCTCAAGGCGATCTGCATCCGCCGCGAATTCAACGTCTGGTCCACCGACAAGTCGAGCCCCATCGTCGACTGGCTGAGGTCGCTGGCGGCCAGCGTTCACGCCGAGTGCGGCGGCAAGGGGGTCGGCGCGGTGGGCATGTGTTTCACCGGCAATTTCGCCCTGGCCATGATGACCGAGCCCTCTGTCGTCGCGCCGGTGCTGTCCCAGCCCTCCATGCCCCTCCCGGCTGGGTCGCCAAAGCGCTCCGCGGGCATGGGTGTCAGTCCCGCCGAGGTCGCCTGCGCCAAGCAGCGCTTCGCCGATGAAGACCTGTCGATGATCGGCCTTCGCTTCTATGGCGACCCGTTCGTGCCCGATGTGCGGTTCGACACCTTCAAGCGCGAGTTCGGCGACCGGTTCGAGGCGATCGAGATCGCGGCCAAGGACGCCTTGCCGGATCAGCGCATGGCGGCCCACTCCGTGCTGACCCTGCACCTGAAGGACGACGACCCCGACGGACCGACGAAGAAGGCCGAGGAGCGGGTGATCGCCTTCTTCAGGCAACGCACCGGCGCCTGAGCGGCCTTCGCCGCGCCACAGATCGACGCTAGGCTATCCGCCGCATGAGACGCTTCGCCGGAGTTCTGTCGATCGCCCTGCTCCTCCTGAGCGGTTGCGCCACCACGCAGCGGCTCTCGGCGGCCGGCGACGTTCACGCCCTGCTGATCGCCATCCGCGACGACGATCGCGCCGCCTTCGACGCCCACGTGGATCGCCCCGCCCTGGAAGGTCAAATTCAGTCGCTGATGATGGACCGGGCGCATCGCGCCCGCGACGGCGGCGCGGTGGCGGCTCTGGGCGCGCTGCTATCGGGCCCGCTGTCGCGCGTGGCGGGCGACGCGGTGATCAGGCCGGACGTGTTCCGGGCCGTGGCGGAATACTACGGGTACCGGCCCGACACGCGCATTCCGGGCGCCTTCGCGCTGTCCACCGTTCTGGCGCCGATCGGCGAGGGCCGGGTCTGCGCCAGGGATCGCAAGGACGGCCGCTGTCTGATGACCTTCGCCAACGAGGATGGAACCTGGCGGCTGGTGGCGGTCGACACCGGCAAGCTGGCGGGGCTGCGTCGCGACGGTGGCGGATCTTGAGGCGCTGGCCCGTCGTGCGGCTGCTGGCTGTCTGCGCGGGTGTCCTCGTCCCGGCCTCCGTGGCGAACGCCGAGTCGATCCACCTCTATTCCTACGACCCCGCCGACCGGCCTACGCGCGAGGCGGCCGGGCCCCTGACCTTCACCTTCAGGAAGGGGCTGCTTCACAACACGCTGCTCAACCTGAGGTCCACCGAGGCGACCGCCTCGGCCGATCTGCGCCCGGTCGACGAGAAGGACCTGGGGCCGGGCGGTCTGCGGCGGCTGGCCGGCGCCTCGGACACGGCGCGCGATCTCTACCGCATCCAGCCGGACGGCGACGGCGCGGCCCTTGCGGCGGCCCTGTGCGGCGAAGGCGCGAGCGCCTGGATGGCGTTCAGCCCGCTGAGGCTGAACCGCGAGCTGACGGTGCTGGTGATCGGCCGGACCGCCGGCGGCCCGGCGAAGCTCTGCCGCAGCCTGAGCTTCGTGTTCCACGGGGAATGGGTGCTGCCGCCCGGCCGGTCGCTCGATCCGCGCGATCTCGACCGCCCGCGGTTTCCGGGCGGATAGGCCGGATCTAGACCAGCAGGCGTTCCGCCAGGGCCTCGCGCACGGCGGGGGTGACGCCCAGGGTGTGCTCCAGATAGGCGTCCACGCCGCCGAAGTGCTCGTCCATCGCCGCGAAGGCGTTGTCGAGATAGACGGTGTCGACACCCATGACGGTCATCACCGCCTCGGGCGCGGGCCGCTTGCCGGACAGTTCCTCGATCGACTGGGTGATCTGTGGCAGGCGCGCCGCCATCCGCTCGGGATTGTTGGTCAGCAGATAGTCGGCGGCGATGTCGTCGGGGTGAACGCCGACGGCATGGTGAGTCAGAGCCGCGAGGATGCCGGTGCGATCCTTGCCGGCCGCGCAGTGGATCAGCACCGGGCCGTCCACGGTCAGCAGGGCCTGGAAGTAGCGGCTGAACAGGTCGATGTGGCGCGCCTCCACGGGCGCCTTGCGATAGTAGCCGAGCAGGAAATCGCGGAACGACTGGGAGGTCAGTTCACCCGAGGCCATGTGGGCGATCCAGTCGTCGGCTTCGTGCGCCACCTGATTGGCGATGACCACGCCGGAGAAGTTGGCCGGACGCCGCGACGGCTCGCGTTCCTGTTCGTCGGCCCGCCGCAGATCGACGACCGCGGCGATATTCAGCTCAGCCAGCCGCTCCAGGTCGGCGTCCGTGGCCCGCGAATGGCCGGCCGAGCGATAGAGCACGCCACGCCTTAGCCGCCGGCCGCCGGCCACGGGGTAATCGCCATAGTCGCGGAAATTGTCGACGCCCTCGAGGGCCAGATGTCTGGTCATGGGCTTCTGTTAGCGGGCGAAGACGACAATGGCGAGACGGTCCGGGGCCTGGCGGCGCTTGCGTCCATGACGGGCGGATGCTGAAGTCGCGAAAACAGCCCTGGGAGGCAACGATGGCCGACGCCGCAACGCTTGATGGCCCTTTGGTGGGTCAGGTCCGCACCGCCCTCAACCAGTCCGACTCGAGCATCCACGATCCGGAGGAAGCCAAGAAGCTGGGCTTCCGCGGCGCGGCGGTGGGCGGCAACAACCACCTCGACCTGTTCGCGCCTCTGCTGGTGGAGGCCTATGGGCAGCAATGGTTCGAGCGGGGCGCGGTGTCGCTCTACTTCCTCAATGTGGCGGTTTCCGGCGAGACCGTTCAGGCGGTGGTCGAGCGGCCGTCTCCCGCGGGCGCTCAGACGCGCATCCACGCCCGGCGGGCAGACGAGCCGAGCGTCATTGTCTGCCAGGGGACAGGATCGTTAGGCGACTACAGCCGCTCGGAGCTGCGCACACGGGATCTGAAGACCTGCGACGACGGGGCCCTTCGCCTTCTGAAGGGCGTGAAGCCGGGCCAGTCGCTCGGAAAGGTCGAACTGACGGCGCAGAGCGCCTTCCAGGACCAGCTGTTGAAGACCGGCGCCCTCAACGAGGTGATGGACTGGTACGTCGGCCCGTCGCCCTGGGGCGCGCCGATCGCTTCGCTGAACGCCACCTCGGCGATGATGTTCCGCCTGCTGGTGGGGGATGGCGAGGGCCACCACCACGACCGCATCTCGCCCCATATCGGCGACACTCTCTCGATGTTCGGCGCTTTCGAGATCGCCTTCGAAGGCGGTCCGGTGTTCCTCGACCGGCCCTATGAGGTGGAGGGGCGCGTGGTGGGCGTCGGCGACAGCCCGAAGACCGAATTGCTGTGGTGGGACGCGACCGCCCGCAACGAACGCGGCGAGACGGTGGTCACCATGCGCCACCTGCTGCGCTTCCTGAAGGCCACCTCGCCGCTCTACGCGGCATAGGGCAGGCGGCCTCCGCGGGCGGGACCTCCGCGCCTCGGCAGCTACAGTAGCGCGCCGTCCTGTTCCTTGCGCCGGGCCTGCACCCTGTCGAACTCCGCCCACACGCCGGCATCGCCATGCCAGGCGCCGCGGGTGGCGGCCTTGGAATATTCCGTGGAGCGGGCTTCGAAGAAGTTGGCATGCTCGACGCCTGAGAGCAGGCTCTGCAGCCAGGGCAGGGGGTTGTCCTTCCGGCCGCCGTAGATCTCCGGCAGGTTCAGTTGCCGCAGGCGCCAGTCGGCGATGAAGCGGATGTAGGCCTTGATGTCCTCGGGCGTCATGCCCTGGACCTCGCCGGCCTCGAAGGCCAGGTCGATGAACCGGTCTTCCAGGCCCACCACGGTCCTGCAGCAGTCGACGATGTCGTCGGCCACCGCCTTGGTCACCGCGCCGGTCTCGGCGTTGAAGGCGTGGTAGAGCTTGACGATGCCCTCGCAGTGCAGGCTCTCGTCGCGCACCGACCAGGACACGATCTGGCCCATGCCCTTCATCTTGTTGAAGCGCGGGAAGTTCATCAGCATGGCGAAGCTGGCGAACAGCTGCAGGCCTTCGGTGAAGCCGCCGAACATGGCCAGGGTGCGGGCGATGTCGGCGTTCGTGCCGACGCCGAACTGCTGCATGTAGTCGTGCTTGGCCTTGAGGGCCTCGAACTCGAGGAACGCCGAAAACTCCGATTCCGGCATGCCGATGGTTTCCAGCAACAGGGCGTAGGCCGCCATGTGGATGGTTTCCATGTTCGAGAAGGCCGAGAGCATCATCTTCACCTCGGTGGGTTTGAACACCGTGGCGTAGCGCTCCATGTAATTGTCGTTCACCTCGACGTCGGCCTGGGTGAAGAACCGGAAGATCTGGGTGAGGAGGTTGCGCTCCTTGTCGTTGAGCTTGGCGGCCCAGTCCTTGCAGTCCTCGCCCAGCGGCACTTCCTCGGGCATCCAGTGCACCTGCTGCTGGCGCTTCCAGAAGTCGTAGGCCCAGGGATAGCGGAAGGGCTTGTAGGCGTGCGACGGCGTGAGCAATCCTGGCTTGGCCGCGGGGACGATCAGGGTCGGCTGGGCGAGGGTCATGGTCGTTTTCTTCAGCGAGCGGGCGGATTGATTCGGCGTGCGCCCACGACGCACGGGGAATTGAAGGTAACAGGCTCGTGGACAACATCTAGCGTATTCATCGCGGACGCCATCAATATGATGTGTGTGGATTGGGGATAAGCGGCATGGGTGAACAATTCCTTGTCTATGGCGAGCGGGGCTGGGGCAATGTCGCCGTTGAGGCCGCACTGACCCTGATCGGCGCGCCCTACCGGGTGGTGGACACCGGAGCGACGGGGCCGGAGCGGCCGCCCGCCACGATCACCGCCCAGGTTCCCGTGCTCCAGCTGCCCTCCGGCGAGCTGATGACCGAGAGCGCGGCGATCCTGATCTGGCTGGCCGACGCCTATCCGGCCGCCGGGCTCGCGCCGGTGATCGATTCCCCGCTGCGGCCCGCCTTCCTGCGCTGGATGACCTTCGTCTCGGCCTCGATCTACGCCCTCTACTGGGTGATGGATGTGCCGGCGCGGGTGGCGGACGGGCCCGAGGCCCACGCCCAGATCAAGGCCCGGCTGGCGGCGCGGATCGTGCGTGGCTGGGCGCTGATGGAAACGTCGATCACGCCGGGGACCTGGCTGCTCGGCGAGGAGATCTCCGTGCTCGATCTCTATGTCACGGTGGTCTCCCGCTGGACGCCGCGAAAGGCGTTGCACACGACGATCGCGCCGCGGATCAGCGCGGTGGTCCGGCGGGTGGAGGCCGAGCCGCGCCTCGCCGCCCTGTGGACCGAGCGATTCCCTCTGGGACTTGATCCGGACGAGGGGTGACGGCCCCCCACTTCGAACATTCCGCCCGGCCTGCTAAGGCGGACCCATGCTTATCCAAGGAACGCCTCACCGCACGATCTGGCCCGCCGTCGACGGCGCGGTGGAGATCATCGACCAGACCCTGTTGCCGCACAGCCTGTCGATCGCGCGTCTGAAAAGTCTGGAGGACGCGGTCCACGCCATCGCGAGCATGCAGGTGCGCGGCGCGCCTCTGATCGGGGTGACCGCCGCCTGGGGGCTGACCCTGGCCATGGAAGCAGATCCGTCCGACGCGGCGCTGGCCGAGGCCGCCGCGCGCCTCAAGGCCGCCCGGCCCACGGCGGTCAACCTGGCCTGGGCCGTGGATCGCGCCGCCGCCGTGATCGCCGCCGCACAGCCCTATGAGCGCGAGGCCGTGGCGCGGCTGGAGGCCGGGGCGATCGCCGAGGAGGATGTGGCCGCCTGCCGGGCGATCGGCGAGCACGGGGCGGATCTGATCGAGCAGATCTGGCGGGCCAAGGGCGGCGCCCTGGTGAATATCCTCACCCACTGCAATGCCGGCTGGCTGGCCACTGTCGACTGGGGCACGGCCCTGGCGCCGATCTATGTCGCGCAGGAACGCGGCGTGCCCATGCATGTGTGGGTGGATGAGACGCGTCCGCGCAACCAGGGGGCGGCCCTGACGGCTTTCGAACTGGGCCAGCAGGGCGTCAGCCATACGGTGATCGTCGACAACGCCGGCGGCCATCTCATGCAGCACGGCCTGGTGGACCTCTGCATCGTCGGCGCCGACCGCATCACCCGCACCGGCGATGTGGCCAACAAGATCGGCACCTATCTGAAAGCCCTGGCCGCGGCCGACAACGGCGTGCCGTTCCATGTGGCGGCGCCGGGCTCGACGATCGACTGGACCCTCACCGACGGCGTGGCGCAGATTCCGATCGAGGAGCGCGATCCCTCGGAGGTGACGGTGATGACCGGCGCCCAGGCCGACGGCTCTCTGGCGTCGGTGCGGATTGTCGCGCCGGGCAGTCCGGCGTCGAACTACGGCTTCGACGTCACCCCGGCCCGGCTGGTGACGGGGCTGATTACCGAAAGGGGGCGCTGCGTAGCGTCGGAGGCGGAGCTGGCGGCGCTGTTCTGAGCCCGTCGCCGGGGCCTACTGGCAGGCGAGGCATTCCTCGTAGTCGGTGCGGGCTTCCTCGAGGCGGGCGGCGCTGTCGACGGTGACGTCGGAGCCGGCGAAGGCGGCGCGCTGCACGGACTTGGAGCGCAGATAGTAGAGGCTCTTCACGCCGCGCTCCCAGGCCTGCCAGTGGAGCATGTGCAGATCCCACTTATCCACGTCGCCGGGCAGGAAGACATTGACCGACTGCGACTGGCAGATTTCCGGGGTGCGGTCGGCGGCCAGGTCGATGATCCAGCGCTGATCCAGTTCGAAGGCGGTCTTGTAGATGTCCTTCTCGTCGTCGCTGAGGAAATCGAGGTGCTGCACCGAGCCCTCGTTCTCCAGGATCGTGCTCCACACCTCCTCGGTGTTCTGGCCCTTTTCCTCAAGCACCCGCTCCAGGTAGGGGTTCTTGACGGCGAAGGAGCCTGACAGGGTCTTGTGGGTGTAGATATTGGCCGGGATCGGCTCGATGCCGGCGCTGGTGCCGCCGCAGATGATCGAGATCGAGGCGGTAGGCGCGATGGCCAGCTTGTGGCTGAAACGCTCCATGACGCCGCGCTCGGCCGCGTCGGGGCAGGGGCCCCGCTCTTCGGCCAGGACCTTGCTGGCCGCATCGCAGCCGCGGCGCAGGTGCTTGAAGAGGCGCATGTTCCAGGATTTGGCCAGGGCGCTCTCGAAGGGCACGTTCTGGCCCTGCAGGAACGAGTGGAAGCCCATGAGGCCCAGGCCCACCGAGCGCTCGCGCATGGCGGCGTAGGCGGCGGGAGCCATCTCCGGCGGGGCGCGGTCGATGAAGTCCTGCAGGACGTTGTCGAGGAAGCGCATGATGTCCTCGATGAACGTCGGGTGGTCCCGCCACTCGAGAAACATCTCGGCGTTGACCGAGGAGAGGCAGCAGACGGCGGTGCGTTCCTCGCCGCGGTGATCGACGCCGGAGTGCAGCATGATCTCCGAGCACAGGTTCGACTGCCGCACCTTCAGCCCCAGCTCGCGCTGGTGGCGGGGCATGGCGTTGTTCACCGTGTCGGAGAAGATCAGATAGGGCTCGCCGGTCTGCAGGCGCAGCTCCAGCACCTTTTGCCACAGGGTGCGGGCGTCGACCTCGCGCACGGCCTCGCCGGTCTTGGGCGAGCGCAGGGCGAACATCTCGCCGTCGCGCACCGCGTGCATGAACTCGTCGGTGATCGAGATGCCGTGGTGCAGGTTCAGGGACTTGCGGTTGAAGTCGCCTGAGGGTTTGCGGATCTCGAGGAACTCCTCGATCTCCGGGTGGTGGATGTCGATGTAGACGGCCGCCGAGCCCCGGCGCAGGGAGCCCTGGCTGATGGCCAGGGTCAGGCTGTCCATGACCCGGATGAAGGGGATGATGCCGCTGGTCTGGCCCGAGCCCTTGACCTTCTCGCCGATGGACCGGACGCCGCCCCAGTAGGTGCCGATGCCGCCGCCATTGGCGGCCAGCCAGACGTTCTGATTCCAGGTGCCGACGATGCTCTCCAGGGAATCGCTCACGGCGTTCAGGAAGCAGGAGATCGGCAGGCCGCGTGAGGCGCCGCCGTTCGACAGCACCGGGGTGGAGGGCATGAACCACAGCCTGGAGATGTAGTCGTAGATTCGCTGCGCGTGCTCGGAATCGTCGGCGAAGGCCGTGGCGACTCGCGCGAACATGTCCTGATATGACTCGCCCGGCAGCAGGTAGCGGTCTTCAAGCGTGGTCTTGCCGAAATCGGTCAGGAGATCGTCGCGGGACCGGTCGATCTCGACCTTGCTGACCAGTTGCAGGCGCGGACGCGGCGCAACCACGGATGCGACACGCGCAGCGCGTTCTTTGGTGGCTTGATTGCCCATGATCGACCCGGAACCCACAGCGTTAACCCCAAATGTTGTGGGCGAAGCGCCCGTCCACCCCACATATGGGGTCATAGGGTGGGTGGAGCGTCAACGGGTCGGGAGGGCGCGGACTGTAATTTTTTTGTCAACAAAGGGTTAATAAGTCCACGAACCCAGTTGTTTCAAACGCTTGAGTCCGAGGCCTCGCGCGCCCGGCTCGCCCAAACGAAAAGAGCCCGGTCTTGCGACCGGGCTCTCTCGTCTCGTTCAGGCCCGAGGCCTGGATTTAGTAGTCGTTGTGGATGGTGGCCCGACGGTTGAGGGGCTCCTTCACACCATCGCCGGTGGCGACGGCCGGCTGGGATTTACCCTTCCAGCTGACGTCCAGGATGCTGGCCGGAACGCCCAGGGCGACCAGGCCGTCGGCCGTGGCCTTGGCCCGGCGTTCGGACAGACGCTCGTTGTACTTCACCGATCCCGAGGTGTCGGTGTGACCCACGACCACTTCCTTCGTCGCGTGCAGGTTGACCGCGTGTTGCGCGGCGTCCTGCATGACCGCCTGAGCTTCCGGCGTGATCACATACTGATCAAACGGGAAATAGATGACCCAATCCGTCGGCGGCGGCGGCGGCGGCGGCGGCGGCGGAGGGGGCGGCG
>CAIQJF010000012.1 GCA_903872075.1 uncultured Caulobacteraceae bacterium | reverse complement strand
GCCGCCGAAGCCGCCCCGGCGCCGGTGGAACGCGAGCGCGTCGCGCCCGAACGGGCGCCGGCGGAACGGCCGGCTCAGCCTCGCACGGCGCTGCCGGAACGCCGCCGCGGCGTTCAGCCCGTGGCCGAACGCGACGACGACGATCGTCGCGTGGTTGGCTTCGGGTCTGACCTGCCGGCCTTCCTGGCCAGGCCGATCCCGACCTCCAGGAAGTAGCTTCGTTTTAGCGCCTGATGGCGCCGGCCAGATACTTCCGGATGCCGGCGCCGTAGGGCGGTTGCAGCGCCTTGAGTTGCGGCAGGTCGGCTTTCATCTGGGTGTAGATCGCCTTGCGGTGACTGAACTCCCGGAAACCGTCCTGGCCGTGATAGCTGCCCATGCCTGACGGGCCGACCCCGCCGAACGGCAGGTCCTCCTGTGCGACATGGAAGACCACATCGTTCACGGTGACGCCGCCGGAGGTGGTGCGCGACAGCACCCGGTCGCGTTCGGCCGTATCCTCGCCGAAGTAGTAGAGTCCCAGCGGCCGGTCGTGCGCGTTCACATAGGCCACCGCCTCGGCCATGTCGGCGTAGCCCTTCACCGGCAGGACCGGGCCGAAGATCTCCTCCTTCATCACCCTCAGGTCGTCCGAGGGGTTGAGGATCAGGGTTGGAGCGATCCGGTGGTGTTCCTGCTGGGTGAGATCCTCACCCTCGGGCTTGAGTTCAATCACCGTCGCCCCGGCGGCGCGGGCCTCGTCCACATAGGCCGTGATCCGCTCGAAATGGCGCTGAGAGATCACCGAGGTGTAGTCGGGATTGTCCTTGATGGTCGGGAACATCTCGCTGACCGCCGCGCGGGCGCCCTCCACGAAGGCCTGCATCTGGTCCTGGGGCACCAGGGCGTAGTCGGGGGCCAGGCAGATCTGGCCGGCGTTCATGGTCTTGCCGCCCATGACTCGCGCCGCCGGGCGGGCCATGTCGGCCGACCGGCCGACGATCACCGGGCTCTTGCCACCCAGTTCCAGGGTGAGCGGCGTCAGATTGTCGGCCGCCGCGCGCATGACGTGACCGGCCACCGAAGTGGCGCCGGTGAACACCAGATGGTCGAACGCCAGGGCCGAGAACGCCTGGCCGACATCCGCGCCGCCGGTGATCACGACCACCTCCTCGGGCGAGAACACCGCCCCGAACATCCGGGCCATCAAGGCCGAGGTGGCCGGGGTGTATTCCGACGGCTTGATCATCGCCCGGTTCCCAGCCGCCAGCACGCCGGCCAGGGGTGTGAAGGTCAGGTTCACTGGGAAGTTCCACGGGCTGATGATCCCGACGACGCCCTTGGGTTGGAAGACAACCTCGGCCTTGGCGCCGAACAGGCCCAGGATGGCGGGCGTCGTCTTCCGCTTCTCCGGCTTCATCCACGCCTTGAGGTGCGCCTTGGCGTGCTTGAGCGTGGCGATCGAGGCGGCGATGTCGGTGAAGGCCGTCGACTCCTTCGAGCGCGACCCGAAGTCGGCGTTGACCGCGTCCTCGATCTCGCCGCGATAGTCGACCAGCAGGCCGACGCAACGGTCGAGACGTTCGAGGCGCTGGTTCAGACTGGGCGCCCCGTCCCTCAGGTGAGCCGCCTTCTGGCGCTCCAGCAACACCCGCATGTCTTCGCTCATGGCTGCAATCTCCGTGACGGCCGACCATGACCCCCGGCGGCCCGCCGGACAAGACCGCCGGATTTCACTGGCGTTCCGCAGCGTTCGCCGCTTTAGGTCTGGAAAAATCCCAGCTGGAGGACTGCCGTGAGCTACGCGAAGATCAAACTCTCGTTCGCCGATGAACTGGCCACCATCGCCCTGGCCGATCCGGCCACCATGAACGCCGCCGGCGTGGACATGATCGTCGAACTCGCCGACGCCTTCGGCCGCATCGCCAAGGGCGAAGGCGGCGCTCGCGCGGTGATCCTCACCGGTGAAGGCCGCGGCTTCTGCTCCGGCGCCAATCTCTCCGGCGGCGGCCCCGCCGCGCGCACACCCGAAAGCGACGGCCGCCCCAACGCCGGCGGCGCCCTGGTGACCCACTACAACCCCTTCATCACCCTGTTGCGCGACGTCCCGATGCCCATCGTCACCGCCGTGAACGGCGCGGCGGCCGGCGTCGGCTGCTCCATGGCTCTGATGGGCGACATCATCGTCGCCGCCGAGAGCGCCTATTTCATGCAGGCCTTTCGCCGCATCGGCCTGGTGCCGGACGGCGGCTCGACCTATCTGCTGCCGCGCATGATCGGCCGCGCCCGGGCCATGGAAATGACCCTGCTGGGCGACCGGGTGCCGGCCGCCAAGGCGTTGGATTGGGGCCTGATCAACCGGGTCGTGCCCGACGCCGATCTCCTGGCGGAAGCCGGCAAGATCGCACTGGAACTGGCCCGCGGCCCGCGGTCGCTCGGCCTGATCCGCAAGCTGATGTGGCAGAGCCTGGACGCCGAATTCGCTGCCCAGTTGGCCGACGAAGCCGCCACCCAGACCATCGCCGGCAAGAGCGACGACTTCATCGAAGGGGTCCAGGCGTTTCTGGAAAAGCGTCCGGCCAAGTTCACCGGTCGCTGATCGGACCTCTACGCGACGACTGAACGGACCGGATCGACCCGGCGGCGTCGCCGTAAGGCGGCGCCGAGGACCGTCACACCGAGCGTCATGAGCGCCCAGGTCGCGGGCTCGGGCACGCCCGGCGAAGGCGGCGGCGGCGGGAACGGATTGCCGCCGCCGGAGCCGCCGCCGTCAGTACCGCCCGAGCCACCGACACCACCGCCGGTTGAGCCGCCGCCTGTAGAATCACCACCGCCGATGGTTCCACCGTCAGTGGAGCCGCCACCCGTGTGTCCACCGCCCGTGGAGCCCCCGCCAGAGCCATTTCCACCGCCACCGCTGGACGCGCCCGAACCGCCGCCCGACAACAGGAACGGCAGGTCGCTGGCGCCGGACAGCGGCGCGGCCAGGGACGCGACCCGGGTCATGCGGGCCGGCGTATGTTTGAAGGCCGGTGAATCGGGCAGGTCCGGCAGATCCGGCGCGAAGCCCACGTTCACCGCGGCTGGACCGGATATGGAGGCCCCGGGCAAGTCTGAACGTTCGCCCAGAGTGGAGGTGCGACCGAACTTGCCGCCGCCTTTGACGACGTGGTTGCCGCCGCCGTCAGAACCACCCGAGCCAAGGATACCACCACCGGTTGAGACGCCCGCCCCACCTCCGGTCAAGCGGCTTACGCCACCGATACCACCGCCACCGCAAGACCCGCCGATAACGACAGACACTAGGATTATAGCCGTACTCGCCAGGCGCAGGCGCCTACCGGAGTTGCGGGCCAGTGACTTGAGCACCGGCCGGCGCCGCCATGCGGCGCCGCTAGTTTCATTCAAGGGAATGGTCAAAACTTTTCTCACGCGCGACTCGAACCACCTTAGACCGGCCCAACGCGGGCCGCCTATTGGGGTATTAACGGCGTGCGTAGAAAGTTAGTTGCGCATCTTCAATGTAAATAATTATGAATTGTATTATTACCTATCGATCGACTTGATGGCCGGCCAGCGGAATTGCGGGCAGAGGTCCGATCACGTGAATTCGACGTCGCGACATGCCGCGCCAGGCGCTGGCGGCGCGCAGCCCTCTGGCCAGGCCCACCGACTTGGGGGACGGCGGCAAGAACACCCGGCTGAGACCGAGCGCCGTGGAGGCGCCGACGAATACGGCGAAGATGGCGGAGAGATACATTCGAGGCTCCTACCCGCGGGGCAAAGGTCTGCCAACCGGATCGACGCCTGTTCTGAGATGACCGATCCTCCGCGGCCAGCCTCGGATTCCACTCAAGGCGCGACTTCGGCGACCGCGCGCTGCATCCCACTGACGAGTTGGGCCTCGTTGTAAGGCTTGTGCAGCATCGCCGCCGTGGGCATCAGCGCCCGAACCGCCGTGAGATCGCCGCTCACGAACAGATGCGACACCGGACCGGACAGCAGGATCTGGCGAACCGCCGCGACTCCGCTGCCCTCGCCGAGCGTGACGTCGATGATGATCAGATCCGGCGACAGCTTCGCGGCGGCTCTGACCGCGGCGGCTTCGCTGGTTTCTATGCCGCAGACCTCATGGCCCATATCCTCAAGCATCTCGGCCAGGAGCATGCCGATGATCTCGTCATCGTCCACGATCAATATGCGCAACGTCGACATCCTCTCCCGCGCCGTCCGGCGCGCGGCCATAGTCCAGCTGGATGAAATCGAATTAGGTTTTCGAGGCCGTATAGAAAATAATTGTGATTCGGCACGGGCCGTGCAGACAAATTGGCAAATCCAATTCGCAGGCTAACGGAAAATACATTCGCCACGGAAGTCCCGGAAATTACCTATTTTAACGATTAGTTGTATTTCCCACGTCGCCTGAAAATGTTCAACTATGTCATTTTTACGATAGAATAATTGTGCTACTGATGCGTCGGGGGATGCGTCTCATAGCCATCTCAGGGAACAATTCAGCCAGTGCCAACACACCGCCAGCCCAAGGCTGGACCGGCCCAAGCCCCGGAAAGCGTGCACACGCCCTCAGCGGCGACGCCTTCTGGCGGCGCTGGCTTCCTTGTGGTCGGCGTCGGCGCCTCGGCCGGCGGGCTTGAGGCCTGCCGCAAGCTGCTCGAAGCGCTCCCGCGAGGCGCTGGCGTGGCTCTCATTCTAGTGCAGCACCTCGACCCCACCCATGAAAGCATGATGGTGGACCTGCTCAGGAACTATACCGACATGACGGTGCTCCAGGCCGCCGAAGGCATGGAGATTGAGGCCGATCATCTCTACGTGATCCCGCTAGGCGCCTACCTGTCGACCGTGGGAAACGCCCTTCATCTGTCGCCCCCCAGCGCGCGTCACGGCGCCCGCCTGCCCTTCGACTTCCTGCTCAACACCCTTGCGATGTCGTTCGGGCCACGTGCGGCCTGCGTCGTCCTCTCCGGCACCGGATCCGACGGCGGCCTCGGGCTGAAGGAGGTGAAGGCCTGTGGCGGATTCGTCATCGCTCAGGACCCTGCGGAAGCGGGATATGACGGCATGCCACGCAACGCGATGCTGACCGGCCTTGTTGATCTGGTCCTGCCCGTGGCGGCGATGGGTGACGCCCTTGCCCACCGCGCCGCCGATCGGTCGCACTCTCCCGCCCCGGCCGCGCCGCTCCCGGCCGCCGAACACGGCGGCTCGCTTTCCGAGATCATCGATCTCCTGCGCACGCGCACGGCTCACGACTTCCGGCTGTACAAGGACGGAACGCTCGATCGCCGAACCGAACGGCGGATGGCGCTGCTCGGCCTCAAGGCGGGCGACACCGGCGCCTATCTCAACCGTCTAAGGAGCGATCCGCTGGAACTTGAGGCTCTGGCCAACGACCTGCTGATCAATGTCACCAGCTTCTTCCGCGACCCCAAGGTCTTCGAGCACCTGGCGCACACCACCATTCCGGCTCTGTTCCAAGGACGACAAGCCGATCAACCCCTCAGGCTGTGGGTCGTCGGATGCAGCACGGGCGAAGAGGCCTATTCGCTGGCCATGCTGCTCACCGAGGAGGCGGAGAGGTCGGGCAACGTCGTCAAGTTTCAGCTGTTCGCCTCGGATGTCGATGCCGGCGCGATCGCGACGGCGCGGGATGGGTTCTACGGCGACATCATCGAAGGGTCGGTGTCACCGGCGAGACTTGCCCGGTTCCTGCACCGTGAGACCGGCGGCTACGTGTGTCCGGCGACCTTCGCGCCTCGGTGATCTTCACCGTTCAGGACGTCCTGATCGATCCGCCCTTCTCACGATTGGATATGGTCTCCTGCCGCAACCTGCTTATCTATCTGCGGCCGGAAGCCCAGGTGAAGGTCATTGCCCTGTTTCATTTCGCGCTGAGACCTGGCGGTCTGCTGCTCCTGGGCGGATCGGAGACCACCGGCGGCGGCGATACAGGGTTCGCTGTCGAGTCCAAGGCGGCCCGCCTCTACCGACACAGCGGCGGCGTACGGCCCTCGGATGTGCAGTTCCGCGCCGAAGCGGGAGAGCTGACCAGGGCGCCGCTGCGACGTGATGCGGGTCAGCCCGCTGACCGTCAGGCGGCCTTGGGCGAACTCTGTCAGGCCCTCATTCTCGAGGACTACACGCCCGCCGCTGCGCTCATCACCGCAAAGGGCGAATGCGTTTTCTCCATGGGACCGACGGACCGGTATCTGCGCGTCGCGGCGGGGCACCCAAACAACGATCTGATGGCCATGGCCCGTGAAGGCGTTCGCGAAAAGCTTCGCCTGGCAATGCGCGCCGCGGGCCTTGAGCCGCCCGCGGCCGCAATCCTGCCCAAGGGCGTCGGCGGTGAGAATGAGCCGAACGATCCGGTTGTGACCGTCAGGGAGGCGCCATTCGAGGGCGAGCTGCTGTTCCTGGTTTGCTTCGAGGAGCGACCCAAGTCGCCCGCGCCGCCGGACGGCGCCGCGAGACCGGCCGACTCCGGACGGATCGCCGAGCTTGAACGCGACCTGGCCATCGCTCGCGGAGAACTGAGAGCGGCGGTGCGCCAGCTGCAGATCTCCGCCGAGGAGCAAAAGACGGTTAACGAAGAGGCGCGCTCGGTCAACGAGGAATATCAGGCGTCCAACGAGGAATTGCTGGCGTCCAAGGAAGAGCTTCAGTCGATGAACGAGGAGCTGACCGCGCTCAACAGTCAGCTTCACGAAACCCTGGAACTCAAGCGCACGGCCGCGAACGATTTGGAGAATGTCCTCTACAGCACGCGGGTGCCGACGATCTTCCTGGACAAGAAGCTAAAAATCCGACTTTTCACCCCGGCCAGCCGGGCCCTGTTCAACGTTATCGAGACGGATATCGGACGCCCGCTCTCAGACCTCAACATCCTGGCCTCGGACACTGACCTGCTCGGTGACGCGCATCGGGTGCTCTCGACATCCGAGGCCAGCGAGCACGAGATCGAAGCCGACACCGGCGCCTGGTATCGTCGGCGGATCATGCCATATCGCACCCAGCAGAATGCCGTGGAGGGGGTCGTGATCACCTTCGTCGATATTTCGGAGTCGCGAGAGGCCGCGGCCTCTGTGCAGGCGGCGCGAGCCCAGGCGGAAGGGGCGAACGCGTCGAAATCGCGCTTCCTGGCCGCGGCGAGCCACGATCTTCGCCAACCCCTCCAGACACTGTCGCTGGTCCACGGACTGCTGGCGAAAACGGTGGAAGGCGATCGGGCCAAGCGTCTCGTCGCGCGCATGGAAGACACGATCGGCGCCATGGCCGGCATGTTGAACGCGCTGCTGGACATCAACCAGATCGAGGCTGGGACCGTGCGGGCCGAGCGGGTTCGGTTCCCGATCCGCAACCTTCTCGACCGTCTCAAGGACGAATTCACCTACCACGCCCAGGCGCAGAAACTGGAATTCCACGTCGTTCCCAGCGGGATCTGGGTCGACAGCGATCCGCGCCTGCTTGAGCAGATGTTGCGAAATCTGATCGCCAACGCCCTGAAATATACCCGCACCGGCAAGATTCTGGTCGGTTGCCGCCGCCGCGCCGACGCCCCGAGCATCGAGGTTTGGGATAGCGGCATCGGCATCCCCGAGGGCGAGCTTCAATCGATCTTCGAAGAGTTCCATCAGCTTGGGAACCCGGCGCGGGAACGAAGCCTGGGCCTGGGCCTGGGCCTGGGCCTCTCGATCGTCCGCAGCCTTGGCGTGCTGCTTGGGCACGAAGTCTCAGTGCGCTCCCTCGTCGGCAGGGGCTCGGTATTCACGGTCGAAATCATGATGCGCGACGACGGCCGCGCGCCCTCGTCCCTGGCCGAGGTGCTCACATTGACCGCCGTTGATGGTCGCGCCGGCCAAGCCCGCGGCGCCATTCTGGTGGTGGAGGACGATCCCGCCTTGCGGGAATTGCTGGAATTCGCCCTCAAGCACGAGGGCCACCGGGTTCTGGCGGCGTCCGATGGCGTCCCGGCTCTTGAGCAGGTTCGGAACGGCGGCTTCGCCCCGGATCTGATCCTCGCCGACTACAACCTGCCCAACGGCATGAACGGCCTTCAGGTCATGGCCGAGGTGCGCGCGGCGACCGGCCGGCGGATTCCGGTGATCATGCTCACGGGTGACATCTCCACCGACGCGCTGAGGGACATCGCGCGGGAGAAC
Organism: uncultured Caulobacteraceae bacterium; assembly: GCA_903872075.1. Classification (GTDB taxonomy): domain Bacteria; phylum Pseudomonadota; class Alphaproteobacteria; order Caulobacterales; family Caulobacteraceae; genus Acaudatibacter; species Acaudatibacter aquilonius. The sequence goes on along the minus strand of CAIQJF010000012.1, from coordinate 5,026 downwards.
TGCGCGCAGTTGAACAAGCCGGCCAAACTGGCCGAACTCGCTGCGCTGATCCGCAGATTACTGCCGGCAACGGCCGTGGTTGCGGGCGGTCAGCGATCGACGCCGACCGTCACCCCCACAGCCGGGCCCCTGGTCTATGTGGTCGACGACGATCCGGCCATACGCGCCATGATCCGCGAAGTCCTGGAGGACGACGGCCGCATCGTCGAAGACTATGGCGATTGCGAGAGCTTCCTGGCGAACTACCGTCCGGGGCGAGAAGCCTGCCTGCTCATCGACGCCTACCTGCCGACCATGAGCGGTCTGGACCTGTTGCGGCAACTGAAGGCCGAGGGGCGCAGCCTGCCCTCGCTGATGATCACGGGCCGCAGCGACGTCCCGATGGCGGTGGAAGCCATGAAGGCCGGCGCGGCCGATTTTCTGGAAAAGCCGGTCGATCGCAACGACCTGATCGCCGGCATCGAGCGGGCGCTGGACGGCGGCCGCGATTCCATTCGCCTCACCGCCGAACGCGAGGCTGCGATGGCTCAGATGGCCGCGCTCACCGACCGCCAGCGCGAGATCACCGCCATGGTCCTGGCGGGGCACCCCAGCAAGAACATCGCCGCGGACCTGAACATCAGTCAGCGGACCGTGGAGAACCACCGCGCCGCCATCATGCGCAAGACCGGCACCCGGTCCCTGCCCGCACTGGCGCGGCTGGCGCTCGCGGCGGCCTGGACCGGAGCCGATCCGGACTGACGCCGCGCGCGGTGAGTATATTCCGGGGCTGAGCGGCATCGCGCCCCGCGCCTAGCGTCATCCTGCGCAAGACCGCGCCGACCAGTCCGTTCGGGACGGCCGCGGCCCTCGAAGGAAACCTGCATGTCCCTGATCAGCCTGCTTATCGTCCTCGTCGTCGTCGGCGTGCTGCTGTGGTTGGTCAACAACTACATCCCTATGGATTCCAAGATTAAATCGATCCTGAACGCCATCGTGGTGATCGGCGTTGTCCTCTGGCTTCTGCAGGCCTTCGGCGTTCTGGGACCGCTGAACGCCATCCACATCGGCAAATAGGCCTGCGCCGACGCCGGCCGGTCGCGGCCGGCGTCAGTGCGGCGGCGGGCTGACCGCCTCGGCCGGTCGCCAGGCTTCCATCTGAGCCAGGACATCCGAGGTCGCCGCATCGAACGCCGCCACGATCGGTCCGACCCGATTGGCGCTCGCCGCGCGGCGGCTCTCAAAAACGCGACTCCCAACCAAGGCTTCCGAACCGTCCCGGCGAAGGTCGGCCTCGACCACGACCATGGCCGTGGGCGGCGATCCGTCGGCGACGTCGCCCGGTCCCGGGTAGCGAGCCTCGAAGGACCGAACCGTGAGGCTCAGGTTCAACCCGGGCGCCGGCGCGGCAGGCGGCTGCGCCTGGGCGAATGCCCGGACGGCCGCTTCATCGAAAAGGACCGAGGCTGGGGCAACCCAGTGCGCGCCTGCCAGATAAGCCGCGCTCAATCCCCGCGTGGTGAGAATGCGGTCCCCGCCCACCGCCATCGGAAATCGGGTCGGGCCAGCCAGGGTCACGCCCCTGCCAGGCCCCGCGGCCGGGGCCTCCGCCTCGCCCCGGCCAAACCGGTACAACTGCGCCGGATGGACTTTCGGGAGCAGGGTCACGCATCCGGCAAGGCCCAGCGTCATGGCGACCAAAGCGGCGACCGTCTTCCCACGCGATAGAATCATGGCTTGAGTTCCAATTCCTTCGGCGGGACCTTGGTCACAAGCGCCCGCGGGCTCTGCTGCGCTTCGTCGGTGAGGCGCTTGAGGGATTGCGCGGCTTCCTGCAGCGACAGGATCGCCGCCGTCAGCTTGGGCAGGCCTCGGGTCGCGAAATCCTGAGCTGGCGCCCGCAGACCCGCCTCCATGGCGCGGGTTTCCGTCGCCACGGCCGCGATCTGTTCGGCGGCGTCGGCCGCCTTGCGCACCGCGCGTTTGGCGTCGCCGTCCAGCAGCACCTTGCCCCTGTCGGTCATCCCCTGGAGGCTCTGCGCCGCGGCGGTCACCGCCTTGAGGGTCGCGTCGGCGTCGCTGAGCAGCACCTTCTGGTGGGCCGCCTGATCGCTGACGTCCCTGATGTTGTTGAACGTCGTTTCGATGGTGGCGATGTTGCGGTCGGAGAGCAGCCGATTGATCCGGTTGAGCGAGTCGACAGCGGCCGAAAGCACCGTGCCGCTGCCGTTCAGCAGATCGCTGATCGCGCTGGACCGGCTGGCGATCCTTGGAACCTGGCCCTCGGGCGTGATGTCCTTGCGAAGGGGCCGCGTTGCGGTGCCGGCGGTGATCTCCACATGGCTGACCCCGGTGAGACCCTGGGGTTCGAGGCTGGCGATGCTGTCCTGGCGAATGGGCACGTCGGCGTCGAGCCGCACGCGGGCGATCACCATTTTCGGATTGGCCTTCTCCAGGGCGATACGTGTCACCTCCCCCACCTTGATGCCGTTGAACTTGACCGCCGCGCCCTCGGAGAAGTCCTGAACGGGCCCCACAAAGGCGATGTCATAGAGCGTGTAGGTCTTGCTGAACTGCGCCCCGGCCAGCCAGACGATGAAGACCAGCAGGCCCAGGAACAGCGACACCGTCGCAAGGCCGATCAGACCGAAATTGGCGTTGCGTTCCATCAGGCGGCCTCACCGGCGCTGGCCGCCGCGGCGCGGCCGCGCGGGCCATGGAAATACTCCCGGATCCAGGGATGGTCGGAGGCCAGCATCTCGTCGATCGAACCGATGGCGGCGACCTTTCGATCGGCGATCACCGCCACCCGGTCACAGATGGCGTAGAGGCTGTCCAGATCGTGGGTGATCATGAACACCGTCAGCTCCAGCCCCCCCGAAAGGTCGGCGATGAGGCTGTCGAACGCGGCCGCGGCGATCGGATCCAGGCCCGAGGTGGGCTCGTCGAGAAACAGCAGTTGCGGATCGAGCGCCAGGGCTCGCGCCAGCCCGACGCGCTTGACCATGCCGCCCGACAACTCGGCCGGCTTCAACGCGCCGACGCCCGGTGCGAGGCCGACCAGGGCCAGCTTCAGGCGCGCCAGATCATCGGTGGCCGCCGTCGATAGTCCCATATGCTCGCGCATCGGCGCGGCGATGTTCTGGCTGACGGTGAGGTTGGAGAACAGGGCGCCGCGCTGAAACAGCACGCCCCAGCTGCGCTCGATGATATCCCAGTTGGCCAGGGAGACGGTGTCGAGATCCTGACCGAAAATCTTTACCGAGCCGCCTTCCGGCGTCTTCAGGCCGATCAGGGTGTTGAGCAGCACCGACTTGCCCGAACCCGAGCCGCCCACGACGCCAAGCACCTCGCCGCGCCGGACGGTCAGGTCCAGATTCTCATGCACCACATGGTCGCCGAAACGCGACACCAGGCCGCGCACCTCAATCGGCGAGGCCTGGGGATCGACCGTGCCGGGCGTGGGGTCGGTCAAACGCCAAGCTCCATGTAGATCATTGCAAAGACGGCATCGATGAAGATGATCGAGAAGATCGCCTGGACTACGGCGGAGGTGACGCGCTGGCCGAGGGACTCCACATCGCCGCCGACCTCAAGGCCCTGGCGGCAACCGATTCCGGCGATGACCAGAGCCATGACTGGTCCCTTGCTCAGGCCGACCCAGAGATTGGCGACCGGAATGGTCTGGCTGATCCGCTGGAAAAAGAACTGCGGGCTGAGACCCAGGACGGTCCAGCAGACGATCATGCCACCGAGAAGCCCCGCGATCGTGGCCACGAAGGTGAGCACCGGCACGGTGACGAGCAGGGCGATAAAGCGCGGCAGCACCAGGGCGTCGAAGGGATCGACACCCATGACCCGCATGGCGTCGATCTCCTGATTCATCTTCATCGCGCCGATCTCGGCGGCGAAACTTGACGCGGAACGCCCGGCCAGAAGCACCGCGGTGATGATGATGTTGAACTCGCGCAGAATGGCGATGCCGATGAGCTGGACCACGAAGACCTGCGCGCCGAACTGCGCCAGTTCATTGGCGCCGAGCAGGCCCACCACGGCGCCGATGAAGAAGGTCGTCACCGCGATGATCGGAATGGCGTCGAGCCCGGCGCGCTGCACCTGACTGAAACAGGCGGTCCAACGCATGCGGCGCGGTTGGGCGATCACCCGCAGAACCGCCGCCGTCAGACGTCCGATGAAAGCAAGCGTGCCCCAGACCTCGTCGCCGAGGCCCGCGACGGCCCGGCCGACGATCTCCAGGGCGTTGTCGCGGGGTGATCTCGGCGGCTGGACGGCGTCTGCGTCCTCGGCTTCAGCGCTGGCCACGAGCGTGATCAGGCGGACCACGCCCTCGCGGGCGGTGAGTTTCGAGAGATCCAGCCGCCCCTTGGCGGCGCGGACGATGGCCAGGGCGCCGGCTGTGTCGCAGCGCCCGACGCCGGACAGGTCGAAGGCGACACCAGCCGTGTCGCCGAAGTCATGCTTGAGCCGCGCGCCCGCGTCCGCCAGGGCGGCGGCCGTCCAGTCTCCGGAGAGGCTGACCTGCCCCCCGGACCCGTTCGGCGCGGCGGCGAAAGCGGCGGGAGATGGCATCGGGGGGAAAGGGCTGCGGGGTCCGACGCGGACGTCGGACCCCTTGGCCTTTGTGCGGTTCGTTACGCCGCGATCAGAAGTTGATGTCGATGGTCGAGCGCCTGTTGAGCGGCTCCTTGACACCATCGCCGGTCTGAACCGCGAGTTCCGACTTACCCTTCCAGTCGACCTTCATCATGGTCTGGGCGATGCCTTGCGACACCAGAGCGTCGGCGGTGGCCTTGGCCCGGCGTTCCGAGAGGCGAAGGTTGTAGGCGACGCTGCCGGAGCTGTCGGTGTGTCCGACCACAACCACCTGGGTGGCGTGACCCTGGCTGGCGTACTGCGCCGCGTCATGCACCACCGCTTCGGCTTCCGGCGTCACCACGGACTGATCGAAGGGGAAGTAGATGATGAACGACTTGGCGACGAAGGCCGGAGGCGGCGGGGGGGGCGGAGCCGCCATCGGCGGCGGGGG